>JAJQIH010000035.1 GCA_021199305.1 Ruminococcus sp.
TAACAAACATCACCTGAGATGTCAAGACTTTTTTTCAATAATTTTGAGCCGCCGCCGCATATTTTTATGATTTAACAAGCAGATAGTATGTTTGGCTAAAGTGTTATGTTAATGAAAATTTCCCCTTATTCGTTGACTAATCGGCGGCTATTTGTTATAATGTAACTCGAGCGCTTTGAACGTGGTAAATATTGCAAACAGCAGTTTATTCAAAATCCAGCAGGGGGAACTGGTAATCGGCGCTTGTCAAAAGAATAGAATTTACTTTTTAATTCAATTCGGAGGATTTATGGGAAAAATAAAGGATTTTTTTGTCGGCGAGAAGCCGCTTCATAAAAGAATACTTAGCGCAACAGCGCATTATTGCCATTACAATATATTGTTTTTAGGCTTTGTTATTTTATGCCTTTTTAACTCAACGTATCTCAGAATGGTCACAATACACGACTACTTTTACATCAAGCCGCTTCTGGCCGATATTGCTGTTATGCTGGTGTTTGGCCTTATAGGATATTTTATCAGACCTTCCAGAAGATTTGTTTACTATTTCGTTATGCTGACAGCGTTTTCAATTTTAAGCTTTGGAAACAGCGTTTATTATACAAACTTCAAGTCGTTTATTTCATCATCACAAATTGCTACTGCGCTCCAGCTAAAGGGTGTAATGGATGCCGTAACGCAAAACATTATGGAGGTTAAGGACTTCGTTTTCTTCCTGCCGATTGTTTTGTATATTGCCCTTTATGTTTATCTCAGGAAAAAACACCCTGAGGTTTTATCCAACGACTACAATAAAAAGACCGCTCATAAAACAGCAATAAGAACATTTATAGTTTCACTTTGCTTTTGCCTGATTTTCTGTACAAAGCTTACAAGCACAGATCTGTCTCGTCTTGTCAAGAACTGGAACAGAGTAAGCGTTGTAATGGAATTTGGCGAATACACTTATACCTTCTCAGACCTTATTTCTACAATAAGAACCTCTCTGAATACAGTTTTTGGCGTTGAGGAAAGTAAGGAAACCTTTAACAGCTTTTACGACAGCGATGAATCTGAGGAAGAGGAAACAGAGGAGGAAGAAGAAAACAAGTACGAGGGTATATTTGAAGGCAAAAATATGCTTGTAATTCACGCTGAGAGCATTCAGCAGTTTTTGATGGATACTTCCTTTAACGGCGAGGAGGGTACTCCTAATCTTAATAAGCTTGCAAGCGAAGGACTGTATTTCAGTAACTTCTACGCTCAGGAGAGCGTCGGTACAAGCTCGGACAGCGAATTTACATTCTCGTCCTCGCTTTTGCCTGCTTCGAGCGGAACTGTAGCCGTAAACTACACCGACAGGCTGTATGTTACAACTCAGAAGCTGCTAAAGGAAAAGGGATACTATACTTTCAGTATGCACGCTAACAACGGCTCCTTCTGGAACAGAATCCAGCTTCATGAATCGCTGGGTTACGACTATTTTTACAACTATACCACCGACTATGATATTGACCTCGACGACGAGGATCAGATTTTAGGAATGGGACTTAACGACAAGGACTTTTTCGCTCAGTCGGTTGAAAAGATAAAGGAAATTGACGAGGAAAACGATACGTGGATGGGAACGCTGATAATGCTTTCAAACCACACTCCGTTTACCGACGCCGCCGCTGCGAGCGATTACGAAGTCGATTTCAAGTACACAGAGTACAACGAGGAAACGGGCGAGTATGAAGAAAAGTCTGCATCGTTTCTGGAGGGCACAAAGCTCGGAGATTACATCAAGAGCGCTCACTATGCCGATGAAGCGATAGGCGAGCTTATTGACGAGCTTGACGAAGCGGGATTGCTTGACGATACGGTTATTGTTATTTACGGCGACCACGACGCTAAAATCAAAGAATCCGAGTACGAATATTATCTCAACTACGACCCTTATACCGATACTGTTTTAGAGGAGGGCGACGACGGATATGTGCCTGTTGACGAGTATTGCTACAACTTAAACAGAAAGGTTCCGTTTATAATCTGGACTAAGGATCAGGCTGAATATACACCTGAAGAAATTACTACAATCGGTGGAATGTACGACTGCCTGCCGACTCTCGGAAATATGTTCGGCTACGAAAGCGAATATGCTCTCGGCCACGATTTGTTCAACGAAGGTTCGTCTGACAATACGGTGATTTTACCGAGTGCTAATTACATCACCGATGAAATTTACTACTCTTATGCTGACGACGAGTATTTCGACCTGACTGATTACGAAAATGTAATGACTACAATTCCTATAAATCAGCAGACTGACTATTCAGAAGGCCTGCCTGTGTACGTGCCGCCTGACCCCGAAGAAACGGAAGAGGACGATGATGACAGCGGAGGCGAAGAGGAAGAGTCAGAAGAAGAGTTTACTCTGAGGGATATGTATTCAGGCTCTGAAATGGCGAAGCGTTACAATGACGGGATAGTCGACGAGGAATATATAAATGAGCACAACACCTATACCGAGCAGCGAATGGCGGTGTCTGACGCTATTATATTCCACGATATGATTAGAGTAAGTCTTGAAGGGGAGGATTCTGAGGACTCATCAGACGACTCGTCGGGCGACTCACCAAGCGAAGCTGATACAACCACTCAGACCGATAGCTCCTCATAGCTTGAAAAATAAGAAAAACAAAACACCGTGCAAGGCTTAAAAACCTCGCACGGTGATTTTTGTGCAAAAAAGAACAGTCGGCAAAAACCGACTGTGAGCTGATTCTCTTGGATTTAAATTATGCTCTTTTAACTTTACCTGAACGTAAGCATCTTGAGCAAGCGTAAATATGACAAGGAGTGCCGTTTACGATAGCTTTAACCCTCTTTACATTTGGCTTCCAAGTTCTGTTTGTTCTTCTGTGAGAGTGCGAAACCTTAATTCCGAAAGTAACGCCCTTTCCACAAATACTGCATTTTGCCATAATGCCGCACCTCCTTCTGATTTCCTAGCAACTATGTTATTTTAGCAGATTTCACCCGCAAAAGCAAGTCTTTTTTGTATTGTTTATAATTTGTTCACAATTTGAGAGCTTGAAAATGTCAATGTTATCCCAACTCCTCAACAACTCCTGAAAGCTCATCGCTTAAACTAAACTCGAAAAGCTTGTCAAGCTCTACCCATTTAAATTCTTCAGACTCAGCCTTGTGAAGCTTGATTTCGTCGCTCGAAACAACCGTTTTAAGCTCGTAGCAGTCGACAAAGGCATTATGTGAACGAACAGTTTTCAGAAATTTAAGCTCTTCCTTTTTGCGCCTTATGCCATTTTCCATAAGCTTTCGACAAGCTCCGTTCAGGCTGTTCTCGTCAGACACTACCGTGCCGCCAATTCCGCTCCAAATGTCATTTGAGCCTGTAGATTTTACAAGTAAAAGCTCATTTTTTGCGTTTTTGACAAGCACCAGAACCTTTAGGTGATAGCAGCCTTCAGGCAGGGGATTTACACTTGAATGCGTTGTGCCAACAGGATGCCTGTCCTTGTCAAATAAATCCCAAAGCTCGTATTTTTTTGAGGGCTTTTCTCTTTTGCTCTTGAAAAATTCGCTAAGCACAGCTTTGCATTCGTCCTCTGATACGCCGCCCTGAAGCTGTGGTGTGTGAGTGCTTGTTTCTTTGAATAAATTTATTGCTGAACCGCAGGCGCCAGCTCTTTTGTCAAATGCGCCGAAAACAACTCTGTCAATGCGAGCGTTTATAATAGCGCCTGTACACATAGCACAAGGCTCAAGCGTTACATAAAGAGTGGTGTTTGCAAGCCGCCAGCTGCCAAGCCTTTCAGCGGCAGCTTCAATAGCAATCATTTCAGCGTGCCTGACAGGGGAGTGTAGCTGCTCACACATATTATACCCCTCGCCCAGAATCTCGCCATTTGAATTGTTTACAATAACAGCGCCAACAGGAATCTCTCCCTGCGACGCTGCTTTTTTTGCAAGCTTTAAAGCCTTATTCAAGAAAAATAAATCGTCCATTTAAATCTCGTTTCTGTTTTCGAGCGCCTTGAAAAGCGTTACCTCGTCAGCGTATTCGAGCATACCGCCAATCGGCAGACCAAAAGCAAGTCTTGTAACCTTAACGCCAAGAGGCTTTAAAAGCTTTGATACATACATAGCAGTAGCTTCTCCCTCAACCGTCGGGTTAGTAGCCATAATAACCTCTTTGACATCGCCGCTTGAAATTCTTGCAAGAAGCTCCTTGATTTTCAGCTTGTCAGGCGTTATGTTGTCAATAGGGGAAATAAGTCCATGTAAAACGTGGTAAACACCCTTGTATTCCTTTGTGCGCTCAAAGGCACTTATATCCTTTGGATTTTCGACAACGCAAATAGTCGAGTGATCTCTCGTTACGTCATCACAGATAGGGCAAACGTCCTTATCTGTAAGATTCTGACAAATTTCACAGCAATGAACTGTTGAATGAGCTTTTATAATAGCGTCAGCAAATTGCTTCGCTTCCTCGTCTGTCATTCCCATAACAAAGTAAGCGAGCCGTTGCGCCGTTTTCATTCCTATCCCCGGAAGCTTTGCAAACTGCTCTGCAAGCTCAACCAAGGGGAGTGCATTTGATTGTGCCATAGTTTAAAACAACCCCGGGAATGAAGCTCCGCCTGTAATCTTACCCATTTCCTCTTCGCTTGTCTTTTCAACATTTTCAATAGCCTGATTAAATGCGCTCATCACCAGATCCTCAAGCATTTCAACGTCGTCAGGGTCAACAGCCTCAGGCTTGATCTTAATAGAAAGAAGCTTTTTAGCGCCTGTCATTTTAACCTCGACAGCTCCGCCGCCTACAGTAGCTTCAAATTCTCTCTCTTCAAGCTCGTTTTGCTTTGCAGTAATTTCCTCCTGCATTTTCTGAGCCTGCTTCAGCATCTGATTCATATTTTGCGGACCACCGCCCATACCTGCCGGTAATCTTGCTTTCATAATATTTCCTCCTTCTTTGAGGTAACCCTCAAAATTTTAAATATTCTATTCCGCTTGTTTTGCGGAAATTTAAATAACCTCTGTGTCAATGTTCAGCTTCTTTGCTTTGTCAAGAAGCTTGTTTATCGGACTTTCCTTGTCGTTTTGCTCGTCGTTTGAAACAGCTCTTACTCTTATGGCGTATCTTGAACCGAGCGTTTCATAAATTGCTTCGTCGAGATACTTTACATGATCCTTCAGCATCTTGATCAGGAGCTTGTTCTTTACAACTATAAGAATAATATTCTGATAAACATAAGCCGATGAATCGTTCATAAATGCTGAGGTCGCAGGGCTTTTTTCAACCAATCTGTTTAATATTTCCGCCCAGTTTACAAGCGGCTCAAAGTCCTCGGGCCTGACTTTGCTAAGGTCAACCTTTGGCTTTTCTGGCGTTTGCTGATTAGTCGGAATTATCGGGTCGTACTGCTTTTCCGGCTGAGGTGCCTGAGCCCCGACGCTTCCTGCATTTTTAAGCTGCTCCTCAAGCTTTGAAATCCGACTTAATAGCGGTGCTATGTCAACGCTTGCGCTTCCACTTGTCTGACCAGTCGGTGTGTTTACGCTTTTATTTCCACAGATTTTAACAAGTCCCATTTCAAATTGAATACGCTTGTTGGTAGCTCTTAATAGATGCTCGTTTAGCTCTTCTAATCCCTCAAGCTTTTCAATTATTTTGTCCAAACTGTTGGCGTTAGCAATTTCCTCTAACTGTTTGTACTCTTCAGGCGTACAGGCTATCAGATCGCTGGCTTTGCCAACCGTCTTGATAATCATAGCGTTTCTTGTCTGAGAAATCAGTTCCTCACAAAGCTTTTGCATATCCTTGGACATAGAGTAAAGCTCGTTAATTCCGTTTATTGCTTTTGCGGTATCGTTTGACATAATCGCCAAAAGAATGTCAAAAACGTATTCACGTCCTGAAATTCCAACTGCCGTTGTAACCGTGTCGATTGTAACCTCGTCAGAGTAGGCAGTACATTGATCTGTCATCGAAAGAGCATCTCTCATACCGCCGTCCGAGAGCTTTGCTATAAGCTCCGCTGCGTCCTCGTGAAGAACAAAACCTTCCTTGGAAGCAATATACAGCAGTCGATTTTTAATGTCTTCTGGTTTGATTCTCGAAAAGTCAAAACGCTGACATCTTGAAAGAATAGTTGGCGGAATTTTATGAACCTCAGTTGTCGCTAAAATAAACTTGATATGCTCAGGCGGTTCCTCCAAAAGCTTCAACAATGCGTTGAAAGCGTTGTTGGAAAGCATATGAACCTCATCGATGATATAAACCTTGTACTTTGTCTGTTCAGGCAGATAAAGCGCAGATTCTTTAAGCTGACGAACGTCGTCAACTCCAGTGTTTGAAGCGGCGTCAATTTCAACAATATCGGTAAGCGATTGATTTTCCGCAGATTTACAAATATCACATTCAAGGCAAGGCTCGCCGTCGTGCATATTCGGGCAGTTTATCGTCTTAGCAAAAATTCTTGCACAGGTAGTTTTACCTGTTCCTCTTGAGCCTGTAAACAGGTAAGCGTGAGCAGTTTTTCCTGCAATTATCTGATTTTTAAGCGTTGTCGTTATATGACTTTGTGAAACAACGTCGTCAAAGCTAAGAGGACGCCATTTTCTGTATAAAGCGCAGTACATAATAAATCAACTCCAACCTGCCAAAACAACTCAATCCGACATATAGGCGTACAGGCGAAACTGTGTCACACAAAACAAACTGCTTAATGCTGCTCGGTTCCCCGCCTGACATGGTTCACAGCGTTTCGTTGCACAGGACCTGCACACCTATATCTCGGATTGATAATGAACCTGTATTAACTTAATTATTTTACCATACCTGCCTGAATTTTTCAAGTGCTTTTTGCCCTTTTTCTTAAAAAGCTCTGAAAACGTATAAATTCAAGAATAAAAGAGTGGGTTTGTCCATATTATTTAGTGGACAAGGAGGTAAAATTTATGCGAAGATTTTTTTGGCTTTTGCTTACTGCTGCGGCTTTACTGCTTGGCGGCTGCGGTAAAGAAAGCGAACTCAGAATACTGAACAGGGGAACAGAGGCACTGACTACAAGCAGCACAAAGGCGAGTGACGACAGCTATACGCCGCTTAACTACTCCGAGCAAAAGGCTGTGTGGATTTCATACATAGAGCTTGCAGATTTTTTGGCAGATAAGGACGAAGCTTCGTTTGAAAGCGAATTTCTGACAGCGATTGAAAATATCAAGTCCTCAGGCTTCAATACAGTTTACGTTCACGTCAGAGCCTTTTCGGACGCTTACTACACATCAAGCTACTTTCCCAAGGCTGCAATTTTAAGTGGCACAAGCTTTGACCCGCTTGAAATAATGATAAAAATAGCGCACGAAAATGATATATCATTTCATGCCTGGATAAATCCTTTCAGGTGTATGAGCGAGAATGATATAGAACAGGTATCTGACAGCTATCTTGTAAAGCAATGGTATAACGAAGGAACAATTGTAAAATCTGCCGACGACAGTACGCTTTA
The DNA here is from genome assembly GCA_021199305.1 of Ruminococcus sp. Classification (GTDB taxonomy): domain Bacteria; phylum Bacillota; class Clostridia; order Oscillospirales; family Ruminococcaceae; genus UMGS1601. The sequence goes on from JAJQIH010000035.1 coordinate 7,500, forward strand.
TTGGATGAACCCGTCATATGATGAGGTCTTTGAGCTTATCTGCAACGGAGTAAGCGAGGTTATAAATAACTACGACGTTGACGGGATACACTTTGACGATTACTTTTTCCCGACTACCGACGAAGCTTTTGACAAGGAAGAATTTGAAAGCTCATGTGAAAGCGATTTAAGCGAGTACAGAATGTCAAGAGTAAATAAACTGATAAGCGAGGTTTATTCAACTATAAAGAGTCTTGATGAGAATATTCTGTTCGGACTTTCGCCACAGGGAAACATCGATAACGATTACAGCACTCAATACGCTGACGTCAAGCTCTGGTGCAGCGAGGAGGGGTATTGCGATTATATAGTTCCACAGGTTTATTACGGTTATGAAAGCTCCTGCCCATATGAAGAAACAATAGATGAGTGGAACGATATGTGTGAGGCAAGCACAGTTTCGCTTGTTATCGGACTTGGGGAATACAAAATAGTAACAGAGGACGAATTTATTTCAACCAAAGGAATAATTGCCAATATGATAAACGACGCCAAGGAGCTTAGCTGCTATAGCGGAGTTGCAATTTACAACTATAAAAACCTCTTTGCCCCTGATGAGGAAAACGCTCAAAGAGTATCTGCTGAAAAGGAGCTTATTGAGGACTCGCTGAAATAAATTATGAATATTTTGTGAAAAGCATTGTAAAATTTCGTTATTGTTGATATAATGATAGTCGGAGTTTTTCCACAGAAATGGTGAATTCAAATTTTTTAGGAGGCAAAAAATGAGCGAAATTACATTATTGACATCATCAAGTAGTAGCGATACAACTTCAATGCTTGTTACCTTTATTCCATTGGTATTGATTATTGTGGTATTCTACTTCCTTTTGATAAGACCGCAGAGAAAAAAGGATAAGGAAGACGCGGCAATGAGAAACAACATTCAGGTTGGCGATGAAATTGTTACAGCTGGCGGAATTATCGGAATTGTTTTCTCTATAAAGGAAGACACATTGGTTGTTGAAACAGGCGGCGACAGAAGTAAAATCAGAATCAAAAAGTGGGCGGTTTCTCAGAACCTTACAGTTCATGAACAGCAGGAGGCAGCTCGTGCAGCAGCTAAGGAAGCCAGAATGAACAAATCGAAGTCCAAAAAGGTCAAGGTTGAAACTGCTGAAAGTGATATTGAAAAGGACTAAAACAAAAAGCTTGAATGACTGCCTTTACCGGCGGTCATTTTTATTAGCAGGAATAAACAAACAATTCCCCGAATAGTCATTAGTAATACCTTTTGATTCTGGAGGGATTGACTTGCTGAAAAGGAGAAAGCATTTTAGCGTAAACCTGCCGATTTTTATATTTGTAAGCGCCTTGATAGCAATTGCCGTAACAGCGTTGATTTTTACATTTGTTTCGTTTGTTATGACAAGCATTGATATTCCAAAGAATATCACACAGGTGATTTCTATTGCTGCTTTGGCGGTCGGCGCATACTTTGGCGGTTACATTTGCGCCAAAAAATACAGAAAAAACGGACTGCTAAGAGGTGCGGCCTGCGGCTTTCTGGTATTTCTGACAGTTATGATTGCAGGCTCTTTGTTTGCGGGAAGTATGCTCAGCATATCCTCTACGACAAAGCTGTTGATTGTAGTTGCAACTGGTGCGGTCGGCGGAGCTATTGGAGTCAATTCAAAAAGACGCAGATATTGACAACTCTGGTTTTCTTTGGTATAATACAAATATGAAGCTAACAGCATAATCTTATTAAAATAACAGGAGGCACAAAAATGAAGCATATTAAGACAATCAATAAGGCAAATCTTAAGGCTACTGCTGCAAAGGGCGGCTGTGGAAAATGTCAGGCATCTTGTCAGTCAGCTTGCAAGACTTCATGCACTGTTGCAAATCAGAAATGTGAAAAAGACGCTTAAGTTTTATGTCTTTAAGTCCCTCACCATCGGTGGGGGATTTTTTTATTTTTATCCCTCTTGCAATCTCTTTTGTCTTTAGTACAAGTATAACCAGAGACTTTTCCGGCAATAATATTCCCGATAGAAATTTTAAAAGGTTTTTCAGGGAAGCTATGAAGTACGAGAAGGTAAAAATAAGCGGAATAAATACTGCGGATCTTTGTGTTTTGACAGACGAGGAAAAAGAGGAGCTTTTAATTCGGGCGGAAAATGGCGATAAGCAAGCTAAGGACAAGCTGGTGCTTGGCAATTTAAAGCTTGTATTAAGCGTTATCCAGCACTTTAACGGAAGAGGTCCTTCAGCTGACGATTTATTCGAGGTCGGAACGATAGGACTTATAAAGGCGATAAATCGCTTTGACAGATCCAAAGGCTTCAAGCTCTCAAGCTATTGTCACCCGATGATTTTAGGCGAAATCAAACGCTTTTTGCGGGATGATTCGCCAATAAGAGTCAGCCGTTCGCTCAAAGACCTGGCATATAAGGCTATGCAAACCAAGGAAGCGCTTATTAAAATCAACAAAACCGAGCCTACAATCGACGAGATAGCGAACGAACTGGGAGAGGACAGAGCGGACGTCGTAACGGCTCTTGAGTCGGTAAGTGATCCAGTCTCTCTTTACGAGCCTGTATTTTCCGATTCCGGCGATACTCTTTATGTGCTTGACCAGATAGGCGATAACAGCGACGACGAAAGCTGGCTTAACGAGCTTTCAATCAAGGAAACTATAGCTGCTCTTTCTCAGCGAGAAAAGAAGATTTTAAACCTGAGATATTTTCAGGGCAAAACCCAAGTGGAGGTAGCTAAAGAGATAGGAATTTCTCAGGCTCAGGTTTCGCGCCTTGAAAAGGGAGCGCTCGATAAAATCAAGGAAGGAATCTGAAATTTTAAGGCCTCACTTCTTGACAATTATATAAAACTGTGCTATTATACCTAAAAAGCTGTGACTGGAACAAGTAACCTGTTTAGTCGTACAAAAGAGAGCTTTCGGTTGGTGTGAGAAAGCGGCGCTTACAGGTGAATACATCCACGAGCTGAGGCTTCAAACGATTTTTCAAGTAGAGGTCTTCGGTTGCAACCGTTACATTGCCAACGAGGCAGAAGGTTTACCTTTCTGTAAATTGAGGTGGTACAGCGGAATTTTCGCCCTCTGATAAGCGTAAAGCTTGTTGGAGGGCTTTTTTAATTGTCGCAAGGGTGTGCTATGCTAAATATTTCTGGTATTTTTAAAAATAAAACTCCGAATTTCAAACGCCTTGCAAAGTTTGGCTTTACAGAACTTAACGCCTGCTTTACATATTCCAAAAAGCTTGATGGCACCGAATTTGATATAACTGTAAAAGTCAGCAAGGACGGCGAAATTCACGTCAGGGTAACCGACAGCGAAACTGGTGAAGAATACGTTTTGGTACATCTGCTCGATGTAAGCGGTGGCTTTGTAACAGGCGTAATTTTAGCCTGCGAGGATGTGCTGCAGGAAATTGCTGATAGCTGTTTTGACACAGATGTTTTTAAATCTTCACAAACCAGACGTGTTCTTGAATACGCAAAGGAAAAATATAAGATGTTTCCTGAGTTTTTGTGGGAAAAGTTTGACGATAATGCCGTACTTCGCCGACAGGATACAAAAAAGTGGATAGTGGTCCTGCTTACCGTTTCACGCAGAAAGCTAGGACTTGACAGCGACGAGATAGCAGAGGTTATTGACCTGAGAGGTGAGCCGCAGGAGATTGCAAGGCTGATTGATAACTCTCTGTACTTTGGCGGTTATCATATGAACAAAAAGCATTGGTATACAATCTGCCTTGATGAAACGGTACCTGATGAAGAGCTGTTTGAGAGAATTGACAAAAGCTTTGAGCTTGCTAAGAAAAAATAAATACAAAACGGAGGAATTATAATGACAGTATTTGAAGAGCTTAAAAGAAGGGGACTTATCGCCCAGCTTACAGACGAAAAGGAAATTGAGGAGCTTATAAACGCAGGCAAGGCGACCTTCTATATAGGCTTCGATCCAACGGCGGATAGCCTTCACGTTGGTCACTTTATGGCGCTTTGTCTGATGAAGCGTTTACAAATGGCAGGTAACAAGCCTATTGTGCTTATTGGCGGCGGAACTGCTATGATAGGCGACCCGTCGGGCAAATCCGATATGAGAAAGATGATGACAAGAGAAACGATAGATCATAATGTCGAGTGCTTTAAAAAGCAGATGAGCAGATTTATCGACTTTTCAGACGATAAAGCTATTGTTGTAAACAATGCTGACTGGCTGCTTGATTTAAACTATGTCGATGTTTTGCGTGAAGTCGGTGTACATTTCTCAGTAAATAAGATGCTGACATTTGAGTGCTACAAGCAGAGAATGGAGCGAGGACTTACATTCTTAGAGTTTAACTATATGATTATGCAGTCTTACGACTTTTACAAGCTATACACAGATTACGGCTGTAATATGCAGTTTGGCGGCGACGACCAGTGGGCGAATATGTTAGGAGGTACTGAGCTTATTCGTAAAAAGCTCGGTAAGGACGCTTACGCTATGACTATTACCTTGCTTTTGAATTCTGAGGGCAAGAAAATGGGTAAGACTGAAAAGGGCGCAGTCTGGCTTGATCCTGAAAAGACATCTCCTTATGAGTTTTTCCAATACTGGAGAAACGTTTCCGACGACGATGTTATCAAGTGTCTGAAGATGCTGACTTTCGTTCCGATTGAAGAAATCGAAGAAATGGAAAAGACAATGGAGGGAGCGCAGTTTAATAAGGCGAAGGAGCTGCTCGCTTACGAGCTTACAAAGCTTGTTCACGGCGAGGAGGAAGCTGATAAGGCGTTAGCTGCTGCAAAGGCTGTATTTTCTGGTGGCGGAGTAGATGAAAATATGCCGACTACCGAGCTTTCAGCTGACGATTTAACAGACGGAAAAATCGGAATTTTAACGCTTCTTGTAAAGGCAGGACTTGCGTCTTCAAACGGCGAAGCAAGACGACTTGTACAGCAGGGCGGAATTACCATTGACGATACCAAAAAGACAAACCCTCAGGAGCTTATTGAAATCAATGAGCAAATTGTAGTAAGAAAGGGTAAAAAGGTCTTCAGGAAAGTAGTTGTAAAGTAAAACAGGCAAAACATAACCCCCTCTTGACGTAAAAATCAAGAGGGGTGTACTGTTTCTGCAAATCAGCTATTTTGCGTTGTCTATCAGCTCGTTTATTTCAGACTTTGAAATAAGACCTACCGACTGACCCACAACCTTTGCGTTTTTTATAACGACAAGCGTCGGAATGCTGGTTATGCCAAATTCCTGCGCCAGCTCCATTTGTTCGTCGACGTTTATCTTTCCAACTGTTATATCATCACGTTCTTGCGCTACCTGCTCAACGATTGGAGAAATCATTTGACAGGGCCCGCACCAGGACGCCCAGAAGTCAAGTAGCACTGTTTTGCTTTCATTCTTTACAGCCTCGTCAAAATTATCAGCTGTTACTGTTATAATTGGCATAATTTTACCTCCTTTTAATCATTTGATTTGTAATATAGTCTGCAATGGCAGTAGCCTTCAAAATCAGGATCATTTATCTGATCCCTGAATTCCTTACACATACAAATGTTGTCGTCAATTTTCTCAAGCTTGCAGGGACAATAGCCGCCTTTGCGTTTTAAGCCTTCCTTCAGCTTTTCGACAAGCTCCTTATCCTCGTTGAATTTTACAGTCATTAAAACTTACCTCCGTAAAATACTCTTCCCGAAAACTCAGCTATTATTGTCTGTGCTTTAGCTTTTGCTGAACCTGTCTTATATCAATTCCGAAAAACCGTAGCGGCTCGAACGACAAAAGCCTTGAAATTATTCTGTCGTCGTATTTTTCGTTTAGCTCCGAAAGGGACATATTCGTTGTGACAATCATCGGCTTTTCGAGATTTATCCTGTTGTTGATAATCGTATAAAGTCCCGACTGGAAAACCGACGAGTTAAACTCACTTCCAAGGTCGTCTAAAATGACAAGATCGGCATTTGTCAGAACCTCTATAGTGTTTCCTTCCTCTCGTCCAAACTGTTCGTTCTGAATCTTAGTCAGGAAGTTCTGAATAGAATCGAACGCTACGTTTTTTCCGCTCAGCATAAGCTTTTTAGCAATACAAGAGGAGAGAAACGTTTTGCCAAGTCCTGTCTTTCCAAGCATAAAAAGGCTGGGGGAGCTGTCGGAAAAATTATCCGCATATATCATACAGTAGTTTTTGAGCGCCTTCATTCTTTCCTGAGCGTTTATACCGTTTGAGTCTAACGTATTCGGGTAATATTCAAGTCTGAAATCTGAAAAGTCAGAAAGCTTTATATGGCAGTTTTTGGAAATCTCCACAATCTGATACTTGTTTATAAGCCGTTCAAAGCATTCGCAGCGAATGCCTTCGTGGTAGCCTGTATCCTTACACTTTTCGCAATAGTATTTAGGCTTCAGATAATCTGACGGATACCCACAGTTTACAAGCATCATTTCAATCTTTCGCTGGTTGGAAAGATTTTCGTTCTTCAACCTTTCAATAATTTCGTTTATATTTCCATAGTGCGAACATATAGCCCGTGTCAGCTCCACGCTTGTATTTAAAATGCTCTGCTCAAGAGATGCCACTTCAGGCAGTCTTGCTGCGATTTCAACCCTTCTTTTTTCGAGGCTTTGCTCGGCATCCAGGCGTCTGCTTTCAAGCTCCGCAGCTGCCGCTTTAAAAGCGTTAGATGTGTTTTCCATATTATCACTCCTTGTTATCCGTCAAAAAATTTATCGAGTAGTTTTCAAAGTCGCCAATGTCGTAAGACTTATCCTTCGGCTTTTTCTTTGAAGCGGCTTTCTTAGCGTTTGAAGCTTCAATGTCATTTGTCGTTTTAACGCCTTCCTTTTCCCAGTTGAGCAGGATTTTATTCATATACGCAAAGCTTAGCTTTCCCGTGTTGTCAAGCGTAAGTTCATAAGCTGCCTTTATAAGCTCCTCACTGAACTCCTTTTGCCGCCAGGACTCAATCATCTGACTTTGTCTGGTTGAAAGGTTTGAGTTTATACCAAACATAGCCTTGAGCTTGCCTTCGTAAGAATGTGCCTCGCTCATTTTCTGTATCTGCTGCTCAACGTCGTGGTAGTCGGTAAGTCCGTTTTCAAACATTGATTTTGCAACCGCTTCAATGTACTTTATACTGCTTTTTCCAATTCCAACGCAATGCTCGGCTAAGATTATAATCGACTGAGCTGAAAAGCCGTAGTATTCGTATAAATTTATGTATCCGCAGATTTCGCTGAAGCGAAGATTTCTGTGAAGCGTCACCGCAAGCTCGTCGAGCATGGTCTTGATTTCAATATCTGAATCAACTATCTTTGCTATCTGCTTGCTGTCGTATTTCACAGGCGCTTCCTTTACAATCGAATTTGCATCAGGATTAAGTTCATTTGAAGAAACGATTGCCGGTGCAGAGCCTTCAGGTTTACCAAGGGAAACAATTCCTGCCTTGTTCCAATATAAAATCGCATTGTCGACCGTGTCGCCCAAAACCCCTGTTTTTGAAGCTATATCATCAGTAGAAAGTTCTGACGATTCGCTTCCTAATATATAAAGCAAAACCTTGAAGAAATCGCCGCTTGCTTCTTTTAAATGCTCGTCTATCGCCTTGCAGGGAACGCTAAAGTGCCTTGCTGACGATGTAACGCTGATATGATAGTCCATTTTTTCAGATTGCCTTTCCGCTTTGAGTCTTGAGAATTTTCTCTTTTATGACAGTATACCATAAATTTTCCCTGATTGCAATTTAAATTGAACGGTTGCCCTTGAAATTATTTTCCTACTATGCTATAATGTTTTAGATTATACAATATATGTAAGCAAAAGGAGATAAACTGTGGTTGTAAAACCTATATCTAGTGGGATTGAAAGCTTTGAGCTTTCTCTTTTGAAAAACGTAATCAGTGAAAAATATAAAGGACGTTCTCCTGTGTGCTATCTTCATTCCTACGGCTGTCAGCAAAATGTTTCAGACGGCGAAAAAATCAAGGGCGAGCTTGAAAGAGCAGGCTTTGTATTTTGTGAGGATGAAGAAAGCGCCGACCTGATTGTTTTGAATACCTGCGCTGTACGAGAAAATGCGCATGAGCGTGTTTACGGAAAGCTCGGCGAGCTGAAGCACTTAAAGGAAAGAAACAAAGAGCTTGTGATATGCGTTTGCGGCTGTATGGTACAGCAGGAATATGTAGCCGAAAAAATAAAGGAAACCTATCCTCACGTTTCTTTGGTATTTGGAACCTTTGCTTTGCCATCGCTTCATAAAATGCTTTACGAGGTTCTTGCATTCAGAAAGCGGGTTTTCAATATTTCAGAAAATGACGACCCTCGGATTTACGAGGACGTGCCAATGGTGCGTGGAAGTAAGTTTAAAGCTTATGTAACGGTTATGTATGGCTGCAATAATTTCTGCACATACTGTATTGTGCCATATGTCAGGGGAAGAGAGCGAAGTCGGGAGCCTGAAGCTGTAATCAGCGAGGTACGTCAGCTTGTCAGAGAGGGTTATAAGGAAATCACTCTTTTGGGTCAGAATGTAAATTCCTACGCTTATGGTTTTGAAAAGCTGTTAAGAGCGCTTAACGATATTGAGGGCGACTTCTGGATACGCTTTATGTCCTCACATCCGAAGGACGTATCCTTTGAGCTTATTGATACAATAGTCGATTGTGAAAAGGTTTGCACTCATCTTCATCTTCCCGTTCAAAGCGGAAATGATGAAATTTTAAAGAGAATGAACAGACGATACGATACCAAAAAATATCTTGAAATTGTAGACTATGCCAGAAGCAGAGCGGACGGCTTTTCGTTTTCAACTGATATTATCGTCGGCTTTCCTGGAGAAAGCTATGAGCAGTTTTGTGACACTAAGGCTTTTGTCAGAAAAGTGGGGTATGATAATATATATTCCTTTGTTTATTCAAAACGAGAGGGAACCAGGGCGAGTAAGCTTGAGGACAATATAAGCTCAAAGCAAAAGGGCTTGTGGCTAAGAGAGCTTTTAGACGAGCAAAGAGAAACGGTTGAAAAGCTGTTTCATAGGTTTGTTGGCAGAACGCTCAGAGTGCTTGTCGAAGAAAAAAGTAAAAAGGACGGATTCTTAACAGGACACAGCTATGAGAATATCATTGTTGAGTTTGAGGGGGACGAGTCCCTGACAGGAAGCTTTTGTAACGTTAAAATCCTTGACGCTATGAACTGGGCGTTAAAAGGAAAACTAATAGATCAGATTTAAAAAGGAGAAATTGTTATGTCAGTTATTGAAAAGGCAAGAGAGCTTGGAAAAGCACTACAGGAGAGCGCAGAGTATCAGCAGTATATTGAGGCTAAGCGTGTAAACGATACAGACGTCGATTTACAGAATATGATTGGTGAATTCAATATGCTCAGAATGCAGCTCAATCAGGAAATGTCAAAGGAAGAAAAGAACTCTGACGAGATGAAGCGTCTTGACGGAGAGATTAAAACTCTTTACGGAAAGATTATGTCAAACAAGAGTATGGCTGAATACAATGCTTGTACTGAAAAAATGGAAAAGATTATGAACAGCGTAAACTACATCATTTCACAGGCTGCTAACGGTGAGGATCCGATGACCTGTCCTGAAACTGCGCCTAGCTGTACGGGAAGCTGTTCAACCTGTGGTGGCTGCCACTGATATTTGAAATTCTTTAACGAGGGGAGTGAGCTTTCAGATGCTTAAACTTTGTGATGTTGACCTTGAAAAGGCTTCGCCGATGATAAAACAGTACGCTGAGGTGAAGCTGAAACACCCAAAGCATATACTGTTTTACAGACTTGGCGACTTTTATGAAATGTTTTTTGAGGACGCGTCCATTGTGTCAAAGGAGCTGGAGCTTACTCTTACAGGTCGTGACTGCGGTATGAGTGAAAGAGCGCCGATGTGCGGCGTTCCGTTTCATTCCTGCGATGTCTATATAAAGAAGCTTATAGATAAAGGCTATACCGTTGCAATCTGCGAGCAAATGGAGGACCCCAGCACCGCGAAGGGATTGGTAAAACGAGAGATTACAAGAGTTATAACCCCAGGAACGCTTACCGAAAGCAGTATGCTTGATGAGGGTAGCAACAATTATCTTTGCGCTTTTTATTATAAGGCTAAATGCTTTGCTCTGAGCTTTGTTGATATTTCAACCGGCTCTGTTCATCTGTTTACCTTTAAGGGTAAAAACGCAAGAACAGAGGTTATAAACGAGCTTGCAAAGTATACCCCCTCTGAGGTTATAACAAATTGCACAGAGAAGAGTTTGAATGAGATAGCTGAATTTATCGACGACAAGCTTCATTCCTATCTGCAGTTTTTTACCGACGACGCTTTTTCAGTTGATATTTACAAAAAAAGCGTGCTGACTCAATTTTCCGCTTCTTCATTTGAGGAGCTTGGACTTGACGAAAACAGCCTTGAAGCGAACGTCATTTGCGGAATTTTTGGCTATGTTGAAAACACTCAAAAGGCAGCTGTCGGCAGATTTACAGAAATTACCCGCCACAACAAAGAGCAAACTATGGGTATAGGCGTTACAGCCGTCAGAAATTTAGAGCTTGTAGAAACGCTCAGAAACAAGGACAAAAAGGGCACGTTGTTCTGGGTTCTTGACAAGACTAAAACCTCTATGGGAAGGCGAATGCTCAGAACCTCGATTGAACAGCCGCTTGCAAACCCTATAAAGATAATGGCAAGACTTGACGCTGTTGACGCATTGGTTTCAGATTCGCTTGCAACGCAGGGACTGACAGAGCTTTTAAAAAGCGTCTTTGACATCGAACGCCTTACAACGAGAGTGCTTTATAAAAACGCAACCCCAAGAGATGTAAAAAGTCTTTCGAGGTCTGTTTTAGCGCTTCCGCAAATCAAAGCGCAGCTTGATGAATTTGACAGCTCGCTTTTATCGGAGCTTAACGAGCAGATTTTTCCTTGCAAGGAAATCTCAACGCTTGTTGAAAACGCAATTGTTGACGAACCGCCGGCAAATGTCAAAGAGGGCGGCGTTATAAAGGAAGGCTTTAATGCAGAGCTTGACGAGCTGAGAAGCATTATCGCCAACGGCAAGGGAATAATTGAAGATATAGCTGAAAAAGAACGTGAAAAGACAGGAATCAAGAAGCTGAAGCTCGGCTACAACCGTGTGTTTGGCTATTATTTAGAGGTTTCAAAATCCTTTGTCGATCAGGTTCCGTCCTATTACATAAGAAAGCAAACGCTTGTAAATTACGAAAGATACGTAACAGACGAGCTTAAAGACGCTGAGAATATGATTCTCGGTGCAAGCGATAAGATAATAAGGTTAGAGCAGGACATTTTCTCAGAGATAATTGCTTTTATTGCTGATTTTCTTGTTGAACTTCAAAGCTCTGCCAATGCAGTAGCGTATATTGATATGCTTTGCTCGTTTGCAGAGGTTTCGGTAAGCAACAATTACGTAAAGCCTGAAATTTCAGTCGACGGAATTATTGACATAAGAAACGGCAGACATCCGGTAGTTGAGCTGATGCAGCGGGACGAGATCTTTGTTCCAAACGATGCATATTTAGACCTTACAGACAATCGCTTGTCTATAATTACAGGTCCTAATATGAGCGGTAAAAGCACATATATGCGGCAGGTAGCTCTTATTACTCTTATGGCACAGACAGGCTGCTTTGTTCCCTGCGATTATGCGAAGATTTCTGTCGTCGACCAGATTTTCACAAGAGTAGGTGCTTCTGACGACCTGACGAGCGGACAGTCTACCTTTATGGTTGAAATGAGTGAGGTAGCGGAAATTGTAAGCTTAGCGACAAAGAACAGCCTTGTTATTTTAGACGAGGTAGGAAGGGGAACCTCTACTTACGACGGACTTTCAATAGCAAGAGCTGTGGTTGAATATATAGCTGGTAATTCAAGGCTTGGCTGCAAAACTTTATTTGCAACCCATTACCACGAGCTTATTGAGCTTGAAGGAAATGTAAACGGAGTCAGGAATTTAAGCGTTGCTGTAAAGCAGGTTGGCGGAAGCATCAGGTTTTTGAGAAAAATTGTAAGTGGCGGAGCTGACGAAAGCTACGGAATTGAAGTTGCAAAGCTCGCTGGTCTGCCAAAGGCAATAGTAAGTCGGGCTGACGAGCTGCTTTGTCAGTTTGAAAGCGAAGCAAGGAAAGAAGCTTCCCCTTCGTCAAGTGATCAGCTAAGCTTTGATGAGTTTAACGAGAACAAAGCTACAAAAATGCTTAAAAGAACCAATATTGACGAGATGAACGACACAGAGCTTCGGGAATTTGTCAAGGATTTAATTAAATATGTCAATATGACATAGAAAGACCAAATGGAGAAGATATGGCAAGAATAAAGGTTTTATCAAAAGAGGTTTCTGAGCTTATAGCCGCTGGAGAGGTGATTGACCGCCCTTCATCGGTTATAAAGGAGCTTCTGGAAAACTCAATTGATTCAGGCGCTACCAACATAACAGTTGAAATTAAAAACGGCGGCAGAACTTATATGAGAATCACCGACAATGGCTGCGGAATTTCGTATGAGGATTTGCCTACCGCCTTTATTCGTCATGCCACAAGTAAGATAAATGAAAAAGAGGATCTGGAAAAAATATGCTCTTTAGGCTTCAGAGGTGAAGCTTTAGCATCAATCTGCGCTGTATCGAAGGTTTCAGTTTTAACCAAGCAATCTGAGGATCAGCTAGGCTCAAGAATTGAAAACGAAGGCGGCGAGGTTTTATTACTCGAGGAGTGCGGTTGTCCTGACGGAACGACTATTATTGTCAGAGATTTGTTTTTTAACGTACCTGCTCGTCTTAAATTTTTAAAGAAGGACGTTACCGAATCAAATTCTATAGCTTCGATAGTTAATAAAATAGCGCTTTCAAACCCTGACATTTCATTTAAATTCATAAAGGACAACAAGCAGGAGCTTGTAACGGCAGGAGATGGAAAGCTGTTTTCAGCTATCTATTCGGTTTTTGGTAAGGAATTTGCAAATTCTCTTCTGAAGGCCGATTATACATATAACGGCGTAAAGGTGTCGGGTTATGTAATAAAGCCGCTTTCAGCAAAGGGCAAACGAAGCTTTCAGAACTTTTTTGTAAACGGAAGATATGTAAAATCTGTAACCTGTATGGTATCGCTTGAAGAAGCGTATAAAAATCAGATAATGGTAGGGAAATTTCCTGCCTGCGTTTTAATGCTTGATATCGACCCGTCGCTTGTTGACGTAAACGTTCACCCAGCAAAAATTGAGGTGAAGTTTTCAAACGAAAAGCTCATATACGACGCTGTGTATTTTGCAGTTAAAAATGCGCTTATGAGCGAGCAAACGCCAAGCGAAATGGTTGGGGAGAATACAAGGCATTATAAAACCTCCGAGCTTTTCGGCTATAAGACTGACGACACAGTTCAGCTTTCATTCAGAAGCGACAAGGAGCCAAAAAAAGATACGCCGAAGTTTGAATATGTAAACGAACAGGCAAGGCCAAAGGCCGACTTTTTTCAGAATGTTTCTGTAAGGGAGTCAAAGCCAGGCAAGGGCGCTGTAAGCGGCGTTTTGAAGGTTGACAGACCTGAGTACGCTTTTTCAAAGAAAAGCACCAAGGCTGCCGACGTAGATAATACAAATAAAGAAAAGAATGATGAGCCTGAAACAAACGGCTTTAAATACATAAACAGCGAAAGCTTAAAGAAAAAGGAAATAGCAGAGCCAAAGCCTGAAGTTGAGGAAAAAGAGGAAATCTTTACTCGTGTTTTAGGCGAGGTTTTTGACACTTATATAGTCTGTCAGCGTGGAAATGATATGTATCTGATAGACAAGCACGCCGCTCACGAAAGAATGAATTTTGAGAGTGTTAAAAGAAGTCTAAACCGCCTTGACTGTCAGATGCTGCTGTCGCCGATTGAAGTGCTTTTAAGCTACGACGAATATGATGCTGTGATAGAAAATATCGAAAATGCGGCTGAGCTGGGCTTTGTTTTAGAAGACGCAAAAGCTCCGTTCATTAAGGTTCTGGGAGTTCCCGTGATAATTGATGCGCTTGATGCTGAGGAGGCTGTAAGTGAGCTTGCAAGAAATTACCTTGAACACATGAAAAATCCTCAGATTGATGTACTGGATGAGCTTTGTCATTCGATAGCCTGCAAGGCTTCAATTAAAGGAAACGTACCGTCTGAAATCGAAGAACTGACTGAGCTTTGCGAGAAGGTTTTCGACGAGGATTTAGTTAAATACTGCCCTCATGGCAGACCTATTTTTGTTAAGTTTTCACGGACGGAAATTGAAAAGCTATTTAAGCGTATAGTGTAAGGTGAGTTATGGAAAAGATACCTGTAATTGTTGTTTTAGGTCCAACGGCGTCCGGAAAAACAGCGCTTGCAATAGAGCTGGCGAGGGCGTACAACGGAGAAATTGTTTCGGCTGACTCTATGCAAATTTATAAGGGAATGGATATAGCTACCGCTAAGCCAACACCTTATGAGCTGTCTTTGGTTTCACATCACCTGATTGGATTTGTAGAACCTGATGAACGCTTTAGCGTTGCCGATTATGTCAAGGAGGCTCAGAGGGTAATCTGTGATATAAATTCAAGAGGAAGGCAAGCTATTCTTTGCGGCGGAACGGGACTTTATATAAACTCTCTTATAGACAACATTCGTTTTGACGATACTCACGAGGATTTCGAGCTTCGGGAAAGGTATTTGAAAATAGCTGAAGAAAAGGGAAATCACTATCTGTGGGAGCAGCTTAAAAGCGTTGACGAGCAAGCAGCTCTCAATATTCACGAAAACAATCTGACAAGAGTTATACGAGCGCTTGAGGTTTACGAGCTAAGCGGGAAGACAATTTCACAGGCTAAGGCTGAAAGCAGACTTGAGCCGTCGCCGTACAGAGCTTATTTTATAGGACTTAAATTTTCAGACAGGCAGATGCTTTACGACCGCATAAATAATCGGGTTGATAAAATGGTGGAAATGGGCCTTGTCGAGGAGGCGAGAAACGCCTACCTTAAAAGCGGCTCAATGGTAACCGCTCAGCAGGCGATAGGTTATAAGGAGCTTATTCCATATTTTCAGGGCAGAAGCTCTTTGAGCGAATGTATTGAAAAAATCAAACGAGAAACAAGAAGATATGCAAAGCGACAACTAACCTGGTTCAGGCGAGATTCACGAATTAACTGGGTTGATTGTGACAAATTTGTAGATATTAAAAAAATTTCGGAAAAAATTCAAAAAGATATAGCCAAATCGGATTTTTTATGATACAATGTATGGTGAACAAGAATTTTTTCGGTCAGACAAACTGAAAGGGTGAACAAAATGAACAAAGCGATGAACCTGCAGGATATATTCCTGAATCAGGCAAGAAAAGAAAAAGTGCCTGTTACAGTATTCCTTGTCAATGGATTTCAATTCAAGGGCTTAGTCAATGGATTTGACAGCTATGTTGTTATAATGGATTGCGATGGAAAGCAAAATGTTGTATACAAGCACGCTATATCAACAATCGCACCGTCGAAAACGATAAATGTGCTTGATTCAGGTGATAACCAGTAAATAGGAAGGCAATACAATGAATTCGATAACCGTTAAGGTAATGGGTGTAGTTCTCTCTATATTCATTTTATTGATGGTGGGAAGTCAGTTTGTATATTTCGTAAGCGACTCGAGCGAAACAGAGGAGGCTGTTTTATATACTGTTGACGAAAGTGCTTCTTTCAGGGGTATGTTCGTTCGGGATGAAAAGGTAATTGAATATGACGGCGACGGTATTTTACAGTTTAATGTAAGCGACGCTTCAAAGCTTTCAACCGACTCGGTTATAGCTTATGTATATGATGATGAACAGCAAATATACTACAAAAGCCAGATCGAAAAGCTGACCTCTTTGAAAGAGGATTACGAAAAGGCTCAGAATCCGGGCACTACCAGCGGAATTGAAACGGAAGCGCTCAGAACTAAAATATCGCAGCAGTATATGGAGCTGATTGAAAGCTGTGACAGCGAGGATTATGGAAGCGTATACTCGGCTCGCAAGGAGCTTATGTATCTGCTTAACGTAAACAATATCATTACCCGAAACGACACTGACTTTTCCGAGCAAATAACTGAGCTTGAAAGTATGATTTCGGAATACGAAAGCCTGACAGTCGATCCGAAGGATACAATCACCTCCAGCGATTCAGGCTACTTTGCGTCAACTCTCGACGGATATGAAGGCTTGGTTTCAGTTTCCGATATTGATTATCTGACAGAAGAGAGAATAGATTCTCTTTTTAATGCCGAGCCTGAAACTTCTGAAAACGCAATAGGTAAAATTATCAGCGAGTACGATACCAAGTTTATAGGAGTTATTGAAAAGTCAAATAAGCTGGTAGAACTTAGTCTTTTGTCAAGCAATTCACTAAGTGTCAGATTCAGCTCGTCTGATAATGTTTATACAATGAGCATTGACACAATACGACCGATAGATGAAAACGAGGAAGAGTATCTCATAGTTTTGGACTGTACCGTTCTGGACGAAACTCTCTTGCAAAACAGATTTGAAAATGCAGAGCTTGTCTTTGAAGAGTATACAGGTGTAAAGGTTCCGAGAGAAGCCATTCGTTTTAAGGATGGCGTAAAGGGCGTTTATACTCTTTTCGGTCAGGAAACAACCTTTAAAAAGATTGACGTTATATACGAGGGCGACGACTTTGTGCTTTCAAGCAATACAGACGACACCGCTTATGTAAACGTATATGATCAGATGCTTCTTGAAGGGGGTTAATGAGGAAAATGGTTAATCAAGGTAATTTTGATTTTGTTGTTGAAAATTACAACGAAATATGTTATAATATACAGAATGCAAGGGCAAAGTACACAAATGAGCAAAGTGATGTAAAAATTTTAGCGGTGACAAAGACAGTTGCCCCTGAAATTGTAAACGCAGCTATTGATTGCGGTATTACGTTGCTGGGCGAAAACAGGGTTCAGGAATATCTTTCAAAGAAGGATTTTTACAAGCCCTGTGATGTACATTTTATTGGACACTTGCAGACTAATAAGGTTAAATATATCATAAATAGCGTATCCATGATACAATCTGTTGATTCGATGAAGCTTGCCCGTGAAATTGACAGGCTTGCAAAAAAGAACAACAAAGTTATGGACGTTTTGATTGAAGTTAATATCGGTGATGAGCTTTCAAAAAGCGGCGTTTCAAAAAACGAAGCTTTTTCCCTGATAGAACAAGCATCAGAGCTTGAGAACATTAAGATTCAGGGACTGATGGCAATTCCGCCGATAAATTCAAGCGATGAAATATACGCTTCTCTTTATGAAATGTTTAACAGCTTGAAGGAAAAAAGCATTCCGAACGTCGATATGAAAATATTGTCGGTAGGAATGTCGGGAGATTACGAGAAGGCTATTAAGTACGGCTCTAATCTTGTAAGAATAGGAACTAAGCTCTTCGGGGCGAGAAAATATGTGGAGGTTTAAAAATGAGTGTAATGCAAAGCTTTAAGAATTTATTCGTTGGTACAGACGATACAGATGAGGAGTATACAGCTGTATACGATAATCCTGGTCAGTCTATCGATCCTGCTGTCGAAAAGAGAAACAGAGAAGTAAAGATTGCTGCAACAACTACGCTACAAATTGTACTTGCCAGACCTGCGGATTTCAACGAGGTTAAGGGAATTGGAGAAGACCTTAACGCTCAGAAGACTGTTCTTCTGAACCTTGAAACCGTTAAGCCTGAGGACGCAAAAAGAATACTCGACTTTTTATCGGGAGTTGCTTATGCAAACGGTGCCGATATTAAAATGATGGCGCAGAAGACCTTTGCTATAATGCCTAGAAACGTTGGTTTCTCAGGTGTTGATCTGATGAGTGAATTGGAAAATAACGGATATAGCTTTTAATGAGTAAGGACAGATTTTCATTTCTTGGCAATTTAAGCGATGAGGATGAAATTTTTGTTCGGCGAGTCTGTGATATAGCGCGTCGTGCTGAGGAAAGGTATACACCCTGCTTTTCTCATTTTCTCGATTCAAGGCAGCGATCTCTTGCAAGCGAGGTTTTAGCCTCACTCAAGTGTAATAACTATGCCTTTTTTGGAGGTTATGAGGACGCATCGAGGGTAAAGCTGGGCGTTTTTCCTGAATATGAGGAGTCCGATACACAAGCGTTTGACATTTGTGGATTTACCTTTTCCTACCGAAGTGAGGATAAGCTGACGCACAGGGATTTTCTTGGAAGCCTGATGTCGCTTGACATCAAGAGAGATACGATAGGTGATATTATTGTAGGCGACGGCAAATGCGTTGTTTACGCAGATAAAAATGTCGGCTATCTTATTTTGCATGACATCAAAAAGATAGGACGAACAGGGGTGAAGGTGTCTGAGGGCGCCGACAGCGCTGTCCGGTCAACCCAGACTTTTACGGAAATCAAAGGAACAGTTTCCAGTCTCAGGCTTGACTGTATTGTAGCTCTTGCGCTTGGGATCAGTCGGGAGAAGTCTTTGAATTTGGTGAAGAATACAGGCGTCAGCATAGATTATCGTCTTATAAATTCACCTTCGTTTATGCTTGATGAGGGGCAGACTTTTTCAATCAGAGGCTATGGAAAATACACATTCGTCAAAAATTGCGGTTTTACTCGCAAAAACCGTGTTACAGTTATTATAGAAAAATTTGATTAGGAGGACATTAAGATGCTTAGTCCACAGGATATTGCTGAAAAACGTTTTGAAAAGGGTACGTTTGGTTACAAGCCTGAAGACGTTGACGCATACCTTCTTGAGGTTTCAAAGCTGGTTGAGGCTTTGGTTGCCGAAAATGAAGAAAGCGACGAAAAGATTATAAAGTTGGTTGAGAAGATCAACGAATACAGAAATGATGAAGAAGCTATCAAGGAAGCTCTTTTGGGCGCTCAGAAGCAGGCTCATCAGGTTCTCAGCGATGCACAGGAGAAGTCTGAAAAGATGATTAACGATGCCAAGGCTGAGCAGGAAAGAGTTTCTCAGGAAAGCGCTGAGAAGTGTGATAAAATTGTCAGAGATCACAAGGCTAAGTGCGAGAAAATCATTAAGGAAAATACTGAAAAGACAGAGCATAGAATTAAAGCTACAAAGCTTCAGGCGGAGCAGGAGGCTGAAAACCTCGAAAAGCTCAAGCTTGAGGTTTCAAGGTTTAAGGCTAAGCTTATCGAGCTTTATAATAAACAGCTTAAGCTTATAACAGAGCTTCCAGAGATTTCTGAGGAAGAAATTGAAACGATTATCGAGCAGAAGGAAGCTGACGCTAAAAAGCTTGAGGAGAGCAAGGCTATTATCAAGGCTGCTGAAGAGCTTAAAAACGCTCAGCCTGAAAAGACTGAGGAGAGCTTCCACTATGAGGGAAATACATATTCGCCGGAGGATATACATTTCGACGATTTGAAATTTGGAAAAAACAACTAACAGAGGAGTAAACACTAAATGGCACAGGACTACAACAATACTTTGAATTTACCAAAGACTGACTTTCCTATGAGGGGTAATCTTCCAAAGAGAGAGCCTGATATGCTCACAAAATGGGATGATGAAAGACTATATTATGAAATGGTAAAGAAGGGTGAGGGCAAGCCAACTTATATTCTGCACGATGGACCTCCGTATGCAAACGGCGATATTCACTTGGGAACTGCTCTCAATAAGGTCCTCAAGGATATTATTGTCAAGTATAAGAATATGAGCGGATATTGCGCTCCGTATGTTCCAGGCTGGGATACTCACGGACTTCCTATTGAGCTTAAAGCTATGAAGTCAATAGGCGTTGAAAACGGCGCTATTCCTGCAATTGAGCTCAGAAAGCATTGCAAGGAGTTTGCTCTTTCTTTTGTTGAAAACCAAAAGAACCAGTTTAAAAGACTTGGTGTTTTAGGTGACTTTGACGACCCATATCTTACTTTAAAGCCTGAATTTGAAGCAAGACAGGTTAAGGTCTTCGGCGAAATGGCAAAGAGAGGCTACATCTACAAGGGATTAAAGCCGGTTTATTGGTGCCCTGAATGTCAGACTGCTCTTGCAGAAGCTGAAATTGAGTATTCAGACGATCCGTGTCATTCTATTTATGTAAAATTCAAGGTAACCGACGATAAGGGAATTTTCTCATCTCACGGAATTGACCTTGATAAAACCTATTTCGTTATCTGGACCACAACTACATGGACTCTGCCGGGCAACCTTGCTATCTGCTTGGGACCTGAGTATGACTATACGGTTGTCAAGGCTTCAAATGGCGAAAATTATGTAATGGCTCAGTATCTCGTTCCGCAGACTATGGAAGCTGCTGGAATTGACGAGTATACCTGCGAGGGTACTTTCCTTGGCAAAGAGCTTGAAGGAATTAAGACTGCGCATCCGTTTATGAACCGTCCGTCACCGATTATTATCGGAGATCACGTTACACTTGACAGCGGTACAGGCTGTGTTCATACAGCTCCTGGATACGGTGTTGAGGACTTTGAGGTTTGCAAAAATTACGATGATATCGGAATTGTTGTAGGCGTTGACGGAAAGGGAGTTTTAACTAAAGACTCCGGAATGTTCGAGGGACTTAAAACAGAGGAAGCCAATAAGGTTATCGCTCAGCATTTAGAGGACATCGGAGCTTTGTTTGCGCTTGAAAAAATCGAGCACCAATATCCGCACTGCTGGAGATGTAAATCACCAGTTCTTTTCCGTGCGACAGAACAGTGGTTCTGCTCAGTAAACGACTTCAAGGATGAAGCTGTCAAGGCGATTGAAGACGTTGAGTGGATTCCTGGATGGGGCGAGGACAGAATCAAGGGAATGGTTATGGATCGTTCCGACTGGTGCATTTCACGTCAGAGAACCTGGGGCGTTCCGATTCCTATTATCTATTGTAAAGACTGCCACAAGCCTATTGTAAATGAAGAAACTATAAATGCCATTTCTGAGCTTTTCCGAAAGGAAGGCTCTGACGCCTGGTATACTCACGAGCTTTCGGAATTTATTCCTGATAGCGTTAAGTGTGAGTGCGGCTGCGGCGAATTTGAAAAAGAAATGGACATTATGGACGTCTGGTTTGACAGCGGCGTAACTCACAGCGCAGTTTTGGACGAGCGTGAGGAGCTTTCAAGTCCTGCCGACCTTTACCTTGAGGGCGCAGACCAGTACAGAGGCTGGTTCCAGTCGTCATTGCTGACAAGCGTTGTCTGCAACGGCAGAGCGCCTTATAAGGCAGTTTGTACGCACGGCTGGGTAGTCGACGGTCAGGGCAAGCAAATGCACAAATCTCTCGGCAACGGAATTGAGCCTGGTGAAATTACTGAAAAGTACGGAGCTGACATATTAAGATTATGGGCCGCTTCAAGCGATTACCATTCCGACATAAGAATTTCTAAAGATATTCTTTCTCAGCTTTCCGATGCATATAAGAAAATCAGAAACACAGCCAGATTTATTTTAGGAAATATTGGCGATTTTGATATTGATAAGGACGCGGTTTGCGAGTGTGAGCTAAGCGACCTTGACAAGTGGGCGCTTTATAAGCTTGACGAACTGATTGACAAGGCGAACGTTGCATATAATGCTTTCGACTTTCATATTGTTTTCCACGCAATTCACAACTTCTGTGTAACTGATATGTCAAACTTCTATCTTGATATAGTTAAGGACAGATTGTATTGTGAAAAGGCTGACAGCCTTTCAAGACGTGCAGTTCAGACGGTTATGTATAAGATTTTGTCTGCAATTTCCCGTCTTGTAGCACCAATTCTATCCTTTACAGCTGATGAGATCTGGAGCTATATTCCACATTCTTCGAGCGATAACACTCAGAGCATTTTCTTAAACGATATGCCTGAAAAGTCAGGAATTGAGGTAACGGAAGAGTTCAAGGAAAAGTGGAACCTGATTTACGAGCTTCGTGACGAGGTTAAAAAGGCGCTCGAAATCAAGCGTAACGATAAGGTAATTGGAAAGTCGCTTGAAGCTGATGTAGAAATTTACGCTGAGGGCGAAATGTTTGATAAAATCAGCGCACTTTCTGATCTTTTACCTGAAATCTTCATCGTTTCAAGAGTTGAGGTTTTAAACGGCGAGGGTGAATTCAAGGGCGATATGGAAGGCGTTTCCATAAGCGTTAAAAAGGCATCTGGCGAGAAGTGTGAAAGATGCTGGATATACTCTGATGATGTTGGCAAAAATAGCGAGCATCCAACGCTTTGTGCAAGATGCGCAAGCGTCGTAGAATAGTTTTTTCGCAAGCTGAGTAAGCTTGCTTCAGGGCAATACTGTGCTTCGTTTGTGCGGTGTTGCCTTAATTCGGGAGGTAAAGGGTAAAATGGTAGTTCTTTCCGCCTTGCTGTTGGTTGTGCTTGTTGCAATCGACCAGATAACAAAAGCTTTAGTGAATACATATTTAAACATCGGCGAGACAGGATATACATTTTCTATTGGCAATTTTGATGCTTTTTCTATAACTCACGGCAGAAACAGCGGCGCAGCATGGAGTATTCTTGAAGGAAAAACTTACTTTCTGATTGCTGTTGCTCTTGCCGCCATAATTATTGCGTTTTACTTTATTATCAGAGGCAAGATCAAATCCTCCGTTGGAATTATTTCTTTAATAATGATTATAAGCGGCGGAATAGGAAACTTAATTGACAGAATCAGGCTAGGTGAGGTCATAGACTTTATAAAGACTGAATTTATCTCATTTCCTGTGTTTAATTTTGCTGATATTTGCGTAGTTGTCGGAGCAATTATATTCTGCTTGTGGGTAATTATAAGCGATATAAAGGAAAGAAGAAAAAAGGAAAGTGCTTCAAATGACTGAGCTTGAGTTCAAGGCTTTACAAAATGACAGCATTCGCATTGATAAATTTCTGTCTTTAAAGCTTGAGGATAAAACCCGCTCGTTTATTCAGAAGCTTATTGAAGAGGAAAACGTGTTTGTTTTTGACAAGCCTGTTTCCAAAAATTATAAGCTTAAGTGCGGCGACAAAGTAAGAGTACAGATTCCAGACCCTGTTGAGCTTGATATCAGGCCTGAAAACATTCCTGTTGATATTGTCTATCAGGACAGCGACCTGCTTGTTGTTGATAAGCCGAAGGGAATGGTTGTTCACCCGGCGCCGGGAAATTATACAGGTACTTTAGTCAACGCACTGATGTATCATTGCGGCGAAAATTTGTCCTCAATCAACGGCGTTATAAGGCCAGGAATTGTACATAGAATTGATAAGAATACAAGCGGCCTGCTGATGGTTGCAAAAAACGACAGGGCGCACAACTTTTTAGCCGAGCAGATTAAAAACCACACCTTTAAAAGAGAATACTGCGCTGTTTGCTTAGGACATTTCAAAGAGCAGGCAGGAACTATAAATGCGCCTATTGGAAGAAGTAAAAATGACCGTAAAAAGATGTGCGTTACAAATGAAAATTCCAAGGAAGCTATCACGCATTACGAGGTTTTAGAGGAATTTGACGGCTATTCGCTTGTGAAATTTGTTCTCGAAACGGGAAGAACGCACCAGATAAGAGTTCATTCAAAGTATATAGGTCATCCTGTACTCGGTGACGATGTGTATTCAAAGCCGTTTAAAGGCTTGGAAGGGCAGTGCCTTCACGCTCAGACCTTGGGTTTTGTTCATCCGAACGGCGAGTATATGGAATTTTCTTCACCGCTTCCCGAATATTTTACCAATATATTGAAAAGGATCAAGTAGTAGATGTTTGAAGATATTAACAAGGTTTTGCTTATCACCGATATGGACGGAACTTTTTTAAATTCCAAAAAAATCCCGTCCGAAGAAAACCTCAAAGCCGTTGAAAGATTTCAGAAGGCTGGCGGAAAATTCACTATAGCAACTGGCAGAGCGCTTCAGGCGGTTAAGCTTTATTTTGAATATTTTAACTGCAATTTTCCAATGGTTATGTTTAACGGCGGAATGGTTTACGATTTTGAGCGGGATGTATCTCTTTATGACAGCTTTGTTCCCGATTTTACAAGGAATATAGTTCTGGATATTTTAAATAAGTTTCCTAAGCTCGGCTGTGAGATATTAGTAAGGTCTAATATTAAAATCGTTCAGTATAACGATATGGAGGAGTATCACACCAGAATCTGTAAATCAAATCCCGATATAGTTTCACTTGACGAGGTACACGAGCCCTGGTACAAGGTTTTGTTTGCAGACACGGAGGAAAATATCGACGAGGTTCAACGTTACGTCGAAGAAAAGAACTTCAGCGGAGTTGATTTTGTCAGAAGCGATAAGTTTTTCTATGAGATTTTGCCGACAGGCAATTCAAAGGGAACTGCTGTTTCTAAGCTTCGGGAAATATGTAATTTATCCGATTATACGATAGTTTGCGTCGGCGATTATGACAATGATATTGAAATGATAGAATACGCTGACGTTGGAGTTTGCCCAAGCAACGCAGTAGAGAGCGTCAAGCGGGCGGCGGATATAGTTTTAAAGCAATCAAATGATGAAAATGCTATTGCGGCAGTAATAGATTTTATATTTTCTAAAATAAAAAACGGAGGTAAATTTGATGGACGCTAATTTAAAAAAGCAGCTTAAAGTTACGGCTTGTAAAATCAGAATGGGAATTATCGAGGGCGTTCACAGCGCAAAATCGGGACACCCGGGCGGTTCGCTTTCGATAGCTGACACGCTTACATATCTTTATTTCAATAAGATGAACGTAAATCCCGAAAACCCGGACGACCCAGACAGAGATCGCTTTGTTCTGTCAAAGGGACACACAGCGCCTGCACTTTACTCAACTCTTGCACAGAAAGGATATTTCAGCACAGAGGAGCTTAAAAGCTTGCGTCATATAGGCGCACTTTTGCAAGGACATCCTTGCATTCAGATTCCTGGTGTTGATATGTCGTCAGGTTCGCTTGGACAGGGTATTTCTGCGGCTTGCGGAATGGCTCTTTCATCTAAGCTTGACGCTAAGGCTGGCAAGCACGAATATAAGGTGTATACAGTTTTAGGCGACGGTGAAATTGAAGAAGGACAGGTTTGGGAGGCTGCAATGTTTGCTTCTCAGTATAAGCTTGACAATCTCGTTGCAATTGTTGACAACAACGGACTTCAGATTGACGGTAAAATCGAGGACGTTATGTCGCCGTACCCGATTGTTGATAAGTTCAAGGCTTTTGGTTGGCACGTTATCGAAATGAACGCACATTGCTTTGATTCTATAGAAGCTGCTTTTGACGAAGCTGACAAGGTTACAGGACAGCCTGTCGTTATAATTCAGAAGAGCGTCAAGGGCAAGGGCGTTTCGTTTATGGAAAACAATGTTTCATGGCATGGCGCAGCTCCAAACGACGAACAGTACGCACAGGCAATGAGTGAGCTTCAGACAGCGCTCGATGAGCTTTGCTCTGATGATTGCTGCAACAAGTAAAGGGGAGGTAAGAATAATGGCTGATGTAATTAAAAAAGCAACTAGAGAAAGCTACGGCGAAGCGTTAGCTGAGCTTGGCGATAAATATGAAAATCTGTATGTGCTTGACGCTGACCTTGCGGCAGCTACAAAAACAGGCATATTCAAAAAGAAGTTCCCTGAAAGATTTTTTGACTGCGGAATTGCCGAAGCAAATATGATGGGCGTTGCTGCTGGACTTGCGGCAACAGGAAAAATTCCTTTCGCTTCAACATTCGCTATGTTTGCGTCTGGCAGAGCGTTTGAAATTGTGAGAAACTCTATTGGATATCCACATCTTAATGTTAAAATTGGTGCAACTCACGCTGGAATTTCTGTAGGTGAGGACGGAGCTACTCACCAGTGCAACGAGGATGTTGCTCTTATGAGAACAATTCCTGGAATGACAATTATAAACCCAGCAGACGACGTTGAAGCAAGAGCTGCTGTTGAAGCTGCTATTTTGCACGACGGTCCTGTTTATCTTCGCTTCGGAAGATTAGCGGCTCCTGTATTTAACGACAAGGATACCTATAAGTTTGAGCTTGGCAAGGGAATTGAATTGACAAGCGGAAATGATATTACTATTGTAGCTACTGGCCTTATGGTTTCTGAAGCTTTGAAGGCAGCAGAAACTCTTAAAGAGGACGGCATAAACGCAAGAGTTATCAACATTCATACAATCAAGCCTATTGATAAGGAAATTATCGTAAAGGCGGCTCAGGAAACAGGCAAGATAGTAACTGTTGAAGAGCATAGCGTTATCGGCGGTTTAGGCTCGGCTGTTTGCGACGTATTAAGCGAAAGCTGTCCGGCTCCTGTTAAGAAAATTGGCGTAAACGATGAGTTCGGCCATTCAGGTCCTGCTGTTGATCTTTTAAAGCAGTTCGGACTGTGTGCAGAAAATATCGTAAAGACTGTAAAGGAATTTATCTAACAGCTTTAAGCTCATATTTTTACGCACTTTAAAGTCAGAATATTTGTTAGCGGCAGCTGCAATCAGCAGCTGCCGCTAGGTCTATCAATTTAAAATACACTCTTTACATATTTGTGTTTTTGGTGTATACTAAGAACATAAGTTCAAAGCATATGATATTGCATGAACGGAGGATTTATGGAAAACAAAACTAACGGAGAAAATATTCACAAGGGACACAGACAGCGCCTGAAGCGAAAATTTTTGGATAACGGTCTTGAAGCGTTTAGTCCGCACGAAGTGCTGGAGCTGCTGCTATTTTATACCATTCCTCTTAAAAATACAAACGATATAGCTCACGAGCTTATAAACCGTTTCGGAAGTCTTTCTGCGGTATTTGACGCTCCGGTAAGCTCGCTTTGCGAGGTCAAAAATATCAGCGAAAATTCCGCAGTTTTGCTGAAGCTAGTTCCACAGCTTCTGAGATATTATCAATTATCTCCTGATGCTGATAAGTCTATGAACGATACAAATTACGTCAGAAGGTATTTTACTGCGCTTTATATAGGTGTTAAGGACGAGGAATTCAAGGTCTGCTGTCTTGATAATAATTTACAGGTTATCTCTTGTAATACTTTGTCTGTAGGAAGCGTTTGCGAGGTGGCTGTCAGCGCCAGAATGATAGCAAAGGCGGCGTTTGATGCAAATTCTCAATGTGTTATTTTAGCGCACAATCATCCTGATGCTTCTCCAAATCCTTCTCAGGAGGATATAAAGCTTACTTCCGATATTGCAAGTGCACTAAATCCTATTGGAATAGAAATACTTGATCACATTATCGTTGGAAAGGGCAGCGTATATTCTATGAAGGATTATGGCATAATTGATTAAATCTGAATTGAATTCTGGTGAAAGGTATGGATAGATTCAAACTCGTATCCGATTATAAATTGTCGGGCGATCAGCCGCAGGCGGTCGACGCCCTCGTGGAAGGGATTAACAAAGGCTATAAGGAGCAGACTCTGCTTGGAGTTACGGGTTCAGGAAAAACCTTTACAATGGCAAACGTCATTGAAAGGGTTAATAAGCCTACTCTCGTTCTGGCGCACAATAAAATATTAGCGGCTCAGCTTTGCAGCGAGTTCAGGGAGTTTTTTCCTGACAATGCTGTTGAATATTTTGTTTCCTACTACGATTATTATCAGCCTGAAGCGTATATTCCTAGTACAGATGTGTATATTGAGAAGGACGCATCAATAAACAACGAAATAGACAAGCTTCGCCATTCAGCTACATCAGCACTTGCTGAAAGGCGTGATGTTATTATTGTAGCGAGTGTATCGTGTATATATTCGTTAGGCGATCCTGCTGAATATAAATCTATGGTGATTTCATTGCGACAGGGTATGGAAATTTCCCGGGATGAGCTATTAAAAAAGCTTGTCAAGCTTCAATACGAGCGAAACGACATAGCCTTTGAGCGAAACAGATTCAGAGTTCGGGGAGACGTAGTTGAAATATATCCTGCAAGCTATACCGACAAGGCAATCAGAGTTGAATTTTTCGGCGATGAAATTGACAGAATCAGTGAGATTGATATAATAACAGGCGAGCGGCTTACGGCTTTAAGCCACGCCGCAATTTTCCCTGCATCTCACTATATAGTAAGTCCTGACAAAATGTCGTCAGCTATCGAAGAAATAAGGCGGGAGCTTGACGAGCGGATAAAGTATTTTACCGATAAGAATTTGCTTATCGAAGCTCAGAGAATAGCTCAGCGTACAAATTACGATATAGAAATGCTTCAGGAAATAGGCTTTTGCTCAGGAATTGAAAACTACTCTCGTGTTTTAGCTGGAAGAAGTCCGGGAGCTGTTCCTTTTACTCTTTTAGACTTTTTCCCTGATGATTTTTTGCTGTTCGTGGACGAATCGCACGTTTCAATTCCGCAGGTCAGAGGAATGTACGCAGGAGACAGAGCAAGGAAGACAACTTTAATTGACTACGGCTTCAGGTTGCCCTCCGCCGCTGACAACAGACCGCTTAAATTTGACGAATTTTATGAAAGACTGAATCAGATAGTCTTCGTGTCGGCAACGCCTGGTGATTTTGAAAAGGAAAAGTCAAAGCAGATAGTAGAGCAGGTAATCAGACCAACCGGACTTTTAGACCCACTTATCGACGTCAGACCGACAGAAGGTCAGATTGACGACCTTTTGTTTGAAATTAACGAAAGGGTAGAACGCAACGAAAGAGTTTTGGTTACAACGCTTACAAAGAAGATGGCGGAGGACTTAACCGAGTATTTTAAAGGCTGTAATATCAATGTCAGATATATGCATCACGATATTGATTCAATCGAGCGAATGGAAATTATAAGAGATTTGCGATTAGGCGAATTTGACGTTTTAGTCGGAATAAATCTGCTTCGTGAAGGACTTGATATTCCTGAGGTTTCGCTTGTTGCGATTTTAGACGCTGACAAGGAAGGCTTTTTGCGTTCAGAAAGCGCACTTGTTCAGACGGTCGGACGAGCTGCCAGAAATGAAAACGGAAAGGTAATAATGTACGCCGATTCGGTTACTGGCTCTATGGAGCGAGCAATTACTGAAACCGAACGAAGACGAAGTATACAGATGAAATTCAACGAAGAGCATGGAATAACTCCGAAAACCATTATAAAGGACGTTCGTGACGTTATTGAAATTTCCAGCAAGGAAGAGGTTGAATATTCCGCAAGACAGAAAAACAAGATGAGCAAAGCGGAAGCTGCGAAGCTGATAGACAAACTCACACGCCAGATGAAAGAGGCAGCTAAAATGCTTGAATTTGAACACGCGGCATTCCTTCGTGATAAAATCGCAGAGCTAAAAGGCGAAAAATAACATCTTGACAAACAAACATTTGTTCGTTACAATATTTCTGGAACGTATGTTTGCAATAATCTAACTAGCAGGTGATAAAATGGAATATGAAGAGTACATGATGATTTCAGACAAAACCGAAAAGGTTGAAAAAAGCATTGCGCCTTGCGGACTGATCTGTGAGCTGTGCAGTGAAAGGAGTCATTGCAAGGGATGTAATTTCAGTAAAAAAGACGAGCTTGGATGCTGTTGTTATCAGCGTATGTGCTGTGATAATAAGAAAATAAGCGGATGTTGGGAATGTCAAGATTTCCCTTGCGGAAAAGATATGCACGATGTTTCACAGCATGGAGTGAGGCTTGTTGCATTTGTAAGATATGCAAAGAGAATAGGTTTACATAGTCTTGCTGAATGCATTGTGAAAAACGAAGAAAAGGGAATTTTATATCATAGTGATCCAGTGAATTACACAGGAGATTATGACGGATTTAACACAGAAGATGAAGTTATAGAACTTTTAATGAAAGGGAATTTGAAAGAAGATGCAAAGCAATAAAATAGTAATTAAAGGAGCCAGAGAGCATAATCTTAAAAACGTAAATTTAACGCTTCCGAGGGATAAGCTTATTGTAATGACAGGACTTTCAGGTTCAGGAAAATCATCTCTTGCGTTTGATACTATATATGCTGACGGACAGCGTAGATATATGGAGTCGCTATCCTCTTATGCGAGAATGTTTTTGGGTCAGATGGAAAAGCCTGACGTCGATTCTATTGAAGGACTTTCTCCGGCAATTTCAATTGACCAGAAGACTACATCAAAAAACCCTCGTTCAACCGTTGGAACTGTAACCGAGATTTACGATTATCTTCGTCTTTTGTACGCAAGAATAGGTATTCCGCATTGTCCTGTTTGCGGAAAGGAAATCAAGCAGCAGACGATAGACCAGATTGTCGATAAGATTTGCGAACTGCCGCAAGGCACTAAAATTCAGCTTTTGGCGCCAGTTGTCAGAGGGCGAAAGGGCGAGCATCAGAAGGAATTTGAAAGGGCCAGAAAGGCAGGCTACGTAAGAGTTCGAGTTGACGGAATTATTTACGATTTGTCGGAGAAAATAACTCTGGAGAAGAATAAAAAGCATAGCATTGAGGTTGTAGTCGACCGTCTTGTTATAAAGGAAGGCATCAAGAGCCGCTTAACCGATAGTATTGAAACAATTTCTCATATAACTGGCGGACTTGTTTTGTGTAATGTAATCGACGGCGAGGATATTTTGTTTTCGCAAAATTATTCCTGTCCTGACCACGATTTTTCAATGAGTGAACTGACTCCTCGAATGTTTTCTTTTAACAATCCTTATGGCGCTTGTGAGCATTGTACAGGACTTGGAGTTTTTCAGGTTATAGATCCCGACCTTATTCTGCCAAATAAGGAGCTTTCAATTTTACAGGGCGGTATTAAGGCTAACGGCTGGAACTCTCTTGCTGAGGATTCGTTTGCGATGACTTATTTCCGCGCGCTAAACAAGCAATACGGAATACCGCTTGATAAGCCAATAAAGGACTTATCCCGTGAACAAATTGATATTCTTTTATATGGCACAAAGGGTGAAAAGCTAAAGTTTACAAGAATCTCCAAAAGCGGTTGGAGCGGTACATTTGAAGCTAAATTTGAAGGAATTATAAATTCGCTTGAAAGACGTTACAGAGAAGGCACCAGCGAGTATACGAAAAAGGATATTGAGCAATGTATGTCTGAAAAGCCTTGTCCTGTCTGTCATGGAGACAGGCTTAAAAAGGAAATTCTGGCGGTAACTGTCGGAGGCATGAACATCTCCGATCTTTGTAAGCTAAGCGTTGTTGAAGCGCTTGACTTTTTTGAAAATTTAAGCGACAAGCTTGACGGCCGGGAGCTTATGATTGGCGCACGAATTATCAAAGAGATAAAGGAGCGTTTAGGCTTTTTAAAGAGCGTCGGACTGGAATATCTGACCCTTTCACGTTCAAGCGGTACGCTCTCTGGCGGTGAAAGTCAGAGAATACGTCTTGCTACTCAGATAGGCTCGTACCTTATGGGAGTTTTGTATATTCTTGACGAGCCGTCAATCGGACTTCACCAAAGGGATAACGACAAGCTTATAGCAACACTCAAACAGCTTCGGGATTTAGGAAATACGCTTATAGTGGTTGAGCACGACGAGGACACTATGAGAAATGCTGATTATATAGTTGACGTCGGACCAGGAGCTGGCATTCACGGCGGTGAAATTGTGTGCGCTGGAAGCTTAGAGGACATTATGAACTGCGAGAGGTCAATCACAGGACAATACCTTTCCGGCAAAAAGAAAATCCCTGTGCCAGCCACCAGACGAAAGCCAAATGGAAATTATCTGGAGGTAGTTGGCGCTTGCCAGAACAATCTTAAAAACATAAATGTTAAAATTCCGCTCGGCGTATTTACCTGCATTACTGGCGTGTCAGGATCGGGCAAGTCGTCGCTTATCAACGAAATTGTCTACAAGGAGCTTGCTGGAAAGCTTAATAAGGCGAAAATCAGACCTGGAAAATACAAAAAAATGCTCGGAATTGAGCATCTGGACAAGGTTATAAACATTGACCAATCGCCGATTGGCAGAACTCCACGTTCAAATCCTGCGACCTATACTGGCGTATTTACAGATATTCGTGAGCTTTTTGCTTCAACAAACGACGCTAAAATCAAAGGCTATAACGCTGGACGCTTTTCCTTTAATATCAAGGGCGGAAGGTGCGAAGCCTGTGAGGGCGACGGAATTTTAAAGATTGAAATGCACTTTTTGCCCGATATTTACGTTCCTTGCGAGGTTTGTAAGGGTAAGCGTTACAACAGAGAAACTCTAGAAGTGCTTTACAAGGGTAAGAGTATTCACGACGTTCTTGAAATGACGGTTGAGGAAGGCTGTGAGTTTTTCAAAAATCTGCCGAAAATTTCAAGAAAGCTTCAGACGCTGTTTGACGTCGGACTCGGATATATTAAAATCGGTCAGCCTGCAACAACCCTTTCTGGCGGCGAAGCTCAGCGTGTAAAGCTTGCAACCGAGCTTTCAAAAAGACCAACTGGTAAGACAATTTATATTCTTGACGAGCCTACAACAGGACTTCATACAGCCGATGTGCATTTGCTGATTGACGTTATTCAGAAGCTTGCAGACGGCGGAAATACGGTGCTTGTAATCGAGCATAATCTTGACGTTATCAAGACTGCCGACTATATTATTGATATGGGCCCTGAGGGAGGAAACGGCGGCGGAGAGGTTGTTGTAAGCGGTACGCCTGAAGAGGTTGCAAGATGTGAAAAATCATATACTGGACAATATTTAATAAATGTGTTAGAATAAGATATCGCCTTAAGCTAAGGAGGCACTTTTTGTGAAGAACTTAAGCTTTAAAGTTTCCCTCGGCGGAATTATAGCTGCTCTGTCTGTAGTTTTTATGTTTATGACAGCGTTGCTGCCGATATTTGTATATGTTATTCCTGCATTTTGCGGAGTTATGCTTTTGATTATTGCTGTTGAAATCAGCAGCTCGTGGGCGTATCTCACTTATGCAGTTGTAAGCTTTCTGTCTTTGCTTTTTGTGCCTGACAAGGAAGCAGCGCTTCTGTATGTTTTATTAATGGGATTTTACCCAGTTTTAAAGCTGAAGCTCGACAAGATTAAACCTGCTGTTTTATCGTTTTTTGTCAAGCTTATAGTTTACAATGTCCTGATAGTAGCGTATTACAACCTTACTATCAGAATAATTTCTTCATCAACTCTCCAGGACGATATGGGGGATTTCGGCAGGTACGGAGTGTACATCTTCTGGGGGTTGACAAATATAGTCTTCATCGTTTACGACGTAGCAGTTAAACATATTATGACCTTGTATCTGGAATGGATACGCAAAAAGATACTGACATTTTCAGTTAAAAAAGGTGACGATAAGAATGGGAAGCAATGATATACGAACGAAAAATGAAAAGCTGAAATTGATAACCAGGGGTATTATTTTAGGTATTATGATAGCGCTTATGGTTGCGGCAACTATAGCGCTTATTCCTGTCATTTCAATTTTAAAGACAGACGAAGGTTCTGAAAAGCTGTTAAGCTTAATAGAGGCGAGGGGAGTTTTAGCACCGATAATTTTTATTGGATTGCAGGCCTTGCAGGTTATAATTCCGCTCATACCGCCGATTCAGATTATCGGCGGAATACTTTTTGGACCGATTATGGGTTCAATTTATTCCTGCATAGGAATTTATGTTGGTATGAGCATAGTTTTTTGCATTGTCAGAATTTTCGGCTATCCAATAGTTGAAGCTTTGATAAGCGGCAAGGATTTAAAAAAGTTTAAATTTCTTGCGGACTCGTCAAAGGTAGAAATAATATTTTTCATTCTATATTTTATACCAGG
The DNA here is from genome assembly GCA_021199305.1 of Ruminococcus sp. Taxonomy (GTDB): domain Bacteria; phylum Bacillota; class Clostridia; order Oscillospirales; family Ruminococcaceae; genus UMGS1601. The sequence continues at coordinate 41,151 of JAJQIH010000035.1, forward strand.
AATGCCAAAGGATACTCTTTCCTTTGTAGCGCCATTGACGAGCGTTCGCCCAAAGCATTACTTTATGTATGTCCTTCCTGCAAGATTTCCGCTTATGATTTTAGCGGCTGTTTTCGGTTCGGCTGTGAGAAGCCAAAGCTATACCTTTGCGGTTATCCTGTGCATTGTTATGATTGACCTTGCAATAATCGGCGTTTTGTTCAGAGATAAAATACTCTCAGCGATTCAAAAGCAAAAGCCTGAGGAAAATATAGCGAAAAGCAAAAAGGCAATAAACTCAATGTACAAAACAGGCATAGGGATAAACTTCGCATCAGCGGCTTTATTGTGCGTTTTGTTTGCGCTTTCTTCAACTGATACCTTTTCACTCGGCAGGGAAGGCTTTTTGGCGGACGGAAGCTTCAGCTCTTTTGAAAATGTGTTTTACTTTTTTGTAAATTACGGCGAATATCTGCTGGTGTCTTTTGCTATTGTTGGAACTATCTCTGTTACCTCGGCGTATATAAGAAATCGCAATTTAGCGCGAAGATTAAGCGCCGCTTCCGACGTTGTAAAAACGCCTGAAAAGTGACGGGGATTGTTTGAAAAAAATTTTTCGACATTTTTGATTTTTTTGGAAAAAAGCTCTTGACAAATCATTTTCGGTATGATAAACTATAATACGTTGTCAAGAGCAAAGCCTTGCGGGTGTAGTTCAATGGTAGAATCCCAGCCTTCCAAGCTGGTCGTGTGGGTTCGATTCCCATCACCCGCTCCATGCACCATATTGGTGCAATTTTTTTGTAAACTACTCATCTGCGCCAGTAGCTCAGTTGGATAGAGCAACTGCCTTCTAAGCAGTAGGTCGGGGGTTCGAATCCCTTCTGGCGTGCCAGGTATGGTGGATATAGCGTAGTTGGTTAACGCGTCAGTTTGTGGCACTGAAGACCGTGGGTTCGAATCCCACTATCCACCCCAGATTCAGCCGTCTTTGGTTTTCGCCATTGACGGCTCTTTTCTTAAAATTCGGAGGGCGTAATGGAAAATCTTTCTAATATCGGCGTTATCAAAGATTTAATGAAGCGTTACGGCTTTAGCTTCTCAAAGGGATTGGGACAAAACTTTCTGATAAACCCCACCGTTTGTCCGAAAATTGCGGAAATGGGAAACGCTAAAGAAGGCTTTGGAATAATTGAAATCGGGACAGGCTTTGGCGTTTTGACCTGTGAGCTTGCAAAAAGAGCCGACAAGGTGGTCGCTGTTGAAATTGACAGCCGTCTTATTCCCGTGCTTTCTGAAACGCTCGCTGAATTTGACAACGTAAAAGTAATAAACGACGATATTTTAAAAATCGATCTCGCGTCGCTTATCAGGCAGGAATTTAACGGACTGGATGTTGCCGTTTGCGCTAATCTTCCGTATTATTTAACCTCTCCGATAATTATGTCGCTGCTTGAGCTTAAGCTTCCAATAAAGACAATTACTGTTATGGTACAAAAGGAAGCTGGCGTTCGCCTTTGCACTCCGCTGGGTACAAGAGAAGCAGGAGCAATAACTGTTGCTATAAACTATTACGCCAAGGCAAGACGTTTGTTTGACGTAAAAAGGGGAAGCTTTATGCCGCCGCCAAACATCGACAGCTGCGTTATTCAGCTTGAAATCAAGGACACTCCGCCGAAGGTGAGCGATGAAAAATTCTTTTTTGAAACGGTCAAAGCAGCTTTTTCTCAAAGGAGAAAAACGCTTGTAAATTCCTTGTCCTCGTATTTTAACTTAAGCAAGGAAAAAGTCATTACTGTTGTTAAAAGCGTCGGACTAAAAGAGACCGTTCGTCCTGAACAGCTTCAGATGGATGACTTTATTTCATTAGCAGATTCTTTAAAATCAGCATATGATTTTTAGTAGGCCGCACGCTTAAATCAGTGTGCGCGATTGAAATACAGTTGTTTTTGTACAAAAAGCAGCGGCGTATTTCCTGGTAATTTGTACTTTATTACGGTTGACGAAAGCTGCAATTATTTTGTATAATATATGATGTGCGTTTACCGTTTTTTTACGGAAACGATATTGAATATCAGAAGGGGATGGCACTTTAAATGATTAAGGTGGTAAAATTCGGCGGAAGCTCGCTTGCTGACGCTTGTCAATTCAAGAAGGTTTACGACATTATCAAATCCGAGAGCGAGAGAAGATATGTAGTTCCTTCGGCACCGGGAAAAAGATTCAAGGACGATATAAAGGTTACTGATATGCTCTACGATTGCTACGCAAAGGTTTCAAAGGGAGCAGATTTTGCCGATGCGTTTAAACCGATAAAAGAGCGCTACAATCAGATTATAGCTGATCTCAAGCTTGATTTATCGCTTGAGGATGAGTTTTCAAAGATTAAAACCTGCTTTGAAGCAAGAGCAGGCAGAGATTATGCCGCTTCAAGAGGAGAGTATCTCAACGGTATAGTTCTTGCAAATTATTTAGGCTTTGAGTTTGTTGACGCTGCCGACGTTATTTTCTTTACGGAAAACGGTTCTTACGACAGTCAGAAGACAATGGATAAGCTTTCCAAAAGACTTGAGGGCGTGGAATACGCAGTAATTCCAGGCTTTTATGGTTCAACTCCAAACGACACTATCAAGACCTTTTCAAGAGGCGGTTCCGATATAACCGGTTCTATTGTAGCGTCTGCTGTAAGTGCAGATATGTATGAAAACTGGACTGACGTATCAGGTTTCTTGATTGCAGACCCCAGAATTATCGAGGACCCTCGTCCGATTACAGCTATTACATACAAGGAGCTCAGAGAGCTTTCTTATATGGGCGCAGGAGTTTTGCACGAGGACGCAATTTTCCCTGTGAGAAAAGCTGGAATACCAATAAATATCCGCAATACAAATGCCCCTGAGGATGCAGGAACAATGATTGTTGAATCGACCTCTCAAAAGCCAGAGTTTACAATAACTGGAATTGCTGGAAAGACAGGCTTTGCAGTTGTAAATATTGAAAAGGATCTTATGAACTCTGAGCTTGGTTTTGGAAGAAGAGTGCTTGAGGTTTTTGAGAAGAATGGAATTTCTTTTGAACATATGCCTTCTGGAATTGACACAATGAGCGTAATAGTTCATCTTGAGGAATTTGCAAAGAAGGAGCAGGAAATCATTGCAGGATTGCATAGAAACGTCCATCCTGATTCGGTGGAAATCGAATCTGACCTTGCGCTGATTGCTGTTGTTGGCCGTGGAATGAAATCCAACAGAGGTACTGCTGGTAGAATATTCGCTGCTTTGGCTCATAGTCACGTAAACGTAAAAATGATAGATCAGGGTTCAAGCGAGCTTAATATCATCATTGGCGTTCAGGAGGACGACTTTAAAAAGGCGACCAAAGCAATCTACGATATTTTTGTTACTCACAGGCTGTAATAAAAAATTTCGCAAAAATGCTTGACAAGGCGCAATTTGTCTGATATAATAACCTAGTAAAAATAAAGCAGAACTCCGTTCTCACCTTCAGCAAGTTAAGCAAAAAGGTTAATACAGTATTCAGCGGCATAAAGCCGATATTGTATGAGCGCGGAAATATCTGCGCTCTTTTTTAATATTTCTGGAGGTGCGTAAACATTAGCAAAGGTGAACAGAGAATTAACGAAGCTGTTACAGGAAAAGAACTTCGTATCATCGACAGCGAGGGCAATCAGCTTGGCATGATGAGTGCCAGAGAAGCTTTGGAAATTGCCTATGAAAAGGATCTCGACTTAGTTGAAATTGCTCCGAACGCTAAACCGCCTGTCTGCAAGATTATGGACTACGGTAAGTATCTGTTCGAGCAGTCGAAAAGGGAAAAGGAAGCTAAGAAGAACCAAAGGGTTGTCGAGGTTAAGGAAGTCAGAATGTCATCTACCATTGACACTCACGATTTTCAGACCAAAGTTAATCAAGCTATAAAGTTTCTGAAATCCGGCGACAAGATTAAAGTTTCGGTAAGATTCAGGAAAAGAGGAATTGCTCATCCTCAGCTTGGCGAGGAACTTTTAGGTCGCTTTAAAGAAGCGGTTTCGGAATACGGCAATGTTGACAAACCTGCAAAAATGGAAGGCAGAAGCTTAGTTATGTTTGTTCTGCCGAAATCCAGCAAGTAAATTATTTAAGGAGGATAAATAATATGCCAAAGGTAAAAACACATTCTGGTGCAAAAAAGCGTTTCAGAGTTACAGGCACCGGCAAGGTAAAGTATCAGCACACAAACAAAAGACACAGACTTACTCAAAAGGCTCATAAGAGAAAGAGGATTTTGCGTAATGGCGCATATACAGACAGCGCTGATTTGAAGAACGTAAAGCAGCTTATCCCTTACAAATAAATCGAGTTGTAGGGACAAATTCATTAAAAATTTCAGGAGGTAATTACTATGGCTCGTGTAAAGGGAGCAATGATGACTCGTAAGAGAAGAAATAAAACTCTTAAGCTTGCTAAGGGCTACTGGGGCGCAAAGAGCAAGCATTTTAAAATGGCTAAAGAAGCCGTAATGAAATCTGGACAGTACGCTTATGTTGGAAGAAGACTTAAGAAGAGAGATTTCAGAAGACTCTGGATTACGAGAATTTCAGCAGCTTGCAAGCTTAATGGAATTAACTATTCACAGTTTATGAACGGCGTTAAGAAGGCTGGAATTACACTTAACAGAAAGATGCTTTCAGAAATCGCTATCAGCGATCCTGCTGGATTTACTGCGATTGTTGAAAAGGCAAAAGCAGCCCTTTAATTAACATAATAACACGCAGTGAGATTTTCTCTTGCGTGTTTTGTTGTTTTTACGATTGGCAAGCGAGATGCCCGAAAGTGCGAATTTGAAACAGAAAAGGCTGAAAATTATGGTTATAAAATCAAAGGACAACCCGAAGATAAAGCAGCTCGCAAAGCTTATTTCTTCAAAAAAAGAACGCCTGAACAGCGGTAATTTTGTCATTGAAGGAATAAAGCTTTTAGGAGAAGCTCTTGCTGAAAACGCAGAGGTTTTAGCGGTGTTTGCATCATCTTCAGCTATTGAAAAATACAGCTCTGTTTTAACTCTGGCTCAAAACGCTTGCGAATTTTACGAAATTACAGACGATATTGCCAAAAAGGTGTCTGACGCTAAAAGCCCACAGGGCGTGTTTGCTATTGTGACAAGCAGTTACAACGGCCTTGATGCCTTCGGCGATACAGACGACAAAATATTGGTTTTGAATAATATTTCCGACCCAGGAAATTTGGGAACTCTTCTTCGTACCGCTGACGCTGTTGGAATAAGCTCGGTCGTTTTGTGTGAAAACTGCTGTGAGGTTTATAACCCAAAGGTTGTAAGAAGCACTATGGGTAGCATTTTCAGACTTAAAATTATCTGCGAGGAAAGCTTTAAAAGCATTTCTGGTTGGTTTAATGCAAATGATGTCAAATCCTTTGCGGCGGTTGTCAATATGCAAGCTGAAAGCTTAACGCAAATTGAATTTCCAGATAGATGTGCTATAGTTATCGGCAACGAGGGAAACGGCTTGAGCGAGCGTGATATTTCTCTTTGCGACAGACGGCTCACTATCGAGATGAAAGGGAATACCGAGTCGCTCAATGCGTCAGTAGCGGCGGCAATAATTATGTGGGAAATGACAAAATGAGAAAAGGGAGTTCCTTTTTGAAACGGAGTGTGATACAATGACTAATAAAGAGCTGTGGCTGTGGATTACAGCATCGTTTGGCCCCGCTAACAAGAGAAAGTGGGAAGTTATGTCAGGCTATTCGTCAATTGAAGAATTCTACTCCGATTTTGTCAGAGGAAATATAATTACGCTGACCTCCGAGGAAAAGGCAAGGATGAAAGGCGTAACCGAGCAAAAGGTCAAGCAGATAGCATATTATTGCGAAGTAAAGGGAATAAATATATACTGCTATGACGACGATGATTTTCCGCAAAGGTTCAGGGACTTGTTTAATCCGCCAAGCGTTCTGTTCGTTTTGGGTGATATAAAGGGAATTGACGAGTCGGTTATAGTTTCCTTTTGCGGCTCAAGAGAAATTTCTGAGTACAGTCAAAGCTTTGAGAAAAGCGTTGTAGCTGACCTTGCAAGAGCGGGCGTTTTAATCGCAAGTGGTATACAGGTCGGTGCCGATATGGAGGCAAGCGTTGAAGCTGTAAACAGAAACGCAAAAAGCTACGCTATACTCGGCTGTGGACTGGAATATGAATATCCAAAGGGAAGCGGTGAGCTTGTTCGCAAAATCGCTAAAAACGGCGCAGTTATCAGCGAATATTTTCCTAATCACAAACCAAGGAGAAAGGATTTCCACTACAGGAACAGACTTTTAGCAGCAATCGGCTTGGGCGTTGTAGTTGTACAGGCTTCTGCCAAAAGCGGTTCTTTGAGTATTGCTGAATTTGCTTTGACTGAAGGAAAGGATATTTTTGCGTTTTCTCCAGGCGACGTGTTCAGTGAAAATTATCGTGGAAATATTATGCTATTGCGTGACGGGGCGCTACCAGTCTTTGACGCAAACGACATTTTAAACGAATATAAAAACAATTATTCGCACAAGCTTACTTTTTCAAAAAGCTTTACGGATAGCTATTCTATGGATAAAAGAAAGCCTTTTGAAAGAGGAAGAGGCAGAAATAAAGCTGCTAAAAATACAAATGATAAGAATATCGACCAAACTGCAAAGCAGGAAGTGGAAGAAAAGGAAATCGATCTATCAGGCTTAAGCGATTATGGCAAGCAGATAGTTGACGCTTTAAAGAATAAAACTCTGCTTGTTGATGAGATTTCAGAGGTCACAAAGATAGATTTAATGACGCTGAATTTAGAGCTGACTGAGCTTGAGATTTCAGGCGTTGTAAAAGCACTTCCCGGAGGAAGATATTCGTTGTAGATAAAAGGAGTGAGTGAATTGTCCGATTTAATCATAGTTGAGTCGCCTTCAAAGATAAGAACTATAAAGAGGTATCTTGACAAGGGTAGCGATGTTATCGCTTCAAACGGACACTTGAGAGATCTTCCAAAATCAAAGCTCGGAGTTGACATTGAAAACGGCTTTGAGCCGCATTATATAAATATCAGAGGCAAGGAGTCTTTGATTAAGGAAATCAAGAAAAAAGCAAAGAAGTATGACCACGTTTATCTCGCAGGAGACCCTGACCGGGAAGGAGAGGCTATTTCCTGGCATTTGGCTCAGATTTTAGGTCTGGACATTAACGATAACAACAGAGTTACCTTTAACGAAATCACCGAAACGGGCGTTAAAAACGGAATGAAAGCCCCTCGGAAAATAGATATGAATCTTGTAAACGCTCAGCAGGCAAGGCGAATTCTGGACAGAATTGTCGGCTATAAGCTTTCACCGTTTTTGTGGAGAAAGATTCGTAAAGGTCTTTCTGCTGGTAGAGTTCAGTCTGTTGCGGTTAAAATGATTTGTGACAGAGAAAACGAAATCAGAAGCTTTGTGCCAACTGAATATTGGTCTGTTGATGCGCTTTTGAAAACCGCAAGTGCAAGTAAGCCGTTTGCGGCCAAGCTGTTGACGATTGCTGGTAAGAAGGCGGAGCTTTCAACCAAGGAGCAGACTGACGAGATTCTTGATAAGCTAAACGGTGCAGAGTATGTAGTTCAAAATATTAAAAAGACTATAACCAGGCGATCTCCGAATCCGCCGTTTACAACTTCAACCTTACAGCAGGAGGCTTCAAAGCGTCTTAATTTCCAGACTAGAAAAACGATGATGATAGCTCAGCAGCTTTACGAAGGAGTTGAAATCAACGGACTGGGACTGACGGGTCTTATCACCTATATGAGAACCGACAGCCTCAGAGTTTCCGAAGAAGCAAGAAAAGCGTCAGCAGATTTTATTTTGAAAAATTACGGGGAGAATTATCTTCCTGACAAGCCGAACGTTTACAAGTCAAAAAACAACGCTCAGGATGCTCACGAAGCTATCAGACCTACACACCCTGAGCTTACGCCAATTGACGTTAAGCAAAGCGGAGTTTCAAACGACCAATACAGGCTTTATAAGCTGATATGGGAGCGTTTTATGGCAAGCCAGATGGCAAAGTGTCAGCTTAATACTATATCAGTTGATATTTCAGCGCTTGATTGTATATTCAGAGTTACAGGTTTTACCGTTCGATTTGACGGCTTTACAGTTTTGTATTCTGACATCAAGGACGAGGGAAACGATAAGAAAACAATTTTACCGGAAATTCACAAGGGCGATGTATTAACGCTTGTTAACCTTGAAGGAAATCAGCATTTTACTCAGCCGCCTGCAAGATATACAGAAGCGACGCTTGTAAAGGCGTTTGAGGAAACTGGTATCGGCAGACCGTCAACTTATGTTCCGACAATTACGACTATACTATCGAGAAATTATGTTGAACGTGACGGAAAGCAGCTCAAGCCTACCCCTTTAGGTGAGATTACAAACAGCCTTATGAGCGAACAGTTTGAGAACATTGTAGACGTTAAGTTTACAGCTAATATGGAAACAAACCTTGACGAGGTTGAAAACGGTAAGAAGGACTGGGTTGAGGTGCTGGAAAGCTTTTACGATGATTTTTCAAAAAGCCTTGACAAAGCGGAGCAGGAGCTTGACGGAAAGAGAATTAAAGTTCCTGACGAGCCGACCGATGAGATTTGCGAAGTCTGTGGAAAGCCAATGGTTATAAAGGTCGGAAGGTTTGGAAAGTTTATGGCGTGTACAGGCTTTCCAGAATGCACAAATACCAAAGCAATAGTCATCGACACAGGTGGAATTTGTCCGCTTTGCGGCAAAAAAGTTCTTCAGAAAAAGTCAAAACGAGGTAAGACCTACTACGGCTGTGAGGACAATCCTAACTGCAAGTTTATGACGTGGGATCTGCCGACTGATAAAAAATGTCCGAACTGCGGTTCAACACTATTCCAGAAGGGCGGCAAAAACGGAGTCTTGATTTGTCACAAGGAAGACTGCGGCTACAGCAGGAGCGTAAACGATGAATAGCGCAACTGTTATAGGAGCAGGACTTGCTGGAGTTGAAGCCTGTTATCAGCTTTCACGGCACGGCATTAAGGTGAAGCTTTTTGAGATGAAGCCTTATAAGAAATCTCCGGCACATAAGCTTGATAGCTTTGCGGAGCTAGTTTGCTCAAATTCCCTGAAGGCTAAAAGACTTGAGTCGGCGGCTGGAATGCTAAAGGAAGAAATGCGGATTTTAGGCTCTCTTACAATGAAAGCTGCAGACAAGACCGCCGTTTCAGCAGGCGGTGCGCTCGCAGTTGACAGACAAGCATTTTCTGAATACATCACCGATTATATAAGACAGGACAAAAATATTGAGATTATATCCTCTGAGGTAAAAAGCGTTCCAAAGGACGATTATGTTATAATTGCAACAGGACCGCTTACAAGCGAAGCTCTGAGCGAGAGCATAAAGGAGCTTTGTTCGCAGGAGTATCTGTATTTTCACGATGCGGCGGCTCCGATTGTTACTTACGAAAGTCTTGATAAGAGCAAGGTTTTCAAAGCTTCAAGATACGACAGAGGTGAAGCGGACTATATAAACTGTCCTTTTGAAAGGGAAGAGTACGAAAGGTTTTATCAGGAGCTTATAAACGCTGAATCCGCTCCGCTGAAGCAGGTGGATACCGAACATTTTTCAAAGGACGGCTTTAAGGTCTACGAGGGCTGTATGCCGATAGAGGTGCTTGCAAAAAGAGGTGCTGATACTATGCGCTTTGGCCCGCTGAAGCCTGTAGGCATTACTGACCCAAAAACTGGTAAGCGACCATATGCGGTGGTACAACTCAGAGCTGAAAACAACAAGGGCGATTTATATAACATCGTCGGCTTTCAGACAAATCTGAAGTTCGGCGAGCAAAAGAGAGTTTTCTCACTTATTCCAGGGCTTGAGCAGGCGGAATTTGTCCGATACGGCGTTATGCACAGGAATACTTTTATAAATTCGCCAAAGCTTTTAAACAGCAGCTTTAATATGAGAAGTCACAGGAATATCTTTTTCGCAGGGCAGATAACAGGAGTTGAGGGATATATTGAATCAGCGGCGTCTGGAATAATTGCTGGAATAAATTTATCGAGAATGATTTCAGGCAAAGATTTTTTAAATCTGCCAAAAACTACTATGATTGGTGCGCTGTCAGGCTATATCAGTGATGAAAGCGTTGAAAATTTTCAGCCAATGGGCAGTAATATGGGAATATTACCGCCGCTTGAACAAAGAATAAAGAATAAATCCGAGGGATATTTAAAGGTCGCAACGAGAGGAATTGACGACTTAAAGGCAACGCTTGGAATGTAAAAAAGGAGTAATCTAATGAATATTATAATAGACGCTTTTGGCGGAGATAACGCACCACTGGAGGTAATACTCGGAAGCAAAAGAGCTATCGAAAACTTAGAAGACGTTCATATGATTTTAGTTGGCGACGAGGGTAAAATCAAAGCCTGCGCTGAAAGGAATCATATAAGTCTCAGGGGACTTGAGATTGTACATACCGACTCTGTTATAGATATTTGTGAAGAACCTACCGAGATTATAAAGTCAAAGAATGATTGCTCAATGGCAGTCGGTATGAAAATGCTTGCAGAGGGTAAGGGCGACGCCTTTATTTCCGCAGGCTCTACGGGTGCGCTCGTTGTCGGCGCTACCTTTATAGTAAAAAGAATCAAAGGTATAAAAAGAACTGCTATTGCTACAATGCTTCCAACCTCTAAGAAGCCGTTTCTGCTGATTGACGCTGGAGCTAACCACGATTGCCGCCCTGAAATGCTTGTACAGTTTGCAATTATGGGAAGCATATATATGGAAAAAATTATGGACAGAAGAACGCCTGGTGTATATCTTGCAAACATCGGCGAGGAAGCTTCAAAGGGCAGAGAGCTTGAACACCTGACTTACGACCTTTTAAGCTCAGCAAATGTTAATTTCTGCGGAAATGTAGAGGCAAGAGATTTGCCAGTTGGCGATATTGACGTTTGCGTTACCGACGGCTTTACGGGTAATATGCTTCTGAAGCTTTACGAGGGTATGGGAAAAATGATGTCAAGAGAGCTTAAGGGCTTGATGACAAGCAATTTCATAAGCAAGCTCGGGGCGCTTTGTATGCTTAAAGGAGTTAAAAAGTTCAGGAAGAAAATGGATTATACCGAGTATGGTGGAGCACCGCTTTTAGGCGTTTCAAAGCCTGTTATCAAGGCTCACGGAAGCTCCGATGCAAATGCGTTTTACCACGCTATAATTCAGGCAAAGAGCTGCGTTGAAAGCAATGTGGTTGATGAAATCAGCAATTCGTTAAAAGAAATGAAGGTTTAAAAATGGAAAAGATTTCTGAATTTGAAAAGATAATCGGTTATAGCTTTAAGGATAAAAATCTGATATATACGGCGCTTTCTCACTCGTCCTTCGCTAACGAGAAAAAAAAGCAGCGCAAGAGCAACGAGCGGCTTGAATTTTTAGGTGACAGCGTTTTATCAATTATAGTTTCCGATTATATTTTTGAGCATTACACCTTTCTCCCTGAGGGGGAGCTTACAAAAATCCGAGCTTCTCTTGTCTGTGAAAAGGCGCTGTTTGAATTTGCAAAGCAAATCAGGCTCGGCGACTTTATAATGCTTGGAAAGGGAGAAATAAATACAGGCGGCAGAACTCGTCCGTCGATTCTTGCCGACGCTTTTGAAGCTGTAATTGCGGCAATTTATCTTGACGGCGGACTGGAAGCAGCTAAAAAGCACGTTTTGAGGTTTATCCCCAAAGACCTTGATCCGAAGCATTACCAGATTACCGACTATAAAACAGTCTTGCAGGAAATTATTCAGCGCAACCCTGAGGAAACGGTTGAGTATGTTCTGACGGGCGAAAAGGGTCCCGACCACGATAAGGAATTTACAGTTGCTGTAATGCTGAATTCAAATGTTATCGGCGAGGGAAAGGGAAAAAGTAAAAAGAGCGCAGAGCAGATGGCGGCGAAGCAGGCTCTGGATTTAATGGGTTATGAAGCATAGCAATATTTCAATTTTTATACCACATCTCGGCTGTCCTCACGCTTGTAGCTTTTGCAATCAGAATACTATAAGTGGACAGCAAAAAGCTCCGACTCCAGATGAAGTCAGAGAGATTTTAAGCAAAGCGCTTAATGAGGTCAAGGACAGGAAAAACACAGAAATCGCTTTCTTTGGCGGAAGCTTTACTGCTATTGACAGAGATTATATGACGGCTCTCTTAGAGGTCGCAAACGAGTTTCTGGGGGAAAACGGTTTTTCGGGAATACGAATTTCAACTCGTCCTGATTTTATTGACAGCGAGGTTTTGTCGTTGCTTAAAAGCTATCATGTTACAGCTATTGAGATTGGAGCGCAAAGTATGTGCGACGACGTTTTATTCGCAAACGAACGTGGGCACACTTCAAGCGATGTTAAAAATGCATCCCGGCTTATTTTGGATTTTGGTTTTGAGCTTGGACTTCAGATGATGACAGGACTTTATAAATCAGCTCCTGAAAACGATTTGTATACGGCTTATGAAATAATAAAGCTTCATCCCAAAACGGTCAGAATTTATCCTGTTGCTGTTTTGAAAAATACAAAACTTCACACGCTTTATACCAGCGGCGAGTACAAGCTTATAACCTTTGATGAGATGGTGGACGAATGTTCTAAAATGCTTATTATGTTTAAATCTGCAAATATTGAGGTTATAAGATGTGGATTGCATTCATCTGAGGACGTAAAAAACAATCTCGTTGCAGGCTTTTATCACCCCGCATTCAAGGAGCTTTGTGAGGGCAGAATTTACAGGAATGAAATAAACAGACTTATTGCAAACACTGACAGGAATCACTTTGAGTTTTTAGTAAACGACAGGTGCATCAGCAAGGCAAAAGGTCAGAACAAAGAAAATCTGAGATATTTTGAACAAAAGGGAATTGCTATAAAGCTGATTCCTGACCGCAATACAAAAATTTATGAGCTGAAATTACTTGATACTTCTATGAAAGGAGCAGGTTTGTAAAAATTGCAGACTAATTTAAGATGTATTTACAATCATTAGAACTTAACGGGTTTAAATCATTTCCCGATAAAATATCATTGGAATTTGACAAGGGACTTACCTGCGTTGTCGGACCTAACGGAAGCGGCAAGAGCAACATCGGCGACGCTGTAAGATGGGTTTTAGGAGAACAATCTTCCAAAAGTCTTCGTGGTTCAAATATGCAGGACGTAATCTTTTCTGGAACACAAAGCAGAAAGGCTGGAAAGTTTGCGCAGGTAACTCTCAATATTGAAAATTCCGACCGAGCGCTTGACCGTGACGATGATCTGGTTTCCGTTTCGAGAAAGCTTTATAAAAATGGCGACAGCGAATACATAATCAACGGCGAGCAGGTAAGGCTTCGTGACGTTTTAGAACTATTTATGGATACGGGTCTTGGTAAGGACGGCTATTCTATCATCGGTCAGGGCAAAATTGCCGATATAGTTTCAAGCAAGTCGACCGACAGACGTGAAATTTTTGAAGAAGCAGCTGGAATTTCAAAATTCCGATATAAAAAACAGGAAAGCGAAAGAAAGCTTGCTCATGCAGAGGACAATATTTTAAGGCTTAATGATATTCTGTCTGAACTTGAAAGCAGAGTAGGACCGCTTAAAACTCAGTCCGAAAAGGCGAAGAAGTATTTGCAGCTCAGAGATGTTAAAAAGGATTTGGACGTTTCTCTCAGCGTTTATAAATATAACGATCTTAACGAAAAGCTATCAGGACTTGAGGATAAGCTTCTGTCGGCTCAAAGCGAGTACGAATCACTTTCCCGCGAGCTTGACGAGCTTGATGATACAATCGACAAGGGTAATCTTGAACGTGCTAAATATAACGATAAAATCGACGCCCTTCGCAAGGAAATACACTCAATTGAGCAGCAAAGTGGAGAGTTAAATGCTCGCACAGCCGTACTTCAAAATGATATAGAGCATATAAACTCGCAGATAGTCGATAACACGCTTTCTATCAAAGAGATTGAGGAAAGCTCGCAGGACTTTGAAAAGAAGATTGAAGAAAAGGAAGCTGAGCTTTCAAAAATCCGGGAGCAGCTGGATGAGACAAACAAGCAGGCTGACGAAACTCAGCAAAAGCTCAGTCATACACAAACTCTTGAAAGTGAATTCGACAAGGATTTAAAGCAAAATTCGCAAAACATAAACTCTCTGTACATCAGGAAGAGCGAGCTTGAATTTACTATTGCTGGTGAAAAGCGAAATATTGAAGAGTATAAAAAGCAAATTTCCGAGGGCGAAAGGTATATAGCAGAGGCGGAAGAAGAGCAAAAGCAAGTTTTAAAGGAGCGTGCTGAAATAAACTCAGCGCTTATGCTTGCGGAAGAAAAGCTATCGGAATTGACAAACAGAATTTCAGGCTTTACCAAGCTTTACGAAAGCAAGGAAAGCCAATACGAAGCAAAGAATGCTGCTTTTAATTCCTGCAGACTTAAAATTGGCGAGCTTAAAAACCGCCTGCAGATTTTAAGCGACCTTGAAAACTCTATGGAAGGCTTTTCATCAAGCGTCAAGCAGATTATAAAGGCTTCAAAGGAAGGCAGAATCAGTGGGATTTCAGGCTCCGTGGCGCAGCTTATCACAGTAGATTCAAAATACAGTATAGCGATTGAAACGGTGCTGGGCGCAGCTATGCAAAACATTGTTGTTGAAAATGAAGAAATTGCAAAAAGATGTATCCGCTACTTAAAGGAAATAAGAGGCGGCAGAGCAACATTCCTTCCGCTCAACGTAATAAAGCCGAGAGCTCTTGACCTTAGTAGTGCGAAGCTTTCCGACGGATATATATCTACAGCCGAAAAGCTTGTTAGCGTTGATGCAAAGTACCAAAATATTATTTCAAATCTTTTGGGAAGAATTGTAGTAGCGGAGGACTTGGACAGTGGTACTGTTATTGCAAAATCAAACAACTATGCCTTTAAGGTAGTAACGCTTGACGGACAGGTTATAAACGCAGGAGGTTCGTTCACAGGCGGAAGTGCGTCCAGAAGCGCAGGAATTTTATCCAGAAAGAATGAAATGGATAAAATCAATGGCGAGATAAAGTCTTGCCAGACTGAGGAAGAAAAGCTCACTCAGGAGCTTACAACTCTTAAAGAGGAAATTACAAAGCTTCAGTTTGACATCGACGGCGAGCGAGAAATACAAAGTGAGCATAAAGAGGACAAGTTTAAGTTCGAGTCGGAGCTTACAAGACTTAACGACTTGCTTAAACAGTACGACAGCCGCCTTGACGATTATGACAGCCAGCTCGAGGACTTCAGGAGCAGAATCACTCGCTCTGAGAATATTGAAAGCGAGTCTATTGATAAGTTAACTGAAACAATAAACAGCATCTCAGACTATGAGAAACAGGCATCTGAGGGAATCGACACGCTTAATTCTTATAAGACAAAGCGTGAGGAGCTTTCGTCTGAACTCAGCAGTTTGAAAATTGAAGCTATTTCTCTTTCAAAGGACGAGCAATCGGTTCTTTTAGCTATCGAACAGATTAAGCAGTCTGCTGAAAACTCAAACAGCACCAAGCTTAAGCTTTCAATAAAGATTATGGAGCAGCAGGAGCAGATTTCTCAAATCGAACAGGAAATCAAAGAAATAGAACAAAGCATTGAAAGCTCAAAGAATGACATTGAAAACAAAGAGAAGGAAATTGTCGCTTGCCAGGCGCAGTACAACACTCTTGAAGCTAAAAGTGCTAAGCTTCGCAGCTACCAGAAGATTAAAATTTCTGAGAGAGAAACAGCAGCTGGCGAGTTAGAGCGTTCAAGCGAGAAAAAGCTTCATGTGGAGAATGAAATTGATACGCTGCTTAATACGCTTTATGACGATTATGAGCTTACAAGAAGCGAAGCTTTGGAGCTTGCGCACCCGATAGAGGATATTGCAGAGGCTTTCAGAGAGCAGACGAAAATCAGAAATAAAATTCGTGCGCTCGGCTCTGTTAATATTAATTCTATCGAAGAGTATAAAGAGGTATCAGAAAGATATGAGTTTCTTTCCACACAGCTAAAGGACGTTTTGAAATCAAAGTCGGAGCTTGAAAAGCTGATCGCAAGCCTTACAGAAGAAATGATTGCAATTTTCTCAGACAGCTTCAATAAAATAAACGATAACTTTAAGGTTATTTTTTCGGAGCTTTTTGGCGGAGGAAGCGGCGAGCTGGTTCTTACCGATCCTGAGAATATTCTCGAATCGGGAATTGAAATCAAGGTAGCACCTCCTGGAAAGGTAATAAAGAACCTGTTAAGCTTGTCTGGCGGCGAGCAAGCGTTTGTAGCTATTGCAATATATTTTGCAATTTTAAAGGTTAAGCCTTCTCCGTTTTGTATTCTTGATGAGATTGAAGCGGCGCTTGACGATGTTAATGTTACAAAGTACGCTCAGTATCTTAGAAACTTTTCAGACAAGACGCAGTTTATTTTAATTTCTCACAGAAGGGGAACTATGGAGGAGTCGGACGTTCTTTACGGCGTTACAATGCAGGAAAAGGGCGTATCAAAGCTGTTAAGGCTAAATACTGAACAAACGCAAATTGATATGAATCAGGAGGAATAAAATGGGACTTTTTCAAAAGCTTAAAGATAGCTTGAAAAAGACTAAGGACTCTTTTTTAGGCAGAATTGATAAAATGCTCGGAGCATTCACAAAAATTGACGAGGATTTATTTGAAGAGCTTGAGGAAACGCTTATAATGTGCGACATTGGTGTAAACACCTCTGTTAAAATTTGTGACAAGCTAAGAGAAAAGGTTAAAGAGCAAAGAATTGAGGATCCCAATAAAATTAAGGACCTGCTAAAGGAAGTTATTTCTGAAATGCTGGGCGAAAACGAGCCGCTTGATTTAAGCACAAAGCCGTCTGTTATACTGGTGATAGGCGTAAACGGAGTTGGTAAGACGACTACTATCGGAAAGCTTGCTTATAAGCTTAAAAACGAAGGTAAAAAGGTGCTTGTAGCGGCGGCTGATACGTTTCGTGCGGCGGCAATTGACCAGCTTGAGGTCTGGACTCAAAGAGCAGGAGTTGATATAATAAAGCACAAGGAAGGCGGAGACCCTGCTGCTGTTGTGTTTGACGCACTTACTGCTGCTAAGGCGAGAGGAGTAGACGTTGTAATCTGCGACACGGCAGGCAGACTTCACAATAAAAAGAACCTTATGGACGAGCTAAAGAAAATTTCTAAAATCGTCCACGAGAAGGCTGAAGGCTGTTCATTAGAGGTATTGCTTGCGCTCGATGCGACAACTGGTCAGAACGCTGTTAATCAGGCAAGTCAGTTTAATGAAGCTGCAAACATCACAGGCATTATTTTAACAAAGCTTGATGGAACAGCAAAGGGCGGTATTGTAATTTCAATTACCGACGATTTAAAGATACCTGTTAAGCTTATTACAACAGGTGAAAAGATTGAAGATATTCAGGCGTTTGATTCAAAGGACTTTGTAGAAGCGCTTTTTGACTGAGGTGTTAAATGAAACTTATTTTAGCAACAAACAACAACGGAAAGGTCAGGGAATATAAAGAAATCCTGTCGCCGCTCGGATTTGAAGTAATTTCTCAAAGCGAGGCAGGCATCAATATAGACGTTGAGGAAACAGGAAGCACATTTTCCGAAAACGCATATTTAAAGGCGAAAGCTATTTACGACATTACACATTCCTGTGTCTTAGCTGACGATAGCGGCTTGGAGGTTAAAGCTCTTGACGGCAGGCCCGGAATATATTCCGCAAGATATGCGCCGGTTGGCGAGAGATGCAAAAAAATTCTCGCTGAAATGGAAAATGTGCCTGAAAAAGACAGAGCAGCTCGGTTTGTTTGTTCCATTTGCCTTATTTTTGAAAATGGCGAGAAAATAGCTGTTGAAGGCTATTGCGCCGGCAAAATAGGCTATGAGAGCGTTGGCGATAACGGCTTTGGCTACGACCCTATATTTGTTTACGAAAACGGAAAAACCTTAGCGCAGATGACAGAAGATGAGAAAAACTCAATTTCCCACAGAGGAAATGCTGCAAAAAAAATAGTTGAAGAAATAAAGCGGAGAAATGATATATGATTACATCAAAACAAAGAGCGTATTTAAAAAAGCTTGCAAGCTCCATTACACCGACCTTTCAGATTGGAAAGGGCGGAGTGATAGACTCTCAAATTGCTCAGATTGACGACTATCTGAGAGTTCACGAGCTTGTAAAGGTGAAAGTGCTTGACAATTCTTTATATACTGCAAAGGAAGCATTGATAGAAATAAGCGAAAAGATAAATGCTGAGCCTGTATGCTCAATCGGCTCTATGCTTATTCTGTATAAGAAAAATCCAAAAGAGCCTAAAATTATTTTACCGAGATGAAAAGAATAGGAATTTTCGGAGGGACATTTAATCCCATCCATAAAGGGCACATCAAGTGCATTGAAGAGATTGACAAAGAGCTAGACTTTGACAAAATTCTGGTAATTCCAACTAAAATTCCGCCCCACAAGCAAGCGGTCGACCTTGCGAGCGACAACGACAGATTTAATATGTGCCGCCTTGCTACAAAGCATATAAGCAAAGCTGAGGTCAGCGATATTGAGATTAAAAGCGAGGGCAAAAGCTACTCTGTGCTGACGCTCAGAAAGCTGATACAGATTTACCCGGAGGGTGATTACAGACTTTATTTTCTGATGGGAAGCGATATGCTGCTCTGCTTTGAAAAGTGGTTTGAATTCAGAGAAATATTATCTCTTTGCTCGCTCGTTTGCATAACAAGAAAAAGCGATGACAAATTAAAAATTAAAGCTCAGGCGGAAAAATTAAGAGGTTTTGGCGGAAACGTTATAATAGTTAATACCGAGCCGCTTGAAATTTCATCGTCTGAAATACGTGACCGTATAAGAAAAGGCGAAGATTTGTCTTGCTTTTTGGACGATGCAGTAGTAAAATATATCTCGGAGAGTGGTATTTATGGTAAATGATGCTCAGATCAAGGAGTATAAGAAATTCCTGAAGACAGCATTGTCGCAAAAAAGATATAAACACTCGCTTAATGTTGCGGCTTCTGCAGCAAGACTTGCTACAAGGCACGGCGCTGATGTTTACAAAGCGACTGTTGCGGGACTTTTACACGACGTTTGTAAAGAAATGACAGGAGTTGAGCAGCTTGAGCTTATTAAGCAGTCTGAACTTGAAGTTGACCCTTTGGAGCTCAGAGTGCCTAGTATGTATCACGCAATAGCAGGCAGTGTGTTTGTTCAAAAGCAATTTAACATAACAGATGAAGAAATAATAAGCGCAATACGCTTTCATACAGTAGGCTCTGACAAAATGTCGCTTATAGCGCAAATTGTCTATCTTGCGGATTTGATTTCAGCGGACAGGACGTATGACGGCGTTACTAAAATGCGAAGGCTTTGCACAAAAAGCATAAGCAAGGCAATGCTTGAAGCGCTGAGATTTCAAATTGTTTCACACACCGAAAAGGATGGATTTATATTTGCGTCAACCGCAAGAGCGTTTAACGAATTTGTATTAAAGGAGAAATTTAATGAATCAAAATGAGAAGTTAAAGGTTATAGTAAAAGCCGCAGATTCTAAAATAGCTGATGATATCAAGGTTATAAAGATTTCAGATTTAACGATAATTTCCGACTATTTTGTAATAGCTGACGGTAGCTCAGTTACACAGACTAAGGCTATTGCCGATGAAATAGAATTTAAAATGAAGGAAGCAGGGGTTTCGCCCCTCAGAACCGAAGGCTATCAGGGCGCAAATTGGATAATTTTAGATTACGGCGATATTGTCGTTCATGTTTTCTATAAGGAAACAAGGCAGTTTTACAATCTTGAACGCCTTTGGAACGACGGCGAGGAAATAGATGTTTCCACATTGCTTTAGAATTTTAAGAAAGGAATGATTATATATGAAGTACAACTTTAAAGAGGTTGAAAAAAAGTGGCAGGGTATCTGGGAGAAGAACAAAACCTTTGAAGCAAGCGACGACTACTCAAAGCCTAAATTTTACGGATTGGTTGAGTTTCCATATCCGTCGGGACATGGTATGCACGTCGGACATATCAAGGCTTATTCAGGACTTGAGGTAGTAAGCCGTAAAAGAAGACTAGAGGGATATAACGTACTTTTCCCGATAGGCTTTGACGCTTACGGACTGCCTACTGAAAATTCAGCTATTAAGTTTGGCGTTCATCCAAGACAGATTACCGACGAGAATATCGTTAAGTTTACAAACCAGCTTAAAAGCGTTGGATTTTCCTTCGACTGGTCAAGAGTAATAGATACAACCGACGAGGGATATTATAAATGGACTCAGTGGATTTTCCTCAAAATGTTTGAAAACGGACTTGTTTTCCGTGACAAAACTTTAGTAAACTACTGCCCGAGCTGTAAGGTAGTTCTTTCAAACGAGGATTCTCAGGGCGGTAAGTGCGATATTTGCCACAGCGATATTGTACAGAAAACCAAAGAGGTATGGTACTTGAGAATTACCGAGTATGCTGACAAGCTGCTTGAAGGCTTAAAGGAGGTCGATTATCTCCCGAACATCAAGCTTCAGCAGGAAAACTGGATTGGTAAGTCGACTGGTGCGTTTGTAAACTTCAAGATTGCAGATCAGGACGAACAGCTCAGAATTTATACAACTCGCCCTGACACACTTTACGGTGTAACCTTTATGGTTATTGCGCCTGAGCATCCAATTATTCAAAAGTACAGGGATTGCATTTCAAATATCCAGGCACTTGATGAGTATAAGGCTGAGTGCGCTAAAAAGAGCGAGTTTGAGAGAACACAGCTTGTAAAGGATAAGACGGGCGTTAAAATTGAAGGCCTTACCGCTATAAATCCAATTACTGGTAAGGAAATTCCAATTTACATATCCGACTATGTAATGATGGGATATGGAACAGGCGCTATAATGGCTGTTCCTGCACACGATACAAGAGACTACGAATTTGCTAAAAAGTTCGGCATCGACATCATTGAGGTTATAAAGGGCGGAGATATTTCAAAGGAAGCCTATACTGGCGATGGAGAAATGGTAAATTCTGGAGAGCTTAACGGAATTACCAATAAGAAGGACGCTATTGAAAAAATGCTCGGTATACTTGAAAGCAAGGGCTGCGGTGAAAAGGGCGTTCAGTATAAGATGAAGGACTGGGCATTTAACCGCCAGAGATATTGGGGCGAACCTATTCCTATCGTTCATTGTCCAAAGTGTGGAATGGTTGCGATTCCTTATGAAGAGCTTCCACTGAAGCTTCCAAAGGTCAAGGACTTCAAACCGGGTACAGACGGAGAAAGTCCGCTTGCTAAAATTGATGATTTCGTAAATTGTAAGTGCCCGAAGTGCGGCGGCGACGCTAAGCGTGAAACTGATACTATGCCTCAGTGGGCAGGCTCATCGTGGTACTTCTTGAGGTACTGCGATCCTCACAATGATAAGGAATTTGCGTCTCAGGAGGCTTTGAAATACTGGATGCCAGTAGACTGGTATAATGGCGGAATGGAACACGTCACAAGGCATATGATTTATTCTCGTTTCTGGCATAAATTTCTGTATGATTTAGGACTTGTTCCAACCTCCGAACCATATAACAAGAGAACTGCTCAGGGACTTATTTTAGGTTCTGACGGCGAAAAGATGAGCAAGTCGAGAGGAAACGTAGTTGATCCGAACGACGTTGTCGAAGAATACGGCGCAGACGTTTTAAGACTTTACGTTTTGTTTATGGGCGATTACGAAAAGGCAGCGCCCTGGCAGGAGTCATCTATCAAAGGCTGTAAAAAGTTTTTGGACAGAGTATGGGCAATGCAGGACTTCTGCACAGATGATGAAGGTTATTCGGACGACTTGAAATCCCTGATGAACAAAACCATCAAGAAGGTTACAAACGATATAGAAAACCTCAAGTTCAACACAGCGATTGCTGCAATGATGACTCTGTTAAATGAGATTTATCTCAAAAAGAGCGTAACAAGAGGTGAGATCAAAACCTTTATTACGCTTCTGAATCCGTTTGCACCACATATGACCGAAGAAATTTATGAGGTATTAGGCTTTGGCGGAATGCTTAATGAAAGCGAGTGGCCAAAGTTTGACGAGAGTCTTTGCATTGACGATATGGTTGAGATTGTAGCACAGATTAACGGTAAGGTTAAAGCGAAGGCTACAATTTCAAGAAACGCTGGCAAGGACGAGGTTATAGCTCTTATTAAGCAGGACCCGAAGATTTCAGAAGCTACAAACGGCAAAAATATAATCAAAGAGATTTACGTTCCAGGAAAGCTTGTCAACCTTGTTGTAAAGCCGTAAAAAAATTTCTTTCTGA
This sequence comes from Ruminococcus sp., assembly GCA_021199305.1. Classification (GTDB taxonomy): domain Bacteria; phylum Bacillota; class Clostridia; order Oscillospirales; family Ruminococcaceae; genus UMGS1601. The sequence continues at coordinate 63,508 of JAJQIH010000035.1, forward strand.
AATTCCTTGACATCTTTGCGTTTGTATTGTATAATGACTTGTATACTTAGTCGATCTGGAAGCTTTTGCGAAAACACAGAGGAAAGAGCTAAGCGGCTCCTTTATAGGTTTAACCAAGCCTTCACTATTCACTTTGAACAAAAGCTGTGTACATCGACAAAGACCTCTGTTATAGGTGACAAAGGGAGGGAATTTAACTATGGCAGAAATTCGTGTTGGTAAGAACGAATCTCTCGATACTGCTCTTAAAAGATTTAAGAGAAGCTGTGCTAAGGACGGCGTTATTGCTGAGGTTCGTAAAAGAGAGCATTATGAAAAGCCTTCTGTAAAGCGTAAGAAAAAGTCAGAAGCTGCTCGCAAGAGAAAATATTAGTCCACAATAAAGCAGGTGTTAATTCGCCTGCTTTTTATTGTTTTTTCTTGTACTGGCTTTAAATGAAACTTCCCGCATATACTTTTACGAGGTGAGTTTTATGTTGTTTAGCTTTAATGAACTGAAGGACAAGGAAGTAATTGATAAGCAATCAGGCTCTCGTATTGGTTATGTTGACGACGTTGTAATGAATTTTGACGGCAGAGGAGTGGAATCTATTGTTGTGTACGGAAGGCCACGTGCTTTCGGACTTTTAGGTCGGGAGGAAGATCTTGTTATCGACTTTTGTGATATTGACCTGATTGGCGAGGATACAATACTCGTAAATCTTGTAAATAGTAAAATATGCACAAAAGAAAAGCGATTTGAGCTGAAAAATTTGTTAAAATGACGGTAATTTTTTGGTTGAATCTGATTGCAAAAAGTGGTATAATATTTAAGCAATTCGCGCGCATATTTTTTGAGCGAGGTTCCCGGTCTTTCGGGTAGCGTTTAAGTTAAGGTATGCGGAGGAAATTTTAAACCAATAGGAGGAACTACACAATGGCAGTAGTATCAATGAAGCAGCTTCTTGAAGCTGGCGTACATTTTGGTCACCAGACAAGAAGATGGAACCCGAAAATGGCTCCGTACATTTTCACAGAGAGAAACGGTATTTACATTATCGACCTTCAGAAAACAGTTAAGAAGCTCGAAGAGGCTTATATGTTCATCAGAGACATTTCTGCTGAAGGTAAAGAGGTATTGTTTGTAGGTACCAAGAAGCAGGCAATCGACAGCGTAAGAGAAGAAGCGCTGAGAGCTGACGCACATTACGTTAATGCCAGATGGCTTGGCGGAATGATGACAAACTTTAAGACAATCAAGCAGAGAATCAAGAGACTTGAACAGCTTCACACAATGGCTGAGGACGGTACATTTGACCTTCTTCCAAAGAAGGAAGTTACTAAGCTCAACCTTGAGATCGAGAAGCTTGAAAAGTTCCTTGGCGGTATCAAGAATATGAAGGAGCTTCCTGGAGCGCTCTTTATTGTTGACCCGAGAAAGGAAAAGATTGCAGTAGCAGAAGCTAAGAGACTTGGTATTCCAATCGTAGCTATCGTTGATACAAACTGCGATCCTGATGAGGTTGATTATGTTATTCCAGGAAACGACGACGCTATCCGTGCAGTTAAGCTTATAGCTGGTGCTATGGCTGACGCTATTATCGAAGGAAGACAGGGCGTTGATGGCGTAGCTGAGGAAGCTGAAGCTGCAGAAGAGACTGAAACAGAAGAAGCAGCAGCTGAGACTTCTGAGGACGCTGAATAGTCGTTTAAAATTTTGAATTTTACATTTGGAGGAATATAAAATGGGAAAGGTATCCGTAGCGGAAATCAAAGATTTAATGAAGTCCACAGGCGTTGGCATGATGGATTGCAAGAAAGCTCTTGAAGCGGCTGGTGGCGATACTGAGCAGGCTATTGTTATCCTTCGTGAGAAGGGACTTGCAACACAGGCAAAGAAGAGCGGACGTGTTTCAGCAGAGGGTATTGTAACTTCTGTTGTTGAAGGAAATGTCGGCGCAGTTGTTGAGGTTAATATCGAAACTGACTTTGCTGCAAATAACGATGAGTTCAAGGCTTTTGTAGCAGCAGTTGCCAAGACTGTAATTGATACAAATCCAGCTGACATTGATGCACTTAAAAAGACTGTTATTTCTGGCGGTGACAAGACTGTTGAGGAAGCTTTACAGGATTTGTTTATCAAGATCAGAGAGAATATGGTTATTCGTCGTTTTAAGAGATTTGAGGGTGTTTTGGTTCCTTATGTTCACGGCGGCGGAAGCATTGGCGTTATGGTTAAGCTCGATACAGACCTTGATTATGACAAGGTTTACGAGGTTGGTAAGGACTGCGCACTTCAGGTTGCAGCTATGAATCCATCTTACCTTGACAGAGCATCAGTTCCTGACAGTGCTCTTGAAGAGGAAAAGAAGATTATGCTCGCTCAGATGTCTGAGGATCCGAAAATGGCCAGCAAGCCTGAGCAGGTTAAGGTAAAGATTGTTGAAGGAAAAATTGGCAAGTTCTATTCTGAAAACTGCTTGTTGGAGCAGGCATTCGTTAAGGACGACAAGGTTTCAGTTGGCAAGTATGTTGACGCTGCTGCTTCAAAGCTCGGCGGAACTATCAAGGTTGTAGACTTCGTTCGTTTTGAGCGTGGCGAAGGCGTTGAAAAGAAGGCTGACAATTTCGCAGACGAAGTTGCAAGCATGATTAAGTAATCTATTAGAGCAATACTTTTAAAAGGACGGTGCTTTCCGTCCTTTTATTTTAGCTGTTCAAAATCAAAGGAGTTATTTTTATGATTCATAAATTCAAGCTTGGCGGTTTTAATATTATTCTTGACGTAAATTCAGGCGGCGTTCACAGCGTGGACGAGCTTACATATGATTTGCTTGATTTTGCCGCTCCGCCGTTTGACGAGGATAATTTAAATGCTTGCATTAACGCTCTGAGCGACAGGTATAGCAAGGATGATATAAAAGAAGCCTTTGACGAGGTCAAAGAGCTTTATGAAGAAAAGATTTTATTTTCAGAGGACGATTATGAGAAGTACGCCAAGTATTCGGTTGTCTCTCCTGTAAAGGCAATGTGCTTGCATATATCGCATGACTGTAATCTGAGATGCAAATATTGCTTTGCTTCAACTGGCGACTTCGGTGAGGGAAGAAAGCTTATGAGCTTTGAAACCGGAAAAGCAGCGATTGATTTTCTCCTCAACAATTCTGGCGACAGAGTTAATCTTGAGCTTGACTTTTTCGGCGGTGAGCCGCTTATGAACTTTGATGTAGTAAAGCGAATTGTCAGATACGCAAGAAGCAAGGAAAAGGAGTATAACAAGAATTTCAGATTTACAATTACTACCAACGGAATGCTTCTGACGGACGATAAAATTGACTTTATAAACGAGGAAATGTCCAATGTTGTACTTTCTATTGATGGCAGAAAAGAGATAAACGACAGACTCAGAGTCAGAGTTGACGGACAGGGAAGCTACGACAAAATTCTTGACGGCTATAAAAAGCTGGTTGAAAAAAGAGGTGACAAGGACTATTACGTTCGTGGAACCTATACAAAATACAACCTCGACTTTTCAAACGACGTAATGCATCTTTACGATTTGGGATTTGATCAGGTTTCCGTTGAGCCTGTTATGGCGGATAAAGAACTTCCGTTTGCAATAACCGACGACGATGTAGAAACTATCAGCCGTGAATACGAAGTGCTTGCTGAAAAGCTTGAAAACATTCGTGAAAATGGCGGATTTTGTAATTTCTTCCACTTTATGCTTGACCTCGATCAGGGTCCTTGCGCTATAAAACGATTAAGAGGCTGCGGAAGCGGAAACGAGTATGTTGCAATAACCCCTGACGGAGATATTTATCCCTGCCACCAGTTCGTTGGTATTCCTGAGTTCAAAATGGGAAATCTTGAGGACGGAACTTTCGATATGGAAATGAAAAAGAGATTTGCCGCCACTCACGTTTACGCAAAAGAGGATTGTAAAAATTGCTGGGCTAAGTTTTATTGCTCAGGTGGCTGTAACGCTAATAATTTCCTGTATGAGGGCGATATTTTAAAGGCTCATAAGCTTTCCTGCAAGCTTCAGAAGAAGCGTCTGGAATGCGCTATAATGCTTCAGATAAAGCGTCATCTGGAAACTCAAGCGTAAAACAAAGCTCTTGCAAAAACATACAAAGTATAGTATAATGTACTCATAGCTTAGCTTTTAAAGAGCAGGCAATCGGTTTTAAATTTAAAAACAATAATTTAAGCAACGGAGGGACATATTTTATGGAAATGATGGATACAATCGGCTACGTTACGCAGTTTGACAGCGAAGTAGGAGAAGCTATGAACGCTGAGCTTAAGCGTCAGCGCAGAAACCTTGAGCTTATCGCCAGTGAAAACATAGTTTCAGGCGCAGTAATGGCGGCAATGGGAAGCGTTCTGACTAACAAATACGCAGAGGGTTATCCTTCAAAACGTTATTACGGTGGTTGCGAATGCGTGGACGTAGTTGAAAATATCGCTATCGACAGAGCTTGTAAGCTTTTTGGCGCAAAGTACGCAAACGTTCAGCCACACTCAGGAGCACAGGCAAATACAGCTGTATATTTTGCACTTGTAAATCCTGGCGACACTATAATGGGAATGAGTTTGGCTCATGGCGGACATTTAACTCACGGAAGTCCTGTAAACATTTCGGGTAAGTATTTTAATTTCGTTTCATATGAGCTTGGCGACAACGAGAGAATCGATTATGATGAAATTGAGCGCAAGGCTTTGGAATGCAAGCCGAAGCTTATAGTTGCTGGAGCTTCTGCATATCCGAGAATTATCGACTTTGAAAGAATTTCCGAAATTGCAAAGAAGGTCGGAGCGTATTTTATGGTTGATATGGCTCACATTGCAGGACTTGTTGCTGCTGGCGAGCATCCAACTCCTGTCGGAATTGCTGATATTGTTACAACAACAACTCACAAGACATTAAGAGGCCCAAGAGGCGGACTTATTTTAACAAACGACGATGAGCTTATAAAGAAGATTAACAAGGCTATTTTCCCTGGAACGCAGGGCGGCCCTCTTGAACACGTTATTGCTGCTAAGGCGGTTTGCTTTGGCGAAGCACTAAAGCCTGAATTCAAGGAATATCAGCACCAGGTTGTCTTAAACGCAAAGGCGCTTGCTGATGCGCTTGTAGAAAAAGGCTTCAGACTCGTTTCAGGCGGTACTGACAATCACTTAATGCTTGTTGACCTGCAGCCGTTTAATGTTACCGGTAAAGAGTTGGAGCACAGACTTGACGAGGTTTATATTACAGTAAATAAAAATGCAATTCCTAACGACCCTCAGAAGCCGTTCGTTACAAGCGGTATCAGAATCGGAACTCCTGCTGTAACCACAAGAGGACTTAAAGAGGACGATATGAGGATAATTGCTGATTGTATTTACCTCACAGCAACAGATTTTGAAAACAAAGCAGACGAGATCAGAGCAACAGTAACTGCTCTTTGCGAAAAGTATCCTCTGTACTAAACTTGAAATTTAAGGAGCCTGAACGTAATGAACAAGCCTTTGGCAGATAGAATCAGACCAAATAAGCTTGACGACATTGTCGGACAGGCTCATTTGCTTGGTAAGGATAAACCACTCAGAAGAATAATTGAAAGCGGTAAAATACCAAATATGATTTTTTACGGTCCTTCGGGAACTGGAAAGACAACCGTTGCGAGAATAATTTCTGAAAATACAAATCTGAAAATGTATAAGCTGAACGGAACGAGCGCTTCTGTTTCGGACATAAAGGATATTATTGCTTCGACAGATACCTTTGAGGGATATAATGGAATACTTTTGTATCTCGATGAAATTCAGTATCTGAACAAAAAGCAGCAGCAATCCCTTTTGGAGTATATAGAAAACGGAAAAATTACGCTTATTGCTTCAACGACTGAAAATCCATACTTTTATGTTTTCGGAGCTATTATAAGCCGCTCGACTGTGTTTGAATTTAAGCCAATCACGTGGGAGGACACAGCAGTAGCCGTAAAAAGAGCGTTTCAGATTTTATCAGACGAAAATAAGGTTCGGCTTTCCCTTGACAAGGGAGTAGTTGAACATATAGCAAAGGGCTGTGGCGGCGACGTCAGAAAGTCAATCAATACTGTTGAGCTTTGCTTTTTGTCAGCTGATAAGACAGACGACAGAATGTTCGTTTCTTTGGAAAACGCTAAGCTTTTAACTCAGAAGAGCAATCTCAGATATGATAAAGCAGGGGATGAGCATTACGATATTCTCTCGGCTTTTCAGAAGTCTATAAGGGGAAGCGATGAGAACGCAGCACTTCATTATGCCGCAAGACTTATAGAAGCGGGCGATCTGCCTTCTCTTTGTCGACGGCTTTTGGTAATCGCATCGGAGGATATAGGACTTGCTTATCCGCTTGGAATAGTTGTTGCAAAATCAGCGGTTGACGCCGCTTTACAGCTAGGCTTACCGGAAGCCAGAATACCTCTTGCCGAAGCTATTGTTTTACTTTGCACAGCGCCAAAGTCTAACAGCGCAAAGGTAGCGATTGATGCGGCTTTAGCTGATGTAAAGGCAGGCTTGTCAGGCAGCATTCCAAGGCAGCTTCAGAATGTTCACTTAGACGGCGATGACGTAGCTGTAAAGGGTCAGCACTATCTTTATCCGCATGATTATAAAAATCACTGGGTCGAACAGCAATATCTTCCTGACACCTTAAAGGACAGAGTTTATTACGAATTTGGCGATAACAAGCAGGAGAAAACAGCGCTTGAATATCGAAAGAAAATAAGAGAAAAGTAATTTCTTTATAGCATTGCTGGGGATTCAAGCGATTTAAGCGATCGTACAACCACGTCAACCACAACTACGACCACAACCAGCGACAACGTTACGCTCGGTATGAAGAATGCGCAGTTGGCTATTAGAGGGTAGACGGATAGAAACTAGAATACTAGAAATAAAGAAGCTAGATGAGAGAAGATAATCTCTTATCTAGCTTCTTCGTTTAAGCACTTCACAATTCAACCCAATATTGTGACATCCCGCATTACCATCCGTAAATTGCTCGCTATCTATGACAGAACTAAATATAGGGTAGTGAGGGACACCATCTCCTCCCAAATATTACAAAAATCCCGTCAAAAATTACATAATTATGCAAACTGCACAAAAATCGAGCTGAAAATTTGTCT
>JAJQIH010000006.1 GCA_021199305.1 Ruminococcus sp.
TAAACTGGAAATCTCCGGCTGACTACATCAAAGCTTATCTCAATGATGGTGAGGTCTTTTGATAAATGTGTAACACATCATTGACAAACTTACAAATTTAACAAATTGCTTGAAAAGTTTTGCTTTTTCTGGCTTTTGGCGACGGGCGAAATATTGACATCCCAGGCTCGTTGCGGTATAATTACAATGTGTAAACTTCTCACACGCTTTAAAGATAGGAGGTATGTCAATGAATTTGCAGCATTTAAAATACATAGTCGAGGTTGAGCATACCGGCTCTATCACCAAGGCGGCTGAAAATTTGTTTTTAGGTCAGCCGAATCTGAGCAAAGTCATAAAGGAAATGGAAAACGAAATCGGCTTTAAGATTTTCAAACGCTCCGCAAAGGGCGTCGTTCCAACGGACAAGGGACTTGAGTTTTTACAGTACGCAAAAAGCATTTTAGTGCAGGTAAATAAAATCGAATCTCTTTATAACGACAATCAGAAAAACGCTGTCAACTTCAGCATCCTGATGCCGAGAGCGACCTATATTTCATACGCAGTTACGGAGTTTTTAAAGGGCGCAGCAAACGAACCGCAGCTTAACGTAAACATCAGGGAAACAAACTCAATCGAGGTAATAAATTCAATAACTGTCGGCGAGTACAATCTGGGTATAATTCGTTTTGAAACAAACTACGACCAGTTTTATATGTCGCTTGTAAATGAAAAGAACTTAAAAAGCGAGATTCTGTGGGAGTTTGATTACCGTGCTTTGCTTTCAAGGGAAAACAAGCTGAGCGACAGAAAAACCGTTTCACAGGGCGAGCTTGACGAGCTGATTGAAATAATTCACGGCGATACTACCGTGCCTTACCTTTCGAGCGCATATTACAACAAGTCGAACAAAAAGTCGGCAAGGCAGATTTCCGTTTACGACAGAGGAAGTCAGTTCGACCTGCTTTCAAAAATTCCCGATACGTATATGTGGGTATCGCCCCTGCCGAAGGAAATCTTGCAGGACAGAGGCTTCTCACAGGTTAATTGCCCAGGTTCAAGACGAATTAAGGACGTGCTGATTTATCGTCACGATTACAAGCTCAGTCAGTACGACAAGGAGTTTATAAGCGGACTTTTCGATATAATAAATAAGCTTGACGACGAGGAACAGGGTATATAATTTTTTACATATCGAATACTCAGAAAGTATTGCAAAAGGCAAAAGAAATGTTGTATAATTTTAAATAAGCGGCTTGGCCGACAAGGTCGGTACAGCCAGAAATTCAAGGAGGAATCTTCAGATGTATAAAATCTTGAGAAAAAAGGTTTTAAACCCGACGGTAACCTTAATGGAGATCGACGCTCCGCTGGTTGCCAGAAAAGCAGAGCCGGGACAGTTTATCATTCTCAGAGTTGACGAAAACGGAGAGCGTATACCGCTCACAGTCGCTGATTTTGACAGAGAAGCTGGAACGATAACTATAATTTTTCAGATTGTCGGCGGCTCGACAGAAAAGCTCAACCACAAGGAGGAGGGCGACTATATCTACGATTTTGTAGGACCGCTCGGAGTAGCTTCTCACACAGAAGGACTTAAAAAGGTAGCCGTTGTAGGCGGCGGAGTTGGTTGCGCTATCGCCTATCCTATCGCTAAGAAGCTTCACGCACAGGGCTGTGAGGTTCATTCTGTTGTAGGCTTCAGAAACAAGGATCTGGTAATTTTAGAGGACGAGTTCAGAGCAGTTTCAGATAAGCTTTGCCTGATGACCGACGACGGAAGCTACGGTGAAAAGGGACTTGTCACCAACGCTTTGCAGGCGCTTATCGATTCAGGTGAGCAGTACGACGAGGTTATAGCGATAGGTCCGCTCATTATGATGAAATTTGTCTGCGCTCTGACTAAGGAGTATAACATAAAGACGATAGTTTCTATGAACCCGATTATGATAGACGGCACAGGAATGTGCGGCGGCTGTCGATTGACTGTCGGCGGAAAGACAAAGTTTGCGTGCGTTGACGGACCTGATTTTGACGGTCACGAGGTAGACTTTGACGAGGCTATGGAAAGAGCTAATATGTATAAGGATTTTGAGAGGAGAAAGCATTCGGAAGCTTGCAATCTCTTCAAGAAGGAGGTAATGTAAAGTGGCAAATATGAGCTTGAAGAAAAATGAAATGCCTGTACAGGAGCCTCTGGTAAGAAACAAGAATTTTAAAGAGGTGGCTCTCGGATATACCGAGGAGCAGGCAATAGACGAAGCAAACAGATGCTTAGGCTGCAAGAACAGACCATGCGTCAGCGGATGTCCTGTATCTATTGACATTCCTGACTTTATCGCAAAGGTAAAGGTTGGCGATTTTGAGGGAGCTTATCAGATTATTTCAAAGTCGTCGGCACTCCCTGCTGTTTGCGGAAGAGTTTGTCCTCAGGAAACACAGTGCGAGAGCAAGTGCGTAAGAGGAATCAAGGGCGAGCCTGTCGCTATCGGAAGACTTGAAAGATTCGTAGCAGATTGGCATATGGCGAACTGTAAGGAAGCGCCGACTCCGCCTGCTTCAAACGGACATAAGGTTGCAATCATCGGTGCAGGCCCTTCAGGACTTACCTGTGCCGGAGATTTAGCAAGAATGGGATACAAGGTAACTATATTTGAAGCGCTTCACCTGGCTGGCGGCGTTCTGGTATACGGAATTCCTGAGTTCAGACTTCCAAAGGCTATCGTTCAGAAGGAAATTGAAAACCTCAAAGCTTTGGGCGTTGAGGTCAACACAAACGTAGTTATCGGAAGAACAATTACAGTAGACGAGCTTTTTGAGCAGGGTTATGAATCTATATTTATCGGTTCAGGAGCAGGACTTCCAAGATTTATGAACATTCCTGGCGAGAACCTCAAGGGTGTTTATTCGGCGAACGAATACCTCACAAGAACAAATCTTATGAAGGCTTATCTTGAAGGAAGCGACACGCCTATTATGAGCGCTAAGAATGTAGCTGTTGTCGGCGGCGGAAACGTTGCTATGGACGCTGCAAGGTGCGCCAAGCGTTTGGGAGCTGAAAACGTATACATAGTTTACCGCCGTGGCAAGGAGGAAATGCCTGCAAGAAACGAGGAAATCGAGCACGCTGAGGAGGAGCAGATAATATTCAAAACTCTTAACAACCCTGTTGAAATTCTTGGCGACGAGCACAAGTGTGTAAAGGGTATGAAGTGTGTTGAAATGGAGCTTGGCGAGCCTGACGAATCGGGAAGACGCCGTCCTGTTGTAAAAGAGGGCAGCGAGTTCGTTCTCGACGTTGACTGCGTAATTATGGCGATAGGAACCTCTCCGAATCCGCTTATCCGCAACACCACAGAAGGACTTGACACTCAGAAGTGGGGCGGAATTATCGCCGACGAAAACGGACTTACCTCAAGAGAGGGAGTTTACGCTGGCGGCGACGCTGTAACGGGAGCTGCAACTGTAATTTTAGCTATGGGTGCAGGAAAAACTGCCGCAAAGGCGATGGACGAATACATCAGAAGCAAAAACTAAACATTCAAGGGCAGATTAAAGTGTCTGCCCCTTTATTTTTTGTGCCCGAAGTCAAAAAAGTTTGGAAAAGCACTTGATTTTCATAAAAAAGAGTGTTATACTAACTACAATAGTTTCATTAAAAGACTGGGGCTTGACTTCCGGTCTTTCGTTTTTGTTAGGAGGAATTTGGCTTATGGCAGAGAAAAAAAGCTCTAAAACGACCGATGTTATAAGGGAGCTTGCCTTGCCGGTTTGTAAGAGCTTAGGGCTTTCCCTCTGGGACGTCAGATACGAAAAAGAGGGCGCCACATGGTATCTTCGGGTTCTTATCGACAAGGAGGAGGGCCTTGATATGGATTCCTGTGAGGAATTTTCAAGGCAGTTTAATGAGATTCTGGACGAGTGCGATCCGATTGCTGAGTCTTACGTGTTTGAAGCTGGTTCGCCAGGACTTGGCAGAGAGCTAAGAACGCCAGAGCATTTTGAAGCTTATATCGGCGAGATGGTCAGGATAAAGCTCTATAAGGCGATAAACGGCGAAAAGGAGCTTTCAGCGAAGCTTGTTTCATACGACAAAGAGGAAAAGAAAATAACGGTTCTGGCCGACGGCAAGCTTACACTTGCGCTTTCAGAGTGCGCTTTTGTAAAAGCTGACGACGAGGATTTGTTTTAAAAATACAAGGAGGAATTAAAGGAAAATGAGTAAGGAATTTTTTGATGCGCTGACGCTTCTCGGCGCTGAAAATAATATCGAGCCGGAAGAGCTGGCTGTAAAAATCGCTGAGGGAATTGCAAAGGCGATTAAAAAGGATTATCCAGGAGTAGCGGAGGAGAATATAGTAGTTAATATAAACGTTGAGAAGGGAAAATTCGAGGCGAAGCTCAACAAGACAGTAGTCGAGGAGGTTGAGGACCCTGAGAATGAAATTTCCCTTGAAGATGCTCTTGAAATTTCAAAGAGAGCGAAGGTCGGCGGTCAGGTTTCTATAAAGCTCAACCCTACAAAGTTTGGAAGAGTAGCCGCTCAGTCTGCAAAGCAGTCTATCAAGCACGACATCAAGGAAATTGAAAGGCAGAGATTGCTCGAAGCTTACGAGGGCAAGGAGCACGAGTGCGTTTCAGCTACCGTTTTAAAGGTCGAGCCAGCTACCAAAAACGCAGTTCTGTCGATTGATAAAAACGAAGCGTACTTAGTAAGAAGCGAGCAGATTCCAGGCGAGGTTCTCCACGAGGGCGACATAATAAAGGTTTATGTAGTGGGAATAGTAAATCCTGACAGGCGTCCGTCGGTTAAGATTTCAAGAACCCACAGGGATTTAGTAAAAAGACTTTTCGAGCTTGAGGTTCCTGAAATTTACGACGGTATCGTTGAGGTAAAGTCAATTTCAAGAGAAGCAGGCTCAAGAAGCAAGATTGCAGTATATTCAAAGGATGAAAACGTCGACGCAGTGGGAGCTTGTATCGGTTCGAGAAGAAGCCGTATCCAGGCAATCGTCAAGGAGCTTAAGGGCGAGAAGATTGACATCATTCCGTATAGCGAGGACGACGCTGAATTTGTAGCGGCAGCATTAGCTCCAGCTCAGGTTTTAAGCGTAACGCTTGCGGAGGACGGAAGCCGCAGCTGCTCGGTTGTAGTTCCTGACAATCAGCTGTCATTGGCGATTGGAAACAAGGGCCAGAACGCAAAGCTTGCCGCAAGACTTACAGGCTATAAGATAGATATAGGCCCGGAGCATACAATAGAAATTGACTAGTGAGAAGGTTTTATATGAAGACAAGAAAAATTCCGATGAGACAGTGTCTTGGCTGCGGAGAGGTTAAACCAAAGCGGGAAATGATAAGAGTTGTAAAATCAAAGGACGGAGAGATTTCTCTTGACCTGACGGGTAAAAAGTCAGGCAGAGGAGCGTATATCTGCCACAGCCTTGATTGCTTTACCCAGGCCCGGAAAAAGCGCCGCTTTGAAAAAAGCTTCTCATGCATGATTTCAAGCGACATATACGAAGAAATGGAGCGTGAGCTAAAGGATGAATAAGATAATGGGGCTTCTGACAATAGCAAGAAGAGCTTCAAAGCTCGCTTTGGGATTCGATATGGCAAAGGATGCTTGTAAGCTGGGAAACGCAAGGTGCGTATGTATTGCCGACGACATTTCACCAAAAAGCCTGAAAGAGGTTAAATATGTCTGCAGGACAGAGGGCGTTCCGCTTTATTCTCTTGCGATGACAATGGATGAGGTCGGAGAGCAGCTTGGTAAAAAGGTTGGCGTAATAGCTGTTCTGGATTCGGGATTTTACAAAAAGGCAAAAACGCTTATTGAAGAAATTTCTTTGGACGATATTACTTATTAAGGAGGTAGCAGGTTACCTATGGCGACAAAATATAAATTAAACGAACTTGCAAGGGATTTGAAAGTCAGCAATAACGATGTAGTTAAATGCTTGGAGGACGCTTTCGGCGAAACAAAGAAAACTGTAAGCGTACTCAGCGACACGGAGATAAATTTCGTGCTGGAGTTTTACTCACAGAAAAACTCGGTAGCAAGCTTTAACGACTACTTTAACAGTGCAGCTGCTAAAAAGAAGGAAGAGCCGAAGGCTGCTGAGAAGGCGAAAAAGGCGGAGCCTGAGAAGAAAGAAAAGGCTTCAGAGCCGAAGCGCACGCAAAAGACTGAAAAGCCGAAGGCGGAGAGCGTTAAGCCGAAAACTGAAAACGCAAAGCCAAAGACAACGGATAAGCCGAAGGTTGAGGTCAAGACACCAGAAAAGCCAAAGGCACAGCAGAAGAAAAAAGCGCCTGCCAAAAAGCAGGATAAGGGCGAGAGGTTAAAGTTTAACTATGGCGGCGGTTCAAGCGAAAGCGGCTATACAGTAACCGAGAGCAATTCCGGCGCAAACGTAAGAACAGTAGATACGAGAGGTTCTTATGTTGAGCTTGATAAATACAACGAAAAGTACGATACGCTTGCCGATTCCCGTCAGGGCGGCGGCAAGGACAACTACGCCAAAAAGCAAAAGCTTACGCAGAAGTCTCAGCTTCACAAGAAGCAGAAGTTTTCAACAAAGAAGGAAACCGAGCAGCAGAAAATGCAAAGGCTGGAGCTTGAGAGAGCAAGAAAGCTTAAGGTGAGAGTAAAAATTCCTGATGAGATTACCGTTTCAGAGCTTGCAACAAGGCTTAAGGTTGCGTCTACAGAGGTAATAAAGAAGCTGATGGGACTGGGAGTTTTCGCATCCATCAACGAGGTTATAGACTTTGATACAGCGTCTTTGGTTGCTGAAGAGCTTGGCGCAAAGGTAGAAAAGGAAGTAGTTGTTACTATTGAAGAAAGACTTATCGAGGACGACGAGGATAAGGCTGAGGATCTGGTTGAAAGATGCCCGGTAGTAGTTGTAATGGGTCACGTTGACCACGGTAAGACATCAATTCTTGACAGAATCAGACATTCAAACGTCACAGAAGGCGAGGCTGGAGGAATTACCCAGCATATAGGCGCTTATCAGGTTGACGTAAACGGAAAGAAGATAACCTTCCTCGATACTCCGGGACACGAAGCGTTTACAGCAATGAGATTGCGTGGCGCACAGGCTACGGATATTGCAATACTTGTAGTTGCTGCCGACGACGGAATTATGCCACAGACGATAGAAGCTATAAACCACGCCAAGGCAGCGGGAGTTTCAATAATAGTTGCTATCAACAAAATGGATAAAGAGGGTGCAAACCCTGAAAGAATAAAGCAGGAGCTTACAGAGCACGACCTTCTTGTTGAAGAATGGGGCGGCGATGTTATCTGCGTTCCTGTTTCAGCAGTAACAGGTCAGGGAATTGACGAGCTTCTGGAGAGCATACTTCTGGTAGCTGAGGTCAAGGAGCTTAAAGCTAATCCTAACAGATTTGCAAAGGGAACAGTAATAGAAGCTCGCCTTGATAAGGGCAGAGGTCCTATAGCTACGCTGCTTGTTCAGAACGGAACGCTGAAGCACGGCGATGCAATAATCGCTGGAACGAGCGTCGGCAGAGTAAGAACAATGACAAACGACAAGGGTATGGAAATCACAGAGGCCGGCCCTTCAACGCCTGTTGAAATCACAGGTCTTGGCGAAGTGCCTGATGCCGGAGATATCTTTAACGCAGTAGTTGACGAGAAGCTTGCAAGAGAGCTTGTCGAGCAGAGAAAGCATCAGGCGAAGGAAGCAGTATTTAATCAGCAGACCAAGGTAACGCTTGAAAACCTGTTCAGTCAGATTTCAGAGGGCGAGCGCAAGGAGCTTTCTATTATCGTCAAGGCTGACGTTCAGGGCTCGGTTGAAGCTGTAAAGCAGTCGCTAGAAAAGCTTTCAAACGACGAGGTCAGAGTAAAGGTTATTCACGGCGCAGTAGGAGCAATTTCAGAGGGCGACGTAATGCTTGCTGCCGCTTCAAATGCGATAATTGTAGGCTTTAACGTAAGACCTGACCCTATTGCGAAGGCTAATGCTGAGCATGACGGAGTTGACATCAGGCTTTACAGAATTATTTACGACGCTATCGAGGAAATTGGCGATGCTATGAAGGGAATGCTTGCGCCGAAGTTCAGAGAGATTGAAACGGCGAGAGTCGAGGTGAGACAGGTTATGAAGCTTTCAAGCGTTGGCGTTGTAGCAGGAAGCTACGTGCTTAGTGGCAAGGTTGGAAGAAATAATCAGATAAGAGTTGTCCGTGACGGAATTGTAGTAGCTGAGGACAAAATGTCATCCTTAAGACGTTTCAAGGACGACGTAAAAGAGGTTGCCGAGGGCTACGAGTGCGGAATTACTCTTGAAAAGTTTACCGATATAAAAGAGGGAGATATTCTCGAAGCGTTTTATATGGAAGAATACAGAGATTAGTTGAGAGGTGCTTATGGCAGGATTAAAGTCTTACAGAATGGGCGAGGATATTAAAAGAATAATATCTGCGAAGATGAAGGATTTAAAGGACCCTCGGATTTCGGGAGCCTTGATGCTTACAATCGTTCGCTGCGAGGTTTCCTCCGACGGCTCATATTGCAAGGTATATGTGTCATCTCTTGAAGGGATTGAGCAGGCAAAGGCTGCGACAGAGGCTTTTGAAAGAGCAAAGGGAATTTTTAAAAGAGAAATCTCAAACGTGCTTCAT
Source organism: Ruminococcus sp. (assembly GCA_021199305.1). Taxonomy (GTDB): domain Bacteria; phylum Bacillota; class Clostridia; order Oscillospirales; family Ruminococcaceae; genus UMGS1601. The sequence continues at coordinate 8,638 of JAJQIH010000006.1, forward strand.
CTCAGAAAGTGCCCGGAGCTTAAGTTCTGTGCGGACGATTCGATAGAGTATGGCGCAAAAATAAACGAACTGTTAAAGGACGAATGATTAGAGGTCAGATTATGGATAAGCAAGGCGTAATAAAGGCGTTGAAGGACAACGACAACTTTACAATCATAACTCATAAGAGTCCGGACGGAGATACATTAGGCTGCGGCTTTGCTGTTTGTGCGTATCTGAGAAGCATCGGAAAGCACGCAAATGTTGTAAACAACGATGAAATCCCTAAGAGATATGGCTTTTTGTGCGACTGGTATTCACCGCAGGAGTTTGACGAGCAGTTTGTAATAGCTGTAGACATTGCCGATGTGAATCTTATGGGCGACAACCTTAAAAAGTACCAGCAGCCAGATGCTGTTGACCTTTGTATCGACCACCACATTTCAAATACAGGCTATGCTAAGGAAACCTACGTTGACGCAACGGCAGGCGCTGCAGCAATGATTATTTATGAAATTCTGAGCGAGGAAAATGCAATCGATCAGCCGATAGCTTCAATGCTTTATACCGGAATTGCAACCGATACAGGCTGTTTTAAATTTCAGAATACCGACTCAAGAGCGCACTATTATGCTGCGAAGCTTATTGAAGCGGGAGCGGATTTTTACCACATCAACAGACAGATGTTTGAGGTGAGGAGCAGAAACGTAGTAGCGGCTGAAAGAGCGATAACCTCGAAAATGAAGTATTTTTGCTCGGAGCGTGTAGCGGTAAATGTCATATCCTTAAGCGTGCTTAAGAAGTACGGAGTCGACCTTTCCCAGATTGAAGCTATTTCCTCCTTCCCGCTTACAATCGAAGGTGTTTGCGCAGGAGTAACGCTGAAGGAAAAGGCAACGGGAGTTTATAAGATTTCCCTTCGGACGACGGAGGAGCTTAACGCATCGGTAATTTGCAATGCGTTTGGCGGCGGCGGTCATATCCGTGCGGCAGGCTGTGAAATGAAGGGCGAGCTTTACGAGGTAATTGAAAAGCTCATAAATAAAATTTCGGAGTATTTATAAGTGGACGGAATAGTAGTTGTTGATAAGCCGCAGGATTTTACCTCGTTTGACGTTTGCGCAAAGCTGAGAGGTATTTTTGAAACAAGAAAAATAGGCCACGCAGGAACGCTCGACCCTATGGCAACGGGAGTGCTGCCTGTTTTTATCGGAAGCGCTACCAAAGCGTGCGACGTGCTGCCAAACGACAAAAAAGCGTACACGGCGCAGTTTAAGCTTGGAATCAAAACCAACACTCAGGACATCTGGGGGGAGGTTCTGGAAAGTGAAGAAAGTGAAGTGTGCGAAGACGAGCTTATTATGGCGGCTGATACGTTTTTGGGAGATATAAAGCAGCTGCCGCCAATGTATTCGGCGGTAAAGGTGAACGGGCAAAAGCTCTATAAGCTTGCAAGGCAGGGAATAGAGATTGAACGCAACGAGCGGGAAGCTCATATTTACACACTTGATATTTTAAGCTTTGACGAGGACAGTCAGAGCGGAGAGATGTATGTTGTCTGCTCGAAGGGAACCTACATACGAACTCTTATTTGCGATATTGCTGAGCTTTTGGGAACCTGTGGTGTTATGACAGGACTCAGAAGAAACGAGTCGAGCGGATTTTCACTTGAAAACGCAGTTACGATTGACAAGCTTCAGGCCTTAAAGGACAGCGGAAAGCTTGACAGTGCTGTTATTGCTACAGACAAGGCGTTTTTGTGCTATGAGAGCGTAAAGCTTGACAAAAAGAGAACGTGGCTTTATAAAAACGGAGTGGCGTTAAGAGCCGACCAGATTTCAAAGAAAAGCGGCACATTCAGAGTGTACGGAAATGACAAGGAATTTTTAGGGCTTTTGAGCAACGATACAAACGAAAACACAACCAGAAGAATAAAGAACTTTTATTAAGAGGGTGAACGCAGTAATGCAAAACATTACAGGCAAACAACAGACTGCGGTTTCCTTAGGAATTTTTGACGGAGTTCATATCGGGCACAGAGCGGTTCTGAGCGAAGCTGGAAAAAGCGGACTTGAAACGGCTGTGTTTACCTTTTCAAGCGAAACGGTTACAACAAAGGGAAACAGGGGAGTTATTTACCCGAACGACAGAAAGCTGAAAATGCTTCGGTCGCTTGGCGCAAAATATATTCTTTCGCCAGACTTTTCAAGCCTTTGCGAAATGTCGGCTGAGGATTTTGTAAAAGAGGTTTTAGCAAGTGCTTTCAGCGCTAAGGAGGTTTATTGCGGCGAGGATTTTCGCTTCGGTAAGGGCGCAGCGGCAGGAGTAAAAGAGCTTGAAAACTTATGTGACAAATATGATATGAAGCTTAAAACGCTGCCTCCGGTGATGTTTGACGGAACTGCCGTTTCTTCAACCCGTATAAAGGACGCATTGGAAAGCGGCAATATACAAGCTGCAAACGCTATGCTCGGCGAGGATTTTGGATACTACGAGAGGGTAATTCACGGAAACGAGCTTGGAAGAACGCTTGATTTTCCGACGATAAACCAGCCAATTCCGCCAGATACGGTTTTGCCGAGGTTTGGAGTATATCTGACAGAGGTGAAGCTTGACGGAAAGCTATATAACGGCGTTTCAAACGTCGGAGTAAAGCCGACTGTCGGGAAAAACAAGCCGCTTATAGAAACACATATTTTAGGACTTGACAAAACTCTTTACGGCGAATGGGTAAGCGTTCGGCTAAAGAGATTTATAAGAGAGGAAAAAAGGTTTGCTTCGCTTGATGAGCTTAAAGCGCAGGTTGACCTTGATATAGAAAATGCAGAAAGGAATGCTTTGAGATGAACAAGGTAAGAACAAGATTTGCCCCGTCGCCAACGGGATATATGCACATTGGAAATTTAAGAACGGCGCTCTTTACTTACATTATCGCCAAGAAAAACGGCGGCGACTTTATTTTGAGAATTGAGGACACAGACAGAGAAAGATATGTCGAGGGCGCAACACAGGTTATATATGACACGCTCAGAGAGTGCGGACTTAACTGGGACGAGGGACCTGATATCGGAGGTCCTGTGGGCCCTTATATTCAGTCGGAAAGAATGGGAATGTTCAAGCAGTATGCCGAGCAGCTTGTTGAAAAGGGAGAAGCGTACTATTGCTTTTGCGATAAGGAACGTCTTGACGAGCTGAAGGCTGTTCAGGAGGCAAGTGGCGTAACGCCGATGTACGACCGCCATTGCAGAAATCTTTCAAAGGAAGAGGTCGAGCAAAAGCTTAAGGAGGGCATTCCTTACGTTATAAGACAGAAGGTTCCGCTTGAGGGTACAACTACATTTCACGACGAGCTTTACGGCGATATAACGGTTGAAAACTCAACGCTTGACGACCAGATTTTAATCAAGACAGACGGACTTCCGACCTACAACTTCGCAAACGTAGTAGACGACCACCTTATGGGAATCACGCACGTTGTAAGAGGAAACGAATATCTTTCAAGCGCACCTAAATACAACCTCTTGTACAAGGCTTTCGGCTGGGAGGTACCGATTTACATTCACGTTGAGCATATTATGAAGGACAAGCAGCACAAGCTTTCAAAGAGAGATGGTGACGCTTCCTATCAGGATCTGATGAAGAAGGGTTATCTCAAGGATGCGGTGCTCAATTACATCGCTTTGTTAGGCTGGGCGCCAAAGGGCGAAAACGAAATCTTTTCTCTTGACGATCTGATAGAGGAGTTTGACATTTCAGGAATTTCAAAATCGCCTGCAATTTTCGACCCCGCAAAGCTAAAGGCTATCAACGCCGTTTATATCAAGAAAATGAGCGACGAGGAGTTTGCACACGCTGCTGAGCCTTATATCAGACAGACAGTAAAGAAGGAGGACGCTGACATTGCGTTTATCGCTTCTCTTTTAAAGCCGAGAACGGAAATCTTTACCGACATTCCGGAGCAGGTTGACTTTATCGACTCGCTCCCAGATTACGATACTTCACTTTACTGCCACAAGAAGATGAAAACGAACGAAGAAAATTCTCTTGCTTCGTTGAAGGAAATTCTTCCTGTTTTAGAGGGAGTTGACGACTGGACGGAGGAAAACATTCACGAAGCGCTCTTTGAGCTTATAGCAAAGCTGGGTGTGAAAAACGGAATCGTTTTGTGGCCTCTGAGAGTTGCCCTTTCGGGAAAGAGCTTTACGCCGGGCGGCGGAATTGAAATCTGCAGAATATTAGGTAAAGAAGAGTCGCTTGCCAGAGTAAGAGAGGGCATAGCGAAGCTGTCATAATATCATCACAAACAGGTTTTACAATTAAGTGTAAAAACACGCCCTTAAGGAGGGACAGTTAAATGATAGAGGTCAGAAATCTTTCCAAGCATTTCGGCGATAAAAAGGCAGTTGACGGAATTTCATTTACCGCAAACGACGGTGAAATTCTGGGCTTTTTAGGACCGAACGGCGCAGGAAAGTCAACAACAATGAATATCCTGACAGGATATATTTCGTCGACAGAGGGCGAAGCTCTTATCGACGGAAACGACATTTTAAAGGATCCTATTAAGGCGAAGGCAAGTATAGGCTATCTTCCTGAGCTGCCGCCGCTCTATATGGATATGACTGTCAAGGAGTATCTCAACTTTATTTACGACTTGAAAAAGTGTAAGCTTCCGAGAAATACTCACCTTGCTGACATTTGCAGACTTGTAAAAATTGAAAATGTTTACAAGCGGGTAATCAAGAACCTTTCCAAAGGTTATAAGCAAAGAGTTGGTCTGGCGCAGGCGCTTGTCGGAAACCCGAACGTATTGATTCTTGACGAGCCGACGGTAGGACTTGACCCGTCACAGATAATCGAGATAAGAACTCTTATTAAAAAGCTCGGCAGAAACCACACGGTTATTTTGTCCTCGCATATTCTTTCTGAGGTTCAGGCGGTTTGCGACAAGATTATAGTTATCAATCAGGGCAAAATCGTTGCGAACGATACAGAGGAGCATTTGTCAAGCACACTTGCCGGCGAGCACAGACTTTCGGTTAAGATTGACGGCCCCGCCAAGGAAGTAAGAGAGCTTATTGCCTCAATTCCTGGAGTTATCAAAACCTCGCTTGTTGCTACAAAAAATACATACAGCGAGTTTACAATAGAATCTGACGAGAGCAGCGACATCAGACGGGAGCTGTTTTCAAGAATGGCTGAAAGAAACTGGTATATCATTGAGCTTAAAACGAGCGAAATGTCGCTTGAGGATATTTTCCTTCGTCTTACTATGGGCGAAGAGGTCGAGCTGAAGGGAGGAGAACAATAATGGCTGCAATTTTCAGAAGAGAATTTGTATCTTATTTTACATCTCCTATCGGATATGTGTTCTTAGCGTTTTTCTACCTTGCGGCAGGATTTTTCTTTACGCTGACCTCCATTGAGCAGGGAACGACAGAGCTTAATACTGTATTTTCCATGATGATGTACGTGCTTATCGTTCTGATTCCAATTCTTACGATGAGAACATTTTCAGAGGAAAAGAAAAACAAGACCGACCAATGTCTGCTTACAGCGCCAGTATCACTCGGCGCAATTGTTGCAGGAAAGTTTTTGGCAGCGTTTCTGGTTTATGCGCTGGGAGTTCTGATAATGCTTGTTTTCGCAGTTATCGTTTCAGCTATTTCATCTCCTGACTGGCTGCTTATTTTCGGAAATATTCTGGGACTTTTACTTCTCGGCGGAGCGTTTATCTCAATCGGAGTTTTCGTTTCATCATTGACAGAAAACCAGATAGTTTCTGCGGTTCTGTCCTTTGCGATAATGCTTGTGCTCTATCTCTTTACGTCGATCGCAAGCCTTATTCCAGTAGATTTTATTGCGAACTTTTTAAACAGCCTTTCGTTCCTCACAAGATACGACGGCTTTACATACGGTTCGTTTGATTTTTCAAATATTTTGTTCTTTATCAGCGTTATGGTAGCGTTCATATTCTTTACTGTAAGAGTGCTTGAGCGCCGCCGCTGGAACTAAAGGAGGGTTTAAGATGAGTGATGAGAAAAAGATCCTCCCGGAGGAACAGGAAAAGGAAATTGATACTACAGCGGTTGAAGAGGTCGCAGAGCAGACAGAGTCCGAAGAAATGGTTGAAGAGCTTGCAGAGATAGAAGAAACGGACGCTGATATTACTGTCGAACAGGCGGTAGAGGAAGCGGTAGAGCAAGCCGCTAAAAACGAAGAAAAGCTCAAAAAAGAAAAGAAAGCAAAGAAGCCTAAAAAGGAAAAGAAGAAAAGAACTCATAAAAAGCTAAAGCACGGCTCGTTATCAATAGCATTTACTGCTGTGTTTGTAGTAGTTTTAGTTCTTATAAACATCGTTGCAACTAAAGTTTTCGAGCGGTTCCCATTGTCGTTTGATATGACCTCCAACGATTCGTATTCTATAAGCGATGAAACGATTGAATATGTTGAAAGCGTCGATATGGACGTTAAGGTTACCGTTTTAGCCGAGGAGGACGAATTTAATTCGCAAAACGTATATACCCTTCAGGCTAACGAAATTCTGAAAAAGTACGCTCAGTACAATTCGAGAATCGAAATCGAGTATATCGACTTTCTTTCAAACCCGAATGTGATTGCGGAATACGATGACGGACTGTCTGAGTATGACATTATTTTTGAAACAACTCAGACAGGCGACGACGGTGAGGAATATCAGAGAACAAGCGTTGTATCTCCTCTTGACCTTGTAAACTTTGCGTCAGAGGTAGAGTCAAGCCTTTCGTCTTCTGGAATTACGCTTGAAACTTTTGCTGAAAGCTATTACGGAAGTCAGATTACCTTCATTACCGCTTATGCTGGCGAAACCTTTACCAGTTCGTCGACTAACGAAAAGATAAGCTATATAGAGTCGTCAAACGCTGAGCAGGCGTTTACATCAGCTCTTATGATAGTAACCGACTCAAATCCTATAAAGATAACCCTTCTCACAGGAAGAGAAGAGGCAGTATCTCTTACCTATTACCAGACGCTTATGAAAGCGAACGGCTATGAGGTTGACAGCATTGATATAACAACAGAGGATATTCCTGAGGATACTGATATTGCGGTTATTGCCGCACCGACAGTTGACTACACCTCCGAGGAGGTTCAGAAGGTTTCAGATTTCCTGAACAACGACGGCGAGCTTGAGAAAAATCTTATGTATGTTGCAAGCGTACAGCAGCCTGACACGCCAAACCTTGACGAGCTTCTGGAGGAGTACGGAATTATAATTGAAGACTACTGTATGTACGATTCAGACTCTGATAACGTCAGCAACGGCTACCTGAAGGTAAATCTTTCCAACGAGGATTACGAGGAGGATATGAAGGACGATTCTCTTGTAATGCTTACAACAATTTACACACAGCCTATTACGCTTAAGTTTGACGAGGACGATATGAAGCAGACATCAACGCTTCTCAAGACTGACGATACAGGCTATAAGGCTGATATGGAAACGGGCGACGTTGTCGCTAACGGCGAGCAGATAGCTGCTGCAATCGGCTCAAAGGCAGTGTTTTATGACGACAATACCGAAGGCTATAGCCAGGTTCTGGTTTTGGGTTCTGAATATCTGCTTGACGACACTATTTTGCAGGCTACACAGTACGCAAACAGCCAGTGGATTTTAAGCGTAACAAACGAGATTACAGGAAAGACCACTTCCGGAATTACAATCGAGCCGTCAGTTATCGGCGGTGAGCTGTTCGAGCTTACAGACGCACAGATAACCATCTACAAGTGGATATTCATAGCGGTTATTCCTCTTATTGTTCTGATAATCGGAGTTGTAATCTGGATAAGAAGAAAGAATGCTTAAAGCTTCAGGAACGGAGATAACAGATGAATTCTAAGTTTAAGGGAATTATTATATGCGCCGTTGTTGCGGTTTGCCTGGGAGTAATGCTACTGGTGCTGAATCTTCTGCCGCAGGTCGACGACGACAGCTCGTCAGAGGAGTCGAGTACCGTTGAAACGGACGACGATACAGGCAGCATTTCACTTACCTCTGACGTTGCCGATGAGCTTGACAGCACTAATGTTGCAAAAATTGGTTTTCACAATTCCTTCCAGGAGTTTGAAATTGTTCAGACTACCGACGGCGAGGACGAGTGGGAAATTGAAGAACTTGACGGAATAAACCAGAACCAGACGCTTTATTCCTCCGTTGCGACAATTCTATGCTCGCTTGCAGCGAAGGAGGTTGTCGAGGAGGACACCGACGATCTGGAGAAGTACGGACTTGATGAGGTTTCCTGCTACTTTGACGTTACATTTGATTGCGACGGAGAGGAAACAGAAAAATCGTTTTTTGTAGGAGATGAATCGCCTGAAAGCGGATATTACTACGTTTGCGAAGCAGGTTCAACGAAGGTTTACACCGTTTACTCTTCAAATCTTTCGTACTTTTTCTATACGAAGGAGGAGTTTATAAGCCTTTTGATGCTTTCGTCACTTCCGAGCGACGCTGACGACGATTACTTTACAACGCTGACTGTCAAGCAAAAGGACAGAGATTACGATATAGTATTTGAAAACGCCGACGACAGCACGTCTATGGTTTCGGCACAGGTTATGACCTCGCCGATATTCAGCTACTTAGACGTTTCAAATTCATCCACCGTAACTCACGGAATGTGGGGACTTGCGGCTGAGTACGCAATAGTAGCGAAGCCTGATGACGACGACTTTGCAACCTACGGACTTGACGACCCGACTGCGGTAGCGGATCTTGTCTGCGACGACGGAGAGTATATTCTGACAATCGGAAATTGCGAATACGCAACCGACAGCGAGGGAAATTCGACCGAAACGATAGACGGCTATTACGTTTATCTTGAAGGAGTAGAGGGAATTGATGTTATCTTCTACTGCGCAGCGGACGATCTTCCGTGGGCGGACTTCGACCCGTCGGATATTATCTCAGGTCTTATGACGACAAACAATGTTGTTACATTAAAGGACATAAAGGTAACGACTGCTGATGAAGAGGTTGTTTACGACCTTACTATTACCGAGGATGACGACGGCGACGAAGAGGTTGAAAGCGTAGTTGAAAACGAGGAAACCCAGCTTGATGCAGAGGTATGGAAGGGCTGGTACCAGCTTTTGATTCAATGCCCGACTTCGGAGATTTATTTTACCGACCCTGAAAGCGATACGGCTGACCTCACTATTGAAATCGACCTTATCGACGGCGGCGGAGACGTTATGGAGCTTTATAAGGAAACCGACAGACGTTATATCGTAAAGCTCAACGGTAAAACCTCATTCAGAATCGAAAGCGCTTGGGTAGACGCTATTTTAGAGGGAATGGAAAAGGTCAGAAACGGCGAAGAGATAAACGCTGACACCTACTAATTCTGACAGACTTTTCAAGAAAAGAATGTTACAATCATATCAAGGAGGGATGCAAAAATGGCACAAAGCGAATTTTTCACATACAAGGGAATTCCTCTTGTCAGAAAGGGAAAGGAAATATATTACGGAAATATGAGCGACGAGTATGTTGTAATGCTACAAATACTTGACACCGAAAAGGTCGGAGATCTGGACGTTGCAAACAAGGTTCGACTTTTCAGAATGGCAACAGACGAAACTCTTCCGCCTAACGAAAGAATCAACAAAACAGCTGAAAAGAAAAGTCTTTACGAGGCGCTTGACGTTGCAAACGCCTGGCTTTCAAGATATGTTTCAAAGTAAGATGTTATTGCCCGAGTCAGATATGGCTTGGGCAAATTCTTTTGTGAGAGCTGAGAAATTTACGCCTTTTACTTGCGAAATTTTTTGAGGTATGGTATCATTGATAAAGCGACTAATATTTTAAAATTTAAGGAGCTGAAAAATTGCTTTACACGGATTTGATTTTTATATATGCGTTTTTGCCGATAACGACGCTGCTTACAATGTGCGACAGAAGCACAGAGTACAAAAACCTGATTCTGGTTTTGTCAAGCGTTGTATTTTTCGCATGGGGCAAGCCGTTTTATATATGCGTGATATTCTTATCAGTTTTGCTCGACTGGCTTTTCGGACTGATAGCGGGTTCAGAAAAGGGTGTATTTAAGGTTCTGGGCGTGCTGCTTTCGGCGGTAATGAATATATCAATTTTTGTTGTGGTAGGGTATAACTTCCTGTTTACCGGAACATCCCTGTCGCTTGAACATACTGTAGTACCTGTCGGAATGGGATTTTACGCAGTCAGAGGTTTAAGCTATGTCTTTGACGTCGCTTACGGAAGAACGAAGCCTGAAAAGAACCTCTTTTGCCTTGTTGTTTATATGGTAAACTATACGCTTTTCCTTGCAGGACCAGTGGTTCGCTACAAGGATATAAAAGAGCAGATAAGGCACAGAATGATAACCGGAAAGAAGATAAACGACGGTCTGACAAGATTTATCGTGGGACTTGGAAAGGCGAGCATCATTGCCGCCGCTTTAGGTTATGTCAAAAACGTCGGACTTGACCTTTCTGATATGACCTTTTGCGGAGCGCTTTTCGGAATGATAGCGTATATTATGCAGATATGCTTTTTGTTTTCTGGCTACGCCGATATGGCGATAGGCTTAGAACTTTTAAACGGCTTTGAATACGACGAAAACTTCCTGCCGCTGAAGGCTAAAAACGGAGTTACCGGCGCAGTTTCCGGCTTCAATCACACGCTTATGAGATTTGTAAACGACTCGCTTATAAGTCCGCTTTCAAAATCTCCTCTTTCGGCGGTGGCGGCAACGCTCGGCTGCTCGGTGCTGGTAGGACTCTGGTACGGCTTTTCAAAGCACTATCTGGTTTTCGGACTTTATTTTGGAATTTTTGTAATTATCGAAGCGCTCGGACTTAAAAAGCTGATAGCGAAGCTCCCGACGGCAATATCGGGAATATACACTCTTGTGGTTATATTCTTCGGCTGGAGCACAGTTTACTTTACGAGCGTTGCGAGCTATAAAACGTGGGTCAAGGCGCTGCTCTTTAAAAACGGAATAATATCCGACGCTCTTGTAAATGAGATTTACGCTTATTGCGCTTTGCTTGTTTTTGCGGTATTTATGATTACGCCGTTCAAGGACAAGCTGAAGGGCAAGATTCAAAGCGTTGCTGCTGAGAGCGAAAGAGCATATGCTGTTGTGCGCATTCTTACAACAGTAGGTCTTTTGGTAATACTTCTTATGAGTACAACGTCAAGAGTAGTATATTAAAAAGGAAATTTTTATGGAAGAAAACAAAACTAAAGCGGAAGAGCTTGAAGAATACGATGAAATACTGAAAAATGCGTCGACTCATACCGAAAGCGAGGAGGAGCAAAAAACCGAGCAAACGGACAAAGCTCTCAAAAGTATGAGCGAGGACGCAAGACGCGGGCAGTTTGATTTTATAAACGTGTCTGTTATTGGCCTGTTCATTCTGATACTGGGTCTTAGCTTTGCTCTGCTTCGCAACACCGACGACCCTGACGCTGAGGCTACAAAGCCTACCGTTATGGGACTGTACGACGGAAGCTATACGTCGTATCTTTCCGAAAGCTATGAAAACGCTCTGCCTGGAAAATCAATTCTTGCGAGCTTAAACGGCGTATTTTCGTCAATTTACGGCAAGAAGGAGTATAACACTCACCAGAACTTCATAACGCCTGTTGACGAGGACGGAAACCCGATAAATATTCTGACGGCTGGTACTACTACAACTACTACAACCACCACGCAGTATACAGGCAGAACCTCAAATACAACCAGGGAAATTGACCCGGACGATATTGACATCGGACCGCAGAAGAATTTCATAACTACAACCACAACAACCACCAAGGAAACGACTACTGAGGAAACGACGACCGAAGAGGAAACTACCACAGAGGAAGAGCCTGAGGAAACGACGACCGAGGAAACAACAACTGAAGAAACGACTACCGAGGAAGAAGAGGAGGAAGAGGAAACCACCACCACAACCGTTAAAATCGACCTCGATGAAATTCAGTTTACTTTAAACGACAGCGGAAAGCTCACATACGAATATATTATCGAGGAGGAGCTTGACGTGACAAACTACTCAAAGATTCTGCTCTCGTACGAGTTTTACGGCGAAACCACGGGCTACTTTATTCGTCCGTATATTGAGTATAACGGAAAGAACGTCGGCGAGAACGTAAACCCTGTTGACGATACGGTTGAATTTGACGTCAGCAAGCTGAGCGGAAATATAACGATTGGAATACGATTTATTGTAAGATCAAATTCCGATATTGAAGAAAACGATACGGTAAGCGTTAAGCTTCATTACGGATTAGGATTTGTAAATTAAAAGGCTGGGAGTGGGTTATTTGAAAAGCGGATTTATTTATTCCGACGACAACAAGAGATATTACACCCACAACTATTATCTTCGGCACAAGTACGGCAAAAAGGTGTTTAAGGTGCCGCTGAATTCAGGACTTTCCTGTCCTAATCGTGACGGGACAAAGGGAGTTGGCGGCTGTACCTTTTGTTCAGGCTATTTGAGTGGCGATTTTGCAGGAAATCCGAAGGACAGCTTAAAGGAGCAGTTTGATAAGGTAAGGGGCGAGCTTCACAAAAAGTGGAGCGACGCTTTGTATATCCCATACTTTCAGGCTGGCAGCAACACCTACGGGGATATTGAGCTTTTGAGAAGCGCATTTTTTGAAGCGGCAAGCTTTGAAAACGCAGTAGGCGTTAATATAGCGACAAGAGCCGATTGCATAACCGACGAGTGCGCCGATATGCTGCTTGAGCTTTCTGAGGTTACAAACTTAGAAGTAGAGCTGGGTCTTCAGACCTCAAACGACAAAACAGCTCTTGAAATAAACCGCTGCCATACCTTTGATGAGTTTTTACAGGGGTATGAAAAGCTGAAAAATCGTGGAATTGACATTTGCGTTCATATAATAAACGGTCTGCCTGGTGAAACAGCAGACGATATGCGAAATACTGCAAGGGATGTAGCGAGGATACATCCTCACAGCGTAAAGATTCATCTTCTGCATATAATTTCGGGAACCAAAATGTGCGAGCAGTTTTTAAACGGCGAGTTCAAAGAGCTTAGCCTTGAGGAGTATGCTGGTATCGTCTGTGACCAGTTGGAGCTTTTGCCGCCCGATGTAATTGTTGAGCGGGTAACTGGTGACGGCAAAAAGGAAACGCTTGTATCTCCGCTCTGGAGCCTTAAAAAATTTTGCGTGATGAATGAGATTGACAAGACGATGGCTGAAAGAAATACCTTTCAGGGTGCAAAATACAGCGTGTAGAAATAGCCGCTTGAAGAAAGCTATATAGAAGCGAGGAGTTTTAATGGAAAAATTCTTGGAAATAGGAAAAATAGTCAGCGTTCACGGTCTGGCGGGAGATGTTAAGGTTGAAGCCTGGTGCGACAGCCCGGAGGTCTTATGCCGCTTTAAGACGCTTTATTTTTCAAAGGGCGAGAGAAAAGTAAAGGTTAAAAAATCGAGAGTTCAGAAGAATATGGCAATACTGAAGCTCGAAGGCTTCGATTCGGTCGAGCAGGCGCAGACGCTCAGAAATAAGATTTTATACGCTGACAGAGAGAGCATGAACCTTCCCGAGGACACATACTTTATCGCCGACCTTATCGGTATGGAGGTCATAAATTTTGAATCGGGCGAAAGCTACGGCAAAATCACCGACGTAACCCAGACGGGAGCAAACGATGTATATCATATAAAGTCAGCAGAGGGGAAGATGTATTACGTTCCTGCTATTGCGGACGTTGTAAAGACAACCGATATTGAAAACGGAGTTATGAAAATTACGCCGCTCAGGGGGCTTTTTGATGAGGATTGATATAATGATGCTGTTCCCCGAAATGATTGAGAGCTATCTTGGCGAGAGCATTATCGGCAGAGCGAGAGCAAAAGGACTTCTGGAAATTTGCTGTCATAACATCAGAGATTATACAGAGGATAAGCACAGACGAGTTGACGATACACCATACAGCGAACGACAGGGAATGCTTATGCAGGCGGAGCCTATTTACCAATGCTTTCAAAGCGTTAAGGGAGAGCGTGACGTTCACACAATTTATGTAACGCCCACAGGTAAGAAGTTCAGCCAAAGGCGAGCTGAGGAGCTTGCAAGAGGCAAGGATATTGTAATTCTTTGCGGACATTACGAGGGAGTCGACGAAAGGGTAATTGAAGAAATCGTCGACGAGGAAATTTCTGTCGGGGATTTTGTCCTGACGGGCGGCGAGCTTCCGGCGCTTTGCATAACAGATGCCGTTGCCCGATTGATTGACGGAGTTTTAGCACGTCCTGATTGCTATATTGACGAGAGTCACTACTCAGGACTTCTGGAATATCCTCAATATACCCGACCTGAGATATGGCGGGGAAAAAGAGTTCCTGAGGTGCTGCTTTCAGGTCACCACGAGAATATAAAAAAGTGGCGGCATAACCAGTCGCTGATGCGAACGGCGGACAGGCGGCAGGATATGATTGAAAAGTACGATTTAAGCGACGAGGACAAGAAATTTTTAAGCGAATATATGTCAAAAAAGCAAGAACAAGAGTAGTTTATGGGAGAAGTCGTGGCAGACTGTTAAAAGTTTTTGGTTATTATGCAAAAAGGAACCCGAAATTTTTAGTAATTTTCCACAAATCGAGAGCCTTTAACAACTCAACAAGTCAACAATTAGCAGAATTTTATCTTGGAAGTGGGAATTTTTATTGACTTTGCCAAATTTAAGAGTATAATAATTTTATGGTCGATATCATTCCGGTTTAGTTTGGGATAGAAATGGAGAGATTATTATGTTCGTTAAAGATGTAGTAGTACAAAATCAGGTTGGCTTACACGCTCGTCCAGCAACATTTTTCATTCAGAAGGCTAACGAGTTTAAGTCATCAATCTGGATTGAAAAGGAAGAAAGAAGAGTAAATGCTAAGAGCTTGCTCGGAATTTTGTCGCTCGGAATTGTTGGCGGAACTTCTATCAGAATTATTGCTGACGGTACAGATGAGCAGGAAGCTGTAGACGGTCTTGTTGACCTCGTTGAAAGCGGCTTTGGTGACGAAAAGTAAATAACACGAGTATTTTACGTCTTTGGCTGAGGGATTTCCCCTCAGCTTTTTTATTTTGCCAGAATTTTCAGGGGGTGTCAGTCTGGTAGTCGGGAGATTGGTAATATATGGCAAATTATTTCTAAAAATCGAATGGTTACAATTTGGTAACAGCAAAAATAGCTGTTTTTTTGTGAAAAATGTTCAAAAAAGAAGTCGAAATCGGAGCTGTTCATATTTTATTAACACAAAAGTGTCAATGTTGTGTTACAATTTGTAATATATCGGGGCTTGCCTGAAATTCTGGCAAATGGGAAATTTAAAGAAAAAAAGAGGTTGAGAAGATGTCTACAAGATTGTTCCAAAGTGTTGTTCGTCAGATGAAGGATTCAATCGACTGTGTTTTTGGAGTTATTGACGATACTGCTACTATCGTTGCCAGCTCGGAGCTTTCGCTCATAGGAACTGTCAATGAATATGTATCAATAGATATGACAAATACAAATGATTTGTTTGTTCGGGACGGATATACATATAAGCCATTCGGCGGTCACACAAAGGCAGAGTACGCAGTTTTCGTTGAGGGAACGGACGAGCTTGCAGCAAGATACGCAAACATTCTTGGCATTAGCCTTGCAAGCATAAAGCAGTATTACGACGAAAAGTACGACAGGACGAACTTTGTAAAGAACGTAGTGCTTGACAATATCCTGCCGGGAGATATTTTCATAAAGGCAAGAGAGCTTTGCTTTACTTCGGAGGTTTACAGAGTAGCCTTTTTGATAAGAATCATTTCTTCAAACGAGGTTTCTGCGCTTGACGTTATTCAAAACCTGTTCCCTGATAAAAACAAGGATTTCGTTTTCTCGATTACCGAGAACGATATAGTTCTGATCAAGGAGGTCAAGCAAAACGTAGAAACAAACGACCTCAAGAAGCTTGCAAGAAGCATTGCCGATACGTTAAGCTCTGAGTTCTATACAAGAGTAAATGTCGGAATCGGAACGGTCGTTGAGGGAGTAAAGGACTTAGCTTCAACCTTTAAAGAGGCACAGATTGCGCTAGAGGTAGGTAAGGTATTTGACACCGATCAGGCTGTAGTTTCCTACGATAATCTCGGAATCGCAAGACTTATTTATCACCTTCCGACAACGCTTTGCGAAACATTTCTGAAGGAGGTCTTCAAGAAGGGTACTATCGAATCGCTCGACCACGAAACGCTTTTCACAATTCAGAAGTTCTTCGATAATAACCTTAACGTGTCGGAAACTTCGAGAAAGCTTTTCGTTCACAGAAATACGCTTGTTTACAGACTTGAAAAAATCAAAAAGCTTACAGGACTTGACCTCAGGGATTTTGACGACGCAATCGTGTTTAAAATAGCGCTGATGGTTAAGAAATATTTGTCAGCAAATCCTGTTAAGTTCTAAAATAAAGAGATAGAGATAAAAACAAAGAAAGACAAAAGGGGCAACATTACGAAAAGGCGGTGTAATTTTGATAGAATTTAAGGATGTATCAGTTACATATTCAAGTGGAGTTGACGCTCTGCACAATGTCAATTTAAAAATTAACGACGGCGATTTTGCCTTCGTAGTCGGCTCATCGGGAGCCGGAAAATCAACGCTTATAAAGCTGATACTGAAGGAAATTGACGCAACAGAAGGAACGGTTATAGTAAACGGCTTTAATCTTAAAAAGCTCAGAAGGAAGAAAATTCCAAAGCTAAGAAGAACGCTCGGAATAGTTTTTCAGGACTTCAGACTGATTCCTACAATGACAGTATACGAAAACGTAGCGTTTGTACTCAGAGTTATTGACGCACCTGCAAAGTACATTTCAAGCAGAGTGCCTTATGTTATAAGCCTTGTGGGATTAGCTCACAAGCAAAAATCCTACCCTGACGAGCTTTCAGGAGGAGAACAGCAGAGAGTAGCTCTTGCGAGAGCTTTAGTAAACGACCCACAGCTTATTATTGCGGACGAGCCGACGGGAAATATCGACCCTGCTCTTTCATACGAAATCGTTGAGCTTTTAAAGGGTATCAACGAATGTGGAACGACAATTTTAATGGTAACGCACGAGCATGACATTGTGCGTCACTTCGGCGGAAGAATTATAAACATAAACGCTGGAGAGATTGTGTTCAATGAGGTGATAGGAGGAGCAAATGAGGTTCAGTAGTGTTAAATATCTCACAGGACAGGGCTTCAAAAGCGTCTGGAAGAACAAGATGATGAGCTTCGCTTCATTTTGTATAATGCTTGTATCGCTGCTGCTTGTGGGAATGTGTATTCTTGCAACAATCAATTTGAACAAGGTTATCAGCGGAGTTGCCGGAAAGAACGAGGTAGTTGTAATTGTTCTTGACGGAACGGACGAGGAAGGCATAGAGGCAGTAGGAGAGGCGATTGACGAGCTGTCAAACATTGAAAAATCAGTATTTTACTCAAGAGATGAGGCCTGGGAGGATATGGTAGCTGATATGACAGAGGAGCAGCAGGAGGTATTCAAGTATGCCGAAGATGATAATCCTCTGCCTGATACATACAGAGTAACGGTGTCGGATATTGAAAAGCTGACCGATACAACCAATCAGCTTACAAGCATAGAAAATGTTGAAAAGGTAACGGCGCCTACAGAGTTCGCAGACGTTTTAGTCAGCATCAGGAACATCTTCTCTGTAGTAGCGATAGCACTTATCGCAGCGTTAGCGGTTGTTTCCCTTGTTATTATTTCAAATACAACAAGGACGAGCGTTTACTCGAGAAGAAAAGAAATCAACATTATGAAGTACGTTGGAGCAACCAACAGATTTATTAACATTCCGTTCTTTATCGAGGGAATGCTTGTAGGAATCTTAGCGGCGGTTGCGGCGTTCTTCCTTACAATGTTCGTATACAAGGGACTTGGAGATATTCTGAACGAGAATGGACAGATCCTCAGCATTTTAGGAGTTCGTTCACTTTACGGCTTCAGCGATATTATCTGGTATGTTTTGGTGGGATATGTTCTGGCTGGCGGCGTAATCGGCGCTATTGGTACAACTATAAGCACAAGAAAGTACGTAAAGGTTTAAAAAATTTAAAAACAGCTTTAACGGAGCGCAGCACGGGGTACAGGCAACAGCCTGACCTTGTGCGCGCTCTGTCGGCAATTAAGCGACAGTTTATTTGTCGTTTGAGTGCTTTACCTATTGAAAGGCAAGGTTTGTGATGATAAAAAAAGCAAGGGTCTTAAGACTTTCAAAACGAGTGCTTGTGGTATTAACTGCTGTAGCTTCGGTAATTGGAGCGACTTCAACTTTTGGAAACGACGTTTCCGCACCAATTTACACTCAGGCGGAGGAAACGCTTGAGGATTACGAGGAGCAGATTGAGGAGTATCAGGAAAAGCAGGAGGAATACGACGCACTTATCGCTGAAACGGAGGACGATATTGCCGCAGAGGAGGAAAACCAGGCGGCGATAGAAGCTCAGATTGAAACCGTTCAGGCGACCATTTATGAATACAGCAAGATGATAGCTGATATACAGACAAACCTCGACGAGGTTCAGGAGAGCATCGAAGCGCTGAATGAACAGATTGAGGAAACGGAAGCTACGATTGAGCAAAAGCAGACGGAAATTGAAGAGGGTATTTCGGACTTCAAGCTGCGGATTCGGGCAATGTACGTAGCAGGCGACGATTCGTATATTTCGATTCTGTTTGGCTCAACCGACTTTTACGACGCTCTTATGAGAGTCGAGCTTATAAACAGAGTTGCGGAGCATGACGACGAGGTAATCGACGACCTCGTTCAGAAGAAAACCGAGCTTGAAGAAGCGAAGGCGACTCTTGAAGACCAGAAGGCTGAGGTCGAGGTTCAGAAGGAAGAGCTTGAAGAGCAGAAGGAAACATATAACTCCAAAAAGGCTGAGCAGCAGACGCAAATGGATAAGCTTTCAATTTTAGTAGCGCAGAGCGAGGCTCAGATTGAAGCGCTCGAAGCGGACAAGGAAGCGCACGAGGCTCAGAAGGAAGAATATGCGGCTCTTGAAGAAGAAGCTCAGGAGATGTGGAATCAGCTTTACGAGGAAGCAGAAGCCAAGAGAAAGGCGGCTGAAGAGGAAGCCAAGCGGCTTGCCGAAGCGGCGGAAAACAGCGATACAAGCTATGATACTTCAAACGATACAGATTACACAACAGGTTCGTCAGGAAGCTTTATCTGGCCGTTGCCAGGACATTACGTAATTACTTACGGAGTTGGTTACCGCTGGGGCTCCTATCACGCAGGAATTGATATTGCCGACAGCAATGTTGGCGGAGCGCAGATTGTAGCATCGGACTCAGGAACTGTTGTAGTAGCTGAAAATACCTGTCCTCACAACTATGGAAAGAGTTCAAGCTGTGGCTGCGGCGGCGGTTACGGAAGATATTGCATAGTCGATCACGGAAACGGATATATGACGCTGTACGGTCATATGACAAACTGTATAGTAACGGTTGGACAGACGGTTGAGCAGGGCGAAACGCTCGGCTATGTAGGTTCAACAGGATTTTCAACAGGAAACCACCTTCACTTTGAAGTAAGAAAGGACGGAACAGCGGTAAATCCGGAGAACTACGTTTCACCGTAAAAAACATAAAAACAGAGAATACAGAAAAAACAGATAGAAAAAAGAGAGAACAAAAGAGACGCCTACAGGAGGCAACAAAAATGAAAATTAAACGAAACGCAAAGGCTGTGCTTGCGGTTTTGCTTTCGGCTATGGTTTGCGTATGCTTGGCTTCAGGCGAGCAGGGAGATTATTCCTACGCAGACGATACCTCCGATTACGAGCAGCAGTTAAGCGAAATTGCTGAAAAGCAGGAGGAGCTTGCTGATAAGATTTCCGAGCTTCAGGATAATATCGCCGAAGAGGAGGAATATCAGCAGCTTATCGAAAGTCAGATTGAAACTACAAGCCAGAAGATAGAGCTTATCGACAGCCATCTGACAACCCTGTCGGAGGAAATGGACGAGATTTCTGCGAGCATCAGCGAAACGACAGAAAAGCTTGACGCTCAGAAGAGCGATATAGAGGAAGGAATATCAGACTTCAAGCTTAGGCTCAGAAGTCTCTATCTTGCTGGTTCAAGCACATATACTTCGGTAATTTTAGGCTCTGACGACTTTTTCGATATGCTGATGAAGATAGAGCTTGTCGAGCGTGTCGCAGCTCACGACGACGAGCTGATAGACAGCCTTGTCGCTCAGAAGGACGATTATGAGCAGACGGTAGAGGAGCTTAACTCGCAAAAGGCGGAGCTTGAAGAAAAGCAGGCTGATTACGAGGAGCAAAAATCCTCAATGACAGACGAGATTCAGAACCTGAGCGAGCTTTATGAATCTGTCAGTGCTGAGCTTGAGGAGCTTGAAGCGGAAAAGAGCAAGTATGTTGACCAGAAGTCTGATTACGACGCCGAGCAGGATTCCTTCGAGCAGCAGCTTCAGGCGGCTATCAAGGCGCAAAGCGAAAAGGTAGCGGCAACAACCACTACTACCACCGAAGCGACCACAACAACCACCACTACCGAGCCAACGACAACAACTACTACAACCACGACGACGGCTTCAACAGGCACAACCAACAAGAAAACAACAACCACCACTACCACGACGAAAAAGACAACTACAACCACCAAAAAGACAACAACTACAACGACTACAACTCAGTCGTCATCAGGCTTTAAGTGGCCGTGTCCGGGATATTACCTTATCACCTCGAGCTTTGGCTCAAGGTGGGGTTCCTTCCATTACGGAATGGACATCGGAAACAGCGGAATCAGAGGCGCAAGCGTTGTTGCGGCAAAGTCCGGAACTGTAATTATGACGAACAATTCCTGCACTCACGACTACGGAAAGAGTGAAAGCTGCGGCTGCGGCTGGGGCTGGGGAAATTATTGCGTAATAGATCACGGCGACGGCTATCAGACAATTTACGCTCATATGTCTGAATGTAAGGTAAGCGTCGGACAGACGGTAACTCAAGGTCAGCTTTTAGGCTATGTAGGTTCAACAGGCTGGTCGACAGGTCCGCATCTGCACTTTGAGATAAGAATTGACGGAACTGCTGTTGACCCGATGAAATACTTCTAAAAAGAAAAACAGAGAATTTCTGAAAAATATTTTAAAAACGCTTGACTTTTTGTCAGGCGTTTGCTATAATAACTAAGCATTCGTATCTAAAGACAGCAGGCTGTTTTAAAAACGGAAGTCCTGCCGAGGATTATGCAAAGTAATTTATGACTTTGTTTTGTCTCTTTTCGTCTTTGGAGGAAAAGAGATTTTTTATTGAGATACGGGCTATTTTCAAAATAGTGAGGTGAAAAATATGCCAAGTGAAAAGATTTTGCTTGCAAAGAAGGAAAAGGTAGCAGCTTTGACCGACGCTATCAAGAACTCAGCAGCAGGCGTTCTCGTTGATTACAGAGGTATCACCGTTGAGGAGGATACCAAGCTTCGTAAGGAGCTGAGAGAAGCGGGAGTTTCTTACTCAGTTGAAAAGAACTCAATGCTTCGCTTCGCATTAAAGGACGCAGGTTACGATGAGCTCACAGGCGTTCTTGAGGGAACTACGGCTATCGCTATTTCAAACGACGACCAGACAGCTCCTGCAAGAATTTTAGGTAAGTTCGCTGAGGAACACGCAGATAAGTTCAACCTCAAGGCTGGATATATCGGTGAGGAAATTTACGACGTAGCTGGTGTTACTGCACTTTCAAAGATTCCTTCAAAGGAAGTTTTGCTCGCACAGCTCGTTGGTTCTCTACAGGGACCAATCACAGGACTTGCAGCAATACTCAAGGCTGTTCAGGACAGCAAGGAGAGCGAGGTTGCATAATAATATTTATGCTGCCTGAGATGTCAGACGGGGGAACAACCCGAAAATTCAATTTAAATTAAAAAAGGAGAAATTATCATGGCTTCAGAGAAAATTTTAAAGTTTGTAGAAGATGTTAAGGCTTTGTCAGTTCTTGAGCTTGCAGAGCTTGTAGAGGCAATTCAGGACGAATTTGGCGTAACAGCAGCAGTTGCTGCTGCTCCAGCAGCAGGCGGTGCTGCAGCTGCAGAGGAAGAAAAGACTGAATTTGACGTAGTATTGACTTCATTTGGTGACGCTAAGATGGCAGTTATCAAGGCAGTTAAGGAAGTTACAGGTCTTGGACTTAAGGAGTCCAAGGAGCTTGTTGAATCAGCACCAAAGGCTATCAAGGAAGCTTGTCCTAAGGCTGAGGCTGAGGAGATCAAGACTAAGCTTGAAACAGCTGGCGCAAGCGTAGAGCTTAAGTAATTCAAAGCTCAGGCTATTTTGAAAAGTATGGAACGGAAGATTTACTCTTCCGTTCTTTTTTTTGTGCTTTTTGCATTTAATTTAACAAAAGGCAAGACAATATACACAAAAAAGGACGTTGAATTTTGTTAATTATGCACATAGTATTTTGAAGAATGGTGTGGTATAATATAGGTGTAAAGATGGTAAGCGAAGCGATGGTAATATATGTATGATTCATAATACTGTTAGCTTCAGGTTTATTTATATCAAGGAGATGATGTCTTATGAAAAAACTACTCTTTATAATTACAGCGTGTACAATGCTGATGCTATGCGCTTGCTCCTCTGATACAAACACCGAAAGCTTAATTGATGAGGAAACTACAGAAACAACAGAAAATACTGAGGTTCAAGAGATTGCAGCAACGGAAGCGGAAATCGAAACAGAAGAAGCTACAAAGCTATTATATCCGCCTGCGCAAACACCTGGTGATGAAACATATGAAATATTGGCTGATGATATATGGCTTTATACCTGCACCGGAACGAATATAGACCCAGTTTATGAAGAAATCACAGATACTGATGTAAAGGTAAAGATATATAATATGGTAAGAAATGCCGTTGAGTGCGAAGAGATAGATTATGACAAGTATGAAATGTGGATTGGATGTACCAGTTATCGTGCCAAGCTGGTGCTTTCAAATGGTGAATGCTATCGAATCTATTTAGGTGGTGCTGGGAACACTTGTGAGAATTTTACAGTTTACGGAACTCGTGAAGGCAGCTATCGGCTCAACGCAGAGTTTATGAATGAATTTTACGACCTGTTAGGAATCCAGCAACCTACAATAGCCTCAGAAGAATAGAACTATCGGCAAAAAAATAATTAAACAAATCAAGTATACCGCAGCCCGTTTATGTGACGAGCTGCGGTAATTGTGTAGAAAATCACGTAAAAAGTTGAGTTTTACGCTTTACAAATTAAGTATCTTGTGATAAAATAAATAAGAACATAATGTAGGTCGAAGCTGTTGGTTGATGCTGGCAGCTCGCCGAAATTTTTGTATAGTTTATTTTATATTCCGGAGGAGGATAAAAATGGCAAGAAAAATGAAAACCATGGATGGTAACAATGCTGCTGCATGGGCGTCATATCCGTTCACTGAGGTAGCTGCTATCTATCCTATCACACCGTCGTCAGTTATGGCGGAGGTAACCGACCAGTGGTCTGCAAAGGGTCAGACGAATATTTTCGGTACACCTGTAAAGGTTGCTGAAATGCAGTCTGAGGCAGGAGCTTCAGGAACAGTACACGGCTCTTTATCAGCAGGCGCACTCACTACTACTTATACAGCATCACAGGGCTTATTGCTTATGATTCCGAATATGTATAAGATTGCAGGTGAGCTTCTTCCTTGCGTAATTCACGTTTCAGCAAGATGTGTAGCTTCTCACGCTCTTAACATTTTTGGTGACCATTCTGACATATATGCTTGCCGTCAGACAGGTTTCGCAATGCTTTGCTCGACAAACCCACAGGAGGTAATGGATCTCGGTACAGTTGCACACTTGGCAACAATCAAGGGCAGAGTTCCGTTTATTCACTTCTTTGACGGATTCAGAACATCCCATGAGATTCAGAAGATTGAAACCTGGGACAAGGCTGACGTTGAGGAAATGGTTGATAAGAAGGCTATTCAGGAATTCAGAGACAGAGCTATCAATCCTGAACATCCATCCTTAAGAGGTACAGCTCAGAACCCTGATATATTCTTCCAGGCAAGAGAAGCTTGCAACAGCTACTACGATGCAATTCCTGGTGTTGTTGAAGAGTATATGAACAAGGTAAACGAGAAGATTGGTACCGACTACAAGCTATTTAACTACTATGGACATCCACAGGCTACGCACATTATCGTTGCTATGGGTTCTGTCTGTGACACTATCGAGGAAACTATCGACTACCTCAATGCTGTCGAGGGCACAAAGTTGGGACTTGTCAAGGTTCGTCTTTACAGACCTTTCGTAGCTTCAAAGCTTGTTGAGGTTATTCCTGATACAGTTACACAGATTTCTGTTCTTGACAGAACCAAGGAGCCAGGTTCACTTGGCGAGCCTTTGTACCTTGACGTTGTTGCAGCTTTGAAGGGAACACAGTTCCATGACGTAACAATCGCTTCCGGTAGATATGGACTTGGTTCTAAGGATACAACTCCTGCACAGATCAAGGCAGTTTACTGGAATGCTGACTGGAAGGAAAACTTCAAGCCAAGATTTACAATCGGTATCGACGACGATGTAACAAATCTTTCACTCGACACTGAGGAGAAGATTGACACAGCACCAGCTGGAACTACTTCATGTAAGTTCTGGGGACTCGGAGCTGACGGTACTGTTGGAGCTAACAAGAACTCCATCAAGATTATCGGTGACCACACAGATCTTTATGCACAGGCATATTTCTCATATGACTCAAAGAAGTCAGGCGGCGTAACAGTTTCTCACCTGAGATTTGGTAAGACACCTATCAAGTCAACATACCTCATCAATCAGGCTGACTTTGTAGCTTGCCACAACGAGTCATACATCACAAAGTACAATATCGTAAACGACATCAAGCCAGGCGGAACATTCCTTCTGAACACACAGTGGGACGAAAAGGGACTTGAAAAGCATCTTCCTGGACAGGTTAAGAGATATATCGCTCAGAATGACATCAAGTTCTACATCATCAACGGCGTTAAGATTGGTAAGGAAATCGGACTAGGAAACAGAATCAACACAGTTTTACAGTCTGCATTCTTCAAGCTTTCCGGAATTATCCCAATGGAAGACGCTATCAAGTATATGAAGGACGCTGCTACTGCTTCTTATTCAAAGAAGGGTGAAGCTATCGTTAAGATGAACCACGACGCTATCGACGCTGGTTGTGAGCAGGTAGTTGAGGTTAAGGTTCCTGAGGCATGGAAGACAGCTAAGGACACCAAGATGGGTCAGAAGGCAGTTAAGATTGCTGATAAGAACCTTCAGAAGTTCGTAAACGACATTCTGATTCCTTGTAACGCTCAGGAGGGCGACAAGCTTCCTGTTTCTACATTCAAGGATATGGCAGACGGTACATTCCCACAGGGTTCAGCTGCTTTTGAAAAGAGAGGAATTGCTGTTGACGTACCTTGCTGGAACAGCGAAAACTGTATTCAGTGTAACTTCTGCTCATACGTTTGTCCACACGCAGTTATCAGACCTGCTGTAATGACAGACGAGGAGCTTGCTAAGGCACCAAAGCTCGCTCAGGAAAAGGCTGTCAAGATGACAGGTATGCCAGGCTACAACTTTGTAATGACAATGTCAGCTCTTGACTGTACAGGCTGCGGCTCCTGCGTAAATGTTTGTCCTGGTAAGAAGGGCAACAAGGCTCTTAATATGATGCCGCTTGAATCTCAGCTTGCTGAGCAGGAGGTATTCAATTACGCTCTTACACTTCCTGAGAAGAAGGACGTTCTTGCTAAGTTCAAGGAAACAACCGTTAAGGGTTCACAGTTCAAGCAGCCGCTTCTTGAATTCTCAGGCGCTTGCGCAGGCTGTGGTGAAACTCCTTATGCTAAGCTTATCACTCAGCTGTTTGGCGACAGAATGTATATCGCCAACGCTACTGGTTGTTCTTCAATCTGGGGCGGTTCAGCACCTACAACACCATACACAGTAAACAAGGACGGTAAGGGTCCTGCTTGGGCGAACTCATTGTTTGAGGATAACGCAGAGTACGGCTACGGTATGTTCCTTGCACAAAATACAATCAGACAGAGAACAGTTGCTAAGGTTCTTGACCTTCAGAAGACTACAAAGACAGCAGCTTTGAAGGAAGCTATCGAAGGCTATCTTTCAACTATCGACGACGGCGCAGCTAACAGCGCAGCAACTGATACTCTTATTGCAGCTCTCAAGAAGAGCAAGTCAAAGGCTGCTGAGGAAATTCTCAAGGATGCAGACTTCCTCAGAAAGAAGTCAATGTGGATCTTCGGCGGAGACGGCTGGGCTTACGATATTGGATTCTCAGGTCTTGACCATGTTATCGCTCAGGGCGAGGACGTAAACATCTTCGTATTCGATACTGAGGTTTACTCAAATACAGGCGGACAGTCCTCCAAGTCAACTCCAACTGGTGCTATCGCACAGTTTGCAGCTGCTGGTAAGGAAGTCAAGAAGAAGGACTTAGCTGGAATTGCTATGACTTACGGCTATGTATATGTTGCTCATATCGCTATGGGTGCAGATTACAACCAGTGCATCAAGGCAATTTCTGAAGCTGAGGCTTATCACGGACCTTCACTCATCATCGCTTACGCTCCATGTATCAACCATGGTATCAAGGGCGGTATGAGCATCGCTCAGACAGAGGAGAAGAAGGCTGTTGAGGCTGGATACTGGCACCTTTACAGATTCAATCCTGATCTCAAGAAGCAGGGCAAGGATCCATTCATTCTTGATTCCAAGGCTCCAACCAAGGATTATAAGGACTTCATTATGGGCGAGGTAAGATACAACGCTCTTGCAAGACAGAATCCTGAGAGAGCTGAAAAGCTCTTCGACAGCGCAGTTAAGAACGCAGCAGACAGATATGATTATCTGAAGCGTTTGGCTAAGCTTTATAACGACAGCGAGGAATAATCCCCTCAATGTTCTGTTAAAACAAATCAACCCTCTTGTCAATTCTGGCAAGAGGGTTTTTGCGTCTTAAAAAATAAGCTGCACCGAATTTCGATGCAGCGTGTTCTTATTTCCTTAAAAACTTTTTGTACGCCCAGCCTGTAAACTTTTCGGGCATAATAAACAGGATAAGCTGTGCGACGGTAGGAACCAAGAAGTCCCAGAGGGAGGAAAATCCAGCCTTGTGAAGTCCCCAGCGAACCTTTATAAAGCTCTTTGTGTTGGCGCTGTTTTTGCGGCGCTTGTAGTTGTCCTTGGTAACACGATACTTTACTAAAACCTCGGGCAGGTTTTCACAAACTGCGCCCTCCATCAGCATTTTCGTTATGAACTCATAGTCCTCGCAGCGCTTGATGTCGGTATAGCCGCCAACCTTTTGCGCAAAGGACTTTCTATAGACAAGCGTCTGATTGTTAAACGGATTTCTTCTTTTTGCAAATTTTAAAATCTCCTCGTGAGTCAACGGAGTTTTCTTGACCGCAATAGGCTGTCTTGTAGTGTCGTCAAATTCTTCAATATAGCCGCCAATCATATCTAGCTTCGGTTTTTTTACAAACATCATAAGCTGAAGCCTGAATCTGTCAGGAACGCAAATGTCGTCAGAATCCATTTTGGCTATAAGCTCGTTGCGGCAGGCTTTAATACCTTCGTTCGCCGCCATTCCCGTACCGACGTTTTCCAGAAGCCGAACCGAATGAAAAATCTCGCTGTACTCGCTTTCAAACGCCTTGATAATTACGTTCAGCTCGTCGGTAAGCTTTCCGTCACAGACCAGAACAAGCTCGTCTGGCGGAACGGTCTGCTGCAAAATGCTCTCTAAGCTCTCGGTCAGGTTCGCAGGCTTTTCCTTAACGTACACTGACATCAGAACGCTGTACGGCGGCAAATTCTTTCTTATAAAATCCATATCCATAAAGGTCAAGTTCCAATCATTATTTTTTGGTGCGAATGCACTATACCTATTTTACTATACAATGCTATGTTTTGTCAATGAGATAAAACCCAAAATCCAAAGTATGTAAAAATATGCCTTGAAATGTAGCCGAATTTGTGGTATACTACTTCTTAATGGGAAGTGTTGCTCTTTTGTGAAAATTTCAAACGAGCGATATTCTTATCAGATGCCAATGATAGCAGGAAATCAAGAGGTTTAAAAGCTGTCTGTCCGAAAGGTGGTAATACGGAACTTGAAGAATAAGGAACAATTTAAACGAATGATAATGTTTATGTTTGCGCTTATCATCGTCATAGTTCTTGGTGCGGCGTTTAATGCTACCTGGCAAAATTACTACAACTATTCTCCAGAGCTCAGAACGGATACCTTCTGGGCAAGAGGTAACATACTGTTAGAGCTTGTATATATGCTCGTATATATAATGTTTTCAAGGTTAGTCAACGGCTACAAGGTAGGTTCGCTTAAAATTTCAGGACTTGTCCTTTCGCAAACGCTTGCTATTATTATGACAAACTTTGTAATGTACATTATGATAAGCCTTATCAGGCGTGGATTTTTATCCTTGGCGCCGATGTTTGCATTAACTATGTTTGATCTGGCAGTTGCTATAATCTGGAGCATAGCTTCCAAAAAGGTGTACGCTCATATCTATCCGCCAAAGCGAATGATTATCGTTTACGGAAGCAAGGCGGCAAGAGATCTGGTTCAGAAAATGAGTATGCGGGTGGACAAGTATATCATCTGCACATCAATAAGCATCAGCGTACCGCTCGAAGAAATCAAGGAAAAGGTAGTAGACTACGACGGACTTATTATTTGCGACATACCGGCGGACATAAGAAACAAGCTTTTGAAATTCGCTTATGAAAAGTCGCTTCGGACTTATATCAACCCGAAAATCTCCGATATAATTTTAAAGGGCTGCGATGAGATTCACGTTCTGGATACGCCCCTTTACCTTTCAAGAAATATCGGCTTTACCTTTGAGGAAAAAATTATCAAGCGAACGATTGATATTGTTTTAAGTCTGGTTTGCGTAATACTAACCTCTCCTATTATGCTGATTTGCGCTCTGCTTATCAAGCTTTACGACGGGGGACCGGTATTTTATAAGCAGGTGCGTCTGACTCGTGACCGCAAGGAGTTTTACGTTTACAAATTCAGAAGTATGATAGAAAACGCTGAGAAGGACGGAAAGCCACGACTTGCAACCGAAAAGGACGACAGAATTACTCCGATAGGGCGGTTTATGAGAAAGGTTCGCTTTGACGAGCTTCCGCAGCTTTTAAACGTTTTAAAGGGAGATATGTCCTTTGTAGGGCCGCGTCCTGAAAGACCTGAAATCGCTGAGGCTTATGAGCATTATATGCCTGAATTTGCTTACCGTTTAAAGGTAAAGGCAGGACTTACAGGCTACGCTCAGATTTTAGGAAAATACAACACAACACCATATGATAAATTAAAGCTCGATTTAATGTATATTGAACAGTATTCTTTGCTGCTCGATTTGCGTATACTATTACAGACAATAAAAATTCTGTTTACGCCTGAAAGCACTGAGGGAATTGCCGAGGACGAATATACTCCTTCCGCAAAGGCGCCCGAAAAGATCAAGGAATCAGGTAACAACGACTGAAGGGAAATGACTTATGAAAAATCTTATGGAGAAGCTTCAAAAGCATGAGCGATCGATAGCTGCAGTAGTATTCTGTATAGGAATAGCTATGATTTTGCTGTACGTTTATGCGGCAGCCCTTTATATCAACTCCGAAACCGAAGTTTTAGAGCAGAAGCTTTCTGCTATTTCAATCGAAGGTACCGGAGAAATTTATACTGCCGATTATTCTCTTGACATCCAGACGGACGAAACTACAGGAGAAGAGATTATCGCTTCCTTCGAGCTTGACGCAATTACGTCTATAAAGCAGGTTGACGGAAAGTATATTATAATAACAAATACTGGCATTGAGTACACGTCCTTTGAATTTCTGGACGACGATGGTAATATGCTCACAGCTTATGTTTCAGACGGCGAGCTTCGCTTTGAAAATGTAGCTGGAGCGGAGGTAGAAGAATTTACTGTAAACACTCACCTTGTCACAATGCAAGACGGCGTGCTTTATGCCGACGGATACGCTTTGCAGGTTTCAAACGAGGAAGCAACTACTACAACCACAACAACCAAGTCAACCACAACAACTACAACTACCACCACAACTACCACCACGACCACAACTACTACATCAAAGGCTACAACCAAAGCTACAACTACAACAACAAAGGCTGCCGTTACTACTCAGGCGACAACTCAGGCTACCACAAAGGCGACAACAAAAGCAACTACTACCACTACCACCAAGAAGGCGACAACAACTACTACTACAACTACAATAGTTACCTATACGCCGAGCGGTGATGCGGCGGAGGTTTTAAAGCTTGTAAATGCTGAAAGAAAGAAATACGGACTCAGTGAGCTAAAGGCAATAGTTACACTCGATCAGGCAGCATTGGTTCGTGCAAGGGAAGTAGTTTCCGTTCAGGACCACATTCGTCCCGACGGAAGGTCAATAAGCACAGTTCTGAGCGATTACGGACTATCGTTTCGATATATGGGTGAAAATATAGCCTGCGGTTCAGCTTCAGCCGAAGAGGTTGTAAGCGACTGGATGAATTCCGCAAACCACAAGGCAAATATTTTAAACGCTAATTACGAATATATGGGACTTGGACACGTATACGTTTCCAACGACTCTAACAACTATTACGACTACTGGGTACAGCTGTTCTATACTCCGCTATAATATAAACAGAAGTCCTTTAGTCAACTGAAAAAATGCCGCCTGTCGAGCAGAATCGGCGGCGGCTTTGTTAAATGGATGTGTGAAGATTGAAGAAGCTACAAAGAGCAGGTGCCGTGCTGGTATCTCTTATAATACTTGCTGTTGCGGCGGGCGCCGTTTACTTTGTTTTTAAGTCTGACAGCGATACGGGAAAGTCTGAGCTTGCAGAGCTTAGCATTTCGGGAATTACACTTGAAGGGGATGAAACCTTTGAGGCAGTAGACGCTGTTACAAAGGTAACGGTCGAGGGAACTGAAAAGGAATATGTTGAAAGCTTTATGCTTGACGCTGTAACCTATATAAAGCTTGACGGCGAGGATAGCTATAAGCTTTGCGATTCGCTCGGAAACAGACTATCACAAAGCGAGTTTTTAGACGATTTAGGAAACAGACTGACTGTAAAGGAAGAAAACGGAAAGCTGACCTTTAAAACAAGCTCAGGAAGTGAAACGAACACGTTTCTTGTAAACGGCCACACGCTGGAGGTTGTAGACGGAAGCATTTATATCGACCTTCTGACTATGAAGGTTTTGCACGCTGAGCCGACAAGCGAAACGACAACCACTACTACCACCACGAAAAAGACAACCGCCAGCGGAGAAAAGTCAAAGTTCACGGCGGCACCGAAAACTACAACGACCGAGCCTACAACCACCACTACCACGACCGCTGAAACGGACGAGGAAGGAAATACCATAACCACCACAACGGAGGAAACTGAGGAAACTACCACTACGACTACTACCACAACGACGACAACCACAACAACTACTAAGAAAACGACCACAACGACTGAGGAAACTACAACAACCACCACTACCACAACGACAACCACCACAACAACCCTTCCCGATTACGACCCTGTTGACAGCTATTGTACAGAGCTTTTAAGGCTTGTAAACCTGGAGCGTACAAACAGGGGACTTGAGCCGCTTACAGCGTATAAAACTCTCGATCAGGCGGCGCTTGTAAGAGCGAAGGAAATTTCTCAAAGCTTTTCGCACACAAGACTTGACGGCAGAGAGCTTAAAACGATAATGAGCGATTATGGCTTGTCGTTTGCACTGTATGGAGAAAATATTGCCGCAGGTCAGCAGAGCGCTATTGATACCGTTTCTCAATGGATGTCAAGCGAAAGCATGAAGAGCAATATTTTAAACCCTGATTTTGTATATTTTGGAAGCTCGCACTTTTACGTTGAGGACGACGAAAATTATAATTTTGAATACTGGACGGCGTGCTTCTATACGCCGCTAGGCGAGGAAACTACAACTCTTCCTGAAAATCCGGTTCCGGAAGACACGACAACAACCACCGCCGCAGATGCTGATAAGGCGGAGGATACAACCACAAAGAAAAAAGAAGAGTAAAGCTTTTTACGCATAAAAAATTACCGCTACGGTTTTCCGCAGCGGTATTTTTGTATCTTTGGTTTTGACTTATTTGTAAAGTCCTCTCTTAACGTAAGAGGTATGCAATACGTGATGAGCCTTTTCGCTTCCCGGCTCGCCGAAGTATTCAGCGTAAACCTGCTTGATAGCTGGATTCTCGTGAGATTTTCTTATCGGCATATTCTTATCAATGTCGTAAAGAACCTTAGCACGAAGTCCCTTGATATCAACGGTATTTCTTACCCAGCCTGGCTGTTGTGGCTGACCGCCGCCGTTTACACAGCCGCCCGGGCAACCCATAATTTCAATAAACTGATAATCAGCCTCGCCTGATTTAACCTTGTTCAGAAGCTCTCTTGCATTAGCAAGTCCTGAAGCTACCGCAACCTTGATGGTTGTTCCAGCAACGTCATATGAAGCTTCCTTGATGCCCTCGGTTCCTCTGACGTCTGTAAATTCAACAGCTTCAAGCTCTTCGCCTGTAAGTGTTTCAACAGCAGTTCTGAGAGCTGCCTCCATAACGCCGCCTGTAGCTCCGAAGATAACGCCTGCGCCTGTTGAAATTCCAAGAGGTGCGTCAAATTCTTCGTTTTCAAGCTCTGTGAACTTGATTCCTGCTCTGTCAATCATTCTTGCAAGCTCACGTGTTGTGATAGCAAAATCAACGTCAGCAACTCCAGCAGCGTCCTCGTCATCTCTGCCAATCTCAAACTTTTTAGCTGTACAAGGCATAACAGCAACAACTATCATATCTTCAGGCTTGATTCCCATCTTCTCAGCGTAATATGTCTTAGCTGTTGCGCCAAACATCTGCATAGGAGATTTACATGACGAAAGATTTTCTGTCATATCAGGGAAGTAATGCTCGCAGTATTTAACCCATCCTGGTGAGCAGGAGGTTATAAGCGGAAGCTTTCCGCCGTTTTTAAATCTGTCCAGAAACTCGTTTGCTTCCTCCATAATAGTGAGGTCAGCAGCAAAGTCGGTATCGAATACCTTGTCAAATCCAAGACGTCTGAGAGCAGCCGCCATTTTTCCTTCAACGTCAGTACCGATCGGATAACCAAATTCCTCGCCTAAAGCA
The DNA here is from genome assembly GCA_021199305.1 of Ruminococcus sp. Lineage (GTDB taxonomy): Bacteria > Bacillota > Clostridia > Oscillospirales > Ruminococcaceae > UMGS1601. The sequence continues at coordinate 41,947 of JAJQIH010000006.1, forward strand.
GCACGAACAGCAGGAGCAGTCTGTACGATAACAGTTTTGCTCTCGTCAGCAAGCGCTTCAAAGATAGCTGCTGTGTTGTCCTTTTCGTAAAGAGCGCCAACAGGACAAACTGAAATACACTGTCCGCAGGAAACGCAGGAGGTATTACCTAAATCGTCCTCAAAAGCACAGGAGATATTTGTCCTGAATCCTCTTTCGTTTGCGCCGATAATTCCGATACCCTGAGTCTTTTCACAGACTGCAACGCATCTTCTGCAGAGAATACACTTGTTGTTATCTCTTACCATATGAGGAGCGGAGGTGTCAAGCTCAAACTTGGTAACCTCACCGTCGTAAGCGCTTTCAGCGTCAACGCCCATATCCTTACAGAGCTTCTGAAGCTCACAGTTGCCGCTTCTTACACAGGAGAGGCACTTTCTCTCGTGGTTTGAAAGAATAAGCTCGAGAGTTTTCTTTCTTGAATCGATTACCTTTGGTGTATTAGTATAAATATGCATACCCTCAGAAATAGGGTATACGCAAGAAGCGACCATTTTCTTAGGACCCATCGCTTCTCCTCTTTTTTCTGAAACCTCAACGATACATATTCTGCAAGCGCCGATTTCATTTATATCCTTGAGGAAACAAAGAGTAGGAATTTCAACGTTTGCAAGCCTTGCAGCTTCAAGCACCGTTATTCCCTTAGGAGCCTCAAACTCCATTCCGTTTATTTTAATGTTTAGCATATCCATCTTTGGCTCCCTCCTTACTTCTTGGAAATTGCGCCGAACTTGCAGGCTTCCATACAAGCGCCGCACTTCAGGCACTTATTCTGATCTATCATATGTGGCTGTTTTACAGTACCTGTGATAGCGCCAGCAGGACACTTTCTTGAACACAGCGTACAACCACGACACTTGTCAGGATCGATGTTGTATTTCAAGAGATCCTTACAAACGCCCGCAGGACAGGTCTTGTCAACTACGTGAGCTACATATTCATCTCTGAAATAACGCAGGGTTGAAAGAACTGGGTTTGGAGCTGTCTGACCAAGTCCGCAGAGCGAATTTGCTTTAATATAGTAGCAAAGCTCTTCGATCTTGTCGAGGTCCTCAAGAGTTCCCTGACCCTTTGTGATTTTATCAAGCATTTCGTAAAGACGCTTTGTACCAAGACGGCAAGGAGTACACTTTCCGCAGGATTCGTCAACTGTAAATGCAAGGAAGAACTTAGCAATATCTACCATACAGTTGTCCTCATCCATTACGATAAGTCCGCCAGAACCCATCATTGATCCGATAGCGATAAGGTTATCGTAGTCGATAGGAACGTCGTAATGCTCAGCTGGAATACATCCGCCTGAAGGACCGCCTGTCTGAGCTGCCTTGAATTTTTTGCCGTTAGGAATACCGCCGCCGATTTCCTCAATAACAGTTCTTAGCGTTGTTCCCATCGGAACCTCAACAAGTCCTGTGTTCTTGATTTTTCCGCCGAGAGCGAATACCTTGGTACCCTTGCTCTTTGCAGTTCCCATTGATGAGAACCACTCTGCGCCGTTCAGAATAATCTGAGGTACGTTAGCGTAAGTTTCAACGTTATTTAAAATAGTAGGCTTTCCGAAAAGTCCCTTTTCAGCAGGGAATGGAGGACGAGGTCTAGGCTCTCCTCTGTTTCCTTCGATTGAGGTCATAAGAGCAGTTTCCTCACCGCAAACGAAAGCTCCTGCGCCAAGACGCAAGCCGATGTCAAAGTCAAAGCCTGTTCCGAAAATGTTCTTTCCGAGCATTCCGTATTCTCTTGCCTGATTGATTGCGATTTCAAGACGCTTTACAGCAATAGGGTATTCGGCACGAACGTAGATGTAGCCCTGTGATGCGCCGATAGCGTAGCCTGCGATTGCCATAGCTTCAAGAACAACGTGCGGGTCGCCCTCTAAAACTGAACGGTCCATAAATGCACCAGGGTCGCCTTCGTCAGCGTTACAGCAAACGTACTTCTGGTCAGCGTCAGGAACGATATTTCTTGCAAGACGCCATTTCATACCTGTCGGGAAGCCGCCGCCGCCTCTTCCACGAAGACCAGAGTCCAGAATTGTCTGGATAACGTCCTCAGGAGTCATTTCTGTAAGAGCCTTGCCAAGCGCTTCATATCCGCCTGTTCCTATGTACTCTTCAATGTTTTCAGGACTGATAACTCCGCAGTTACGAAGAGCAACTCTGTGCTGCTTGCTGTAAAATGCGGTGTCCTGAAGGGATTTGATTTCGTTATCAGTTACTGTTTCATCATATACAAGACGGGAAACAATTCTTCCCTTTAATAAATGCTCTGAAACGATTTCTGGAATATCCTGCTCCTTTACCATAGAGTAAAAGGTGCCTTCCGGATAAACAATCATAATCGGGCCAAGTGCGCAAAGTCCGAAGCAGCCTGTTTTAACTACCTCAACTTCGTTTTCAAGTCCGTTAGCCTTTATTTCTCTTTCAAGTGTGTTGATAATCTGCTGGCTTCCCGAGGAGGTACATCCTGTTCCGCCGCAAACCAATACGTGTGAACGATACATATTAGTACATCCTCCTTTATAGCTTGTACTCGTCGACTACATTTCCGCCGACAAGATGTTTTTCAACGATTTCCTTAGCCTTTTCTGGCGTAAGATTGATGTAGGTTACCTTGTTTCCGTCAGGCGTTACAACCTGTGCGACAGGCTCGTACTTACAAAGTCCGATACAGCCAGACTGAGAAACCATTACCTCGCCGATAAGTCCGTTTTCAGCAACGGCTTCGGCAAATGCGTTAAGTACACCTCTTGCGCCGCTTGCAATTCCGCAGGTAGCCATAGCAACAATAACCTTTGTTGCGTTTGGATCTTCGTGGCGAAGCGCAATAGTATCACGCATTTTATCTTTGATAGCTTTAAGTTCTTCTAAAGTTTTCAAATTATCTTCCTCCTGTTTATATTTTTGTGGAAATAGTCAGGCACTCATCCAAAAGCTTATAAAGCTTAGCGCCCTGTATTCCATTTGTTTCTGTGTTGCTTATAAATTCCTCGCTGTCAAATCGTTTACCGTTTGTCAGAAGCACAAAGCGAACGCCCTGCGCTACGCAAAGAGTAAAAAGGCACTTTGCAGTTTCTTTGAAATCACCTGTTGGAAAATCCTTGGAAAATGTTGCAAAAATAGTTGTGCCCACGCCTTTTTCAGACGTAATTTTCATTCTGCCCTCGCTTGAAGCAAAAAGGCTTTTGAGTCCGTTGCGGGAGTTGCCCGAAGGGGGCGAGTCAAGCGAGCTTTCAATTTCACTTAAAAGCGGCTCGTCAATTCCACAACCGTCGTCTGAAATTTCAAGTGCCGTGCAGTCTGACGAATGAGAAACAGATGCACAAATGTTTTTTGCCCCTGAATTGAGCGAGTTTATCGCAATGTCAAGAGCGTGCTGTGAAATGTCGCTTAGCATTTAGCCGGTGTACTTTGCTAAGATTCCGTCCACGTCGTCAACTGTCAGACGTCCGTATACATCGTCGTTTACAGTAAGTACAGGCGCAAGTCCGCAAGCGCCGATACAACGACAGTCAACAAGAGTAAATTTTCCGTCCGGAGTGGTTTCGCCACCGCCAATTCCAAGCTTAGCGGAAATCTCATTGAAAATATCTCCTGAACCCTTTACATAGCAAGCGGTTCCAAGACAAACGGAAATAGTGTATTTTCCCTTTGGATTAAGAGAGAACTGCGAGTAGAATGTTACAACGCCGTAAATCTTTTCCAGCGGAATATTCATTTCTTCTGCAATTATCTTCTGAACCTCAACAGGCAGGTATCCGTATACTTCCTGCGCCTGCTGCAAAACGGGCATTAAAGCTCCCTTTTCATCCTTGTGAGAAGCTATAATTTCTCTGAGCTTTGCTTCCTGCTGCTCGGTGCCGGAAAATGGAATCGAACAAATTTTTGCTGCCATTCATCAAAACCTCCTAAATATATTTGTAGCTGTATGAGTTGTTAACCCATACTTACACGTATACTATTATAACAAAAACCGATGTTTTTTTCTATAATCAAGATGAACTAATTTTTGTAAAAATCTTGTGCAAAATTGCCAATATATAAATTTTGACATAACTTTATGCGATTTTTGCAGGGGCAAACTCTGTCAAAATCGAAGAGCTTTAGGAATATTGCATAATTTCAACTGCGAAAAATTGTGCAAATCGACTATTTTTTCAATTTTGGGATATGTAAAAATTCATATGACAGTATGCAACAAAAAATTGAATTAGTAGCAATACGACAGGCTTTGGCAGGATTTTGAAAAAGTCGCAAAAAATGACATATTAAAATGTATATGAGGTCATTCCTTTTTTGCATTTTACAATTTTGTCGATATTTGGTACAATCATTGCAGATAAATTTTGAGTTTAACGACCCCACCATAAATGGCTTGAAGCCCCGAAGGAAATATTCTTCGGGGTTTTGGCTTTATTAGAGTGAGGAAAGGGAGAGGTATTATGAAACTTATATTTGCAAGGCACGGACAAACCGACTACAACGTAGCGCAGAGGGTTTGCGGCGCAAGTCCTGCCATGCTGACAGACGAGGGCAAGCACCAGGCCAAAGAGCTGGGCGTTCGGCTGAAGGAGAAGGGAATTGATATAATCGTTTCTTCGCCGCTTCAGAGGGCGATTGATACAGCGACTCTTGCCAACGAAACGCTCAATCGGGAGATAGTAATCGACGAGCATTTTACCGAGTGGAATTACGGTAACTACGAGGGCGTGGATTTTCTGGGCGTTTACGATGAGTTTCAGGCGGCAAAGCTCGAGTTCGGCAAGCGGCTTGGCGGCGGCGAATCGGTAATGGAGCTTGCTCACAGAGTTTTCAGTGGAATCGACGGACTGAAGGAACGCTACCCTGACAAGACTGTGCTTGTCGTTTGCCACGGCGGAGTTTGCAGGGTTGTAAGAATGTATTTCGAGGACCTTTCAATGGAGGATTTTGCAGGCTATTTTATGGACAACGGCGAAACGCTTGAATATATTGTTTGAGCAAATGGCCAAAAGAGTGTGAATTTTGCTTGACTTTTTTGTGAGATAACTGTATAATAAACAAGTAATGTCCTGTGCCGAAAAGGCGTGTGGTCTATTTTGTCTTTCAGCAATTTTTTATATGCAGACAATGAAAATCTTTAATTTGGGAGGAAATAAAGTTGCGTAAAGTAAAAAAGCCCGTTTTCTTTATCGTCGTAGCTGTTATTGCAGTGCTTACATATCTGACAATATTTGGCGTTCATGGGCAGTACGGTGATACGGAAATAACATACATCAAGGGCGTTGATGAAATCAGGTGGGGAATTGATATTCAAGGAGGAGTTAACGCTACTTTTGAGCCTGCCGACGATTATGATGCGTCTGAGGACGATATGGCTGCCGCGAAGAGTCTTATTGAGCAGCGACTTGTAAACAACAACATAACCGACAGTGAGGTTTATGTTGACGAAAACGAAAAGAGAGTAGTAGTTGAGTTCCCATGGCAGGCAGGAGATACAGATTTTGACCCTGAAACTGCTATTGAAGAGCTTGGCGAGAGTGCAATATTAACCTTCAGGGAAGGCTCTCAGGACCCTGATGGAACTATAATTCTGACAGGTGATCAGGTTACAAAGGCTGAGGCTGGATACCAGACTGACGAAACAACAGGCTCCAGCGAGGTTGTTGTAAGCCTTGAATTTGACGACGAAGGAACAGAAGCTTTTGCTGAGGCTACTGCTGAGCTTGCTGGAAGCGGTTCTATCTCTATTTATATGGACGACGAATGTATTTCGTATCCTACCGTTAATTCAGCAATTACAGACGGTAAGTGCGTAATCGAAGGCGACTTCACTTATGATGAAGCCAAGAAGCTTGCCGACAACATCAACGCTGGTTCGCTTCCGTTCAAGCTTGAAGCTACAAGCACAAGCATCGTTTCTCCGACACTCGGTGAGGGAGCGCTTACATCAATAGTAATCGCTGGAATTATTGCTTTCGTTCTGATTGCAATTTATATGATATTTATCTACAGACTTGCTGGCGTTGTCGCTACCATTTCACTTATCGGACAGGTTATATGTACAATCGCCGCTATCTCAGGATTCTTCTCGAACATATCGAGCTTTACGCTTACCATACCAGGTATCGCAGGTATTATCCTTGCTGTTGGAATGGGCGTTGACGCAAACGTAGTTACATTCGAGAGAGTCAAGGAAGAGCTCAGAAACGGCAAGACCTTAAACGGTGCAATAGAAAGCGGATTCAAAAAGGCTTGGAGCGCAGTTTTTGACAGTAACATCACAGTAGTATTTGTTGCGATAATCCTGATGGGAGCGTTCGGACCGACCGACGGCGTGTTTGCAAAGCTGTTAAACTTTGTATTCTTCTCATTCGGAGCTTCAACTGCTGGAACGATTTACTCGCTAGGTTATACGCTTTTAGTCGGAATCATTTTAAACTTCGTATTCGGAATTTTAGCTTCCCGTCTGATGCTTTCGGCTTTGTCGAAGTTCAAGTGCTTTAAAAAGCCAAGCCTTTATGGTTATAGAGAAAAGACTAAAGAGCGCAAAACTCTTAACGTTTACGGAAAGAGAAAGATTTTCTATACAATCTCGGTTGTTATAATTGTAGCTGCTTTAGCTTATACAGCTTTGGGCGTTGTATCACCGATAGGCGGCGTTGACCTCGCTATTGAGTTTAAGGGCGGTACGCTTATTGAATACTCGTATGAGGGCGAAATTGACACAGACGCTGTAGCGGACGTTGTCAAGGAGTCTATCGGAGAAGAGGTAACGGTCAAGACTGGTGAAAGTATGGCGAATGACACGAAGACAGTAACCTTGTCGTTTGCTTCTGGCGACGGACTTACAAACTCCGTTCAGACAGAGCTTACAACAGCTTTGCAGGAGGAGTTTACAGACAATAATCTTGAGGTTTACTCGTCAAGCGACGTTTCACCTTCAAACGGTAAGGAATTCTTCCTGAAGTGCTTTGTAGCGGTTGCCTTTGCGGCGATTGTAATGATTATCTACATCGGCTTCAGATTCAGAAAAATCGGCGGTATTTCAGCCGGCTGTATGGCGGTTGTAGCACTGTTGCACGACGCTTTGATGGTATTTGCGTGCTTCGCGTTCTGCGGATTTGATATAGACGATAACTTTATGGCGGTAATTCTTACAATCTTAGGTTACTCAATTAACGCTACAATCATCATCTACGACAGAATAAGAGAAAACAAGCGCCTTTACGGAAAGAAAACTCCGCTTGTCGACCTTGTAAATATGTCAGTAACGCAGACGTTCGGAAGAACAGTTCACACAAACGTAACGACAATTATCTCAATGCTGACCGTTTGTATAGTTTGTCTGGTAACGGGCGTTACGTCAATCCTTCCGTTCGTATTCCCGATAATCATAGGAATGCTCGCTGGTGTTTATTCTTCAAACGTAATAGCTCCTACTCTTTGGGTAACGCTTCAGAATAAGCGTGCAGCAAAGGAAGCTAAGCAAAAGGCTAAGGCATAAAAATTCACACAAAAAAATAAAGGACGAGGCAATTTAAGCTTCGTCCTTTTTTATATTCATTTTTACTGTCCGTAATAAGCGTTTTCGCCGTGTTTTCTGAAATAGTGCTTGTCCTGAAGCTCCTGTGGCGCAGGCTTGACGTTCGGGTTTATAAGCTCGGTTCGGTAAGCCATTTTTGCAATCTCTTCCAAAACGACAGCGCATTCAACCGCCTTCGTCGCCGTTTTTCCCCAGGCGAACGGCCCGTGATTTTTGCAAAGCACAGCAGGAGTTGCAATAGGGTCAAGTCCCATTCTTTTAAATTCCGAAGCAATTAAAAGTCCTGTGTTTTGCTCGTAAGCGGAATTTATTTCCTGCTCAGTCAAACATCTGATGCAGGGAACGGCGCCGTAAATGTAGTCGGCGTGGGTTGTGCCGTAGCAGGGTATATCCTTTCCCGCCTGCGCCCAGGAGGTCGCGTAAGACGAATGTGTATGAACGATTCCTCCAATATCGCCAAACGCTTTGTAAAGTTCAAGGTGAGTCGGAGTATCAGAGGAAGGGTTAAGATTCCCCTCAACCTTATTTCCCTCAAGGTCAACTACCACCATATCGTCAGGCGTCAGAAGCTCATAATCAACGCCGCTTGGCTTGATTACAAAAAGTCCAGAGCTTCGATCTATTGCGCTTACGTTTCCCCAGGTAAATGCAACAAGGTTGTATTTCGGCAAAAGCATATTCGCTTTGTAAACCTCTTCCTTTAAGCTTTCAAGCATATAAAAACCTCCCTTAAATGTAATCCGCCGCTGCCTGCTCAAGCGGCAGTGCGCTCTTGTAGCTTTGCATAAATTTTTCAAAGCCCAAAACGTCCTGCTCGTCAGGTTCTGAATCAATAGTCTTGCTGTCAGCAAATACCTGCTCTCTTAAAAAGTCGGCAAGGGAAGAATAATCCGAGTTCATAAAAGCCGCTAAAAGAGCCATTCCCCAGGCGCCGCCCTCGCCAGCTTCTTCTGTAACGCTTGTTTTGACATTTGCCGCCGCAGTCATTATTTTTTGTCCGACGATTGGAGTTTTGAAAAATCCGCCGTGGCAGTTTAGCTTGTCGACCCTGACGCCTTCCTTTTCAAAAAGTATGTCAAGACCGATTTTAAGCGCTCCGAGAGCTGAATACATTTGAGACCGCATAAGATTTGAAAGGGTAAGAGATGCGTCCTCCGAGCGGAGCAGAAGCGGTCTGCCGCTTTTTGTAGCGGTGATATTTTCGCCGGATATGTATCCGAACGGAAGCAGTCCGCCGCCGTCCTTTTCGCCATTTAAAGCTGAGGAATATAAAACGCTGTAAAGCTTGTCGGGAGAAACCTCCTGTCCAAACGCTTTTAAAACGTCCTGGAATAATGCCGCCCAGCAGTTGATTTCCGAAGTGCAGTTGTTAGCGTGTACCATAGCGACAGGACTTCCGTCAGGGGTTGTTACCATATCAATCTGCGGATATACGTTTTTAAGCTTGTCCTCAAGTACAACCATTGCAAATACAGACGTGCCAGCCGATACGTTTCCCGTTCGCTTCAGAACGCTGTTTGTAGCGGTCATACCAGTTCCTGCATCGCCCTCAGGCGGACAAAGAGGTATGCCGCTTGATAAATTTCCAGATGGGTCAAGAAGACGAGCGCCCTTAGCTGTTAAATGTCCTGCACATTTTCCAGCGCATAAAATATCGGGGAAAATTTCAGAAATTTTAAAGTCGTAGCCGCAGGACTTTATAATCTTATCAAACTTGTCCTGCATAGTCTTATCGTAATCGAGCGTTTTGCTGTCGACAGGAAACATTCCCGAGGCATCTCCTATACCCAAAACGCACTCATCTGTCAAAAGGTAATGAACGTAGCCTGCGAGTGTGAATACCCGTTTAAGGTGTGCTAAGTGCGGTTTGCTATCCAGCATTGCCTGATAGAGATGAGCTATGCTCCAGCGTTCAGGAATGTTAAATTCAAACAGCTCTGAAAGCTTTTTGGCGGCAGCAGAGGTGGTATTGTTTCGCCAGGTTCTGAAGGGAACCAAAAGCTCGTCGCTTTCATCAAGCGCAATATATCCGTGCATCATAGCACTGATTCCAATAGCGCCAGTAGTTTTAAGCGCTATGCCAAACTTGCGCTCTACCTCCTCGCAAAGAGAGGAGTAGGCCGCCTGAAGTCCTGATATAATATCATCCTTTGAGTATGTCCAGATTCCATTTTCGAGTCTGTTTTCCCATGTGTGTCCGCCAACCGCTAACGGCTTGTTGTCTGAGCCTGTTAAAACGGCTTTTATTCTGGTAGAGCCAAATTCAATTCCAATAGCGGTTCTGCCAGCTTCTATATCATTTATCTGCTGCATAAATTTTCCTCCCAGCCTTTTATCTACTGCAATTATACCAAAAGCGAGAGGCTTTTTCAAGAAGTTTTGCCTATTTAACCGTCTGAAGCTTGCAGCCGTCAAAGAAGTAGAGTAAAATCTCCTCGTAGTTTTCCCCCTCAAGTGCGAGCGTTTCAGCGTAAGCCTGACTCATTCCGACTAAATGCCCGACACCCTTTGTGACAAAGGTAAATTCGTCGTCCTGGGTTGTCAGCTCAAAATGCTGAGAGGGGAGAGATAAAAGTGAAGAAAGCTCGCTTGCCAGAACTTCAACTTCGCCGTCAATTTTTATTTTAAGCGGTGTGCCACCCTTGCTGGTGACTGTAACCTCAAGCCAGCTGTTATAATCATCAGAAAGGGTTATATCGTAAGCTGCTTCAAGAGCTTCCTTTACTTTATCCGCCGAAAGGGTGGTCGTCTTAGCTTCAATATCTTCGTCCGTTTCACAAGTTACCGATTGAAGATAGCTTATATCCTCGCCCCAGATGTCCTTAGCGCTTTCAGTCTGTCCGTATGAGCTTTCAAAGTACGCTACCGCAATTGGCGAGGACTTGTAGGTTAAAATCTCGTCGCTTACCTCGTCGATAAGGCTTAAAATGCGTTCTTTAACGTCGTCGTAATTGTCAATAAGCTCGCTTGCTTCATCTTCTGTAAGAATTTTTTGATAAACCGTTTCGTCGTCGCTTAAATCTGCGCCGTTCAGGCTTTCTAGCGATAAGCTTTGCTCGTGAGAAAGATACGTGTTTTGCAAAACTATCTGCGCCTTCAGCGTTTCATCGCTCACATCGGTAGAGATTGCCGAAAGGGTTGAATACAAGAGATAATCCCGCCTTGAAAGGGTTGTAATCCCGCCCGTTTCTTCACAAAGTATTTTTACCTCGTCGCTGAGAGTAACAGAATTTGTCTGAAGCTTGTCTTTGAAGAAGACAAGGCAGGGGATAAGCATAATTCCAAATGCTAAAATCAGTAGAGTTTTTGCAGTACCTTTCACTTTTTAAGTTCCTTTCGACTTGATTTGGGGTGCCTTTCAGGACGACCTTTGTATTTAATATATTCAAGTCGGGAAGGGTATATGTCCGTACTTGACAGAAGGGGAAAATTTTGCTATAATTTTACTACTAGATGTAATTTGGTGTATTGTTTCCTTGCGACTTTAAGTAAAGGGCAATAAATTCTTTCGGTCAAGAGCTGAAAGCTCAAGTGGATGGAATATATAAGTATGATGGGGAAAAATATCCGTTTAAGGGTATGAAAGGATTGATGAAAAATGGCAATAAGCCCACAGGAGATGCTCAGAGAACAGTTTGTGAACAACAATCTGATAGACAAAAAGTATAACGACAAGTACGGCGTTAAAAGAGGACTCAGAAATCCTGACGGTACTGGCGTAATGGCAGGCGTTACGAACATTTGTAATGTTCACGGCTATGTCATCAACGACGGCGAAAAGGAACCTGCAGAAGGTAAGCTTTTCTATCGAGGCTACGACGTTGAGGATATTGTTAAAAACGCTCGGGCTGAAAACCGCTTCGGCTTTGAAGAGGTAGTATTTTTGCTGCTTTTTGGAAATTTACCGACAAAGTCAGAGCTTGAAACCTTTAACAAGATAATCGAAGCGCAAAGGGAATTACCTAACGACTTTTTTGAGGATATGATTCTGAAAGCGCCTTCGAGAAATATTATGAATAAAATGGGAAGGTCGATTCTCGCTCTTTATTCGTATGATCCAAATCCTGAAGCGCAAACGCCTGATCACGAGCTTAACACAGCTATTTCGATTATAGCAAAGCTTCCGAGAATTATGGTAAACGCTTATCAGGTTCAGCAGAGAAGCTTTTTAGGAAAAAGTATGTATATGCACCCGCTTATCGAGGGACAGAGCACAGCAGAAATGATTTTGTCAACTCTGCGGCCCGACAGGCAGTTTACAGACGAAGAGGCCAAGCTTCTGGATCTTCTTATGATGCTTCACGCAGAGCACGGCGGAGGAAATAACTCAACCTTCAGCTGCAGAGTTCTTACCTCGTCGGGAACCGATCCTTATGCTGCGTATTCTGCGGCAATCGGATCTCTTAAGGGTTCAAGACACGGCGGAGCCAATGCTAAGGTAAGGCAGATGCAGGAGTGCATAAAGGCCAATGTCAAAAACTGGAACGACGAGGGAGAGGTAGCAGACTTCCTTCGTAAAATCGTCAAAAAGGAAGCTAACGACGGCAGTGGAAAAATTTACGGTATGGGTCACGCAGTTTATACTCTTTCAGATCCGAGAGCCGTAATTTTAAAGCAGAATGCTGAAAAGCTTGCAAAGGGAACCGAATACGAAGCTGAGTTTAATCTTCTGGAAATGATTGAAAGACTGACGCCTGTAATTTTAAAGGAAGCAGGCAAGGATAAGGTTATCTGCGCAAACGTCGATATGTATTCAGGCCTTGTGTACACAATGCTTAAAATTCCGCCGGATTTGTTTACGCCGCTGTTTGCAATTTCGAGAATGCCTGGCTGGTGCGCTCACAGATTTGAGGAAATGGTAACCGGAAACAGAATTATCCGTCCAGCATACAAAAGCGTCTTAAAGACAAAGGAATACATTCCGATGGATCAAAGATAGAAATTCAAATCCCCTGTACCACAAGTGGTGCAGGGGATTTTTGTTTACACGTTTTTATTTTCGTAAATTTCAATAAGTCGGTCGAGCAGCTTGCCTGCTGCCTGTTCTTTTGTCATCATTTCAAGCTCGGTTATGCGGTCCTTTTCAATAAGGGTCAGCTTATTGGTGTCGCCTTTAAAGCCTGCGCCCTCAACGCTGAGCGAATTTGCAGCAATCAGATCTGCATTTTTCGACAATAGTTTTTCCTTTGAATTTTCAACCAGATTGTTCGTTTCCATAGAAAATCCACACAGCACTTGTTTTTCCTGCTTTTGCTTTCCGAGCCAGCTTAAAATATCTGCCGTGCGTTTAAGAGAAATTTCCATTCCGTCGCCTTGCTTTTTGATTTTTTCATCACTTACATTTATCGGAGTGTAGTCTGCTACTGCCGCCGATTTTATAATTATGTCCATATCCATAAAGCTTTGCTTTACGACGTCAAACATATCCTGTGCGCTGACAACAGAAATTACCTTTACAAACGGTGGCGGTTGAATGCTGACGGGCCCGCTTACAAGCATAACCTCGGCACCTCTCAGCATAGCATTTCTTGCTATTGCGTAGCCCATTTTTCCGCTTGAATGGTTGGTTATAAACCGAACGGGGTCGATAGCCTCCTGAGTAGGCCCTGCTGTTACAAGAACCTTTCTGCCTGCCAAGTCGTGAGGAAAGGCGATTTCCCTTAAAATGTAGTCGAATAAAACCTCTTCAGACGGCATCTTGCCAACGCCGTTTGTGCCGCAGGCTAACCGACCTGAATCGGGCGAAATTACAGTAACGCCAACCTTTTCAAGCTTACGCAGGTTTTCCTGAACGGTAGGGTGCGTGAACATATTAGTGTTCATAGCAGGTGCTACAAGAACAGGACATTTCATTGCAAGATAGGTGGTTGTGAGCATATCGTCTGCAATTCCATTCGCCATTTTTGCGATAACGTCTGCTGAAGCTGGCGCTACAAGACAAACGTCCGCCCTTTCAGCGATTGAAATGTGCGCTACGTGAAACTGAAAGTTTCTGTCGAAGGTATCTGTCATACATTTGTTGCCAGTCAGCGTTTCAAAGGTTATAGGGTTTATGAAATTTGCAGCGTTTTTTGTCATTATAACGTGTACGTCCGCCCCAGCCTTTACAAGCTTACTTGCAAGGCCGGCAATTTTATAAGCCGCTATGCTTGCTGTTACGCCAAGTACAACTGTTTTTCCCTTTAGCATTTTTATTCCCTTTCCATATCCGATTGCAAAAGTCCGTGACGCTCGTATCTGGTGGTTTTGCTGATGCGGTTGTTCTCGTCGACAAATATAACGTTTGGCGAATGGCTTTTTGCCTCTTCAGGAGTCATATCAGCATAGCTCATAATTATAACCTTGTCGCCGACCGAAACCTTTCTGGCTGCCGCTCCGTTCAGGCAAATCAGGCCGCTGTCCTTTTCGCCAGCTATTACATAAGTTTCAAATCGGTTGCCATTGTCAATGTCAACTATCTGTACCTGCTCGTATTCTATAATTCCTGCGGCATTCATAAGCGTTTCGTCTATCGTTATGCTTCCGACGTAATTAAGCTCAGCCTGAGTTACTGTCGCTCTGTGAATTTTTCCATTAAGCATAGTAATTGTCATAGCCTACACCTCGAAAATAAAGTTGTCAATCAGCCTTGTCCTTCCGATATAAACGGCAATCGCTACAAGGACAGGGCAATCTACCGTGTGATGAATTTCAATACTGTCCCACTTAACCATTTCAACATAGTCAATTTTCGCAAGCGGCGACGAGAGAATAATTTCTTTCATCTGCTCTAATACCTCTTCTCCGTCACTTATTCCGCTTTCAAGCATTTCCTTGCCCTTGAAAATTGCTTTGCTGAGAACCAGAGCAGCCTTCCGCTCTTCGTCAGAAAGATAGGTGTTTCGGGAGCTTTTCGCCAGGCCGTCAGCCTCACGTATTATAGGACAGCCTACAATCTCAACATTCATATTCAGATCCCGTACCATCCGACGAATGACAGCAAGCTGCTGAGCGTCCTTCTGTCCGAAGTAAGCCCTGTCTGGCATAGCTATGTTAAACAGCTTGTTGACAACTGTGCAAACTCCACGGAAATGGGTGGGTCTGCTTTTGCCGCAAAGCTCTTTTGTTACATTGTCCATATCGACAAAGGTCGAAAAATCGCCATCGTACATTTCATCAGCATCCGGGTGGAAAACAAGAGAAGCTTTTGCGTCTTCACAAAGACGGCAGTCAGCATCAAAATCTCTGGGATAGCTTTCCAAATCCTCCGTTGGCGCAAACTGAATAGGGTTTACAAAAACGCTGACAACAACTCTGTCGTTTTCCGAAACTGCTCTGTCGATAAGGCTTTTGTGACCCTCGTGAAGGTATCCCATTGTTGGCACAAGGCCAATGCTCAGACCCTCGCTTTTCCAGGCCTTAACCTGTCGCTTTACGCCCTCAACTGTATTTTCTATAATCATTTCATTTCTTCCTTTCAAAATTTTCAGTATAGCTTTTCAATAGCTTCCGCGGAAATGTCATAGCTGTTTTCTTTAGCTGGGAAAACGCCTTCGCCGACCTCTCTGGTGTATTCCTTGAATGCGTTTGTCATTATCTCGCCGACATTGGCAAACCTTTTTGCAAATTTTGGCGTGAAGTCGGAAAACATTCCAAGCATATCCTGATAGACGAGAATTTGTCCGTCACAGTCCTTGCCTGCGCCGATTCCTATTGTAGGAACGCTCAGCCGCTCGGTTAAAAGCTTTGAAAGCGCTGACGGAATACATTCAAACACTATGGCAAATACGCCTGCTTTTTCCAGTGCCAAAGCGTCCGAAAGAAGCTTTTTTGCTGTCGTTTCGTCCTTGCCCTGAACCTTATAGCCGCCGAATGCGTTGATAGACTGCGGAGTAAGACCCAAATGCCCCATTACAGGTATTCCGGAAGCTACAATAGCGCTTACCTGTCCGACGATATTTTCGCCGCCCTCAAGCTTTACAGCGTTAGCTCTTGCTTCCTTCATCAGCCTTCCTGCGTTTACAACAGCGTCGTAAACAGAGGTCTGATAAGACATAAACGGCATATCGACTACTACCAACGCATTTTTAGCTCCTCTTGAAACAGCTGCACCGTGGTGTATCATATCCTCCATTGTGACAGAAACTGTATCTTCGTATCCCATCACAACATTGCCCAACGAATCCCCGACGAGGATTCCGTTTACACCTGCTTCGTCCATTAGCTTTGCGGTAGAGTAATCGTATGCCGTCAGCATAGATATTTTCTTTCCGTCCTCTTTCATTTTCTGAAAGGTTAAAACTGTATTTTTCATTAAATCGCCTTCCTCTCTTCCCGAATTCAGCTTTTCAATGGATAGAAAAACCACAGAGTACGCCGCTTGGACGTACCGCCAATATTCGCCGGGAGAAGTCGGCGTATTTCACCTGCAAACCAAAGAGCATATATTTCTTACGGCAAAGGTCCATAGAAATCCAGAAGCCTGATTTTTAAAAGCTGCAGACAAAATTTGTAAAATATCGGTATAGTTTCATCGGGAATACTATCCGAAAGGTATTTTAGCACACTATTTTTTGTGTGTCAACCAAAACTTTCCTACTCCGCATTTTTAAGTGCTTCGCCAAGGGGTACACGAGCTATCTTTTTGCGCTGTAAAAGTGAAACAATAAAGTAGGTTATAAGTCCTATAGCTGCCATTTTCACATAAACTGTAGCTGATAGGTTGAGCGGAAACCAGCCTGTCATCTGGGTTTTCATCATATACGCAAAAAACAGCTTCATAAGATAGGTTGAAAGTGGAATAGTTCCGATAAGGCAGATTACTACAACAATCGTGGTAGCAGTTGTATAAAGCCTGTTTATCTCTCTGTTTGTGTAGCCGAGAATTTTCGTCATAGAAATCGAGCTGGCGTTTTTCTCGACAATTATTTTCGACAACAGGAATATAATCACCGCAAAAATTATAATCGCAAAAGCGTCTACCATATACATAAGATCTCCCATAGACACGTCAAGCTGCCTTGAAATCTTAGTAAGCTCCTGCTTGTCAATTACGGTAGCTATAAGGCTCTCGTCAATATCGTCTAAGCTTTCGTTTGAAAAATAGCCTGTGTAGTAGCCGTCCTCTAAGTCAAAGGTCGAAATGTAACTTTCGTTGTCCATAAATACAGCAAACGAGCTGGGGTATTTGTAAATTCCCGCAATTTTAAATTCGTAGCTGTCTTTTGAATATTTATCCGAAAGGGTTATGCTGTCGCCCTTTTTGTATGAATATTTTTCAGCCAGGCCGTCGCTTATATAAATTCCTTCGGCTGAAAAATCAGCGTCAATATATTCGCTGTCAGCGTCAATTCCGTAAACGGAAACCTCTTCGTTTTCATAACCTTCAAGCGTATTTTCAAGCGATTGCAGACTGAACTTTTCAGCACCCTCAACCTCTGTTTCAACTGGCGCTTTTAAGATGTATTGATACTCTGCTATCATATTGGAGGTTATGTCGTCCTGATAGTTGTCCAAAACATCGGGAAGACCAAGTCCGAATACCAGAAGTACGTTAGCAAAAATAATTCCGACAAGAAGCGTTATGTAGTTTGCTATATTCTGGAATATTATTCTTATTCTGAAGCGTGTAAAGATTGGAATCTTAGTGTTCAGCTTAAACGCTTTTTTGCGTTGATGCCTTTTAAGCTCGTGCCGCAAAAAGCTGAGAGGGGAGAGTGAAAGCTTTCTTGCGAGCACGCCAAGCGTTATTACAAGCATTATCGCAATCGGCACAACTGTTGTTTTTAAAAATGCCGAAGCACTCCAATGCGTAACGTAAGTAGTCAGGCTATAGCTGTTGTAGTACATAGCGGCGCACATTACACGAAATATCGTGTAGCCTGAAATGTTTCCGACAACAGCGCTTATCAGCGTTACAATAATCGGCATAGCAAGGTAATGGCGGATAAGCTCCGCTTTAGTGTAGCCCGAAGCCCGAAGGGTGCCTATTGTGCCTGCTTCCTTGGTTATAGTGTTTGAAATTGTAACAGCAAACACAAACGCCATAATAGCTATCATTATGTACAAAAGCACAGCCATAATGGTAGCATCGCCGCTGGTGTCATCCCTCGCATAATTTATAGCCTGATTCAAATATCTCGGCGTAAAGCTTACAAGCGGCGATATGCTGTTGATTTTTGTAAGAAGCTCGTCTGATACTTCCTTTTCCGCCGCTTCGTCCTCAGGCTCATTGTCGTAAAGCCACGAGTAGCTGTAGTGGTAGTTATCCTCGCCGAAGCTTTCAAGCTCCGCTTTTGTTACGACCGCTACCGAAAAAGCTGTGGCGTCAAACATCGTTTCTGAGTTGTCTGAAAATAAGCTGCTGTAATCCGACAGAGCGACAAAGCCAGTTACTTTCTTTTCTTTACCAGAAATTACAATGCTGTCGCCGACAGAAATATCATTGTTGTTGCTAAAGGCTCTGTCGAGAGCTATTTCATCAAGCTTGTCAGGCATTTTGCCTTCCATAAGGCAGACTTTATTTACCTCTTCTCGAATTGCAAAAATGCGTATCGTCTTGTTGTCGTCTGTCTGCGCCTCAACGTAATTGTTGTTGTAAACTGTAATGGCGTTTTCTTCAATTTCGCTTATCTGCTCGTCGGTCAGCTCTGTATAGGTTTCAAAGTTTCCGTTTTCGATGTTGTACTTTTCATATCCTTCGTCAAACGAAGCGGAAATGCTTTCTGTGGCAACCAAAAAGCCTGAACTGAATCCGATAGTCAACGTCATCAGAATGAAAATTACTGCGTATTTTCCAAAATCGCTTTTGAGCTCTCTCGGCAAACGCTTTCTCAAAGGGCATTTCATACAAAAACCTCCCTTACCATTCAAGCATTTCTGCTGAGATTTTTTGCTCGTTCAGGTAATTTTTCCGAACCGCTCCGTCACGAAGCTTAATAACTCTGTCAGCCATATTCTTTATAGCGTCGTTGTGAGTTACCATTATTACCGTGCTGCCGTACTTTTCGTTGATTTGCTGAATGAGTCCTAAAATCTCCTTTGAGGTTTTATAGTCGAGCGCTCCAGTCGGCTCATCGCAGAGCAAAATATCAGGATTTTTTACAATCGCTCTGCCAATAGCAGTTCTCTGCTGCTGACCGCCTGAAAGCTGGTTTGGAAGCTTGTGGCGATGCTCGTAAAGTCCTAAAGTTTTTAAAATGTCGTCAACGTCCAGCGGATTGTCGCTTAAATATGCGCCGACCTCGATATTTTCCTTGATGTTTAAGTTGGGAATCAGGTTGTACATCTGAAAAATATAACCCAAATGCTTTCTGCGGTAAAGGGTGAGATTTTTCTCACTCATATCCTTGATTTTGTCGCCGTTAATTGATACGTAACCCTCCTCAGCCGTTTCTATTCCGCCGAGAATATTTAAAAGGGTGGTTTTTCCTGAGCCTGACGGGCCGAGAAGGACGCACATCTCGCCCTTTTCAATTTCTGCGTCAATTCCTTTTAGAACCTGTATTCTGTTTTCGCCGTCGCCGTAAAACTTTTGCAGGTTGTGAATTTTTAAAAACATATTTTTTCCTCCCGAATATTATTTGCTTACAATCAAGTTAGCTTAAGCTAACCGTAGCTTACAGCTTCACGTTGCAAAAAAAAACTGCCACAACTTGGAGTTAGCGGCAGCTAACCGACATAAGTATAGCACACGATCCATAATATGTCAACACTTTTTTGAAAAATGGAATTTTTGAACAAATTGCTCAAAGAGAGCAGGCCGATTGCGTATATTCTGGAAGTTATTTTTGTAGGTTTTGTAGAAAATCTGTCAAAAAAAGATTTTTATATTGCCAAGAGAAAAAAGTTGTGGTATACTTATTTTGAAATAACAATTCCAGTCAGCATAAACGGCAAGGCAAAAGACTGGAGGAAGGGAAGTAAGTTATATGAATGAAAATCAGAATGTTCAGAATGTAAACGGCGCACAGCAGCCAAATAACGCTCAGCCGGTTCAGGGCGCGCCACAGCAAAACCCAAATCCAAATATGTATCAGGGGTACCAGAATGTAAATCCAAATCAAAATCCTAATCCAAATCCTAACCCGAACCCGAACCCGAATATGTATCAGGGCTATCCACAGCAGAATCCAAACCCTAATATGTATTATCAGGCTCCTAAAAAGCCAGGAATTGACTTCGGCAAGGAGTTAGGAGAAACCTTTACAGATACTATTGAAGTTTTCAAGGCTCCTGCAACCAACGCACCAAAGGTTGTCGCAAAGCAAAGCCTTGTCGCTTCATTAACTCTTACAATCATCTATGCGGTACTCAGAATTATTTTCGGAATGATCAACGTTGCAATTGTTCACAGCAATAGCAGTAGCGGCTTTTATTCCTACTACACAACAGCAGAAAAGGCAATTCATTTCTTAATGAGATTTTTCGTCGAGCTTCTGATTGCTGCAGCTACAGTTGCAATTATTGCGGCTCTTGTAATGGCGTGCGCAAGCCTTCTAAGCAAGACGAAGGTATCGTTTGTCAAGTCGCTTTCAATCGCTTCGCTGTTTTTGATGCCAGTAATTCCAATGACGGTACTTGACTTCCTGTTCGGACTTGCAAGCACAGATTTTGGAAACCTGTTTATGTTAATAGGAAATATTTTAGGCTACTTCCTCGTAGCTTACGGCTTAAAGGCGGAGCTCAAGGACGACAACAAGCTTCCATATGCGATTACAGCTATTTTCTTCTGCGTTAGCTTAGCACAGTGGCTGCTTTACCTGATTAACGGCTTGGTTTATTAAGATTACATTTTGAATTTACAACTTTCAGGTCCCTGAGTTTTTAGGCTCGGGGACCTGGTGTTTACGCTTCTTTTTTGTTATCCTCACGCATATACTTAATTACAAAAAAGCTATGCGAAAGAGGGGTCAATATGATAATCAAAACGATAAAGGTAAAAAAGCTGGGAATTATAATCGCCGCCTGTGTCGTTTCCGCTTTGTTTATATTTTTAGTGGTGTACGGAGTTGCAAAGGCGTATTCGGACGATTGTATAACGCTTGATACCGAAGAGCTTCGGCAGGAGTTTATAAAGGATCTCGGCTGGGAAACGGACTCGGAGTACACAAGCAGCAAGGTCGTAAAAATACCAGTTGAGTTTGACGACGTATACGAGGATTACAACGAAATTCAGGAGCAGCAGGGGTTTAACCTTGAAAAGTACAAGGGTAAGGAAGTGGAGATTTACACCTACCTGGTGAAAAATTATCCGAACGACAAAGAAAACGTCTATCTGAGCCTTATAATCTTTGAGGGCAGGCTTATAGGCGGAGATGTTTCCTGCAACGAGCTTGACGGCTTTATGCAAGGACTTAAAAAAGCGGACTAGAAAGGAATTTTAAGATGTCGAAAATAATGCGGCTTGACAGGTTTGTGTCAAATCAGGTTTACGAGGTATCCCGAAGCGAGGTAAAGCTTCTTTGTAAAAAGGGAAAAATCTCCGTCAACGGTAGAAACGCCCGACCTGACGATAAGATTGACGCCGAAAAGGACGAGGTTTTTCTTGACGGCAGGAAAATCGAATACAAGGAGCATATTTACATAATGCTCAACAAGCCGAAAGGCTACGTTTGCTCGACTAAGGACGGAGATTCGCCGACAGTTTTAGAGCTTGTTCCAAAGGAGCTTTACAGAGAAGGACTTTTCCCCGCAGGAAGACTTGACAAGGATACTGAAGGTTTTGTTCTTATTACCGACGACGGCGAGCTTTCTCATAAAATGCTCTCGCCGAAAAACCATGTTGATAAAAAATACTACGTCGAGCTTGAAAGAGATATAAGAGAAGATACAGCACAGCTCTTTGAAGAGGGTATAACGATCGACGGAAATGAAAAATGTCTGCCTGCACGTCTTGAGAGAATCGACGGAGAAGCTCGCAAGTGTTACCTGACTCTGAACGAAGGAAAGTACCATCAGGTGAAACGGATGTTCGAGGCCGTGGGCAATAAAGTCACCTATCTGAAGCGTATAAGCATCGGAAAAATTTTTTTGGACGAAAATCTACCTGTTGGAAATTGTTTAGAGATTTTGCACAAATATTTACCTCAATTTTTGGACATAATATAGAATTTTCGAAAATGTTTTGGTAAATATGTATAATTTTTTGGGCCAAACTTTAGTCATTTCACCACTTGAAATTTTTATCGACACCTGTTATTATAATAGAGGAACAATTTTAGTAGATTGATTTTTCTATTATATTATTTTAGGAGGTTTTGATAAATGGCAAGTGTTACGCTTAAGAACATTTACAAAAAGTATCCAGGAAATGTTGTAGCTGTTACAGACTTCAACCTACAAATCAAGGACAAGGAATTTATTATTCTTGTAGGTCCTTCTGGATGCGGAAAATCGACAACGCTGAGAATGATTGCAGGACTTGAGGAAATCAGTGACGGTGAGCTTTACATTGGTGAAAGACTTGTAAACGACATCGCACCGAAGGACAGAGATATTGCAATGGTTTTCCAGAACTACGCTCTATACCCTCACATGACGGTATTTGAGAACATGGCTTTCGGTCTGAAGCTCAGAAAGGTTCCTAAGGACCAGATTGCTAAGAAGGTTGAGGAAGCTGCAAGAATCCTTGACATCGCACATTTGCTTGACAGAAAGCCAAAGGCTTTGTCAGGAGGACAAAGACAGAGAGTTGCGCTTGGTCGTGCTATCGTTCGTGAGCCGCAGGTATTCTTACTTGACGAGCCTCTTTCGAACCTGGACGCTAAGCTCCGTGCTCAGATGAGGACCGAGATTTCCAAGCTCCATAAGAAGCTCGGTACTACATTTATCTACGTAACTCACGACCAGACAGAAGCTATGACAATGGGTGACAGAATCGTTGTTATGAAGGATGGTATCATTCAGCAGGTTGATACACCTTCAAACCTTTACAACTACCCGGTTAACCAGTTCGTTGCTGGATTCATCGGTTCACCACAGATGAACTTTATCGACGCTAAGCTTCTCAAGAAGGACGGCAAGTATGTTGTTGAATTTGGTTCTGAGGATACCAAGACAACAAGAGGTGTCAAGTACACAGTTGAGGTTCCTGAATCCAAGGCTGACGCTGAGGTTTTAGAGCCAATGGTTGACAAGGAAGTTGTTATGGGCGTTCGTCCTGAGTGTATCCACGATGAGGAAATGTTCCTGTCTACTGCTAAGACTGGTATCATTGATACAACTGTTGAAGTTACAGAAATGATGGGTGCTGAAACTTATCTTTACATCAACTGTGAGGGTATTCCTCTTACAGCAAGAGTTTCACCAAGATCAACAGCTCGTCCACAGGATAAGATCAAGGTTGCTATCGATCCTAACAGAATTCACTTATTCGACAAGGAAACAGAGAAATCTCTTATCAACTAATTTGTACATTTCAGATCCCTCGTCTTTACGGCGGGGGATTTTTGCTGTTTTATGCTTTGAAGTTCAGGTGATTGCAGATGTTAAAAGCTCATATCGCTTCAAGTGCAAAAAATAAGGCAAGCAGTTCAAACGCTGCTTGCCTGTTGTTTTCTGATTTGTGTTTTATGAATTACTTGGCGTACTCGACAGCTCTGCTTTCTCTGATGAGATTTACCTTGATCTGTCCCGGGTAATCCATTTCGTCTTCAATTTGCTTTGCAATATCTCTTGCGACCAGAACCATCTTTTCGTCGTTTATCTTTTCAGGCTGAATAATAATTCTGACCTCACGTCCTGCCTGAATAGCGTAGGATTTTTCAACTCCGTCGTAAGAGGTGCAAATTTCCTCAAGCTTTTCTAATCGCTTGATGTAATTCTCATAATTCTCGCTTCTTGCAGCTGGTCTTGCCGCTGAAATAGCGTCGGCTGCCTGAACGAGCGCTGCGACAACGGTTCTTGTTTCAACGTCGCCGTGGTGAGCTTCAATAGCGTGTATAACGTCGGCGCTTTCCTTGTATTTCTTACAAACGTCAACGCCTATCTGTACGTGTGAGCCCTCAATTTCGTAGCTTAAAGCCTTACCAATATCGTGAAGCAATCCTGCTCTTCTTGCGAGGTTTGCGTCTACGCCAAGCTCTGATGCCATCATACCTGCAAGGTGAGCGACCTCAATTGAGTGGTCAAGTACATTTTGCCTGTAGCTCGTTCTATAGCGAAGACTACCAATAAGCTTAACAAGCTCGTTGTTAATGCCGTGTACATTGGTTTCAAGAATGGCTCTTTCGCCCTCCTGCTTAATCTTGTATTCGACCTCGCGTTTTGACTTTTCATACATTTCTTCTATTCTGGTCGGATGAATTCTTCCGTCCTGAATAAGCTTTTCAAGTGTGAGTCTTGCTATTTCTCTTCTTACCTGATCAAAGCAGGAAAGAGTAATAGCTTCCGGTGTGTCGTCGATAATAAGATCGACTCCTGTAAGAGTTTCAATTGTGCGGATGTTTCTACCCTCTCTGCCGATGATTCTTCCCTTCATCTCGTCGTTAGGAAGTGGTACGACAGATACGGCTGTTTCAGAAACCTGATCCGCCGCACATCTGGAAATTGCAAGTGAGATATACTGTCTTGCCTTGTCCTCACATTCTTCTTTAATCTGTGCCTCGTAGCTCTGAATTTTAATTGCTTTCTCGTGAACAAGCTCGTCGTCGAGAAGATTAAGCAGATAATCCTTAGCCTGATCCTTGGTGAATTCAGAAATTCGCTCAAGCATTTCAAGCTGACTTCTCTTGATTCTCTCTGATTCCTCAAGCTTTTCATCAGCCGACTTGATTTTCGACTGTAAAAGCTCTTCCTTCTTTTCAATGTTGTTGACTTTTTTGTCGAGTGTTTCTTCTTTTTGCTGAAGTCTTCTTTCCTGGCGTGAAACTTCGTTTCTTCTTTCTTTGATTTCCTTTTCGGCTTCACGACGATACTTATGAGTTTCGTCCTTAGCCTCTACCAAAGCTTCCTTTTTTAAACCGTCAGCATTTTTCTTTGCGTCCTCAACGATCCTTTTGGCTTCCTCTTCGGCAGAGCCGATTTGTGCCTCGGCGGTTTTCTTACGATGATTTTCACCAAATTTAAACGCAAAGTAAAATGAAATTCCGGCGCCAAGAATAAGGGCTACAACGCACAATAGAATGGTTAATGTCCAATCCATGATTTTAAGCTTCCTCCTTCTCAGTCTGTATTTTTATTGGATACGTACCCTCGAAGGCGTTATGCTCAATATTAAATTTTAAAGGTAAGGGGAATAACCCCATTATATTTAAACATATACCCTCGGGAGTAATGTATAAAAAGAGTGATAATATCTATTAACACAATAAAACGCACTGCCAGGTGGAAAATTATTTACCGCCTGCGGCACACATTTCAATTGCATAAATACATAATATACAAAATTATTATATCCCAAATACATTCTTGTGTCAAGTCTTTTGGTGTAATTCACCAAAAATCAAATGTCCACTTGTCAATGATAGTTTACACTAACTCCAAAAATATATAGCAAGCTACA
>JAJQIH010000039.1 GCA_021199305.1 Ruminococcus sp.
GGCGCATCTCTTTGGACGAAATAACGCCGTCCTTTTCCATATTGAGAAGCAGCCATTTTGCCAGCCTGTAATTGACTTCTTTTTCAAACATCGAAATTCCTCCTTTCGCTGTAGTATATACATTGCTCTAAAAGTTCGAAAAGTCAAGTCCTCACGGAGAAATTCGATGATATGCACAAGCCGCACCACCCTCATAACGATATATTTTACCTATCGTTACGAGGTAGACCTTTCATTGTGTGAGTATCCAAGACAGCATTTTTGCACCCACCGCTGCTAAAACTGCTAATCTGCCGCCACCAATGGCAAGGCAAAAAAATAAGACTTTCTGCACACTTTATTTGTGACAGAAAGCCTCTTTTTATTAAAAAAATCCATACCTCGTAACGAAAAGTGAGCGGAAAATCGGATTAACCTGCGTTTCTTCAAACCATGCTTTTTATACGGAAATGATACAAAAAACGTATCAATCTTGTAATTAGTATCACTTAAAACCCAGGGATAGACTTGTCAAAGGGTGCGGTGGATTTCGAACATATTTTGCACCCAAAAAAACTATGTAAATTAAAAAATGGAGTCCTTGCCCCACCATACTTCTTCCAGTATTCTGCTGTATCGAAGTTGTAATCGTTCCATCCAAAAATATAAGCGATGCGAGCTTATCCGTAAATCTTTCAAGTCGCTCGATTCTTGTCTTTTGAACCTTCAGCTCGCAAATCTGCGCAAACTCATCCTTTAGCTCGTCTAAAAACAGCGGGTCAATAACCTTGTGAATATTTTCTATTGAGGTATAGTGCATTCCGCCCGAACGCCTTGTTTCCGGGTTTAAGGTTGACTCAAAAACAGCGCCGAAAATAGTTGGAGAAATTTCCGACCAATCGAATCCGCTGCTCGCCTTATCAACAAGCAGATTTACAATTTCGTCAGTAAAGCGAGGAATTTCAATACTCTCATCAGCAAACAGTCCGCCGTTTACATAAGGAAATGCCGCTAAATCGTCATCCATATACGGGTCACGGTCTTCTGGCTTTGTATTTAAAACCTTAAACAAATCAATCAAAGCTCTTCTGACGTCGCTGGTCTGAAAGCCTGAAAGATAGCTTCCGAACATATCGTGCTTACCTAAAACGCCTGCGTCCTCTGCATAAAGGCAAAATACAAGTCTGACGCAAAGCACGTTTAAGCTTCTCAGCGTTTCGGGACTATCGGGGTTTTTATATTGCTTTAAAATGGCGTCATAAATCTTGCCGACAAGCTCGCCAGCTGCCTTAGAAACTTCCGTTTCCTTTATGATGTTTTCGTTTTTCTTTTCAACCAGAAAGGCAAGCCTGTAATATTCCTTTGGCAGGTCCTTCAGAAAAATCTGCTCCGGCTCAGCGTTTGGCTTTTCCATATCATAAAGCAAAAACTCAGAAAAGTTACAGGTGACAATCCAGCGTGGGCGCTTTGAATAAGGAAGCTCAGACGCATAACGCTTAGCCTGCTGAAACGGTGAAAGAATCGAGCCGTCCGACTGCTTTATACCCGCTTTTAAATTCTTGCCCAGGCTTTTTTGCTCAATCATAACGTGAGTTGATTCTATATATCCGTCGATAAACGAAGTGTGGTCGAGCTTGACCTGATCCTCAAAGCTGATAAATTGTTCCGGGTGAGGAACTCCGTAGACATCACGCAAAAGCGACAGCCAGAAAGCCTGACTTTCGCCCTTTTCGTACCCTTTATTTTCCCAAAATGCAGCAAACTCCTTAGCCGCCCTTTTCTGTTCCTTTTCAGTCATAAATACCCCTCCGAGTTTTATCTATACTAAATATACCACATTTTTAAGGGTTTGACAATGGGTTTGTGAGGGAGGGAGTGCTTTGTAAAATTTAAAATTTCCATTTACTTTTGGCGTGTGGTGTGGTATTATTGTCTTGACGGAAAACTTAACAGAAAAAGAATATTTTTTCGGAGGTGTGTAAATGTTATACATATGGGCAATAGCCTTTGTCCTCTTTTTAATCCTTGAAGTTTCAACCTCTATGGCGCTGATTTCAATCTGGTTCTCAGCCGCCGCTCTGATAACTCTTATTGTCAGTCTTTTTGTCGATTCAATTATAGCTCAATGCGTTATATTTGTTGTCGTTTCCTGCATTTTACTGCTGCTTACACGACCAGCTGTCAAAAAGCTGAAGCGCAAGCACGTTGAAACGAACGCCGAGCTGAATATTGGCAAGCGAGCGATTGTCACGCAAGAAATTGACAACGAGAAAACTACAGGACGAGTTAAGCTTGACGGCGTAGATTGGATGGCAATTTCTACCGACTCGGAGATTTTCAAGGTCGGCGACGCAGTTATAGTTGACAAAATAGAGGGCGCGAAGCTTTACGTTTCCAAACCTTAAGCAGAAAGGAATTTGAGTTATGGACTTTTTTTCAGACAATTCAGTAGCATTGGTACTGCTGGCGGTAATTATTGTTATTTTGCTTCTGTTGATTTCAAGAATCAAAATAGTACCGCAAGCACAGGTATTTGTAGTTGAAAGACTGGGCGCATTTCACGCAGCCTGGGGAACGGGACTTCACATTCTTATGCCGTTTATTGACAGGATAGCCAAGAAGGTTTCAATCAAGGAGCAGGTTGTAGACTTCAAGCCGCAACCAGTTATTACGAAGGATAACGTTACAATGCAGATTGATACGGTTGTATTCTTTCAGGTAACCGATGCCAAGCAATACACTTATGGTGTTGAGCGTCCGATTTCTGCGATTGAAAATCTATCCGCTACAACGCTCAGAAATATCATCGGTGAGCTGGAGCTTGACGCTACCCTTACCTCCCGTGACACTATCAACACGAAAATCACAGAAATTCTCGACGAAGCTACCGACCGCTGGGGAATCAAGGTAAACAGAGTTGAGCTTAAAAACATTCTTCCGCCTCGTGAGATTCAGGACGCTATGGAAAAGCAGATGAAGGCGGAGCGTGAGCGTAGAGAAAAGATTCTTCAGGCAGAAGGAGAAAAGAAATCCCAGGTGCTTGTTGCAGAGGGCGAAAAGGAATCCAAGATTTTAAGAGCGCAGGCTGATAAGGAAGCTGAAATTCTGAAAGCTGACGCTATCAAGCAAAAGAAAATTCTCGAAGCGCAGGGCGAAGCTCAGGCAATAGAAACCGTTCAGCGTGCACGTGCAGACGCAATAGCTATGTTAAACGAAGCTAATCCAAGTCAGCCGGTTATCGCACTTAAAAGCCTTGAAGCATTTCAGGCAGCTGCCGACGGAAAGGCTACAAAAATTATTATTCCCAGCGAAATTCAGGGACTTGCAGGACTGGCTTCCAGCTTAAAGGGTATTGTTGAAGACGACACTCCAGCTGAATAAGCATACCCCCCGATTTAATACTTAATCACCGATTTTAAAAAATCGGTGATTTTTTTGAAAAAACGCTTGACAAATAACAAAGCCGTGATATAATATAATTAGCACTCAGGAAGCAAGAGTGCTAACACTCGCAAACTTAGACTGCTAACGAAAGGAGAAATGAAAGATGAATGCAAATAAATTTACGCAAAAGTCGCTTGAGGTAATTCAAAGCGCACAGGATTTAGCGGTGGGAAATTCAAACAGCGTGGTTGACACGGCGCATCTTTTATCGGCGCTGCTTAGCGTTTCGGACAGCCTTATCCCCTCTTTACTTAAAAAAATGAACGTGGATACTGTTGCCTTTGAACGCGAGGCAAACGAGATAGTTGACGCTCTGCCGAAAATCTCCGGCTCAGGGTATCGTGCTTCGCAAATTGGCGCTTCGGCGCAGCTTGATCAGGTACTTGTTGCTGCTGAAAAGACAGCTCAGAAGATGAACGACGAATATATTTCTGTCGAGCATCTTATGCTTGCAATAATTGACAAGGCGTCGGGCGATATTGAAAAGCTCCTGAAAAAATATGGCATCAACAAAAATGCCTTTTTATCAGCTCTTATGGAGGTTCGTGGAAACAGAAACGTCACAACCGACAATCCGGAGGGAACCTACGACGTTCTCAAAAAGTACGGTCAGGACTTAGTTGAGCTTGCAAGGCAAAATAAGCTCGACCCTGTAATCGGACGAGATACAGAAATCAGAAATGTCATAAGAATACTTTCAAGAAAGACAAAGAACAACCCTGTTCTGATTGGCGAGCCAGGCGTTGGTAAAACTGCTATCGCCGAAGGCTTGGCACTCAGAATTGTAAGAGGAGATGTTCCAAACAATCTGGCGGACAGACAGATTTTCTCACTCGATATGGGAGCTTTGGTTGCAGGAGCTAAATACAGAGGAGAATTTGAAGAAAGACTTAAGGCAGTTTTAGAGGAGGTCAAAAAGAGCGAGGGCAAAATCATACTCTTTATTGACGAGCTTCACCTGATTGTCGGAGCGGGTAAAACTGACGGAGCGATGGACGCCGGAAATATTTTAAAGCCGATGCTTGCAAGAGGAGAGCTTCACTGTATTGGTGCTACAACGCTTAACGAGTACAGGGAGTATATTGAAAAGGACGCAGCTCTTGAAAGACGTTTTCAGCCTGTGCTTGTTGACGAGCCGAGCGTTGAGGACACCATTACGATTTTAAGAGGACTTGAAGAACGCTACGAGGTTTACCACGGAGTTAAAATCTCCGACTCAGCTCTTATCGCTGCCGCTACCCTTTCAAACAGATACATCTCAGACAGATTCCTGCCTGATAAGGCTATCGACCTTGTGGACGAAGCTTGCGCACTTATAAAGACTGAAATGGACTCTATGCCTACAGAGCTTGACGACATTTCAAGAAAAATAATGCAGCACGAAATTGAGGAGGCGGCGTTAAAGCACGAGGACGACCAGCTTTCAAAGGAGCATTTAGCGGAGATTCAGAGGGAGCTTGCCGAATACAGAGATGAGTTTAACTCACTGAAGGCAAAATGGGAGAACGAAAAGACCGCTATTAAAAAGGTACAGGATTTACGTGCTGAGATTGAAAAGGTAAACGGAGATATTGAAAAGGCAAAGCGTGAGTACGATCTTGCGAAGGCTGCCGAGCTTCAATACGGAACTCTGCCGTCACTCAAGAAGGAGCTTGAGGAGCAGGAAAAAATTGCAAACGACGCCAAGAAGAACGACACGCTTCTTCGTGACAAGGTAACCGAGGAGGAAATTGCTCGGATTGTTGCTCGCTGGACAGGCATACCTGTTGCAAAGCTGTTAGAGGGCGAGCGTGAAAAGCTTCTTCATATGGAGGACACGCTTCACGGCAGAGTAATCGGTCAGAACGAAGCTGTTTCAAAGGTAAGCGAAGCAATACTGCGTTCTCGTGCAGGAATTGCAGACCCGAACAGACCGATAGGCTCGTTTTTGTTCCTCGGTCCAACGGGCGTCGGAAAGACGGAGCTTGCCAAAGCCTTGGCCGAAGCGCTTTTTGATGATGAAAACAGCATTATAAGAATTGATATGTCGGAGTATATGGAGAAATACTCGGTATCTCGTCTTATAGGCGCACCTCCTGGATATGTCGGCTATGACGAGGGAGGTCAGCTGACCGAAGCCGTAAGGCGCAAGCCATATTCTATAGTATTGTTCGATGAGATTGAAAAGGCACACCCGGATGTATTTAACATTCTGCTGCAGGTGCTTGACGACGGACGAATTACAGACTCGCAGGGTCGTACCGTTGACTTTAAGAATACAATAATTATTCTGACTTCAAATTTAGGCTCGCCTGTAATTCTTGACGGAATAGGCTCAGACGGCGAAATCAGCGCCGACGCTAAGAGTCAGGTTGACGCACTTTTAAAGCAAAGCTTCCGTCCCGAATTTTTAAACAGGCTCGACGAAATAGTTTACTACAAGCCGCTTAGCAAGGATGAAATAGGTAAGGTCGTCGACCTGATGATTAAAAAGCTTGCAGACAGACTTTCCGAGCAGCGCATTAAAATTGAAGTCACCGACGAGGCTAAGAGCTATATCGTCGATAACGGCTACGACCCTGTATATGGCGCAAGACCGCTCAAGAGATTTATCCAGCGTGAGCTTGAAACGCTTGTTGCAAGGGAAATTATTGCGGATAAAATAGCTCCTGATTCATTGGTAACCATTACAGTTTCTGACGGACATCTGGCAATTTCGTAAATTTTTGAAAATGTTATGTTACAATAGATAGTTGACAGAAAAAGAAGAAAAACAACTCCAAA
>JAJQIH010000011.1 GCA_021199305.1 Ruminococcus sp.
AAGGCAGATTCCATTCAGGCGGCGTGGTCGGTTACAACGACGGTGGTTCTGTAACGGGTTGCAGCAACAGCGGCACAGTTATCGGTGAAAGTTTTTACACAGGCGGTGTGGTCGGTTACAACGACGGTGGTTCTGTAACAAACTGCTATAACTCTGGAAGTGTCAGCGGCACTTGGGCTGTAGGCGGTGTGGTCGGTTATAACAAGTATTCCAGCACATCAAACTGCTATAACTCTGGAAGCGTCAGCGGAGATGGAGAAGTAGGTGGCGTAATTGGAACAAACTACGCTGGTGTCAGCGCATTAAACTCATACTGTCTGGAAAGCACAGCAACTGCGGCAATTGGACGGGATGATTCCAGCTCGTCAACAACAAGTGTTGCGGTAAAAAGCGCAGCAGAGTTTGCATCTGGAGAAGTGGCATATTTGCTCAACGGAAGTGTTTCGGGCGGCACAATATGGTATCAGAACCTTGACAACGGAGAGACAGTAGACAGCTATCCCGTATTGGACAGCACGCATGGTACGGTGTATTACGGCACAAATTGTGCAGGAACGACGATTTTTTACAGCAACAGTCCAGTTTCTGCGGAACACAGCTATGAAGCTGTTGTAACGGCACCTACCTGCACGGTGAATGGCTATACAACTTACACCTGCTCCCTCTGCGGTGACAGCTATACTGCAGATGAAACTGAGGCTTTGGGTCATACAACCGAAATTCAAAACGCAAAGGAAGCTACCATCACGGAGGACGGATATACCGGCGATGAGGTTTGCACAGTTTGCGGCGAGGTTGTAAAATATGGTGAGGTTATTCCTTCTTTGGGCAAAGATATAACAGGTACGATAAACGTTTCAGACGCTGACGCTACAACTGATATGACAGTTACAGCGATAGCAGAGGACGGAACTGAAACGAGCGTAACCGCTACAAGCATGGGCGAGTATACTATCGAAAAACTTGCACCAGGCACATATACGCTTGTTGTAAGCGGTGGAAAGTATGTACCACGTGAATACAGCATTGAGGTTGATACTGAGGACATCACTCAGGACGTTAGCCTGAACCCTTACGGAGATGTAAACGGCGACGGAAATGTAACAACCGCTGACGTTGGACTTGCAAATTCACACGCTAAGGGAGTTAATCTTCTTGAGGACTACGAGTTTGACTGCGCAGACGTTAATATTGACGGAAGCGTAACGACAGCAGATGTTGGAAAGATAAACTCACACGCTAAGGGAGTAGCATTACTCTGGTAAGACGAAGGTAAAATATGCTGAAAGCAAAAACAGGGCAGCTCGAACAGCTGCCCTGTTTGTTTTTTAAATACTATCTTTTGGGGATTTTATTGCGTATATTCTCCAATCTATTTAGTGCCTCGATTAAAGTTTTGTCTTTTTTTGCAAAATGCAAACGAATCAGATTATTGACAGGTTCTCTAAAAAAGCTTGAACCTGGAACAGCGCCAACTCCAACTTCTCGAGCTAAATCCTCGCAAAATTCATAATCTGAAGAATAGCCATATTCCGAAATATCAAGAAGCACGTAATAAGCACCCTGCGGAACTGTGTGAGAAATTCCTATATCGTCAAGTCCTTTTATAAACAAATTCCTTTTGCGAGTATATTTATCCCGAAGCCACTGGTAATAATCATCTCCAAATCGCAGTCCTGTAACAGCCGCTTCCTGAAGCGGTGCCGCTGCACCGACAGTAAGAAAATCATGTACCTTTTTTGCTGTATCAATGATATGTGGCGGAGCAATTATGTAACCAAGTCTCCAGCCAGTAATAGAATATGTCTTTGATAATGATGAACAGGAAATCGTGCGTTCCCACATATTTGGAAGAGAAGCAAAATATATATGCTTGTTTGGTTCATAGACAATATGTTCATATACTTCATCTGTAATGACAAACACATCATATTTTTCTGCGAGATAGGCTATCTGCTTTAGCTCATCATATGTAAATACTTTTCCGCATGGATTTGATGGGTTGCACAAAATAAGAGCTTTTGGCTTTTGCTTAAACGCATTTTCAAGCTCATCAGGATCGAAGTTAAATTCGGGCGGATGCAGTGGCACATAAATCGGCTCTGCTCCCGATAGGATTGCATCTGCACCGTAATTTTCATAAAAAGGCGAAAAAACTATTACCCTATCACCTGGATTTGTAACTGTCATCATTGCCGCCATCATTGCTTCGGTGCTGCCGCAGGTAACAACAATTTCTTCATCCGGATTTATTTGTCGTCCCATAAGCTTAGATTGTTTTTCAGCCAAAGCCTCTCTGAAATTTTGTGCGCCCCAAGTTATAGAATATTGATGAAAATCCTCGTTTGTTACTTCAGCCAGACGATTCAGAATTTCTTTAGGCGGTTCGAAATCAGGAAATCCCTGCGAAAGATTAACTGCTCCATATTGATTTGAAACTCTTGTCATTCTTCGAATTACCGAATCTGTAAAGGTTTCGGTGCGTTTTGATAGCTGAGGCATATAGCTTCCTCCAATTAAATATTGTATTCAAGCTTGCGCTCGTCAATAATTCTCTTTGATTTGTGCTCTGAGCGTGTATCTAATCCACCGTCTGGGTGAACAACTACATTGTATGGCTTAACTCCAATTCGAGCCTTAAGTGCTGCAGAAACTTCTGCTGCGACCTCTTCATCAGTCTTTGGGTTATCTGCATTCTTCTCTATTTCTACTGAATACTTGCAAGTGAAATCCTTTTCAAACACTCTTATCAAATATTCGCCCGTAATTCCCGAAAGCTCACGAACTACCGCTTCAATATCGCTAGGAAATACATTTACTGCCGACACGATAAACATATCGTCCTTTCTGCCGTTAATGTGTATTCTTCCATGAGTTCTGCCGCATGAACATGGAGTATTGTCTATCCAACCTATATCTCCTGTACGGAAACGAATTAACGGACGAGCGTGCTTACGGAGTGTAGTAAATACAAGCTCGCCAACCTCACCAGGCTTTAGCACTTCTCCTGTGTGCAGATCAACCGTTTCAACAAGAATATGGTTTTCAGCTATATGCAAGCCGTCTTTTGCCTCACACATTGCAGCACAAGCGCCAAAAATATCTGATAATCCATAGAAATCATACACTTCCGCTCCCCACAAATCCTCAATTGCTTTTCTGGTTGCGTCGATAGATCCGCCTAATTCTCCTGCAACTATAATCTTCTTAATGTTCAGGTCTTTTTTCGGGTCTATACCCTGCTTTAACGCTTTTTCGCCTAGCTGCCATGCATAAGATGGACTTGTCCATATAATAGTCGGCTGGTATGTCTTTAAAATAAACAGAAGTCTTTCACTGGGAAGAGTTCCGCCCCAAATACATAAAGCACCCAGATTTTGTGCGCCTATAACGTCTGGTCCTCCAACATAAAGTGAGAAATTAAGCGCATGAACATATCTGTCGTTCGGACGCATACCGATTTGCCAGAACCAACGACTTTCTGTATCCTGAAATTCATCAAAATCCTTTTTTGTAAACGGGCTCATTGTTGGAACGCCTGTTGAGCCAGATGAGGTTGAAATAAAAACTACCTCCTCCTCTGGTACAGCTGCCAGCTCACCTAAAAACGAACCTACTCCCTGAGTGTCTCGCTGTGTTTTCTTATCGATAAACGGAAATTTTTGAATATCAGCAAGCGTTTTTATATCGGAAGGCTTCACTCCAGCCTCGTCAAAAGAACGCTTATAATACGGTGCATTGTCATATGCAAACTGTACTATTTCCTTTAAGTCCGCAAGCTGTCTTTTTTCCAGCTCCTCTCTTGGGAGAGTTTCCAACTCTTCATCCCAATACTTGTTATTTACATCTCTGCTCATAATTGTTTCCTCCTGTTAGTTTACTACTTTAAAGTTTTTATGAATAGCCTCCCATTTTGCATCACGGGAAGTTATAATCGTTTGTATATCTTCATCTGATAAGTGCTTGAATCTACCCTGCCTTTTCAGATAATCGGATACGCTTGTAAATTCTTTGGGCTGATGATTTAATGTGAACTGACCGTTTTCGTATTCAGCAAGATACCACAATCCGCAGTCAACTACTTCCTTTGCCACTTCAACAGTTTCATCTGTGTTTATTCCCCAGCCTGTAGGGCAAGGTGCAATAACATGAATATATTTTGTCCCAAAAATTCTGGAAGCTTTTTCGACCTTGTTTATAAAGTCATTCATATATCCAATACTTGCTGTTGCCGCATAAGGAATGTCATGTGCGGCGACAATCTCAAACATATTCTTCTTTGGTCTTATGTTGCCATGTATGTTCTTTCCTGCTGGCGTAGTTGTTGTTCTTGCGCCAAAAGGAGTAAGAGAGCTTTTTTGTATACCAGTATTCATATAGGCTTCATTGTCATAGCAGATATAAAGAATATTGTCATTTCTGTCGATTGCACCAGATAGTGCTTGAAGTCCTATATCGGCAGTTCCGCCATCTCCTGCAAAGCCGACTGCCTGAAAATCAGTTATCCCCTGTGCTCTTAGTCCTGCTTCTATGCCTGTAAGCATCGAAGCCGTACCTGCAAATGTTGAAATTATTGCATTGTTGCCAAAGCAAAGCTGTGGGAAGTTAAAGCCAACAGCAGACATACAGCCAGCCGGAAGAACGGCTATTGAACGCTCACCCAACACCTTTAATGCAATTCTGACAGCAAGACTTCCGCCACAACCTGCACACGCCTTATGTCCATAGAAAAGCTCATCTTCATTGAGTGTTCTTGCATTTATGCTCATTCCTCCCCGCCTCCGATTCCAATAAATTCAATCTTGACTTCTTCTTTTTTCAATTCGTCAAATATATTTTCAATTTCAACAGCAGAAATATTTTTACCGCCCAGACCGCCAATATAATTTGAACACGGCAGCGTATTTCCTGACTTTTGAAGTGATGAATTTACATTAGTATACACTGTTCCCTCGTTTCCAAAGGAAATGTCCTTTTCTAAAACAGCTATTGCTCTGGCATTTTTAACGGCAAGTGCTATTTCTTCATTTGGGAATGGACGAAGATATCGAATGCGAAGAAGTCCAACCTTCTCACCATTTTCTCTCAGCTTATCAACCGTTTCCTTTACAATTCCAGCAATGCTTCCAAGAGTAATAAGGATATAATCAGCATCTTCCGTTTGATAATTTTCGGTCAAGCCAGTATATTTTCTGCCAAAAATTTCGGCGAATTTTTGTTCCACCTGATGAATCACCTGTTTGGCATTCAACAATCCAATATGCTCCTTATACTTAAAAGCAATATTGTGTGCAGGTCCTGCTGAAAAACCCAGATTACGAGGGTTATCCAGGTCAAGCTTGTTCTCTGTCTTGAATTTTGGGAGAAAAGCATCAGCTTGCTCTTGAGTTGGAACATCCACAACTTCATAGGTATGAGTCAATACGAAACCGTCAAGATTTGCCATATATGGAGTAGAAACCAAAGAGTTTTCAGCGATATGATAGCTCATAAGTGCTAAGTCAAGTGCCTCTTGAGCATCTACTGCATATGCTTGTATCCAACCACTGTCAAGAAGAGATATGGAGTCACGCTGATCTCCATATATATTCCAAGGTAAAGCAGTAGAGCGATTGGCATTCATCATAACGATTGGGAATCTACCACCTGATGCATAAGTCAAGCATTCAGCCATATATAAAAGTCCTTGTGAAGAGGTTGCGGTAAAAGCTCTGGCACCAACTGATGATGCACCCATAGCGCAAGAAAGTGCTGAGTGCTCTGACTCTACATGAATAAACTCCGCTTTCAAGCTGCCCTCCTCAACCATTTCTGACAGTCGTTCGACAACTATTGTCTGCGGTGTAATAGGATAAGCCGAAATAACTTGTGGTCTTGCGAGGCGAATGCCTTCAGCAAAGGCTTCGTTTCCAGATAAAAATTTTTGTGCCATTACTTTTCAGCCTCCATTCTTATTGCTCCACGCTTACAGGCTCTTTTGCATATTCCGCAGCCCTTGCAGAAGTCATAATCTATGGACACCTTATTCCCGCTTTTGTAAATCACGCCATCAGGACAATAGAGGTAGCATTGCAAACAACCAATACATTTTTCACTATCAATAACCGGACGGAAATTACGCCAACCCGCATTTTTGGTTACCAAGTAGCCTGCTTCAAACGCTGTTGTATCAGGGATTTCTGACAGTTTTTCAGGTATCTTTTCTCTTAAATATGGCTTCATCTATCGTTCTCCCTTCTGATAACTTCGGCGGCGGCTCTTACAGCTAAAATATTTTTTCTTTGCAGCTTCTCAGACATATTTTGATAAATTGCTTTCTCAATATTTTCCAGGGAAACATCAGTGCTTACAGCCGCAAAAGCACCGAGCATTATAGTATTTGTAATCGGAAGCTTTAAAATTTCTATTGCCAATTCGTCTGCATCAATCGAAATTACTCTCTCACTTAATACTGACTGCTTAGTATTTAAGAGAATTTTTCCATTTGGTTTCAGCTCTTCAAATGACTTCTCCGAGAACAACGTATCATCAAGGAAAATACTGAAATCGGCCTTTTCGATTTCACTTCGATCGCCGATAGGCTTTTCGTCCAATTTCGTGAAAGCTCTAATTGGTGCCCCTCGTCTTTCCGGGCCGAAAGACGGAAACGCAAGTGCGTA
Organism: Ruminococcus sp.; assembly: GCA_021199305.1. Classification (GTDB taxonomy): domain Bacteria; phylum Bacillota; class Clostridia; order Oscillospirales; family Ruminococcaceae; genus UMGS1601. The sequence continues at coordinate 6,660 of JAJQIH010000011.1, forward strand.
GCTTTCATTGTCTTTCAAAGCAAATGCGGCACCGAGCAATCGTGCTGCCGTAAATGCTCCCTGCCCTCCTCTGCCGTGCCATAAAATTTCAGTCATAACATCTCTCCTTATCGCTTCCAACGGAGCAAATATTTTTGAAGTCTATTAAACAAAAACGATATTGCGACAACTACAATGCCAATTACAATGATTCCGACAATAGTTCGTGTGTAATCGCCAAAATCCGAATAGTTCTTAACGTAGTATCCCATTCCATCCTGAGCTCCTATCATCTCTGCTGATGTCAACAATATAAACGAAACTGTCAATCCTTGATTACATCCAATAAATATCTGTGGCAACGAAGCTGGAAGAATCACGGAAAAAAGCATCGTAAAACGATTTGTATTTAACACCTTAGCTGAGTCAATCAGCTTTCCCTCAACATTCATCACACCGCTCATTGTGCTTGCGAAAATCGGCCAGAATGATGCGAGAAAAATTACCATTACAGAAACGCTTCTGAAAGTTGGCAACAAAGCAATTCCATAAGGAATATACACTATAGGCGGGATAGCACTTAAAAACTTTGATATATAAGTTGCTGCACTGCCTAGTCTGACACTCCATCCAATAAAAAGTCCTAACGGAATAGCCACAACAGTAGCAATCAAATAGCCTTCAACAATAATTCCCAACGAGCTGCAAATGTTTACAATTATCTTGTCGATGTCATCTAAAAACTGCCAAATTACCCTTCCCGGCGGCGGGAACAGCGATTCCTTGAGCAGATTAAACTTTGCCGTTGCAAGCGTCCAAGCAATTAAAATAACGAACAAAAATCCGATAATATCTAGAAATAAATTCAGTCCCTGCGGCTTTTTAAGAAATGCAGAAACGACCAGAACTAAGACCTCTAACGCAATTGATACACATATAACATACGATGTTTTGGTTTCGGTTGTAATCTTGTTTGGTAAAAACTGTACAGCAATTAAAATCAAAAAAAGTAGATTAGTAACTCTCAAATATCTTTTCTTCAATGTCATTACAGCACCACCTCATCTCCGCCAATTTTGCTCGCAATATCGCTGTAGAAAAGCGATTGCAGCTCGTTTCTGAATTTTCCATATTGCACAGTTTGTACAAGCTCAGCACGATTCCTTGGGCGATCAAATGGAACGGTAATTTCTTTATACACTCGTCCTGGACTGGTCGTCATCATAACTATGCGATCGGAAAGTAAAATAGCTTCATCAATATCGTGAGTTACAAAAATTACTGTTTTCTTTTCCTGCGTTCCGTCACCCTCCCAAAGCTTTAACAAAAGCTCCTGGAGAATTGTTCGGTTTTTCGTATCAATTGCGCCAAAAGGCTCGTCCATAAGCAGAATATCAGTATCCATTGCAAGTGCTCTTGCAATAGCAACTCGCTGCTGCATTCCTCCAGAAAGCTGAGAGGGATACTTGTTTTTAAATTCCTCAAGCCCCACCCTGTCAAGAAAATCATCAGCAAATTTCAATCTTTCAGCTTTCGGTAGGCCTTTTTTGCTCTGCTTTACTCCAAATGCAACATTCTTTCGTGCTGTCATCCAAGGAAACAACGAGTAGTGTTGAAATACAACTCCCCTGTCAGTTCCTGTTCCATGTATTTCATTTCCATCTATTAAAACAGCACCTGATGTCGGAGTGTTTATCCCTTCAAGTACGCTGAGGAGAGTGCTTTTACCACATCCGCTGGATCCGATTACGCTTACAAACTCGCCTGCTTCTACAGAAAACGATACATTGTCAAGTGCAGTAAAGCAATTATTCTTTTCACGATAATCTACTGATAAATTTTGTATTTCAATTTTGCTCAAATCTGACTCACCTCTTAATTTTGCCATTTCATCTTTTCAACCCTAAAGGCAGAACGAAGAGTAGCTTCGCTCTGCCTTCGATAGGGTTTTATTCATACTGGTCGAAATGCTCCTGCAATTCAGCATAAATAGAATCGTCGGGGTTTTCTTCGATTAAACTTTCCAGCGCTTGCTCGTAAACAGAAGTGTTATAAAGAGAATCTATATCATAATCATCTGTATAACCAAGCTCAACTATGCTATCCTTGAGTTCAACAGTCGCCTGCTTGTCAGGGTCAGGGTTTGATGTTCCATAACCGCCATAAACCTCTGTTCTGATGTAATCCTCTTCAATATCTATGTACTCCTTGATATCACTTATCGTACTGTCTTCATTTTCCTGCGAAAACTTGTAAGCCTTAATCAAAGCACGCTCAAAAGCATTGTAAGAATTTGGATACTCCTCAAGTGCTTCGGTTGTGGCTACCTGACGGCAGCAAGGCTGATTTTCAAGAAGCTCTTCCTCGCTGCAGCGATAAACTATTTCATAGCCCTGTGACTCAGCAAGTGAAGCATAAGGAGAATATACTGACGCTGCGTCTATAGTATCGTTCTGAAGTGCTGAATATGCATCTTTCTGGCTATCAAAATAAACAATGTTTACCTGATCATCGCCCTCGCCTATCTCAATGCCGGCATCCGCTAGCAGAAGCTGAAGCTCCGCATCCTGAACACTGTTTTTAACAGATGCTACATTTTTACCTTTCAATATGCTTATGTCGACATCGTCAACACCCTCTGTGTATTCAGACTTGATAACATATCCATGGCCGTTGCTCATTGCTCCACCGAATATTGTTAAATCGTGTCCTGAGCTTTGGAAAGTTATTATAGGTACTGAACCAATAAAAGCTACATCCAATTTTTCTGACTCAAGTCCAGAAGCAAGCTCTGATGCACTGGAAAACTGTGTCAACGTAACGTCTAATCCTTCTTCCTCAAAGTAACCTTCCTCTTGCGCTACAAATGCAAGAAGATGTGCTGTTGAGTTCAAATATCCAATATTAAATTCTGTTTTTTCAAGTTCTATTGCTTGCTCATCTGTATTCGTTGTAACGCTGTCGTCTTCCGAATCTGAGCAAGCCGTTAAAGACAACAGCAATGACAAAGCAATAATGCCTGCTGTAATTGATTTTTTCATGAGTATATTTCCTTTCCTATTGAAGTTTAATGATTTAATATTTAACGAGTTGTACTCTTACACATTCGCTCCCAACATCGTTTGTGTCTCACCATAAATATTGCATTGTACACTGTTACCAGCCCCTCTCATAATACAGTAAACCTGTATGTTTACTATGTTATGAATTATAACACCAGCTTTAGCATTTGTCCAATACATAATAATCATTAAAATCAATAGAAAAAAGTAATAAGCTCACAACATTTTGCCTGCCACATCTGGCTTTGATAAAGAAGCCATTCAAGACTACAAATTTACAGACAGCAACGCAAGATTTAAATCAGAAATAATATCATCGACATCCTCAAGCCCAACACTGAAACGTATAAAGCCGTTTCTGAATTTTTCGGGATAAAGATTTATACGCTCATCGTAGCTTGGCTGAGGAAATATCAAGCTTTCATCGTGTCCTAGAGAAACAGCAAAGGTTATAACCTTTAGCTTTGCGCACATTCGTTCAATAGTTTTATCATCCGCATTTAATCCAAATGAAATCACTCCGCCGTATCCATTTTTCATTTGCTTCTTTGCAATCTCATATCCTGGATTGCTTTTTAGTCCCGGATAAGAAACAAATGTGATGTTTTCACGCTGCTCAAGCCATTCAGCTATTTTTTGTGCCGATTCATTTATTCTTTGCATTCGCAGAGGAAAGGTCACCGAACCACGGAAAATCTGCCACGCATTAAATGGGCTGATTACTGAGCCTACATTCACCTGTGCCTCATATCTGATGCGATCCATTGTTTTCAGATCATTAGAAATGATAGCTCCTCCCTGTGCATCTCCGTGACCATTTATGAATTTTGTAAGAGCATCAACAACAAAATCTGCACCCAGTTCAAGCGGCTGTTGATTAAGCGGCGAAGCAAATGTATTGTCAACAGAAAGCAGCGCACCGTTTTCGTGCGCAATTTTTGCAATTGCTTCTATGTCGGTAACACCGACTGTCGGGTTGTCAGGCGTTTCTATATGTACAAGCTTTGTACCAGGTGTAATTGCTCTTTTTACCGCTTCAAGATCCGTCATATCAACTATTACTGTTTCAACATTGAATTTTTTGTTGAACAATTCATGAAACATTCTATAAACCGCCATATAGCTTACGTTTGGGTACACAACTCTGTCGCCTGATTTTAAAAGTGTCCAAAACAATGCATGAAGTGCCGCAACGCCACTAGCCAAAACAATGGCGTCATCTGCGTTGTATAATCCGGCAATTTTTTCTTCTAGCCAATGCTGGTTAGGATTTCCGTTTCTTGAATACATCAGCAAATCGGTCGATGAATAATTCACGGTTGACAAATCGTCTGGCAGCTTGTAGCTGTTTGCCATATGCAATGGACGGCGAACCGCTCCTGTGCCTTCGTCATAATCCGTTCCCGTATGAACAGCTTGAGTTGCTATACCGTATTCACTAAATTTGTTATCTTTCTTTGCCATTAATTTTTTCTCCTCAGCTTATTGATTGAATAAATATTTTTTTAGTTCCTCAATATATAGCCTACCAACTTCACTTAAAATATTATTCTTTTTTGTGATATATCCAATATTCATAATTTCAGAGCTTGCAGTATCCTCAAACGGTACTGCCACATAATCCGATCCATTTAATTCCTCACAAATAATTCCAGAGCATAGCGTATAACCGTTAAGTCCTACCATTAAATTAAGCATAGTAGCACGATCACTTGCCTTTATTGTTCTTGGATATTCCTTTTCGCTTAAAATTTCTTCCGCCAGATAAGCAGATCCTTTAATGCCTTGTTCAAAAGAAAGACAAGGGTAGTTTTTGAGCTCTTCTAAAGTAATAATATCATTTTTAGCAAGCGGATGGCCCTTCCACAGGTACACATAAGCATTGCATTCAACAAGGCTATGGAATGCAAGTGCAAATTCGTCTAATAATTTTCCTACAACCTGTTTGTTGAAATCGCTTATGAAAATAATGCCTATTTCACTTCTCGAAATGCCTACATCCTCAATTACTTCATAGGTTTTGGTTTCCCTTATTGCGAACTCATATTGTGCGATGTCAAAGCATTTAACTGTTTCGACAAAAGCCTTAACTGCAAAAGAGTAATGCTGAGTGGAAACACCAAATTTAATCTTTATATTCTCTTTTGATGAATACTTTTGTTCTAACAGCTCATACTGTTGGTAAATTTGCCGAGCATGAGCTAAGAACTCCTCTCCATCGTTTGTGACTTCAACTCCCTTTCCAGTACGATGAAAAATTGAAATGCCGATGCTTTGTTCCAGCTCTTTGATTGCTTTTGTCAAAGTCGGCTGCGATACAAACAGCTTCTCTGATGCTTTGTTCATCGACTTAGTTTCTGAAATTGTAATTGCATAATGAAGTTGCTGTAATGTCATAATATATCCTGCCTATAAAGATTCAAAGCGTTGCCTGTATTATCTATAATGCCTATCGATTTAGTATATATTATTGTAGCAAAAACACCAGGTTTTGTCAAGGCTGATCTTTCGGAGATATAAAAATATTGAAATGCTCACTCATATATATGCTTACTGAAATATCTATCTCCTCTGTCCGGCAGAATTATGACAATGTTGCCCCTTGCACCACTTGATATCAGCTTCTTTGCCGCTGATAACACTGCACCAGAAGAAGAACCTGCAAAAATACCTTCTTTCCTTGCGAGCAATCTTGCTCCATTAACAGCGTCATTATCATCTATTTTTATTACACTATTCACCAGTGACATATCCATTGTATCAGCTACAAAATCGTTTCCAATGCCTTCAATGTTGTAATCTCCATGCTCTCCACCACCCATTGTTGAACCAACAGGGTCGGCCAGGACCCCTTGAATTTTTGGATTCTTCTCTTTTAAATATCTAAGTACGCCCGTATATGTTCCTCCGCTTCCTGCACCAGCTACAACATAGTCAATCTCGCCGTTTAAATCCTCGTATATTTCAGGTCCTGTTGTTTCATAGTGTGCAAGTGGATTTGACTGATTTCTGAATTGTTGTAGGGCTACCGAATCTGGAGTTTTTTTGATAAGTTCATTTGCTTTATTTTCAGCTTCAAGCATTCCACCCTCACGAGGAGTATTTATTATCTCAGCGCCAAGCGCTCGCAGCAGCGTTTGCTTTTCCTCAGAAAATTTTGTCGGAACAACAAATATAATTTTATATCCTTTATTGAGTGCGGCAAACGCTATACCAAGTCCAGTATTACCAGCAGTAGCCTCAATTATAGTTCCGCCCGGCTTTAAAACGCCTCTCCTTTCTGCATCTTCTATCATATACTTTCCTGTGCGATCCTTGACACTTCCCGATGGATTGTAAAGCTCAAGCTTTGCAAATAATCGTACTTCCTTCGGAAGATCCAGATTGGTAAGTTGCACAAGTGGTGTTTTGCCTATAAGTTCCTGCATGGATTTATAATACATTTACATACCCTCGCTTTCAGCTATAGCGTTATCGATATCTGCTATCAAATCATCTGAGTTTTCAATTCCTACCGACAATCTGATTAGTCCATCTGTAATTCCTACCTTTTGTCTGATTTCGTATGGAATTGAAGCGTGGGTCATACTGGCAGGATGGCAGACAAGTGATTCAACACCGCCAAGACTTTCTGCGAGTGCAACCAGCCGAAGATTTTTGAAAAATTTCTTTATATCGTAGTTTTCGTACAATTCAAATGAAATCATCGCACCGCCGTTTTTTGCCTGACGCTTGTTAATTTCATATCCTTGCGCATCAGGAAGACCCGGATAGTAAACCTTTTTAACTCCCTTATGGTTTACTAGATAATTCGCAAGCTTCTCTGCATTTTCAACGTGGCGATCCAAGCGAACACCCAGTGTTTTAATACCTCGAATAAGAAGGAAGGAATCGAAGGGTCCCAGAATTCCTCCTGTTGAATTTTGAATAAACGCTAAGCGTTCTGCAAGCTTCGTATCGTTTACGACAACAAGACCTGCAACAAGATCGCTGTGACCGCCAAGATATTTTGTTGCACTATGAATTACTATATCTGCTCCCAATTCAATCGGACGCTGAAGATACGGAGTCATAAATGTGTTATCAACAATGGCGAGAATGCCGTGCTTTTTTGTAAGCGCAGCAACCGCCGCAATATCTGTTATTGTAAGCAATGGATTTGCTGGACTTTCAATCAGAATTGCCTTCACTTCCGGAGTGATTTTCTGCTCCAATGCATTGATATTCGTCGTATCTTCGATAGAATAACCAATGCCAAAATTATTAAACACCTTGTCTAGCACTCTGAATGTTCCGCCGTATACATTGCTGGAAATTAGTATTTTATCTCCCGACTTAAACAAGCTAAGGACTGCTGTTATTGCTGCCATTCCAGAACCAAACGCAAAACCTGCTGTTCCACCTTCCAACTCAGCAATAAGCGATTCAAGCGCAGCTCTTGTCGGATTACCTGTACGAGAATACTCCCATTTTGGATTTTCACCGAGTCCTGTCTGCTGATATGTTGAAGTTTGATATATTGGAACGTTAACAGACCCTGTTTGCTTATCTGTTGTATTTCCGCCGTGAATAAGTGCCGATTCAATTTTTTCGTAGTTTGCCATTTTTATTTCCTCCAATTGTAAAATTTAAATATATAAAAAGACTATTGTCTTTTCTCTGCTAAAATGAAATGTATATTTTCAAAAGCTGTGAGTTTATCGGTTCGATTGACAAAAAATAGCCTTTGAATATCTTTTGGCATTTCGTGAGTTCGGATTATGAATCCAAACTCCGAAAGAGCTTGACGAATTTCTTCAACGGAAAAACCATGCTGCATCGGTTCCCCTAGCTTTGCGGTAATCTGCGTCAATTGATACACTCTGTCTGAACTTCTTCTGAAAGTTGTTTCATCAGGAAAGTCAAACACCAATCTGCTTCCGCCTGTTGAAATGCGACTTATCTTTGCTATTGTCTGCTTAAAAATTGGCACCGTCAAGTAATATGTAACACCAAGTATTGCAAAGAAAGTAGGAATGCTATCGTCAAAACCAGCATCTTTCAAAGCTGTTACCATATCGTCAGTTGAAAAGTCAACGGGGATATACTTTACGTTTTTAGGAATATTCCATTCCAGCTTATCTATTTGATCAAGCTTGTATCTTTGAGTATCAGGATGATCAATCTCATATATCTGAATGCTTTCATTATCATTGCGAAAAGCAAAAGAATCCATTCCCGCTCCACAAATAACGTATTGACATTTGCTATTAAGTCTGGAAAAGTTTAACAGTTCCTGCTCAGCAAAAGCTCCCCTGGACAACGGAATCGGCGCTATAAATCTATTTATAACAGGATAAACCAAACTGCCATTAAAAGTACGCCTATTGTCAAATGCATCTGTATCAAAATTATTTTCTACAAGCTGTCCTATCTCGTCATATTCCTCTTTACCCATAAGATCATAAGCAAGATAGTCATCAAAAATTTTCTCTTTAACAAAGTTTGAATGATACGCTCGTGCAAACGAGCAAAGCTTAGCAGTTATACTTTCCTGTGTTTCTACCATAAATATTCACCTCATTTTGTAAACGCAAAGACTCCGCCTGATCTCATTTCTTTCAACTAAGAAAGAAGCTTTTAGAAATCAGGCGGAGTCTGGACACAAATATTTTAGATTATTTCAACACAAATTGCCGCCTGTGCAAACAACAGCAAAGACAGCACGAATTATTTGATGCAACGATAACACTAAAGCGATTTGAACTTGCTTTAGCGTAATTTTCTTGAACTAATATAGTAAAGTCTAGTATTCTCATAATGCATCCTCGTTTTGTTTATTTGGCACTATACAGTACGTCAAAGTTTATTGCCTACTGTACTTATAGGCTTTATGTGTATTATAATAGCACTATTTTTCACTGCTGTCAAGTGGTTTTTTGTAAAAAATTGCAAAAACAGGGCAGCTTGAGTAGCTGCCCTGTTTGTTTTTTTAGTTTAAAATCCTGCCGGGAAGACGGTGGTAGTTGTTGAAGATACGTATTTTCCGTCCTTCGTCTGAACTACAAGCGTTCGCGCCTGTTCATTATCAGCAGAATCTATGTAGTAATACTTGTAGGTGTAGATGATAACGTCGTCGTCATTGTATTCGGTTGTATAAGGGTCAAGGTCAACAGCCTTTTCGACCTTTGAAAAGCTATCGCCTTCGGAATAAGAGCTGAGCTTGATTTCGCCGTCAGCTTTGAGTCCCTTGTAGGTATTCTCCATAACCGTAAAGTCGTAAAGAATCACAGAAGTAACGACATCTTCTTCTTCAAAAACTGTAACAAGCCATTCGGGCATTTTTACGCCGTCGACCTTGATTTCGTCGCTCGATTCATTAAGGTAGGAAAATTTGATATAGTCGGTAACTCCCGAATAGGTTGACTTCTCTTCAAGGCTTACATCTTCAAGCTTTAAAAGCTGACTGGTTTTGTGCCCTACCCCGTCGGCTAAAAGCTCGGCTATTTCCTCGCTTTCGCTTTTGGAAAACTGCACAACCAGAAATATAACCAGAAGAATAATAATTACCGCAACGAGAGCTAAGCCTATCAAAGCAGTTTTCTTTGAATTAGGCTTGAGCCACATACTTGCTGCCGCTTCATCTTCAGCAGCATTTTCATTCGACAAGGGATAGCCGCAGTTTATGCAATACCTCTCCTCTATCGCATTATTTGTCTTGCATTTGGGACAAATCATAACAGCACCTCCATATCCAAAGTGACGTACTCCCACCACTTAAACACTAACGTGTTTTGAAGTGGGGGCTTCTCGCTCAATAATCCCAACGGACTAAGTATCAACGAGCTATCCCCGTTCGCCCAACGGTTCTATATTTTAGGTTATGCTAACACAATTCGCATACCCTCGTTTCTGATATTTATTGCTGCATTTACATCTCTGTTGTGATGAGTGCCGCAGCTTGGACAAGTCCACTGCCTTACGGACAAATCCTTTGTTTCATTGTTTTTATATCCGCACTCACTGCACGATTGAGAGCTTGCAAAATATGGATCTACTTTTACCAATTGTTTGCCTTGCTCTTCAAGCTTGTACTGCAAAAATGTTGTGAATACACCCCAACTGTTATCTGATACAGACTTGCCAAAGTTATACAATTGCGACATAGCTTTCATATCTAGGCTTTCTATACAAATGCAATCATAGGTATTGACTATCTGTCTAGATTGTTTGTGCAAAAAATCCCTGCGTTGATTTGAAACCTTTTCGTAGAGTTTCGCAACTTTTATGCGCTGCTTATTACGATTGTTAGAGCCTTTTTGCATTTTAGACAATTTGCGTTGTTCACGTTTCAATTGCTTTTCTGCTTTGCGGTAATATCTCGGATATTTAGGTTCGTTCCCATCGCTGTCAACATACAATTCGTGCATAGAAAAATCTAAACCAAGGAAAGCTTGAGGTTCTGTTTCTTGTACTTGGTTTTCGTACTCAAACAGAATACTCACAAAATACTTTCCGCTTGGGTTCTGACTTACTGTTACGGATTTCAGCTTATAGTTTTCGGGTATAGAGCGGTGCTGTTTCATTTTGACAAAACCAACTTTAGGAAGCTTTATACAACCGTCTTGTACGGAAATATTTTCGTTTACACAATTTGTCGTATAGCTGCTTCTGTTTGCTTTTTTGCTTTTGAATTTCGGAAATCCTGTTTTCGGATTTTTGAAAAAGTTATTATACGCAGCTTGAAGATTGATTTGTGCATTTGCAAGAGCAAGACTGTCAACCTCTTTAAGCCACTCAAATTCTTTTTAGTTTCACGATAATAATTGATTTTGTCAGAAAGCATACGGTTATATATAAACCGTACACAGCCAAAGGTTTTTGCAAACATCGTTTTTTGCTCATTATTTGGATATATTCTGAATTTATAGGCTTTATTCAATGTTTTTCACCTTGGCTTTCAATATACTTTTTGATAACATCTATCGGTGCACCGCCTGTTGTCAGCAGACAAAAGCTTTGACTCCAAAAATGTTCTTTCCACAGCCTTTGTCTTATTTGCGGAAATTCTTTCTTCAACAAACGACTGCTCGCACTCTTATAAGCATTTATAAATTTGCTTAATTCACTTTTGGGATGTGCTTTGAAAAGAATATGAACATGGTCTATATCGTGATTCCATTCCTGTAAGGTTATATTATATTTTGGACTTATATACTCGAATATCTCTTTTGCCCTGTCTGAAATATCATTATCAAAAACCTTACGTCTGTATTTTTCAACCAAAACCAAGTGGTAATACATAAGAAATACTGAATGTGCATTATTATCTAATTTCACAATAATTTCACCACCCATTCTATTTCGACTGAAATTATTGTATCATCAAATAACTATTGTGTCAAGTACTGAAAAAACTACGGCAATTCATCCCCTACCTAAGAGGAAGGAGACTTCTTGCAGAATAAGGTTAAAAAGTCAACTGGTCAGGGTCCTCTAAATCCTTTGCAAATGAACCGGCGGCAGGAATATTTTTAACTCTGTATTTACTAAGCTCAGCCGCTTTTTCGTCGCTTATAATAAACGCCTTTTGCAAAAGGTTCTTGCTCTTCAAGGTAAGCGCATTCACGCCGATTGTATCTCTTGAAGCTTTAGGAAGTATCATTCCTGTATTGAAAATTATCATTCGCTCATTGGTCGACTTCAGCATTAAATTTGTATCCTCTTTAATGTAAAAGGCTTCAATGAGCTTTGATTTTGAGCCGTAAGCGTTTGAAAGCTTCTTTCTGTTTGTCTTTGTTTCATACGCTTTAAGGCTTACCTTTGCAACCTTTCCGTTTTCAAAAACGAAAATCATATATCCGCTGTAGTCTGTCGTTTCAACCATATACTTGCAGTTTTCTTCTTCGTCAAAGCCCAGCTTTGCGGGAACGAAATCGCCGAGAGCTGACGCTTTGGTGTCGGAAAACTCGCTTGCTCTGGTCTTGTAAACTGTAGCCTTGTCGGTGAAGAACAAAAGCTCTGAGCGGTTTGAAGCTTCAATCTCCTGGAACATTACGTCGCCGTCTTTAAGCTTATGGTTGCTTGACATTCTGAGCGACTGCGGAGTAATCTTCTTGAAATATCCGCTTCTTGACAAAAACAGCGTACACTTATAATCAGGAGTTTCCTCCTCAACTGTAATTTCCTCTTCGTCGGCTGAAAAATAAAGCTGTGTTTTTCTCGGCTTGCCATACTTTTTGGAAACGTTAGTAAGCTCGCTTATGATTATATTCTTTACTCTCCTGTCGCTTTGCAAAATAGCTTCCATATCGGAAATATCGTTTACAAGCTCTGCGATTTCATTAGTTCTCTTTAAGATATACTCCCTGTTTAAATGACGGAGCTTGATTTCAGCGACGTATTCAGCTTGAATTTCGTCAATCGAAAAGCCTATCATCAGGTTTGGAATAACGTCAGCTTCCTCCTCGGTTTCACGGACAATTTTTATAGCCTTGTCTATATCGAGAAGGATTTTTTCAAGACCTTTCAGGAGGTGAAGCTTTTCCTTCTTCTTTTTAAGATCAAAGGTAACCCGCCTTTTGATGCAGTCCTTTCTGAACTCTATCCATTCGTCCAAAATATCGTACACTCCCATAACTCTTGGGTAGCCGTGAACTAGAATATTGAAGTTACAGGAAAAGGTATCCCGAAGCGGCGTCATCTTGTAAAGCTTTTGCATCAGCTTATCAGGATCGGTTCCACGCTTTAAATCAATTGCAATTTTAAGACCGTCAAGGTCGGTTTCATCTCTTATATACTGAATTTCTCTGATCTTGCCTGCCTTGATAAGCGATATGATTTTTTCAATTATCGCTTCGACGGTAGTTGTCGGCGGGATTTCAGTTACTTCAATTACATTGTCCTTCTTGTCGTAAGAATACTTCGCCTTAACCTTTACAGAACCTCTTCCCGTTCTGTAAATTCTGTCAAGCTCCTCCTCGTCGTAAAGCATATAAGCGCCTGTTGAAAAGTCGGGGCCTTTCAGAGTTTCAAGAAGATTAAAGTCCTTGTTTTTCATATACGCAATGGTAGACTCGCAAAGCTCGGTCAGATTAAACGAGCAGACGTTACTTGCCATTGAAACGCCGATTCCGACATTTGAATTTACCAGAATTGACGGAAATGTTGCAGGAAGCAATGTAGGCTCCTGCATTGTATTATCATAGTTCGGTACAAAATCTACCGTATCCTTGTCGATGTCAGAAAACAGCTCGTTGCAAATAGCTTCAAGCTTAACCTCAGTATAACGGGAAGCGGCATAAGCCATATCCCTTGAATACGCCTTACCGAAGTTTCCCTTTGAATCGACATAAGGATGCAGAAGTGCTTCGTTACCTCTTGACATTCTTACCATTGTTTCGTAAATTGCAGCGTCGCCGTGAGGATTAAGCTTCATAGTTTGTCCAACGACGTTTGCGCTTTTGGTCCTCGCAGAATTCAAAAGCCCCATTTTGTACATTGTATAAAGAAGCTTTCTGTGCGACGGTTTAAAGCCGTCAATCTCAGGAAACGCACGGGAAACAATTACGCTCATAGCATAAGGCATATAGTTTTTCTCAAGAGTTTCTGTTATTTTTTCCTGTACAACCTGACCTGCGCCCTCGATAAATGCGTTTTGCATTGGATTTTTACGCACCTTCGGTTGAGTGCTTTTCTTTTTTGCCATTTATATTTAACTCTCCTTTAAAAAATCCGTTTTATGAAATATCCGCCATATCAAGATAGTCGTGGCCGTTTACAGAAATAAATTCTTTTCTTCCTGCTAAGTCGTTTCCTAAAAGCATATCAAACATAAAGCTTGTATGTTCGCTTTCCTCGTGAGGAAGAACCTGTATAAGTCGTCTTGTTTCAGGATTCATTGTAGTAAGGCTCATCATATCAGGCTCGTTCTCGCCAAGTCCTTTTGAACGCTGAAGCGTGTACTTAGTCTTGCCGATAATTTCAAGTATTTCAGACTTTTCCTTTTCGTCATAAGCAAAATATGTTTTTTCCTTAGTCGTTATCTCGTAAAGCGGCGATTCGGCAATATAAACGTAGCCTTGCTCGATAAGCGTTGGCGTCAATCTGTAAAGCATTGCCAGAATAAGAGTTCTTATCTGGAAACCGTCCTCGTCGGCATCGGTACAGATTACTATTTTATTCCACCTTAAATTTTCAAGCTTAAAGGAGGATAAATCTTTATTGCTCTTTGTATTGACCTCAACGCCGCAGCCTAAAACCTTTATAAGGTCGGTTATAATCTCGCTTTTAAAAATCCTTGGATAATCAGCCTTCAGGCAGTTTAGGATTTTACCTCTTACAGGCATTACAGCCTGAAATTCAGCGTCACGGGCAAGCTTTACAGAGCCGAGAGCTGAGTCGCCCTCTACTATATAAAGCTCACGTCTGTTTACGTCCTTGGTTCTGCAATCGACAAACTTTTGCACCATATTTGCAAGGTCAATCTTTGCAGTCAGGGTTTTTGAAACGTTGATTCTCGTCTGCTCAGCCTTTTCTCTGCTTCGTTTATTGATAAGAATCTGATCGCAGATTTTAGTAGCTTCGTCAGGATGCTCGATAAAATAAATCTTAATCGTGTGCTTGAGAAAATCAGTCATACAGTCGTAAATAAACTTGTTGGTGATGCTCTTTTTGGTCTGATTCTCGTAAGAGGTCTGTGTTGAAAACGAGTTAGACACAATGACGAGCGAATCCTTGACGTCGTCAAATTTAATGCTCTTTTCGTTCTTTGTATATTTTGAATTTTGCTTGAGATAGGAATCAATCTGGGATGTAAACGCTTGCCTTACAGCGTTTGCCGGCGAACCGCCATGCTCCAAAAAGCTTGAGTTATGATAATACTCCATAAAGCTTAACGACTTAGTAAAGGTAAAGGCAACGCCGAGCTTTACTTTATACTCCTCTTTATCAGCTCTGTCCCTTCCCTTTCTGTCGGCATAACCAGACTGAATTGAAGAAATAGCTTCATCTCCTGCTATTTCCCTGACGTAGTCTTCAATTCCGTTTTCGTAAATGTAAACCGTTTCGTCAAACGAACCCTTTTCATTCTGACAGCGGAAAACAAATTGCACATTCGGATTTACGACAGCTTGCCTTTTGAGCGTTTCCTCAAAATATTCCTTTTCGATATTTATGTCCGTAAAAACATCAAGGTCGGGACGCCAGCGGGTTTTGGTTCCCGTCTTTCTTTTTGTGGTTGGCTCCTTTTTCAGTCCGCCGATATTTTCGCCCTTTTCAAAGTGAAGGTTGTATTTATATCCGTCACGGAAAACCTCAACGTCCATATATTCAGAAGCGTACTGCGTAGCGCAAGCTCCTAAACCGTTAAGTCCTAAAGAGAACTCATAGTTCTCGCCGTCCTGCTTGTACTTTCCCCCCGCGTACAGCTCACAATAAACAAGCTCCCAGTTATATCTGTTCTGAACCTTATTGAAATCGACCGGACATCCAGCGCCGAAGTCTTCAACCTCTATTGAGTTATCGTTATATCTTGTGAGGATGATTTTATTTCCCCTGCCATCTCTGGCTTCGTCAATAGAGTTTGAAAGAATTTCAAACACAGAATGCTTGCAGCCTTCAATCCCGTCCGAGCCGAAAATAACTCCCGGACGAAGTCTGACTCTGTCGGCACCCTCTAACAGCTCAATAGACTCGTTTGTATATGTTTTTTTATTAGCCATTGCGTATCTCCTTGTCTTTTTACACTTAAAATCATTATACCACAAAATGTGCGAGTTTGTAAACACTTAAACCACAATATTTGCGAAAAATTTCCATTTGTTTTGAAGCAATGCATCAAGGCTGTAATTTAAAAAGCTCAATCTGGAATAAGCAGAAGTCGCCTCTCATATACTTTATTGAAAACGCTATCAAAAGAGGAGGAGGACATTATGGACTTTTTAGTAAACCATGAAAAAATCACAAGCGCAAAAGTGCTTCTTGATACGACTTGTGAACAGTCGGCAGAGCTTGACCTTGTGCTGCCTGACTATTATCCTGATATATTCAGAATATTAAAATGCAGCTTTTCCCCTGCTGTGATTTCTCAGAGTATAAACGGCGGCAGGTTTTCATTTGAGCTGGCAGTTAAAATAAAAATTCTTTACTGCTCGGCGGAAAACAAAAAGGTTAATTGCATCGAGCAAAAGCAAAGCTTTACAAAAACTCTTGATTTAAGCGCAGACGCTACAAACCCGGAGGTATATCTTTGTCCGAGGACAGACTACATAAACTGCAGGGTTCAGAATCAGAGAAGGCTTGACATCAGAGGTTGTGTTTCCACTAAAGTTAAAATTGTCGGCGAGGAGCCGTGTGAGCTGCTGATTGGCGCAGCGGGAGCTAACATTCAGCTTTTAAGAGAGCAATTTTCAGTTCTTACAAAACGGCTGAACTATTCAAAGCGAATTACCATTTCTGAGGAAATTGAACTTAGCGAGCAAAAGCCTGATATTGAGTCATTTGTAAAGGCAGTCGCTGACATAGAGCTTGGAGAGCGCAATATTATTTCAGGAAAAATGGTTGTAAAGGGCGACGCTAAGGCTTATATTCTTTATAACACATCGGACGATGCTTGCGACACGCTTAAGTTTTCGCTTCCGTTTTCAAACATTTTGGATATTGACGGAATTGACGAGAGCTTTAAAACGCTTGTTGATATTGACTCGCCTGTTATTGAGCTTATTGCCAAAAACAATTCTCAAAGAGAATACACCTGTGAGATTTCGTTTAACGTAAGCGTCAGGGCGTTAAAATTCAAGGACGAATTTTTGGTTCTAGACGCATATTCAACCTGCTACGAATGCGAGAGCGAAACCGCTCAGGTAAACTTAGAGCTTTGTCCTGTTGAAAAAAGCATCAGACTTGAAACGACAGGTACGCTTAAAAGCGACGACGCAAAAATTACTGAGGTAGTTGACGCTGACGCTAAATGTCACAATGTTCAGTACCGAACAAGCGGCGGCAGAACGCTTATATTTGGCAGCATTGACATTTCGCTTATTGCAAGGGATTCAGATTCAAGTCCGATATATCTTGAAAACACGCTTAGCTTTGAGCGTGAGCTGGACGAGGAATCATCGGACATTTGCGGCATTGATATTTCTTCAAGAATAATAAGCACAGACTTTGCTATAAAATCATCCGAATGCGTTGACATAACGGCGGTTGCCGACATAAGGGCGGTAGTTCACAAGAGCCTTTCAAACAACACCATCAAAAACATTAAAATTGGCGGAGAAAAAAAGCTTCAGAACAAGAACTGCGCACTTAAGCTTTACAGATGTGAGGAGGACGAATCGGTCTGGGAAATTGCAAAGCGATTCAACACCACGCCTTCGTCTATTATAAGTGAAAACGAGCTTGATGAAAAGGATAAGCTGCCTTTGGGAATGATACTTATTCCTATTACCGAATAAGGAGGAAATTTTATGAGTTCAATATATTCGGATATTGCAAAGCGCTCAGGCGGCAATATCTACATCGGAGTTGTGGGACCTGTGCGGACGGGAAAGTCAACCTTTATACATCGCTTTATGGAAACGGCTGTTATTCCAAACATTAAAAGCGATTTTGCTAAGGAGCGGGCAACAGATGAGCTTCCGCAGTCAAGCGGCGGCAAGACTATAATGACCACCGAGCCTAAATTTATTCCGGAAGAAGCGGTAGAGGTAACGCTTGACGACAACGCCGCTATAAGAATGAGAATGATAGACTGCGTGGGATATGTTATTCCCTCAGCTGTCGGATATTTTGAAAACGAAGCGCCGAGAATGGTTAAAACGCCGTGGTTCGAGGACGAGGTTCCGTTTAATATGGCGGCAGAAATAGGCACTCAAAAGGTAATTACCGAGCATTCGACAATTGGCCTGGTAGTTACAACCGACGGCTCGATAACAGACCTGCCACGAGATGAATATGAGCTCTGCGAGGAGCAGGTTATAAACGAGCTTCGTGAAATCGGCAAGCCGTTTATAGTTTTACTTAATTCCGTTTCGCCGGAAACCAAAGAATGCGAGGAGCTTTGCCGCAGACTTACGGAAAAATACAACTGCTGTGTTATGCCTGTAAACTGTCTTGAGCTTAACGAAGCGGACATAAAAGCTATTCTGTCGCAGATTTTATACTCCTTCCCTATCAAGGAAATCAACTTCAATATGCCGAAGTGGGTTACAAAGCTTGACAAAGGGCATTGGCTGAAGGAGAACATTTTAAGCTGTATCAAGGAATCGGCAGCGCAGATACAAATGATTCGTGACGTTGAAAAAATGTCAAAGAGCATAGCTAAGAACGAGTATGTGGTTTCATCAAATGTTTTAAGCCTTGACTTTTCAACGGGTGCAGCGGTGCTGTCGGTAACGCTTGAAGAAAATCTATTTTATAAAATAATCGGCGAAAAGACGAACTTGGACGTTTCCAACGAATCAGATCTTATGGGTATAATTTTAGAGCTTTCAAACGCTAAAAGCTCATACGAGAAATTTGCAAGCGCACTTTCAGAGGTGGAAGCTACGGGGTATGGAATTGTAATGCCGACAATGGAAGAGCTTCGGCTTGACGAGCCTGAAATGGTAAAGTCAAACGGAAAGTACGGCGTTAAGCTTCGGGCAAGCGCACCGACAATACATATGATCAAAGCTCAGATTTCAACCGAGATAAGTCCTATTGTCGGAAGCGAGGAGCAGTCAAACGACCTGGTTTCATATATGCTTGGTGATTTTGAAGACAATCCTGAAAAGCTGTGGGATTCAAACATCTTCGGCAAAAGCCTTTACGAGCTTGTAAACGAAGGTCTTCACACAAAGATTATAAGACTTGGACCAGAAGCTCGTGAAAAGCTTGGCGAAGCAGTAGAGAGAATTGTAAACGAAGGCTGTAACGGTCTTATATGCTTTATTCTTTAGTAAAAAAATAACCTGCGGGGTACTTTCCCTCGCAGGTTTTTTGTTGTTAGTACTATAGATTTCTCTACTTTTCAGTCCAGTCGCTTGATGAATATGCAGAAAGCGCAACGTCAGCCTTCACAAATGTGGGACTTCCGTCAGCTTCATAAACGGTTAAGAAATACGTGCTCTTTAAATCCTGCGACCAGATTGCATTTACATTAAATGCAACAGTATCAGCGTCAAGATAAATATTTTCATCAGAAATATAGTCAGAAAGAGTCATATCTCTATAGCCGTAAAGCATAAAGCAAGTAGTTGAAAATTCAATACTGCCTGAATAAATATCACTCTTCTGATCGCCTGAATACAAAACAATCGGCATATAGTCCTTACCCATAAAGCTTGTATCAAAGGCGGTCATATAGGACTCGTTTTCGTTCACCACTACAGTCAGCAGCAAGCTAAGCGTTGTATTCATCTTAACATAGCTGTTGGTAATTGACAGGCTGTCTATAAACGCAACTGCATCGTCAAATTCAGACTCGCTTATTTTAGTAGCTGATGAGACCTCCGTAACAAGTGCTGACAAATCAGCGGCCTGATACGCATTCTTTACATCATCAGACTCGACAATTGAAATAAGTCTTTGTGCCAAAGAGGATTTATCTGAATACTCTACCTCTTCCTTCATTCCGCAGGAAAAGCTGCACTCGCCGTCGTTTCCGTCGGAGCATTCAGCCTTGACGACGACATTATAAAGACAGGCAGTATCGTCCCTGTCAATTTCCCATGAAAGGCGAACGTCGTTTTCGTCGTTACAAAAGTCATAAAGAGTCAAGCCGTAGTTGCTTGAAACGGCATCCTTTACGCTATCGTCATATGAAGCGGCAGCAGATATTATACTCGCTGATACGGCATCTGTAGTTAAAAACCTTTTTGAAGCACAGCTTGATTCAATTTCACTTAAAAGGCTTTCCATTCCTGTCACGCAGTTTTGCCTTTTGTGCGAATTGACAAAGCCTACTATATTAGGCGTGGCAATAGCAGCTACAATCACAACTATGACAAGCGTAACTATTACTTCCACAAGGGTAAAGCCCCTTTTACTGCGGTTCATAAGCCTTTCCTTTCAATGACAGTATATCGCGACTACTCCTTATTTATTCCGTCGATAAAGCTAAGCGGTATTCCCATCAGAACACCCGTATTCGGATTATTCAAATCGCCGAAAACCTCGCTTACTGTCTTTCTGACAACATCTACCTTTTCATCCTCAACGCCTATAAGTACCGTTTTGGAGGTCGTATTCTGCTGCTTTACAATTTCCTTAAACACATCAAACATTGGCATACCGTCTACATTTGCAAGACTTTTTGCCATACCTGTACTGTCGAGGACCGTTCCGCCCCTGACGCCTGCCATTGCAAGCTGCTTCATAAGCTCGTCTAAAAGCTCTTCCTTTTTTGTAACCAATAACAATAACTGCATACCATTTCCTCCTTTACTTATCCCCTGCTAAAGCTTAGTAAATACGGCGGAAACCCACCCTTCCTTTTCTTTGACATTTACAAGGGCAAAGCCGCATTTTTCAATTATCCCCATCACTTCTTGTTTACGCTCGGATATGACACCCGAAACAACCAGCGTTTTACCGCTTTTTAAGAACTTTGCAAAATACGGACTCATAGCTATTAAAATATCAGACACAATATTTGCGCAGATAAAATCATAGCCGTCGCCGATTTTTGCTCTTAACGCTTCATCGTCGATAATATTTCCACAATAAGCGTTAAAGCTCTTCTCACTTATATTATTTTTAAGCAGGTTCTCACCTGCAATTTTAACTGAGTTTTCATCAATGTCGACAAGCGTTACGCTCTTTGCGCCAAGCAAAAGACACGCAATTGATAAAATTCCGCTTCCGCAGCCTAAATCGAGAACCTTGTCATCCTGTGATATATAATTCTCGATATTTTCAAGGCACAGCTGAGTGGTGTTATGCTGTCCTGTTCCAAAGCTTGAAGCCGGATCAATTTCAACCACTACCCTGTCATTATCAGCAGTTGGAATCTCCTCCCACGAAGGCTTTATAAGAAGCTTTTTACCAATTTCGAGCGGCTTGAAATACTGCTTCCAGTTATTCGCCCAGTCGTCCTCGCTGACGCTTTTAAGCTCAATTTCAAGCCTTCCGAAAGCGCCTTTCGTATCCCTACTTTTCAAGGCAGAAAGCTCGTCTTTCACAAGCGTTAAAAGCTCCTCTCCCTGAACATTTGTAGGAAGGTAAATTGTGACTGACGTTTCGCAGTCTTTAAGTCCCATTAAATCGTCGTCTATGTAATCCCAGTTTGAAAGCTTGTTGTCCAAAAACTCATCAAGCGTTTTTGAATCCTTAATGACAAAGCCTGTAATATTGAGTCCGATAAGACAGCCACAAACAACGTCTGCGCCTTCACTTGTAGTATAAATAACCGCTTCTGTCCAGTCCATAAAAACCTCCAAAAGAAAGACAAGCTTATGCGCTACCTCACTTTAAAATTTAGTATAACACATTTTAAAGGAAAAGTAAAGCAATCTTTTTGTCGGAAATTGTAACAGTGCTGCTTTCAGAGTGCCTTAAAATCGCCCTTTTTCGGCATTTTGAGAAGAATTTTGTATTTATACCCACACAAAACTTTCATCTAACCGTCACACAAGCTTTAGGTAGAATTTAGTTTATATTGCTATAATGGCTTGGAAAATGAGTACACGACTAAATAGTTTTAGCTTGTAGAGTATTCATATTAAACAACGGAGGTTAATTTTGTGGACGGCGAGATATACTTAAAAATCAAAAAAGGCAACCAAAGCGCACTTAAATCACTTTGTGACAAGCATTTAAAACGCTCGTGGTTTATTTGCTACTATCTTACTATGAGTTCGGGTAGAGGCTCACCACTTTTAATTAAAGCCTGGAAGAAAACGCTGACTGAAATATCAGCTTCAAAAAATACGCCGAAGGAAGGCTTCGAAGAGCTTTTATACTGCAACATTCTGAAGCTTTATACCAAAGGCGTTTCAGAAGATCCGGATTTTGAGGATATTCCCGCTCCTCACTTAAATGAAAAGTACAAACGTTTTGAGGAGGAAATAACGTTTCTCGATGGTGACACCAAAACCGTTTATATCTTCAGCAATTACGGAAATTTGCGGGCAGACAAGCAAGCGGAAATCTTAGGACTTACACCCGAAGAGGTTTCTTCGCTTTTAAAGCAAGCTAATAAAGAAATCAAGGAAAAGCTGCCTGTTCCTAAAAGCGAATGGACAAAAAATGTTCAGCTATTTACTTCCCTTCGGGATACAAGCAACAGCGGCTTTGCGGATATTGCAGTAGAGCCATTTTTAAGAAAATCACTGAACCACGAGGTTGGTTCTTTATTTAATAAAACCGTAACACCAGACAGAAAGGAACAGCAGCAAATGAAAAAAGAAAAGGTATCAAGCAGACCTACTACGAGCAGCACAAAGGGTATTTCAAAAAGGAACAAGAGAATTATAAAGTACGCGGTAATAGCGGCGATAGTTATAGTTGTAGTTATTCTGGGAATTATCTTTATTCCGAAAATCTTTGGAAGCAGCGACACAGCGACAAGCGTTACTACATACACAGTTGATACAGTAACAACAGGAAGCGTTGACACTACAATCAGCGGAAGCGGTACGCTCTCGCCGATTTCTCAGACGACTCTTTCAACTAATATGAGCGCCACTGTTACAGCTGTAAACTACGAGGTTGGCGACAGCGTAGACGAGGGCAACGTCATAGCAAAGGTAGAATACGAAAACGGCGAAACTGAAAGCTTTAAAGCTCCATACGATTGCGTTATAATTGAGCTTCCTGTTGCTGAGGACGACGAGCTGACAGATGCAAGCGAAATTGCAATGGTTATGGGAACAGACGGCTTTACAATGGGTATTGCTGTCGATGAAACGGATATTTCTACAATTGAAATAGGACAGGACGTAACGTTTACGATTGACGCTCTCGGCGAGGAATACGACGGAAGCGTAACAGCTATTTCCTACAACGGCACCACAAGCGGAAGCACAACGGCATATCAGATTACAGCGACAGTTGATTACGTTGAGGGAGTATATCCCGGAATGAGCGCTTCTGCAGAGATTGTTATTGAATCAAGCGGCGAAGGACTTATTGTTCCAGTAAGCGCAGTAAGAACATCAGGCGACGACAGTTATATTTACCTTGCTCCGTCAGATGCTGAGGACGGCGACGAGTATTCAGAGGACGAAATTGATGAATCAAGCCTCACTAAGGTTACAGTTGAAACGGGCACCTCGGACGGAAGCAATATTATAGTTGAAAGCGACGACCTTGAAGAAGACGATTTAATAGTTATTGTTACTATCACTTCAACTCAGACAGGAAGCACCAGCGACGACAGCGACAGCACATTCGGCGGCAGAGGTGATATGGGCGGCGGAATGGATTTCGGCGATTTTGACTTTGAGGACTTTGATCCTGGCACCGCAGGCGGCGGCATGGGCGGAATGAACGGTAAGGGCGAGTAATGGAGGGATAATATGATAAGGCTTAAACACATTTATAAATCATACCCTCTCGGCGACGGTCAGGTTGACGTTCTTCACGATATAAGCCTGCACGTCAGAAAAAAGGAATTCGTATCCATTCTCGGTCCTTCTGGAAGCGGAAAGTCAACGCTTATGAATATTATCGGCTGTCTTGACGTTCCGGATTCAGGCGACTATATTCTCGACGGAGAGTATGTTGACAATTGTACAGAGAATCAGCTTTCAGATATAAGAAGCAAGAAAATCGGCTTTATATTTCAGCAGTTCAATCTTCTGCCTGAGCTTACAGCTTATGAAAATGTTGAAATGCCGCTTTTGTATCACAAGCTGACGGCGGCTGAGCGCAGAGAACGGGTTGAAAGAACGCTTGAGCAGGTAGGCCTAACTGACAGAATGAAGCACAAGCCTAACCAGCTTTCAGGAGGTCAACAACAAAGAGTGGCGATAGCAAGAGTCTTGGCGGCAGAGCCTTCGATAATTCTGGCAGATGAGCCTACCGGAAACCTCGACTCAACATCAAGTGCTGAAATTATGGGAATTATAAAGGAGCTTCACCAGTCTGGAAATACTATTGTTTTAATCACGCACGACCATAATATTGCCGATCAGGCTCAGCGCAAGGTTTATGTTCACGACGGAGTTTTAACAGAAAGAGAGGCAGTAATATGACGCTAAAAATTATCAAGCTGTCCCTCAAGGCTATCTACAACAATAAAATGCGCTCCTTTCTCACTATGCTTGGAATTATAATTGGCGTTATGGCAGTTGTTATACTCGTATCCATTACTCAAAGCGCAACAAAAGGAATAACAGACAGCATTTCGAGTATGGGCAGCGATCAGATTACCGCTACAATTTCAGACGAGGACGTCGAAATCAGCCGTGACAACGTTGAACAGCTTACCAGCAATATGTTTATTGACGGAGTAGCGCCAGTTATTTCAACCAGCGAAACTGTCAAGCATTCAAGCAACAGCGGCTCATATTCAATAGTAGGCGTGACTACTGACTACTTTGACGTACTGGATATAACAATTCAGAGCGGACGATTGATTGCTGACTCGGATATTGAATGGACGACCGGAGTGGCTGTTATAGGAACTGAGGTTGCGACAGATTTATTCGGAACTTGGGATGCAGTTGGTGGAACAATAACAATTGGCGACAGAAACTACACGGTTATCGGCGTTTTGGAGGAGCAAGGCAGCAGTCTTGTAGGCTCTGACGACAGCAAGGTTTTAATCCCCTACTCTTCCGCTGAACGAATTACAGGCCAAACATCGGTAAACACATTTTATATAAAGGCTTCGAGCTCAAATATGGTGGATATGGCAATAAGCAGAGTAGAAACATTTCTTCTTCAGCTCACAGGCGACGAGGATAGCTATTCTGTAAGCAATCAGTCGGACGTTCTGGATACAATGGAGGACGTTGACAGCACTATGTCGCTGTTGCTTGCAGGAATTGCGGCAATTTCACTACTTGTTGGCGGAATAGGAATTATGAACATTATGCTTGTTTCCGTATCAGAGAGAACAAAGGAAATAGGAATACGCAAGGCGGTTGGCGCAAAAAGGCGGCACATTATGCTGCAATTTCTTTGCGAATCGTGCATACTGTCGGTCCTTGGCGGTTTAATAGGACTTGCTTTATCGTTCGGCGTAATTGAGATTTACAACACCGTTACGCAAAGTGCTACTACTATAAACTGGGCGATAGCAATGGCGGCGATTGCATTTTGTGCGGTAATCGGAGTGCTTTTTGGAAGCTACCCTGCTGCTAAGGCTTCAAGGCTGCAGCCGATTGACGCTTTGCACAATTCTTAAAGTTGATATTTGGAGGTACAATATGGCAACTACAATTATTGAAAAGGCTCACAAGGGAAATCTTGAGGCTATGAAAACACTTTGCGACAAAAATATCAAGGAGGTGCTGAATCTTTGCCAGCTGCTTCTTTGCGACGAAGCGGTTGCTCAAAGCGCAACGACGAAGCTCTTTAAAGTAACGCTTGAAAATACAGCTTCGGGATATATCACCTCGGAAGAAGAATTTCACGATTCTATTATCACAAAGACTGTAAGCTTTTGTAAAACGTACACATTAAAGAAAAGCTCAAAGGCGTTTTCAATGCCGAAAAATCAGAACTTTTCTGCAGTAAGCTACAATGAGGAAAAGATGTCGTTTGACGGAGAGCCTTATGAGGTTATACTTAAAAATCTGCCAACGCTTCACCGCTTCATTTACGTTTTGCACACAGTTCTGGAATACAGCGATACGCAGATTGCAGAGCTATTAAAAATAAACAAGTACGCTGTTTCAGCGGCTCTTGCGGCGGAAAGTACAAATGTTATGCGTATTCTTCTGATAATGTCTGAAGCTACCAAAAAGACGACAAGTATGACAGCAGACGAATTCAACGAAGCTATATCAGAAAGCAAGTATGAGGTTACAGTTTCTGATTCGCTTGACGTGGCAATCAACGAAGAAATTGATAAAGCCTGCGAGCCGATAATTGCGGAGGCTAAAAGAAAAAAGAGAAAAGAAGTATACATCACTCTTATATCAATCGTCTGCGTGATTTTGATTTTCGGCGTTGTGTTTGCAGTTATTGCGACTTCATCTGACGTCGACTCTACCGACAGCACAGATACGACAAGCGAAAGCTCAGAAGCAGAAGATGAGGACGAGGACGACGACAGCACCTACACGCCAGAGGCGCTTGACGAAACGCTGACCTACTACGCTGATATTGAAGTTGAAGATTATGGCACAATTACAATTGAGCTTGATCAGGAATCGGCGCCGATAACAGCCGCTAACTTTGTGGAGCTTGCTGAAAGCGGATTTTACAACGGACTTACCTTCCACCGAATTATCGAAGGCTTTATGATGCAGGGCGGCGACCCGAACGGCGACGGTACGGGCGGCTCGGACAACACTATTGTTGGAGAATTTACTGACAACGGTTACGACAACGAGCTTTCACACACAAGAGGAGCAGTATCTATGGCTCGTTCAACCGATTATGACAGCGCAAGCAGTCAGTTCTTTATCGTTCAGGAGGACATCTCAGATTCGCTTGACGGACAGTACGCAGTATTTGGCTATGTAACAGAAGGTATGGATATTGTCGATGAAATCTGCGAAGCAGCAGAACCTACCGACGACAACGGAACGATTGAAGCTGAGGATCAGCCGGTAATTACAAGCGTTACAATTTATACAGAAGAAGCGGAGTAAGCAAGACTTTGACTTGATAAAAATAAGCGATCAGGAGAAATCCTGGTCGCTTGTATTTTACTATTGCATATACTCCCCATTTATTCACACAAAATTTACATTGATTTCGTGCGATTTTATTGACTAAATCGTTCGATTTGGGTATAATATACTTAGGATCAAATAAAGGAGGGATTCTTATGATTGTTACTGCAACAGAATTTAAACTCAATCTCGGAAAATATCTTGCACTTGCCGAAACGGAAGATATCCTCATTTCAAAAAATGGCAAGGTAAGCGTTAAGCTTGTAAACAACAACCAAGACCGTGTTGAAGCGATGCAATCCCTTTTCGGATGCATTCCTGCCGACATTACGTCAGAGGAAGCGAGAGAAGAAAGGCTGAATAAAATATGAACGTGATTGTTGATACCTGCGTAATTATTGACGCCTTGCAGCAGCGCGAACCTTTCGCCAAAGATGCACAGGACTTATGTCTTGCTGTCGCAACGGGTAAAGTTTCCGCTTTCATTCCTGCTAAGAGCGTAGCCGACATCTACTACATTATGCACCGAAGTTTGCACAGTGATGAACAGAGCAGAGCGCTTTTAAAGAAGCTGTTTTTGTCCTTTGGCATTCTCGATACGACTGCACTCGATTGCAGAAATGCGTTTACATCTCCTGTTTCGGATTTTGAGGACGCAATTCTTGCCGAAACAGCGTACCGAAACGGTGTGGAATATATCGTCACAAGAAATACAAAGGATTTCACAAGGTCTGTTATACCAACGGCTACTCCTGCGGAATTTTTGCAGAAATTGAAAATTTAAGTTAGCTAAATACGACCAGCCCTCACAGATGTGGGGGCTGGTCGTGTATCTTAACAAAGGAGGTATACATACAAGTTCTCTCAGATACAGGAGCTGACTTACTATGTATAATAAACTTGATGTTATTTTTGTATCAGCTCTCATAGATGTAGAGCTGGATTTTTATGTTTGCTTTGCGTGTGTGTCAAGCAAATTTGCAAATATTAAGAGGTCATTTGATTTCCCACACGAAAGTCGCTGTATCATTTACGTCTATGTCGTCTGGTTCAATATCAATTGACTTTGCTTTTGGAGCTTCGTACAGACGGTCATCCGACAAAGCGAATTGGGTATGGGAGAAAATATCCAGCTCATCCCAGTTGTAATTTATGGTCAGAAGCTGTCCAAGCTCCACATTTGATGCCTCACACAGGATTTCCACCTTTCGCTTTGCGTTTGCAGTTGCCGTCCGAAGCATTTCTTCGTTAATAGCCGTGGCATCTTTCACAGTAAACCTGACAGATAGTTCCGGGTGTGAAATACACTCTGCTATTGCAGTAAGAGCCTGTGACAATTTATTCATATCAAAATCAAATTCCAGCTTCAGATTATGACTTATTACATACCCCGCAAATTCCCTGTGATAATTCCCGTCGTGATCTTTCACATTATTGTAATCCGTATTTGTATTAAACCTTGTAGTCTTTAAATCACTCTTTTCAAAACCAATAGCGCAGATTGTGTCAGTCAAATGCTGGATGTGCTGTGAAGCAATATCCATAGCACGGTCATAATTTAAATCCTTTGATTTCAAAGACATAGACAAAACCACATAGTCTGGCCTTGCCAAAACCCGACCGACTCCCTTTACTGTAATTGTTCTTAGCATTTGCAATTCCTCCGATTTTCTTAAATGCTTTCGTAACGATCAGTCTTTTTAAAGTGCCTGCTCTTCTCTTCGTATACATATATTTTACCAAAAATTCTCCTGTATGTCAACAGCAATTTTTGAATGTGTACAATTTGTTGGACTTCAGAGAAATAAGTCTTGCGTTTTGGGGTGGTGGAGGGATTTTTTTGGGGGTGGAGATTACAAATGCTTATCCTAACGATTATTCCTTACCGGGAACTGTTTACTCATCTTCTCAATATCGCTGCATACTCCTTGGTACATTTCCTCTGTAAGTCCCTGGGAAACATAGATTTCCTTCCAATCGTCTGATGTATCATAAACAAACCGAATTTGCATAGCATATATGTCATCGACCTTTGTGACCGCTAACTCCAAATACGGCTCTATGAAATCAGCAATCATCCCAGTTTCTTTTCCAGAGAGGATATCTTTCATATTTTTGACTATTGACTCAAGCTCATCTGCCAACAGGCAATTATCTGTATAGGAATGATGTTCCACACCGTCAAAATATTCAATTGCCACGGTCAGCCAGTTGCTGTCGTACTCGTTCATTCCCTTTTTAGCTGCAAACTCATAATCGAAAATAGAAAGTTCTATTTTCTTGTCACCCTCAGTAAACATTACACTCATAAATATCTCCTATAAATGCTATCAATGGCTTATCGGCTATTTGTTATTGATAAGTTTATGTTAAGCGTCTCTTCCTACAATAACCCGCGTCATTTCAACAGGAACTGGAACAGAAAATCTCATGTGATGCTCCACAGAAATAATCTCACCAGTGACTTTTTCGCTGTTTCCAGGCTTTGGAACAATCACATGGTCGCCGCGCCGTAGTGTGCGGTCCTCTGTTCTGTAATATATTGGCTCATCTATAGATGACAATTTCACGAGACAGTAAACATATACATGGAAATCATCATCTGCAAATGGGTCGTCATCCATTGTTGCGTCAGTTGATTCAAGATGTGCAGCTGTCGGAGTACAGCTGGTTTGTGTTTCGTTATCAACATGAATTACAATGCTTTCTCCGGCGTTATATTTCTTGTCGTCTACCTCGATAATCATGCCCGCGTC
This sequence comes from Ruminococcus sp., assembly GCA_021199305.1. Taxonomy (GTDB): domain Bacteria; phylum Bacillota; class Clostridia; order Oscillospirales; family Ruminococcaceae; genus UMGS1601. Next base: position 36,210 of record JAJQIH010000011.1, read on the forward strand.
ATCATCTTCGTTTATGTCGTTGGCATCCTCGTCTGCGGCATCGGACTTGCTCTCAGCGACTTCCTTGGCTTCCTTCAAGGCTTCTTCGTCCAATTCTCCAAAGAGAACCATATTCTCTAGAGGAATCCGTTCTTTGATAAACTCTTCAAGAGAAATCCCATCTATATGTACTCCACCATCTAATGAGCCATCCAGTCTTCTATGAGAGCCATCTAATTCCGTAGTGAACATTTTCCAATCGCCAATATCTGTCGCGTAGCCCAAAAGCTCCCCTTGCTCAGTGTAGTCCTTGATTAAAGACAAAATCTGATACGCCTTCTCTTTCCCTATTGAACCTTGTTCTTTCCTACCTACTGTGCAATGAGGATATTCTCCATTTCCAAAAAGATATTCCGAAAACCAATATCTTCCGGTAGCCGAAATCGTCAGTCTTTGCTCAGCTGGTGTATCAAACTTTGGACGCGGTCCATAACCAATCAGATTTGAAACAATTTTCACACTTTGAAGTTTCTTCCTACAGACAATAAAATTCATAGCAAAAGGCAGCCCTTCTACCAAGCCATCATGCGCACTAAAGTCCAGTATGATATCTGTGCCATTTTCAATCGCAGCACAAACTTCATCTAAAACGCAATAATTTAGTGATGACGGCAAGTCGGACGAATCCCTATCAAAATGCTGCAATGCGTCTCGCATAGATAACTGTACCCCATCAGGGAGAGTTTTTATATATTCAATTACCTTATCGAGAACTTCTCTTTCTTCTTGTTGATCCATAGGCCTAAATCACCTTCACCATATGATATTTTTCTTTATAAATCAAATAATTTCTGCATTTCTGCATCCATTGTTCCCTTCTTTGCATATTCCAGAGTATCGCAAAGACGAATGTTGTTCTTTTCAATGTGTATCTCGTCACTGAATCCGAGAATATAACGCAGGCAGATACGATATATTATTTCTGTCGGCGCGCAACCATACACTTGCTTGGCAAAGATATGATTCAGCCTTTCAGCATCATCAGGATAAAGTGCCTTCATGCGCTTGCTTTGATAGAGCCTTGTTACAATTTCCGTTATGTACATTCCCGATTTCATATACAGGTCGGCAAAGGTCGCATCCGGGTCATCAAAGCAGCCGGGATTTTCCTGCTCAAGTCTGTCCACCATATCCTGCACAACCTTTTTAGGCGTAAAAATCTGGTTTGTACGCTGTGGAGGAATGTAATCAAAAATATCTCCCTTGTGATCCAGCTCGAAATAATTTGCAAGGTCAGCTCGCCTTTTCAGGAATTCCTGAACAGCGTCGTTGAATACAACCTCATCGAAAAGATGTCCGTCAAAGTGTTTTTGCTCACCGGCTTCTGTCGTATAATCTCCGCCATCGCGCAACATACGGAATTGATCAAGCGTTACGCCCTGACCGTTCTGCGGATTGGCAGTAACCTCCCAGAAGACCTCTTCCGGCACGAGCGTGTCAAAGTTCGCAAGAGTTGTATTTTCATCTCCGTAGGCCATAAGAAACGCGGGAATCGTACGTGAAAATCCGCGCAAATGGTCACGGACGCCTCCTTCGATAGAATCCTTCATTGCATTCTTCTTTTCAGCTTCTACAGTAGCAACGACGGTCTCTGCTGCTTTCTTCCTAACTTCTTCGTTATGAAGGCTCTTATTAATGTTCTCCAACATATCCTGATGATTTTGTGCTCGTTTCTGAGTGTACTCCTCATCAATCTTAGTTATTTCCGGCATAGAAACACCTAATTGCTGTGCCTCTTTTATTTTGTTATCATATTCCTTGGTGAGCTGATTATCCTGAATAGTATACTCACCGAAAACACGGCTGACAACCGTGCTTGTATCCTCCTGTATTTTGCGTTCCAACTGCTTCTGAGTGGATTTTCTCAGGTCATTGCCATAGGTGTTCTTTGCGTTGAAAATAAGCGTGTCAGCAACTGGCACTGCAAACTGTTCGCAAAGAGCCTTGAGTTCATCTCTCTTAGAATCGGGAAATGCCTCATATTTTTTCTGAGCTTCTTCTACAATATCATCCCACTTATCTTCAATATCTGCATAAACCTTATCCCCAAACAGCTCACTGGCAGTACCAATAACCTGTTCTCTCGGAATTTCAACTTCTCCATCGGCATTAAGGCTGAGAGCATCAGCTGTCGTCTCAGCTACAGAAGCAGGAGCGAGGGGCTTTGGCTCCTCGATTGCCTGCATATTGTTGATAATGTCGATAATTTCTTTCGGCGCACCAAAAATGCCGCCAATGTTCGCAAACAGGAAGTTGGACATAAAGCCGCGCTCCACGACTTCTCTGGCATGGATATGCCGAGGGATCGTAAGAACTTTCTCTGCGTCCAGTTCTACCATTGAGCCTTCATCGTCTTCGCCATAGACCGGGAAGAAATTAAGAAGCTCCCTCACGTGCTGCTTACGACTGTCAAAGTCACCCTTGTCTCCAGAAGTTTCAGGAATCAGGTCACTAGCAAATTTCTCAAAAATCGTCAGGGTACGAGCAGGGTCAAAGTCAAACACATAAGCGTTTTCCTTAATATGAAGATTGCCGTTTTCTTGATAACGCCAAGGATTCTGTGCCCGAAAAGCCGCCTGCATATACAGAGCGGGACTCGACATATTGGAAAGCATTAAAACTGCTGTCCATTCTTTTATGGTAACGCCTGTAGTCAACTGTCCTACGGAAATGGTAATGGTTTTATTGTGTTCAGAGATTGCCTTTACGACTTTATCGAAAGACTTCTGGTTCTCATCATCGTCATCGAGCTTTCCGTCACCCGCAGCCAAAACAATCTCATAATCTTTGAATACGGGATGTAGTTTCAGTTTCTTAGCAAGTGCTTTTGCGCTTGCCACACGGTTAAGTATCCAGAATGTGTGTTTCAGTTCATCCCGGAGTTCAGGAGTGGAAAATGGAAATTTCTCCTGCCGTGTCAAGGCGTCGAGAAACTTGTCTACATCCGAGTCATGAATGAATTTTCCAGACTCATTCGTAGCAAAAAACTCATTCAGGTCAAAGGCATATTCTTCAATATCATCATCTGCCAGTTCTATGCCCTTTTTTACCTTATCCCGAATAATGTCGGACATTTGATATGTAAAGAGAGAAAGGCGAGGCAGATTGGCATACGGATTCTCAAGCTCACTGGAGCAGTCCCAATCACGCTTCTTTTTCTGCTCGTCTGCATAAGTCCAGTTGAATATAGCGCTATCTGGAAATTTATCATTTGCCAACGCCTTAAATGGTGTACCAGATAAATGAAGTGTGTTTGCCCTGTCAATTTGATTAAACGCTGTATCTGTTTTGTATGTGTCAACGCCTTCGTGCGCTTCGTCAATAACAAGCATATCCCACTTCATATTATGAACTTCTGACAGCTTTTCAATGTGACCTCCAAAATAAAGAGACCCTTTTAAATCCTGCAAGCTGACAAATTCAATGCAGCCTACAAGCTCATCATCTAAGCTGTTTAAGTATTCCTCTCTGGTTAATACATACGCCTTATCTTTAAGTGCAGAAACCTCACTGACAAATTTAAACTCCGACGTTCCTAAAAATTTCGAATAATCATCGTACCACGAGTTGGCAATCGCAGGACGATTAGTTACAATTAAAATATTGCAAGCATTATCACCCTTCTGAGCTTTTAATCGCTTGCAAAGATCATAAGTTGCGAGAGTTTTTCCAAAACGAGGTTTTGCATTCCACAAATATTCGCCATTTTTATGACTATTAAAGTATTCAAGAGTTTGTGTAACAGCTTTTTCTTGTTCGTCTCTAAGTATATAAGGACTCACCTCTGAAGTTTCAAGAACTCCACGATTTTGACGGAATTGAGTAAACTGCATCAGAGATTCAACTGGCGAGATTTTAAACCATTCCGGCGGCTGCTTGTCACCCACGAGTGGTTTCATCCGTTCTATACCCTGCTTTTGCAAATATGTATGAAAATCCTTGTCGTTAAAATATGTTTTTCCATCAGAAAATACAGCAATATCCGACCACTCTGTTTTATGAGGGATATTTGCTGTTTTTAGCTGTTGGTTTATTCTCTCTTCCACATCTATCTCAGTATAGCCAAGTTTTACCCAACCATTATGGTCAGGAACAGTTGGAGTGGTATAACAATAGCAATGAGGTATAACTGTTCTTGTAGAATGCAAATCTATTGCTCTCATCACTCCATCTCCTTTACGTGTGTTTCGATGAACTCGATTTCTTTCTCATCCAGACCGTACTTGCGATATAACTGCAAGTCAATCTCGTGAACCGACTTCGACCAATCGATGTCGGAGTTTTTGGTGAAATCCTGTAATGGGACGTATTTCCAAACGGGTTTAGCGTTATCTTGAGTTATCTTTAAGATTCCAAGCATCACTCTTGCAAATTTAGTTTTTATATATCTCAAGCAAGAATTGGCTTCATCAAAAGTTTCAAAATTACCAATACTTAGGAAAGTTTCAGTAGAGCCGACAAGCGGCTCGCCGACAAGCGGAGTAGATAATACTTCTCCTATTGCACCAGAACCATTAGCTTTTGGTATGAAAACTTTATATTTGTATAATGAATCTATTTCCTTTAGATAATCTTTTCTAAACCACTTATAAACACGATTTTTGCCCATATTACCGAAAATACGGATGTATTCAAAACCGTCATCGGGCTTTTCATCAGTAAATAGCTTTGGCATCCTCTCAAAGACCGGCGCTGAAATACGAGGGTCTGTTACTTTTTCCATTTCCTGTGGTTGTTCTTTGTATGCAAGATCAGAAAAACGGTATTGACCTCGATTTGAAACTATATCAGAGAAGCTTGCTTCTGCACATGACCAAACTTTTTGTCTTATGCTATTCAACTCAGGAAAAGCTGTAAATGTGTCGATTGCTCCAAAGTCTTGATTTGCATTGCGATATGTTATTGCAATACCGCCTTTTATATCCGTATTTGAAAACACTTTACTGCTGTCGGCTTCATACCACAAAACCTTCAAATGCGGGTCGTCAAGCATTTTTCTATTCCATGCTTTTTGCGTTCCACCAGCATTAAAGAGAAATCGTGCAGGGTGAATCATCTCTACTACATCGGCGACTGTATAAGCACCGTCCAAAAATTTATCATAAATCGGTGCAGCAAAAGACTTTTGCTCGCCGACTGTATCGTCTTGATACGGCGGATTGCCAATAATAAAATCGAACTTCATAGTTTCTTCCCCCTCTTTTAAATCTCTGAATAAAAGGCTCTTTTTCACCCTGTGATTGTAAATTTTAGTATCGTCTGCTTGTGTTTGCTCGTCAGGATCATCAAAAAGCGAAAACTGATGAAACTTTTCGCCAATAACCCCAAGAGGAACTGTATCCTTCAAACCATCCATTTGAAAAATATTCCAAACGATTATATTAGCAATTTTGTTAAGCTCTGCTTCGCTTGCGGGACGGTTCCATTTATCTTGCAAATAGTCACTGAACGTCACAAGCAGATTAATTCTTGCGATCAGAAGATTATCGCCCTGATATTCGTAGCCGTAAGTATTTTCAAAAGCTTTGTATGTCCATTTGAGCCAATCAGCTTCCGTTTCGGTATTGCGTGAAATCGCTTGTAATTTACGATCAAGCAGTCCTACACGTTTCCAAAGAGAAATGTTTTCTCCTGTGGTAGTATCATATCTTGTAACGAGAAATGGTGCTTCGCCGCAGGTAATTTCAAGGACTCGCTGTGTAACTACTTTTTGCCAATCATCGTTAGTCTCAACCTGCTCATTCATTTGTTTGACAATCCAGGTTGGTGTAAAAACCTCAGCTTTTGTGCGGGTGCGCTCGTTTTGTTCTGCCTGTGATTTACGAACCCGAGGTTGAATTGCCAGCGAATCAAATCCAAGCAAATCATCAACCAAAATCTGATCGCTATCACGGCAGCCATAAACGCTATACTGGTTGGTAGCGTATATAATATTTTTACCAGTTGTCTTGTCGCAAAGTAACTTTTTCAATACAAACTTAACTGGATATTTATCAATCTCAATCAGATCTTGCAATGGATTATCCTCCTGATGATATATTTATTTAAGTATATCATATTTTACATAAATCGTCAATTGTTTGAGCTTTGTATCTTTTCTGTCCATTGTCCACTTGTCAATGATAGTTTACACTAACTCCAAAAAAGACAACAACTATGAGCAGGTCAAAACTAATTATCAAAAAACATCCGACCTGTTAGCCGGATGCTGGTTGTGCTTGATATTCTGTCAGGTGGTTGAGAGAGGTTTCGTTACGAGGCGATTGTGTAGAACTCAGCGTAGCTGTGTGCGGTTTTGACATTTTCATTTTGAACTGATTCGGTTTTGGGGTGGGGTGCAGGAACTTACATTAAGCTTTCATAAAAACCACCCTCAAAGTTGGATTATAACCTAACTTTGAGGGTAGTAGGTTGTCTTCTCTGCTTTCTAACGCTCAATGTGCGGAAGAAAATTTTTTATCTAAGTTTCGCTCCAAAGAAGTCCTCCTCTATCTGATTTAGCTGCTCAGCAATAACTGAGAACTCCTGATTTAAATCCAGTGTCTTTACATCAATCCGGTTCCCACTCATCTGATACGACTGATCCGGCTGTATGGTTTCGTCCGTGCGGGCATACAACAGCATACCTGAAACAGTATGTGGCTTGTCCGCAAACTCCGTATCTTTATTTTTCACATAAGTGAAAATCTGATACATATTATTCGAGTGCAGTGTATGAACACCATACTGCTCCTGCGTCGTGCGGGAGTAATACTTGGCATCTATAATCAGCACCGTATCCTGGTAAGAAAGCATAATGTCACTCTGCATAACAGGCAGCATCGTTCCGATGCCGTCATCCAACGCCCAACTAATCTGTGATGCGGAAACATGTAATCGCGGAAACTCTCTGCTGTAATATTCAAGGATAAATTTCTCGTACAGCCGACACATCCGCTGCTCATCCACAAAGGACGCAAGTCGGTGTTCTCCATGCTCTGTTGTCAGCAGCATTCCCTGCAGAATAAGCTGGCATAGGCTGATGAGCATCTGATAGGTCTGGTTGTTCCGATGAAACCGAACCCTATCCCATTGGATGGAGGACGGCTCAATCAAATCAATGTCCGAGAAGTACAGCATTTCCTTTTTTAGAATATCCTTATATTCCGTGTCCACATCGCGACTTCTGAGCAAAAGCATGACCGTCGTCTTCAGAATCTGATTCAGAAGATTGTTCTCTGACAACTCATCATATTCACAAGTCAGCACCTGCTCACGGGCAATCTTGTGTCTAATGGTTCCAGGCATATCAATCCTGCCTCGCAAAGTCGGAATGTCTTCTGTTTTATTCTGATACTCTCGATATAGCCCTTGCTTTAACTGTTGCCCGATGCCTTTGCTCAAAATGGCAGCAAACAGATTTTGTACATTATCAAATTCCTCTGTCGCCATATCGTCAAAGTTTGACTGTCGTAAAATCTGAAAGGCAAAGGACAGCATATAATATATGTTTTTTATCAGGATATTCTTATTCTGCTTCATTGAAATACCCCGTGTAGGATATTGCTCCAGCGCTGCAGTTTTGCTGTATCGTCAAACCAATATTCATCCAGCATCGGAAGAATATCAAAATCTACAACAGCCTGCATCTTTTCATCCGTGCATTCCTTCCAGTTGCTGAAATAACTGTGACCAATACAGAAGCCCTTTCCCAGAGACCTGTCGCTTGCAATCTCCTTATTCAGTTCTTTGATTTTCTCAATGAGCTGATTGAAGGTTTCATTATTCAGTTCATTCTGATACTGGACAAATCCCTCTGAATCAAAACCCGGCTCCATTTCAAAAAAGCTGAATCTACGACGGAGTGCATAGTCAATCATGGCAAGGCTTCTGTCGGCTGTGTTCATCATGCCGATGATATAGAGGTTTGCAGGCACAGAAAATGAAATTCCGTTATAAGCCAGCGTCGTTTTTGTACCACGATAGTCGTTTTCAATCAGCATCAACAGCTCGCCGAAAATCTTGCTCATATTGCCACGATTGATTTCATCAACGATAAAGAAGAAATCCTTCCCCGGCTGATTTGCAGCCTTCTGGCAAAAGCGATAGAAAATGCCCGTCTTAAGTTCAAAGCCATCTTCTGATGGCTTATAGCCCATCATGAACTCTTCATAGGAATAATTCTGGTGGAACTGAACGAATTCAATACGAGTATCATCCATTTCTCCCATGATGGAGTAAGCCAGTCTCTTAGCTGCGAATGTCTTGCCAACACCCGGCGCACCCTGCAAGATGATATTCCTCTTGTTTTTCAGCACTGCCACAAGCATATCATATCTCTGCTCGGACATAAAGACCTGGCTCAGGAAGTCATCTTTATCATATTTCTCAACACCCTGTTCAACAACCAACGGATTTTCATCACGAATTAAATCCATGAGAAAATCATACTCGCCCTTTGTCAGACTGAATAAACTGCCATTCGGGTTAGTAAAGAACTCCATTTTATCCAATTTGGGAATGCTTTTCAGTGTAGCATAGTCAATAGGAGAAGCCAGACTCTCTACCTTTTCAAATTGAATTTTCTCGCCGTCCTGCTCCGCTGTTATTTTGCAGAGAGCAACAACCTGCTTGACGGAATTGGATTCATAACCAATCACCATATCTCCAGCTTTGACACTGAGGAAATGCTGAAAAATACGTCTCTTGTTTCCGTTATCATTATAAAGAGTGTAGACTTGAGCTTCACCGACTTTCAGATCGGCAAAGCTCCAAATCTTCGGATTTGCATTCAGCCACCAATATCTGCAATCCGAGTCATCTGCAGTCGTGACGTATAAATCGACATTGGATAAGTCAAATTTATCCAAGGCAGCCGCAAGCTCATCGCGCAGTTTCCAAACAAATACGCCCTCATCATCTTTGTCAGCATTTCTGCCAACATACAATATTGGCCACCATTTTATGCTGTCATCTTCCGTGGGCATGACAGGGCAGCCCGTTTTGTCTGCCACACGACGAGCCAGCGCCGTAGACCCACTATTATAGAAATTATGAGACTCTCCATACTTCGTAGCAAGCTGACTGCAGGTGGCCTGCCCACCATAATCCTTCAGGCGTTTCATAATTTCCAGACTACTGTCCGTGAATACCTCGGAATCATGCAAGAGCTCCACCCATGTATCTGTTGTGATTTCCGGCGAGTAATCTTTCGGAAACCACTCCTGCGGCACTATAGATTCTTTCTGTGAATAATAACGGCTGATATAAAATCCCACATCAACAGTCAGAGTCTTATACTCCGGGTCTGGGTAGCAGTTGCCTGTAAGTTGTGTTTTAAACAGGCTCGTCAGCTCCGTATCAGTGCGTATGTACTCACAGATTTCATCATAAAGGCTATAGAAATTTCTGAGGTTTTCCGTATAATTGCCCTTTTTGAAGCGATAATCACTGCCAAGTTCATCCGCTACCGTTTTGACCTCACTGTATTTGTAAATATAGTATTTATCAGGGTAGCGAAGCCACAGATAAGTGCTGATGGCATTCTCGTACTGATAATGCTGACGAGCGCCATTTCCATACTTTTCAAGCAGGACAGAAGAATTGTTCTTGAATGCCATGATGCGCTCAATCACATCCGTGCTTTCATTGAACAAAGCAATAAACATTGCACGGACTTCTTCCGGCGCTGTCTTGGCGAATCCCGTAATCATCCCTGCTGGGAAGTTGTTTGCAGATGCCAGCAGATTATATGTCTTAGACAATGACCGCGAAAGCATATCTGCAAAATCTGTAGCATTGACATCCCAGTTGTCCTGAAACGCTTTGATTGCCTCCCATTTATACTGTTCATTTTTCCACTGAGTAGTGGTAAAATCCAGTTTGTATTTTACCAACGCCTCTCTCAAACGAAACTTGTCAAACATCGTATCCCTCCTTATGCTTCACGCAAGCTTTTATAAATCACCTTGCCCAGCCGTATTCTCATTATTTCTGATCATCAGTTTTCCTCATCCCACTTCTTCAATCGACCCTTCAATATCGGGCATAAGTCCTTGATTTCTACTGTTCCCGTTTGCTATGATTTCATAAATCAAATCAAAAATTTTGCTGTCATAGTACGATGATTCTGACAATTTTTCGACATATTTTGCAAAATTTTCACGGGCATTAAAACCAAGAGACCACTTTTCCATGCCTTCTGCTATGGTTTTTATTTCGTTTTTTAGTATTCTCATTTTCTTTTCCATATTTGCTTCTGAAATTCAAATCTCTTCCATTGAAATATTCAATGATTTAAGTGCTTTTCCATCTGGTGTCAATCAAAATTTGCGTCATCTCTTTCCTCCGCTTCTCCAATTTGATTCAGACCAAACCGCTATACAGAATTATCCACTAAACATTATACAACGATACTCAAAATAAAGCAAGAGTTTGGACTACGCCAACAAGTAAATTTTGCAGGTTTACAAACAATATGTACAAGCAGCATAATCATTCCCGAATAACCCTTCATATCAAACCAGCATCCGACAAAAAGCCGGATGCTGGTTGTGCTTGATATTCTGTTAGGCTAAAGTTTCTATCACTTTACGAAATGGTTGTGAATGGCATCATACTTCTACTCTGCCATGTGAAAGCTCAAACCCTATTTTCGCTTTAATTGCTTGAGCTGACAAAATTATGTTGCCTGCACGAAAACCATTACGCTTAACAGAGCTACCTCACTTCATAACTCGTCTTTACAAATTTTGTGTCGCCAATTACGAATTTCTTGCCATGCGGCTTTGACGTAAGCTCTCGGCTGGTGATAAACTCTGCTGTTACCAGCACGAGAAATTGCTTGTCGTTTTGCTCGACTAGAAAATATTGATTATCGGCGTTCTGCACTTCACTGTACAGCTCCGCTGTTCCGAAAGGGGCGGGTGTCAGCCAACCGAGCAGCTCGCTGAACACCTTCTCGCCCTTTGTCAACACTTTCTTTGCAACAAGCGAATGAATGCTACCATCTGGATATTTTTCACGAACCGCCTTACACTTCTTTTCAAATTTGTTGCCGCTGAATTTTGACAGATCAATGGCTTCCTTAATTGTAACCGCCTGCAAATCTTCTCCGTCGTCAACAAGATAGTCGATACTGACGTCAAGCAACTGAGATAAAATTTTTAAATTGTCAATATCGGGTATTCCTGCGTCAGTTTCCCATTTAGCAACTGCGCTTCTGGAAACTCCCAGCTTTTCCGCCAGTTGTTCCTGAGAAAGACCTGTCTGTTTTCTTGCTTGCTTTAGTTTTTCACCTAATGTCATTGTTATGACCTCCTTATTTTTTGTACTTTCAAGATAACAGACAAGCACAAAAAAATCAATTCACCGACCGTAACACCGCTGTTACTTTGCGTGACAATCGTTTTTGAGCGGGGAATTTACTTGACAAAGTGGTATAGATTCAACAATTATTATTTTCAATTATCTTTTCTGCGTGCATTAAAATCGGCAATTCCCTTCTGGCAATCAATCTGCCAAGTTTCGTATCTGAGCGTTGCTCATATTCAAGGATAGCATCCTGGTATTTCATTTTCAATGTCGATAAATGAAAATAATTGACTTCTTCATCCGTCATATTCGTATTGCCGAATGATTTGATTTTACACAGATAATAGTTGTTAATATTGTGCCTGTGAATCAGGTTGTAATAATCGCTGACAGTACCTAATTTGCAAATAATCTCAACATCTGCGCCAAGCTCTTCTTTAAGTTCTCTTTTGATAGCATCATCATTGGATTCACCTGATTCAACGCCACCACCTGCGGTTTCAATTAATGTTGCCTTACCAAAATCATCGTCTCTTTGCACTCGCACAAAGTAAAAATAATTCATATCATCAATTACAATTGCTCTGACAATTTGCCTGTCGTGATCGATATAATCTAACTCCCATTCCTCATCCTTAAGCTCAATGTTTACACTATTGTACATAAATTCGTGACCCCCTTTTGATTGCACTATCAATCGTTTCAACTTCCGATTTATCTATTTCCTTTTATTATACCGTATATTTATGAACATTTCTACCAATATGGAAAAAGCCTTTATTTATCAGCAATTATACAGACATTCCCACAAAACTAAGAAGGCGCTGTATACACAACGCCTTCAGATATTCCTCATATTTTAAAGCATCAGCTTTTTAATCCTTTTCGGATTCGTATTCAAGAATTTTGCCGCTTAACGCGTTTATCGTACACTCATACTCAATTCCTGAACATTTAAACTCGATTTCGTAAACCATAATGCCGTCGTCCTCTTCAAGCTTTGCCTTTTCAAAGGTAACCTGAGATTCGCTGAGTCCAGCCTTATTAAGAGCAATCTGTTTTGCCTTGCTAACGCTGATGTAGCTGCTCGAACTTGTAGTGGTGGTCTTCTTCACTTCAACGCTCTTGTCTAAAATTTTGCCGTCAGAAACTCTTACTTCGTATTCATACTCTTTTGAAGATGTAGTGAACTCTATATCATAAACTTGTACACCGTCATCAGTATCGGTTTTTGCTTTGGTAAAAGTAACATCTGACTTGCTTAAACCTGCATCTGAAAGAGCTATGGATTTTGCCTTCTCCAGGCTTATAGAGCTGGTGCTGTTTGATGTTTTGGCCTGCGAGGTTGTAGTTGTTTTTGTCGTCTTAATGGTTTCAACGCTCTTATCAACTATCGCTCCGTTTGAAACTTTGATCTCATATTCGTACTCGCTTGACGATGTTACAAATTCAATGTCATAAACTGCCACGCCATCGTCGGTATCACTCTTAGCCTTTGTGAATGTAACATCCGATTTACTCAAGCCTGCATCTGAAAGTGCAATAGCTTTAGCGTCTTCAAGGCTTATAGAAGATGAGTTGTTAACAGCAGTTGCTTTTGTAGTGGTAGTAGTTGTTGTGGTAGTTGTTGTTTTTGAGCCATTATTCGAGCTTGTATTGTTAGCCGAAGTGGATACTACGCTCTGCGAGCTTGTGCTATTTGCAGATTGCTCCAGAGCTTCAATACTTTTATCGATTATCTTGCCGTCTGAAACACGGATTTCATACTCGTATTCCTTTGAAGCAGTGGTAAATTCAATATCGTAAACTGCCACACCGTCGTCTGTGTCTTTTGCTGCCTTTGTAAAGGTAACGTCCGATTCACTCAAACCTGCATCCTCAAGCACCAGAGCTTTTGCTTTTTCTAAAGTTATTGAGGATGAGTTGTCTGTTGTTTCAGTAGCGGTTGAGAAAACCTCCTTCGACTTGCTGTAAATATTGCCTGTTGATGCGTTGATCTCATACTCATATTCAGTATCAGCTGTGTAAAAATCTATAGAGTAGACCGACATTCCATCGTCAAATTCAAGCTTGGCTTCAGTAAAGGTAGCATCGTCCTCTGAAATGTCCTCGTCTGCTAAAGCAATTTTCTTAGCCTCATCAAGCGTTATTGTCGCTGTAATCGTTGTACCTTGATTTGAAGAAACAATTTCAATTTCCTTTTTTACAACTGTTCCATCACTGGCTTTAATCCAATATTCATACTCGCTGCCATCTGCGTAAAACTCAATATCGTATACAAATATTCCGTCCTCAAAGCTGAATTCACTGGTTACATTTTCCGCTGAAGCAGGATCTACCCCTGCGTCTGCAAATGCATAATTTTCCGCAACATCTTCTCCTATTGCGGTTGACCTGGAAACTGCGTAAACTGTAGTTGTCCCTAGCATAGACGCCATTATGGCTATGCATACAATAGAGATAACCTTTCTTTTTGTTGTTGAAAAACAAGCTTTAATAACATTAGTCATAACGTATTCCTCCTTTATGAATTTTAGGGGTTGTTTTTGTCTATGCTATATTTATACCAGGAAAAGATTAGAGCATTATTAGAAGAAAAATTTTTTGTAAAAAAATAAAGCCGCATTCTTTAAACAGAACACGGCTTAAAAGTAACGTTAATCCACTGATTTTTTGATTGTAAAGATAAATGTGCTTCCCTGTCCCAAAACGCTGTCAACGGAAATTTCTCCGCCGTGAAATTGTGCAATTTCACTGGCCATTGCAAGTCCCAGACCTGTGCCACCGTTGCTTCTTGAGGAATCAACCTGATAGAAACGCCTGAAAATATTTTGCTGTTCCTCTCTTGCAATTCCTATTCCATCGTCCTTAACAGAAAGAGCAGCTATGCCCTCTTTACTTTCAAGCTTAACCCAGATGTGACCGCCCTGATTTCCATAGCGGTAAGCATTGTTTATCAGGTTTGAGATAAGTCTGCTGATAAGCTCTGAATTTGCATTGACAAAAATACTTCCTTCAATCTCAGCTTCAAGCGTTATATTTTTATCCTTTATCAGCGACATATCAAAGCATAGTGTTTCGCAAAGCTCGCTCAGATCAAGCTTTTCAAAGCTGTATCTCTGCGGATTAAGCTCCATTCTCGTAAAGCTGAGCATATCGTTTATCAGCCGATTCATTTTTTTGCCTTGACGCTCTATTGTTTTAATATCGTCGTTCTTGCCGCCATTTTTTTGCTCGCTCAGTTCACACTGTGCGAGTATTACTGCGACAGGGGTTCTGAGTTCATGGGATGCGTCCGAAACGAACTGCTGCTGCGCCTTGAAGGATTCTTCCAGCCTTGAAAACATACCGTTAAACTGATCTGCGAGCTGATGAATCTCATCTTTACCTTCGCCAATCTCTATACGCCGTTTGAGGTCATCGCCCTGACGGATTTTCGCCGCAGCATCCGAAATCTGTTTTATCGGTGAAAGTACACGCTTTGCTATGAAAAAGCCGCCAACAATTGCCGCAAGCACAATCAACGGCAGAATAATCAAGGATATTCTCGCAGTTGCTGTAAAGTCGTGCTCTCCCTGAGTTTCTGAAACCGTTCCTCTGAGCCACAAGCCCTCAAGTCCTTTTGCTTCGAGCTGCTTATCGTAGATGTAGTAAAGCTCTCCGTCTACAGTGATTTTTTGTACGGAAGAATCAGAAAATTCAAGCTTCACAGTTTCCGATGCAATTATATTTTCTCCGTAAACAAATTCGCCATCTGAAGTATAAAGCGCTGTGTAAACCTGATTTACCTCGTCTAAAAAATCATCGTCTATTTCCAGATAGCCATCGTCATACTGAAGGAAGAAATCCAAATCGTCATCAAAATCATTCGTGTCTATGTATTTGTAAAATTCTATCTCGTCAACGTTATTCTCCACAGTTTCAATCAAGCTGTCGCGTATGGTTTTTTGAACGACCTGATGATTTACAGAAATAATCAGAACGTATGTGAGTAATACGATAAGTACCAGAGCGATCGAAAACCAAAGCGTTATTTTCACTCTTGCGGAAAGCCTTTTCATTCGCCCTCACTCTCCCTGATCACATACCCGTGTCCTCGCACGGTATGCAAAAGCTTGTTTTCAAATCCGCTGTCAATTTTTCTGCGCAAATAGCTTATGTAGACATCCACTACATTTGTTCCGCCCTCATAATCGTAATTCCAGATGTGATCCTCAATTTTCTCACGGGAAAGCACAATTCCTGCGTTGTACATAAGATATTCAAGCAGTGCATACTCCTTGGCGGAAAGAATAATTTCTTTGCCCCCTCGTGTGACCTTTCGCCTTGCAGGGTCCATCTCCAAATCTCCAACACAAAGCTTATTATCCGAAATTCCGTGCGCAGTTCTTGTCATCGCACGAATCCTTGCGGTAAGCTCTTTAAAAGAAAACGGCTTCACAAGATAATCGTTCGCACCGCTGTCAAGTCCCTTGACTCTGTCGTCTACCGAATCCTTCGCCGTCAAGAAAAGCACAGGAGTGCTTTTGCCACTCTCTCTTAAAAATTTCAGTACCTCAAAGCCGTCTGCTCCCGGCATCATAATATCCAGAACAACTGCATCATAATCAGTATAGGATAGAATATCTATAGCCTCTCTTCCGTCAAAGCAGCTGTCAACGCTATAACCATCAAGCGTAAGCTTTTGTGTTATTATATTGTTCAGATCCTTTTCATCTTCTGCTAAAAGTATTCTCATAGTGGTCCTCCAAAGTAAGCCTTTATATTCAGAGTATAAACACAAAATATTAGAATATAATTAGAGAATTTTGAAAAATCAGTAAATCAATTTCCCTGTTCTCTCACTCTTAGCGCTCGCAGAGCGTTTAAGACGCAAAGAAGAGCTACACCGACATCGGCGAAAACTGCCGCCCACATATTTGCAATTCCTAAAGCTCCTAAAAGTAAAACCAAAATCTTTACGGCGATTGCAAATACAATGTTCGCCCTAACGATACGCATTGTCTTTTTACAAATGCTGATAAGCGTTTTTATCTTTCCTATATCGTCATTCATAATTACCATATCGGCAGTTTCAATCGCCAGGTCTGCGCCCATAGCACCCATTGAAATTCCTATGTCTGCTCTTGCCAGAACAGGCGCATCGTTTATTCCGTCTCCGACAAACGCAGTTGTGCCTTCGCCTAAAAGCTCCTCGACACACTTTACCTTGTCCTCCGGCAAAAGCTCATAGCGGCAGTTTGAAACGCCGAGGCTTTGCGAAACGGCAAGTGCAGCAGCTTTTTTGTCACCTGTCAGCATTATCGTCTTTATGCCCATATTATCAAGAGAAGTCATAAGCGACGCTGAACCTGGCTTTATTTCGTCTTCAAGAACTACAGCGCCCAGATACAAGCCGTTACAAGCTATGTAAACGCTGGTGCCTGAAAGAGAAGTAAAATCAGCTTTAATATTATTTTCCTCAAGCAGTCTTTTGTTTCCTGCCAGAACTGTATTTCCGTCTGCTATCGCTTTAATTCCCCTGCCTGAAATCTCTTCAGAGCTTGTTACTCGCCCTTGTTCTATTTTGCCAAACTTTTTCTCATACTCAGCTACTATACTTTTTGCTATCGGGTGGTTGGAATTACATTCCGCTAATGCGCACAGTTCAAGCAGCTCGTCATTCGAGCAATCATTCGGCAAAAGCTCAGAAACTGCAAAGCTGCCCTTTGTGAGCGTTCCTGTTTTGTCAAATGCAATTTGCGAAATGTTCGACATAATTTCTATATTGTTTGCGCCCTTTATTAAAATTCCCTTCCGTGAAGCTCCGCCGATTCCAGCAAAGAAACCGAGCGGTACGGAAACGACAAGCGCACAAGGACAGGATACTACCAGGAACAAAAGCGCTCTGTAGCCCCAGTCTTTAAACACATCCAGCGAAAAGCCTGAAATTATAAATGGTATAAACGCAAGAGCTATTGCGGCAAATACTACAATCGGCGTATAGACCTTTGCAAACTTTGTGATAAAGCGTTCTGTCTTAGCCTTTTTGGCGGATGCGTTTTCTACCATATCAAGGATTTTTGCAATCGCAGAATCGCTGAAAGGACGCACAACCTCAAGCTCTATAGTTTTTGATAAATTGATGCTTCCTGAGAGAACCTCTTCGCCAGCGGCAACCGATACTGGTACAGATTCTCCAGTTAATGCCGACATATCAAGCTCGACATTTTCGCTTGTCTTACAATCTATCGGTATTCTCTCTCCCGCCTTGACAAGAATTACGTCGCCGACGATTATACTGTCAGGACTTGTTTTGACTATCTCGTTGCCACGCTTTACGCTTACCTCGTCCGGGCGAAGCGCTAAGAGACTCGTTATAGACTTTCTTGAACGCTCGACTGCGTAGCTTTGGAAAAGCTCGCCAATCTGGTAAAAAATCATAACTGCCGCCGCTTCGGTAGTTTCGCCAAGCACAAATGCGCCAATAGTTGCAACCGTCATCAAAAAGCATTCGTCAAACGGACGAAGCTTTATTACATTTCTGACACAGTTTATCAAAACGTCGTAGCCTGCAACAAGATAAGCTAAAAGGATAAGCACTATACTTGCCATATTCGGTAAAACCGGAATAAATGAAGCGGCAAAAAGCACCAACGCTACTATCAGCTTTATAAGGTCAAAAAGAGTTGCGCTCTCCTCAGCTTCTTCGTCCTCTTCCAGAACCTTGACATCAGGCTCTATTGACTTTACGATTTTTTTTATGTCAGAAACTGCGCTGTCGCTCAGCTGTGTGAACTTAAGCTTCTTTGTCATAAAGTTAAGCTCACTATCCTTAACTGACGGAAGCTTTTTAACCTCCTCAGCTATTTTCTCTGTACAGTGTGGACAATCAAGTCCCTGCAATACTAATGTTTTCATATAAATTCTCTCCTGAAAATTATTCGCTTACGTGCTCAATTGCCATTGCAATTATCGTCTTGACATGGTCGTCAGCTATAGAGTAAATTACGCTTTTCCCCTCACGGCGGTACTTTACAAGTCTTGCCTGCTTTAAAACTCTGAGCTGATGCGATACGGCAGATTGAGTAACGTCTAAAAGCTCAACAATATCACAGACACACATTTCGCTTTGAAGCAGCGTAAACAATATTCTGAGCCTTGTAGCATCACCTAAAACCTTAAAAAGCTCGGACAGGTCGTAAGCCTCCTCAAAGCCTAAAAGTTCCTCCTGAATCTTTTTAATCTTTTCAATATTTTTTCCTTGACACTCAAGGTGCTTGTTTTGTGTTGTATTTACGCTCATTTCAATTTACCTCACATATGAATAACTGTTCATATGTTATTATATCACGTATATATGATTTGTCAATAGGTTTGCCGAAAAATTTTTCTGATTTTGACAAAAGCCTACAATTATGGTATACTTACTCCCTGAAAGCGGTGAATAAAAATGCAAAAAATACTAGGATATATGAGAAAGGCAATACAGGAATATGACCTTATTGAAAATGGCGACAGAATAGCCGTCGGAGTTTCTGGCGGAAAGGACAGCGTAATTCTGCTTTTGGGACTTTTGCGGCTTAAAAGGTTTATAGGAATCGACTACGATATTGTAGCAATTACGCTCGACCCGCAGTTTTCAGGTATTCCGACCGACTATTCCCCTATTGAAAAATTGTGCGAGGAAAACGGTATCGAGTACCATATAGAGCGTACAAACATCGGTACAGTTGTTTTTGACATAAAAAAAGAAAGCCACCCCTGCTCTCTTTGCGCTAAAATGAGGAGAGGTGCTTTGCACGACCTTACAAAAAGATACGGCTGCAATAAAATTGCTTTGGGTCACCACAATGACGATGTTATTGAAACGTTTCTTATGAATCTGTTTATCGAGGGCAGAATAGGCTGCTTTGCACCAAAAAGCTACCTTTCAATAAAGGATATTACAATGATTCGCCCTTTGGTTCTGGCTCCGGAAAAGGAAATCAAAAAAGCTGCGGCGAGAAACAACATACCTATTGTTAAAAGCAGCTGTCCGGTAGACGGACACACAAAGCGTGAGGAATTCAAAACTATGATACGAGAGAAAAACCGCGAGGATAAAGGCTTTTCAGACAGGATTTTCGGCGCTTTACAGCGAAGCGGTATTGACGGCTGGGGCTTCGAATCTGAAAATGTGAACAAATTGTAAATACGAAAATGATTTGTGAGAATTAAAGAGAAACAAAGAAAATACGAGCGATTTCAAGAGAAATCGGGATATATTTTAAATTTTTCCGAAAAAAGGCTTGACAAAGGGTTTTTGATTGACTATAATAAATAGCGTTGTGTTGAGCCGAATTTCAGGATTCTGAATTGCGGCGACAAAAATATTAAATTAACGGAGGAATAATTTATGTCTACTTATATGCCAAAGGCAAGCGACATCACTCGTAAATGGTATGTAATTGACGCAGCAGGAAAGCCACTCGGTAGAGTTGCTGCTAAGGCTGCTCACATACTTCGCGGAAAGCACAAGCCAACTTATGCTCCTCATGCTGATTGTGGAGATCACGTTATCATCATCAATACTGACAAGGCTGTTTTAACAGGTAAAAAGCTTGAACAGAAGTACCACAGATGGCACACAGGCTGGATTGGCGGTCTTAAGGAAGTTCAGTATTCAAAGCTTATGAAGGAAAGCTCTGACAAGGCAATGACTATTGCAGTTACAGGTATGCTCCCTAACAACACACTCGGCAGAAAGGCTGCTACACGCCTGAGAGTTTACAAGGGCGCAGAGCACAAGCAGGCAGCACAGACACCTATTGTCTGCGAGCTTTAATTTTGGAAAGGAGCTTTTATAATATGTACGAATCTAAGTCACCATATTTTTACGGAACAGGAAGAAGAAAGCATTCTGTTGCCAGAGTTCGTCTTTATCAGGGAACTGGTAAAATCACTATCAACAACAGAGATATTGACGATTATTTCGGACTTGAAACCTTAAAGCTTATCGTTCGTCAGCCACTTGCTCTTACAGGCAACGAAGGTACTTTTGACATCGTTTGCGCAGTTTCAGGCGGCGGTGTTACAGGTCAGGCTGGAGCTATCAGACACGGAATTTCAAGAGCGCTTCTTGAGTTTGATGCAGAGCTTCGTCCTACTCTTAAAGCAGCGGGCTTCTTAACTCGTGACCCGAGAATGAAGGAAAGAAAGAAGTACGGCTTAAAGGCTGCACGTCGCGCACCTCAGTTCTCAAAGAGATAATTTTTACAAAGCAAAAAGGCTTGTATGGGACGTACCCTTGCAAGCCTTTATTTTTTAATTTGCTTTAGCCATATGCTATTCTTGACTTAAATATTTAAATGCGTTATACTTAAAGAAATGGTAAGGAGGTGTAGCTTGTGAAGTTTGATGATAAGTTTCATTTATCTGCTGAGGAAAGCAGATTCTTAGCTAAAAAAAAATGGGATGAAAATATTTACTGCGGTATGCGAATGGAAAACCGAGCTGTTACATTTCCGCAGACGCAAACTATTTTAAACGGCGTTAATGTGCCAAATGTTCAGCTTGACGACATTCAGGCAATTTTAAATATGCGTGGCGCCTGGAGATTTCTGCTTGACAGCCTTGAAAATCCGCTGACACTTGATTACATCTGCACGCTTAACGGCTATATTGCCCGAAATGAAGCACTTAGCTGGGGAAAGCTTCGCACAGGCTCGGTTGGCATATCGGGAACTGACTATCTGCCACCTGTACCTGACTTTGAGACAGCTTCAATTGAGCTGCAAGCAATTATTGAAAATGATACCACAGTAACAGACAAGGCTTTGAGCTTATTTTTATGGGGCGTAAAGGGTCAGCTGTTCTGGGACGGCAACAAGCGCACAAGTATGACTGCCGCAAACAAGCTGCTGCTCACCGCTGGAACTGGTATGCTTACCATTCAGGACAAGGATATGGAGCAGTTTAACGCTCTGCTTCTGGACTATTACAGCAATGATAGTCAGGATACGCTAAAGGAATTTCTTTACGACAACTGTATTCAGGGGATTGTTTTTGAGTAATGTTTTAGATTTGCACAAAAAACCGCATTGCAAATTTTTTGCAATGCGGTTAAATTTTTGCTTTAATACTGTGGCTGCAAAGCAGCTTCACTATTTCCCTCGTCAATCATAAAGTAGGAAAGTTTTGTATCATTTATTGCTGAATCTGTAAGGTTTACACAGCTATTACCCATTCGGTCTATGCAATGTAAAATTCGCATAAACGAAGCTGACATTTTCTTGTCGCAGGTTCCGCTGTTTACACGCTGGAGGTGGTTTTTCCTCATTTCAAGGTCTAAGTCCAGAAGCTCGTCCTTGTGACTTAAAAGAATGTCAATCGACTGTTTATCGCCTGTTGACAACGCTGAAATTGCGTGCTCGTACATTCCTTCAATGCAGCTCATACTGCTTTCCAGGTTATCCATTGCGTCCTTGGAATAAACATACTTTTTCTCACGCTTTTCCTTTATAGCGTTTGCCATTTCAGCGGACAAAACTCCCATTCGGCATATATCACCGTAAACGTACATAAGCTTGGCCGTCTGCGCCGCCTGAAGCTCGGTAAGCGCACCAGACGAGAACAGCTCCGCCAGATAGTCTTCAACTTCAGTATGCAAGTTTTTGAGCGCTGTATCGCTTTTTTGAATTTCAGCAAGCGTTTTATTGTCCTTGCTCTTACCTCCGCTTGCTGAGGCGTTCTTTATTACGCTCAGTACGTTTGAAAGCATACCCTTTACTATATCGCTGCAGTTTTGAACCTCCTTCACAACGAGCTGAAGAGCCGCTGCCGGCTGGGATAAAACATTGTGGTCCAAATATCTTGGCTTTGAAAGGTCTATAGCATCGCCCTTCTTGTCCTTTATAAGCGTCGTTACTATCTTTACCATCAGGCCTAAGAAGATAACCCATATAATCGTCATTGTCAGATTAAACAGCGTGTGCGCATTAGCTATTTGCCTTGAAATAACGTCCAGCTCATCGCCGCTCGGTGAAATAAGCTCAACAAGCTTAGCAAACGGCTTTATAAACCAGATAAACAACAGCGCACCTGAAATGTTAAAAATGCTGTGAGCGACAGCCGTTCTTTTAGCATCTCTTGACTGACCGATACAAGCGAGCAACGCTGTGATTGTAGTTCCTATATTGTCGCCCAGCAATATAGGAATAGCACCAGTCAGTCCTAAAATGCTGTGGCCGTCTGCTCCTGCCTGAGAAGCAAAGTTCTGAAGCACAGCTATCGTTGCGCTACTGCTTTGAACTACGAGCGTCATTACAGCTCCTACTACAACTCCTAAAACAGGAATGTCAGCAACTCTTGCTATCATATCAGTAAATACAGGACTTGATGCAAGCGGCTTCATAACGCTTCCCATTGTTTCAATTCCCAAAAACAAAACTCCGAAGGCAAAAATCGTTTGTCCGATATTTTTAATCTTTTCACTTTTGCAAACGAACGATACGATAAAGCCGATAAATATAATAGCGTAAATGTAATCGGAAATTTTAAAGGCAATAATCTGAGCTGTTATCGTAGTTCCTATATTTGCACCAAAAATAACTGAAATCGCCTGTGGCAGAGATATAAGTCCTGCGCTTACAAAGCCTATTGCCATTACGGTTGTAGCACTGCTGCTTTGCAATACGGCAGTAACGAGCGCACCGGCTATAACTCCTAAGATTCTGTTCTTGGTAAGTATTCGCAAGATTTGCTTCATCTTTTCGCCAGCGGCCTTTTGCAAACCCTCGCTCATCATATTCATTCCAAAAAGGAACAGGGCAAGTCCGCCTATCAAACCAAATATTGTTACCAACGCACTACTCATACTTAACTATCTCCCCGATTCAGATTTATGCCGCTCCAATCGGATATGGCACCTGTAAACAATTCGTTCAATTCCTCTATTGTAACGCTATCCAACGGATTGTCCTTGTTGACAATT
This sequence comes from Ruminococcus sp., assembly GCA_021199305.1. Classification (GTDB taxonomy): domain Bacteria; phylum Bacillota; class Clostridia; order Oscillospirales; family Ruminococcaceae; genus UMGS1601. Next base: position 59,494 of record JAJQIH010000011.1, read on the forward strand.
ACTGCTATTCCGTCTTTGGCTATTGTTTTCTTTTCAAGCAGCTCCTCCTCATAGCTTTCAAGCTCACGGGACGCCATTCCAAAATCGCAGCTGCCCTGCAGAGCGTCGTTTATTCCCGTCGTTGAGTCGGACGCTTCAATTACAACCTTAGCGTGAGTGTTTATGCTCATATATTCGTTTGCAAGCTCTTCAAGCAGCGGTGCCGCTGAGGTTGAACCGTGAATTGTAATTGTTCCCTCGTACTGACCTGACAAAAATGTACGGCTTTCAGAAACAGCAACGTATGAATTTTCAACTATCGCCTGTCCTTTACCGAGAGTATAGGTTAAAAAGTCCTGCTCAAGCTCGCTTAAACTTCCTGACCATACAAGTAAAAAAGGTCGGCTAAGCTCGTAATCTCCGCTTTTTACGTTTTCAAGCGTTGCACTGACGCCGTTTACTGAAAGAGTCTTTTCGTTTTCAAGCTCATCAAGCGTACCCATTGAAACGTATCCAATTGCCGAAGTATCATCGCCTACCGCTTGAATTACTCCCTCTGCATCCTCGACTATCAAAGCGTTATCGGTAGTAGAATCTGACTTGTCGTCTTGCTCTTCATCAAAGCCCACAAGCTGTGCAAAAGCCGTTCTTGTGCCAGAGCCGTCTTCTCTTGAAATGACTGACACCTCACCTAACTCGTCAAGTCCTTCTACAACAGACAGCTCGTTATCTGCGCTGCAGCTGCAAAAAACGGTTATGACAACAAGCAAAAGAAAAGCCAGCCAACATTTTCTTTTCATAACACCATTCCATTCCAAGAATATGATATGGCAAAAAGTCCGTAATAAACTCAGTCTTATTTTCGCCATATATATTTTACTACTGCTATGTAAAATCCTCGTATCACCTATTGCAAAATTTATGTAAGAAAAAATCGGCGAAGTCGTAAAGCTTCACCGATTTTCTTTCAGCAGATTTTTTCTATATTATGCCTTATTCTCTTTAAAATCTTCTTTTCAAGTCTTGAAATATACGACTGGGAAATTCCGACAACGTCTGCGACCTGCTTCTGGGTCATCTCCTGCCCTGAATCAATTCCAAAGCGCATTTTCATTATTGTCTTTTCCCTGCCGCTAAGCTTTTTGATTTCTTCAAGAACAAGCTGGCGTTCAACCTCGCTTTCTATTCCACGCATAACAATATCATTGTCCGTTCCTAAAATGTCAGACAGCAAAAGCTCGTTGCCATCCCAGTCAATATTAAGCGGCTCGTCGATTGATATATCGTTTTTGTATTGATTGGATTTTCTGAGAAACATCAGAATCTCATTTTCAATACACCTCGAAGCGTAGGTTGCAAGCTTTATATTCTTGTCGGGATTGTAGGTGTTTACGCTTTTAATAAGACCTATTGTACCAATTGAAATCAAATCCTCAAGTCCTATTCCAGTTGATTCAAACTTTTTGGCAATATACACCACCAGCCGCAGATTATGAACAATTAAAAGCTCCTTGCCTTTTTTATCTCCCTTTTTTAAAAGCTCGTAAGCTATTTTTTCTTCCTTTTCTCCGAGCGGCGGCGGAAGCGAGTCGGCTCCGTTTATGTAGTCAATCTTCCGCTTGCCGAGAAGTCTGTTTAAAATTTTTCTTTCAAAAAATAGCCTTAGTCTCAGAGTAATCATTATTTGCCGCCTACCTTAAAATATCTGGATTGAAAATTGCCTTGGGTTTATCGAGCTTTACAAGCGCAATATTTGCTTCAACCGACTTTGAATCTATATATACCTTTTTTGGAACGTACACCCGCACAAGTCCGCTTCCGTTTACAGTTTCAAATGGCAGAAGCTTATACAGCTTTTTTTCAAACGCCACTTCAAGCTCTTTAGAGCTACATACAATAACAGAACGCTGGGATAAAAAATCATAAAGAGAATTTCCTGTATCGCTTATTCCGTCAAGGGTAACAAGTGAATTTTCGGTTTCAACCCTTACCTTCGCTCCCCTTTTGACGCTCAGGCGAAAGCTTATATAATCGTACACCCAGAAAGCAGCGTAAGTTATAACTGTTACCAGAACTAAAATTACAAGGGAAATGTCAAAATACACGGTCATTCCGATTATATATACGCTTCTTCCTAGCAGCCGCCACAAAACTATGCACAGTCCGATAAAAAGCAGATTTACAATCACGAGCTTTAAAGCGGTATCAAGAAAATCTCTTGCGTTAAAACCTGAAAGCAAAAGCGAAATCAGGACAAGAGATAAAAGCTTTGCAAGAGTACTAAGCGGCAGACTGTCGCTTATGAAAATTTGTAGTGATGATATTCCACCGAGAAGCGATGCCAGGAGAGTTCTCAGAGGCGAAAAACGCTTGTGGGAAACAAGCATAACCGATTTTATAAAGAAGTATGTAAAGTATACGTTTGTGAGTATTAAAACGTCTATGTAAACAGTCATTGTACCACCTGTATGACATTTTTTGCTTTCTGAAAATAGTATAAACCAAACAGGCTGAAAGAAATGTCGATTTAAAAGCGCAAAAAAGCCTTTGCGGAAAAATTTCCACAAAGGCGTTAAAGCGAAGCTTCTACCAAAGCTTTAAATCAAAGGCGTTAAATATAAACACAAGCAGAACTATTATAAAAATCGCCGCAAATACTAAAGCTATTGTAATAGCTGCGAGCTTTGAGTCGCTCGTTTTCTTTTTCTTTGAGCTTTTTTTCTTTTTGTTTTTGACCGGAGCTTTTGACGTCGAAGCTGATGTGCTTTGCGACTTTGCCAGCGGCTGCCAGCTTTCGTTCTTCTGAACTCTCGCTAAAACTATCGGCTCGGATTTTTTAGTCGACTTTGCCGTTGTAGTTTTTCTTTTAGCGGCTGTGCTTTTTGAGGCAGTGCTTTTTGTTTTGGAAGATCTGGTGGAGCTTGTTTTCTTTTTTGTCTGCGCCAATTATTTCACCCTCTTTAGTTGTGATTTTGCATTTACTCTTTTCATATTCTATTTTACTAAATCTGATTATATGTGTCAAGAAAAAAGAGCGCAAGTCTTGAAAATAAAACGAAACTATGGTACAATTTATTAAAGGCTTGCAAAGAATGCATATTCTTGTCAAGCGACAGTATCAGATTTTGGAAAGGATTGTTTTTAATGAAAAAAATTATCAGCGGAAAAGTAAGAGAGGTTTACGACCTCGAAAATGGTCAGCTTGTTATTGTCACAACAGACAGAATTTCAGCCTTCGACGTTATTCTTCCGACAGAAATTCCTGACAAGGGAATCGTTTTAAATCAGATGTCGCTGTTCTGGTTTGACTATGTCAAGGACATAATTCCTAACCACATCATCTCAAGCGACTTAAAGGATATGCCTGAGGAGTTTCAGAAGCCTGAATACAAGGGCAGAACTATTCTTGTCAAAAAGCTTAAAATGATGAACTACGAGTTTATAGTTCGTGGTTATATGTTTGGAAGTATGTGGTCGGCTTACCAAAAGGGTGAGGAGTTCTGCGGCACTAAGTTTGACAAGGAGTACCAGCTTGCCGAGAAGCTTGACGAGCCAATGTTTACACCATCTACAAAGGCAAGCGAAGGACACGACATCTATGTAAGCTTTGAGCAGATGGCGAGCGATATAGGTTTTGAGCTTGCTGAAAAGATCAAGGATATTTCAATCAGCCTTTACAACAAGTGCTTTGAATACGCTAAGGAGCATGGAATTATTTTAGTTGACACAAAGTTTGAGTTCGGTATGGACGAAAACGGAACGCTTACTATTGCCGACGAAATATTTACGCCTGACTCATCGAGATTCTGGGACGCAGACGAATACAAGATTGGCACAAGTCCAAAGAGCTTCGACAAGCAGTTTGTCAGAGATTGGCTTAAAGAAATGGGAATTGACGGCAAGGAAGGCATTCAGCCGCTTCCGCAGGATGTTGTTGACAACACAAGCAAAATCTACTGGGAAGGTCTTCACAGATTAAAGGGAGAATAAACCCCGTAAAAAATTTCCCGAAAATGGTAAAAATAACGAAAAAAGCACTTGCAATTATTGAAAAAGTGTGTTATACTATTTAGGCATTTGAAAATCCGTCGTTCCTTTCGACGGGAGTTAGTGCATATCATTCGATATACATTAAAGCGGATAGTCCTCTGACACTTGAAATTTAAGTGTGTATGAATGTCTGAAAAAACACAGGAGGTATTTAAAGTGGATGCTTTAAAGCTTATTTCAAATTCAAGCCTGAAGGCTGAAGTTCCTGAGCTTAACATCGGTGACACCGTTAAGGTTCACGTTAAGATCAAGGAAGGCGACAAGTCAAGAATTCAGGTGTTCGAGGGAACAATCATCGCTAAGAAGCACGGCGGAATCAACGAAACCTTCACAGTAAGAAGAGTTGCTCACGGCTGTGGAATCGAAAGAGTTTTCCCTGTTCATTCACCTGTTGTTGACAAGGTTGAAATTGTTAGAAGAGGTCGTGTAAGAAGAGCTAAGCTATACTACTTGAGAGACAGAGTTGGTAAGGCTGCTAAGGTTAAAGAAGCGATCAGATAGCAAGAATTTTACGGAGTGGTTTTTAACTGCTCCGTATTTTTCCACAAAATAAGCCCTCACCTTTTCGGTGAGGGCTTTCATATCAAGTTTATTCTTCGTTTTCTGAAGCTATTAGCTTTCGCATTGAACCCCTGAACTTGAAAATTAAAATTCCAAAGCAAAGATCTGCGGTAAGCGTCATTGCAAGTTCTAAAAGGGTAAGCAGCATAAGATCTGTCGAATAATAGTAGTCCATAATTATTGACAGAACATCGCCGAACTCATCAGCCGCAAAAGTAAAGGAAGATGCAGTTGCGTAAAAAATAAGATTTGCTATCAGCGTCAGAGCGGTACCGATTGCTGAGATAAAACACAGAACGCCTACGAAGGACGAAACCTTGTCGGATGCTACACCCGTAGTAGCAACCCGCTTGGCTGTATTTATTGACTTGATAATAAAGGCATAGTAGACGTTGATAAACGCTATAATTGCAATAATGAGAATGTTGAAAACTACGAGAAGTATCGTTGTTCCGTCGTCCACACCATAGCTCGTTGCTGCTACGGACGATATCAGAAAAATTATTTCGCAAATTCCAAACAGAATGTCAAGCATTACCATATAAAATACCATTATTACCTTTACAAGGGTAAGTCCTGATGTTTTCATTCTGTTGTTCTTGCTGATAGCACTCGAATATGTAAGCCACAGACCTATTGCAACAATAATGCTTGGCAAAGAGCTCATTACTGCGCTGAATATCGACGAAGCGACGCTTGCAGTAGTAAAGGTGCTGTATATATCATAATCTACGCCGAACTTACTTGCAAGAATCATAATTGTATCAGCAAAATCTGACGAGGTAGATGTATAAACCGAGGTTATCAATGAAATTACAATTGCCAGAGAAAAGGCAATAACTGCAATTAAGAACAGCGGTGAGCTTCCCGCACTCTTTAGCTTATCAACTACCTTTTGTGAGCCTTGCGGCTGTGCGACAGTTTGCGCATAAGGCTGCTGATATGGATTGTAATTTGAGTATTGCTGGTTGCTGCCAGGTTGCGAGTTTACAGGCTGACCGCAGTGGTGGCAAAAGGCAGAATCATCAGGAATTTGCATTCCGCACTTTGGGCAAAACATAATATATCCTCCTGAAGAATTAAAGCTTTGAATAGCCGAAGCTGTTTACCAACGCATCAACCTTATTTCCTGACAGGCATTGCTCGCAATCTCTCGGAGTGTATGTAGCATAACCAGGAATGTCCTTGTCAGTAAAGATTGACTTTACAGAAATTCCGTTTGATTCATCAATAGCTGAGAAAATAGCGGAAATTGCTGCAAGCTTACCATTGTAATAGTTAAGGCAGTCGATTGCTCTGTTTATTGTCTTACCAGTTGATGCCGATGAAATGAGCAGAAGTACCTGCTTTTGCCAGATTTTTGACTGAGTATTATCTCTGAAAATCATCTGGTTGTTGCTGTTAAACTCAGGCGTAATAACAGAAATATCTACGTCCTTGTTGATTCCTGCTGCACTTAAATCCTCGGCTAAAAATGCGCCGAGCATTTCAGTTCCCTCAAGGCAGATAATAGTGTCGATATGAGTTCCGGTATAATTCATAGCCAGATCACTTGCAGCTTCCTTAGCCATTTTATGACTTGTCTTGATAGCGGTCATATCTACATAGTAGTTGATATGAGAGTGGTTAGTTGCGAAATGTCCAGGAATTACACCTATTTTTACTCTTTTATTTCTCGAAGATGAAATTGTTTTTGCTCTGCTTTCCATTAAAAGTCCTCCCATTCGTAATGAATTAGTTCTTAAAATAACTATATCATATTTCAAACCATTTTGCAAGGGCAAACAAAGTATTTTGCAAAACATTTTGTCCACTTGTCAATGATAGTTTACACTAACTCCAAAAATATATAGCAAGCTAC
>JAJQIH010000041.1 GCA_021199305.1 Ruminococcus sp.
GTTTGCATAATTATGTAATTTTTGACGGTTTTTTTGTAATATTTTGCAAAGAAGAAATAGACCTCACTCCGCCGCTGGTGTCGGTTATTGAGGATTGAAAATCCCAGCGAACCAGTCGCTGGGAATACTGAATGTTGAATTTAAAAGTGTGGTATAAGAAAAAGAGAAACGATTTGAGAGATATATGATAAACTTTTTATTAACTTTTATTTATTCTTTCTCCCCTATCCTGATTTTCTAAAGAAAAAGAACGTGTGGGGCGGTTCAGCATATCACGAAGCATAGCGGCAATAGTTTTCAATACGCTTTTCAGCGGCGTTCTGGTAGTGTAAAAGGTTTCGCCGATACTTTCATCTAAGTTATCGAGGTCAACCGTTCTGCCGCACTTAGCGAAGGTTTTGCCATCCTCGCTCCAACACCAATTTTGCTCAAACAGCGTAACTGTAGAGCCGCTTACCTCTTTGACAATCGCCCAGTGGTTGTTGCTCATATAAATGTCGCCGACGTGAACGATTTTGGTTTCGTAAAATACGGCATTGTGAGCTGTCGGAGCTGAGGACGGATACAGGTACTGCATATCTATGCCGTAGACTTCTTTATAAAAGCGGCTTACGAGTGCCGCACAGGAATAGGTTTCGTCAGAAAATACCTCCTCGCTTGTAAGGGCAGAAATCGGGTGGTAATAAGCGCAAATTGTCTTTCCGTCAATCGTCATACTGTCAACCACTTGATTTTCGCTTTCAATTTCAATTATCTCTCCGCCGCTTGCAGCGAATGCCTGCAAAGCGCTTGAGAGCAGAAAAGTACAAGCTGCTATAAATGTCGCAAGAGTTCTTTTTAATAATCCCATTTTATCAGCTCCAAAAAATAATGCAAACAGCTTAAATTCCTTCAAGCCGTTTGCATTAAGTATTTCCAACAAATGGAAGATTATTCAGTTAGTTACATATTTTCATACAAGCCGATATAAAGCTTAGCGGATTTCTCCCAGCTGAAGTCCTGTCTGAACGCATTGTTTACAAGCTGGCCCCACTTCATTCTGTTGTCGTAGTAGCCTCTTGCTCTTGCGCAAGCGTCAAGCATATCGTGAGCGTTGTAGGTCTTGAAAGTAAATCCGTTTCCGACCAGCTGACCGTTCGGGTCACCAGCGTCCTGAATTGAATCCTTTAGTCCGCCCGTTTCACGAACGATAGGAATAGTTCCGTATCTTAAAGCTATCATCTGAGCTAAGCCGCAAGGCTCCGACTGTGAAGGCATAAGGAACATATCAGCTCCTGCATAGATTTTCTTTGAAAGCGCAGGAATAAAGCCGATCTTAACGCCTACTCTGTCAGGGTAACGATAGCTCATTTCTGTGAAGAAGTCCTCGTAAATCTTTTCTCCGCTGCCTAAGATTGCAAACTTATAACCCAGATTTACAATATCCTCAAACACATACTTTATAAGGTCGAGTCCCTTGTGAGAAACAAAACGAGTTACGATTCCGATAACAGGTTCCTTACCGTCGGCAATTCCCATTTCCTCGCAAAGAGCCCTCTTACAGATCTTCTTGCCAGACTTGTCTTTAAGTCCGTAATTCTTAGCGATAATCGGGTCGGTTTCAGGATTGTATACGTTCTGGTCGATTCCGTTTAAGAAGCCGCAAAGCTTATATTGCTTTCCAGCAAGCGCTCTGTCAAGTCCGTGAGAATACCACGGGTCTAAAATTTCCGTAGCGTAAGTTGGTGAAACGGTAGTAACCTTGTCTGCAACCTCAATAGCTGCCTTCATAAAGTTTACGTCGCCGTCGTAAGAAAGCAGGTCAGTATGGTAAAGAGGTATTCCCATAAGGTCGCTTATAAGTTCAAGTCCGTATCTGCCCTGATACTGGATATTGTGAATGGTAAATACCGTTTTGATGTCCTCGTATCCCGACTGGTATCTGTAAAAGATGTCGTAATATACAGGAACCAAAGCTGTCTGCCAGTCGTTTGCGTTTATTACGTTTGGCTTGAAATCAATGTAGCGAATAAGCTCTAACACCGCACGAGAAAAGAAAATGTATCTTTCTGCGTCGTCGTAGAAGCCATAAAGTCCGTTTCTTCCGAAGTAATACTCGTTATCCAAAAGATAATATGTAACGCCGTTTACGTTTCCGACAAACACACCGCAGTATTGATTTCTCCATGCAACCGGAACGGTAAAGTTGGTCAGAAACGTCAGTCCGTCTTTCAGCTCCTGCTTGATTTGTCCGTAATAAGGAATTACGACTCTGCAATCGTGTCCCTGAGCGTTAATAGCAGCAGGGAGTGAACCAGCAACGTCTGCAAGTCCGCCAGACGCAATATAAGGAAGCGCTTCTGACGCAGTATATAATATATTCATAAACATTCCTCTTTTCTTTGTAAAATCAGATTTTTTTCTAAACCTTAGCGTCCTTAGCTACATATATAGGGAAGGTTTCTGAGCTTGAAAGACTTCTGTCATCTCCAACTACAACATTCTTATCAGTTATTGCATAGTCGATAGTTGTGTTTTCGCCTACTACCGTATCCTGCATTAAAATAGAATTCTTGACAACAGAACCCTTGCCTATCTTTACGCCTCTGAACAGCACGGAGTTTTCAACCTCTCCGTCAATTACGCAGCCGTCTGCGATAAGAGAATTTGTAACCTTGCTGTCAAGTCCGTACTTTGAAGGTGCGTTATCTTTAAGCTTTGTATAAATCGGTGAGTTCTGGTTGAATAGCTGCTTTGAATTTTTAACATCCAGCAAATCCATATTTGCATTATAGTAGGAAAGAATGCTGCAAATCTGCTTGTAGTAGCCCTGATAATCATAAGCCATAATCTTCAGCTCATTCTTCTTAGCCTGCAAAACGTCTCTTTCAAAGCTGTACATTCCCTTTGCTGTATACGACATAATAATGTCAACAAGAAAATCCTTCTTAACAACGTACATATTGAGGTTTAAAGCACCTGTTCCCTCTAAACCGCTGTGAATCAGAACGTCCTGTACTCTTCCCTGACTGTCAACAGTCATAAAGGTTCCCTGCTTTGTTTCATAAGAATTGAGCTTTCCTGTGCTTGTAACAACGGTTATGTCAGCTCCGCTTGTTTCGTGAAAATCAACAATCGGGCGGTAATCAATATTTGCAATTACATCGCAGTCGCTCATTACAACATATTCCTGAGGTGCGTGTACAATAAAGCTTATAGCTCCGTACAGCGCTTCAAGTCTTCCTCTGTAAAGAGTGCTTTCGTTATTTCCAAACGGCGGAAGAATGTGAAGTCCGCCAGTTTTACGAGCTAAGTCCCATGACCTTCCGTTTCCCATGTGGTCTAAAAGCGACTGATAGTTATGCTTTGTAACAACGCCAATATTTGAAATTCCGCTGTTTACCATATTCGACAAAGGAAAATCTATAAGTCTGTATCTTCCGCCGAACAGGATAGAACCCATCGTTCTTTTTTGTGTAAGGGACTCGACAGTCATATCGTGCATATTAGCAAAAACTATTCCCAGAACATTTTTCATATTTATTGACATATCCATTCCCTCCTTACTTATTCTCTCCTACAATTTCTTTTGGTGCGATTATCATTCCCTCAGAAATTGTAATTTTGTGTCCAACAACAGCAATTCCCCACTCGTCGCGGTTTTCGACATTTTCAGGTCTTGCTCCAACTCTTGCGTTTTCGCTGATTGTCGAATTTTCGCCGATAATAGCATATTCAACAACAGCTCCTGACTTTACAACACTTCCTGGCATTAAAATGGAATCGGTAACTGTAGCGCCCTCTTCAATTACAACGCCGTCTGAAATCATAGAGAAGTCTACCGTTCCGTCAATGATACATCCCTCTGTTACCATAGAGTTCTGAATCTTTGCATTCTTACCGATGCTCTGCGGCGGCATTACAGGATTTCTCGAATAGATTTTCCATGTCGGGTCGTAAAGGTCAATAGGAATGTTAGGATTGATAAGATCCATATTAGCTTCCCAGAGGCTGTCGATAGTTCCAACGTCCTTCCAGTAGCCTTCGAAGCGATACGCATAAAGGCGTTTTTCGTCCTTCAGCATCATCGGAATAATATCCTTTCCGAAGTCCTTAGCGTTATCAACTCTCTTGTCGTTCTCGTTGTCGGTCAGGTATTTCTTCAGCACGTCAAATGAGAAGATATAAATTCCCATTGAAGCGAGCGTACTCTTCGGCTCTTTTGGCTTTTCAACGAAGTCGTAAATCTCGCCGTCGTCACGGGCAAACATAATTCCGAAACGTGAAGCTTCCTCAAGGTCAACGTCAATAACTGCTATAGTGCAGTCTGCGTTTTTCTCCTTGTGATACCTGAGCATTTCGCTGTAATCCATCTTGTAGATGTGGTCGCCCGAAAGAATTACAACGTATTCAGGATCATATCTTTCAATAAACGAAAGATTCTGGTAGATAGCGTTAGCAGTACCAGCGTACCACTCAGCTCCGCTTTGCGACTGATACGGCGCAAGAATATGAACTCCGCCGTTGTTTCTGTCAAGGTCCCATGGCTGTCCGTTTCCGATGTAGTCGTTCATCGCCAACGGCTGATACTGGGTAAGAACTCCTACCGTATCAATTCCTGAGTTTACGCAGTTTGACAACGGAAAGTCAATAATTCTGTATTTTCCGCCGTAAGGAACCGCAGGTTTTGCAATCTGCTTTGTAAGAGCGTACAAACGACTTCCCTGTCCGCCCGCTAAAAGCATTGCAACTGTTTCTTTTTTGTTAATCATCAGATCACCGCCTAAATTATTTGTATATAAATTGTTATTTGCTGCTTTTGTCAGATTCTGCTTTCGGCTTTGCTGCAGAGGCAGGCTTCTTAGCCGTTGTCTTTTTTGTCGAAGCCGTACTCTTTTTAACCGTTTTAGCTGTTGTCGAAGTCGTAGCCTTTTTAGCTCTCGGCTTTGGCTTTTCATATTTGAAATACATTGTCGAATATGCAGGAATATCAATCGTTATAGAATTATCATATCCGTGCATCGGAACTGCCTTGCTTCTGACTCTCTTGTTAGTGGGAGTCAGTCCGTCGTCAGACGAGGTATTGAATACCTCCTTGTATGCTCCCTTGTATGGAACTCCGAAGCTGTAGCCTGTCCTTGAAACAGGAACGAAGTTACAAACTACAATTATTTCATTTCCGCTGTCGTCAATTCGCCTGAAAACTATAATGCTCTGAGTATAGTCGTCGTTTGAAATCCACGAGAAGCCTTCCCACGAATAATCTATTTCCCACAGAGGAGAATTGTCAAGATAAAATCTGTTCAGGTTTCTGACGAACTTATGGAAGTTTCTATGATTTTCGTACTCGTCAATCATAAACCACTCAAGCTGACTTTCGTAATCCCACTCCCTGAATTGTGCAAATTCACTTCCCATAAACAGAAGCTTCTTGCCGGGGTGCGCCATCATATAGCCTAAAAAGGTTCTCGCCTGAGCAAACTTCTGGTCGGTGTCGCCGAACATCTTATTTACAAGCGAACCCTTTCCGTGAACCACCTCGTCGTGAGAAATCGGAAGTACGAAGTTCTCAGAAAAAGCGTAGAAGAACGAGAATGTCAGTGCGTTGTGGTGAAATGCTCTGTGAATCGGGTCGAGCGCCATATACTTGAGCATATCATTCATCCAGCCCATATTCCACTTGAAGTTAAAGCCTAAGCCTCCTATATCTGCAGGCTTTGTAACCATCGGCCAGGCTGTCGACTCCTCAGCTATCATCAAAGCGTTCGGGAATCTTTCAAACACCGCAGAGTTAAGCTTTTTGAAAAATTCAATAGCTTCAAGGTTTTCGTTTCCGCCGTTCTTGTTAGGAATCCATTCTCCGTCACGTCTGTCATAATCGAGGTAGAGCATCGAAGCTACAGCGTCAACTCTCAAACCGTCAACGTGGTATTTATCAAGCCAGTATAAAGCGTTTGAAACGAGGAAGGAAACGACCTCGTTCTTTCCGTAATCGAATACCTTGGTTCCCCATGCTTTATGCTCGCCCTTTCGCCAATCGGAATACTCATAGCAAGCACTTCCGTCAAAATCAGAAAGTCCTGCGGCATCTCTTGGAAAATGAGCCGGAACCCAGTCCATAATAACGCCTATTCCCGCCTTGTGAAAGGCGTTTATCATCTTCATAAAATCCTTCGGCGTACCAAATCTTGAAGTAGGCGCATAATAACCCATTTGCTGATAGCCCCACGAGCCGTCAAACGGATACTCTGAAAGCGGCATAAACTCGATATGAGTGTAACCCATTTCAAGCATATAAGGTATCATTTCTTCAGCGAGCTTTTCGTAAGTATAATAGTTTCCGTCAGGATAACGCTTCCAGGAATTGAAATGAACCTCGTATATGTTCATCGGACTTTTGTATACGTTTTTCTTAGCCTTTGCCTTCATGTACACAGAATCTGTCCACCTGAAGCCGTCAACCGAATAAATCCTTGTCGCCGTTTCAGGGGGCGTTTGCATATGAACACCGTATGGATCCGCCTTGGTAAGCTTTTCACCGTCGCTTGTGATAATGCGGTACTTATACAAATCATATTCCTTGAGGTCTGGAATAAAGCATTCCCAGATTTCATTGTCCTTAAGGCGAGTCATAACATTTTTATCTTCGTCCCAGTCGTTAAAATCGCCAATGACGCTTACACTTTTTGCGTGAGGTGCCCAGACTCTGAAATAATAACCCTTTTTTCCATCAAGCTCACCCTTGTGGTTTCCCAGAAGGTCCTGCATTTGGAAATTGTTCCCCTGATGAAAAAGCATTATAGGAAAATCATTATTATTGTTAATGCTATTTTCGGACATAGTCACTCCTCCATCTTCTTTTTATCTATTGTACCTCTTTTTCGTGTTATATGCAAGAGTTTTTATTCAATTTTTCCAATTCTCACATAAAACGACACCTAAATTTGTTGAAAATGACAATAACTTTCTACAATTCGTAACAAATAAAAGGCAATTGTGTAAACTGACTGTAAAAAAATAAGAACTTTTAACATTAAGACGACTGGAGTTTCATTTTGATGTAATGATAAAATGGAGCTTTTGTATATCACAAACGAGCGTCGGCTTTACGCTTTACAAAATTTTTGTAGCTATGACAGTGACGTCGTCAGGCTTTGTCCCAGACTTTTTAAGACTTACTTCGTCTGAAATCATTCTGATAATTTCCTTCGGTTCGCACTTGTTGATTGATTTTTTGTTTGAAACGGCCTGACTTATTTCCGCTTTGGATATTCCATCGGAGCATATAAGCAGTATATCCTCCCTTTCAAGCTTTAAGCTTATAGTTTCAGGAGTAATTCCCGACAGGATTCCGAGAGGAAAGGTTTTGGCATCCAGGACGTTTAAGCTTCCCTTTCGGATAAGATAGCTGTACGCTGCGCCGCATTTCAAAAGATTAAGCGCACCTGTTGTCAAATCAATGTCGGCAATATCAAGGGTAGCGAAGCTTTCCTCCTCGCTTTTAACCCTTAAAACTGCGTTTATCAAAGAAGCCGCTGTTGTTCCACTCGCTCCACTAGTTATAAGCCTTGTCACTAAGTTTACCGCAAGCATTGAATCAAGCCTTGCGCTTTTTCCAGTTCCCATACCGTCCGAGAGAATTATAAACTGTCTGTTTGGAGTTGCCTTTACAAGCTCGTAATAGTCGCCCGAATAGTCACCGAAAACGGCGCTTGCCGCAAGCACGTCAGATTCAAGAGAATAGTACGGCTTTGTCGAAAACTCCAGTCTTTTCATATTTTGGGCTATGCTTACAACAGGCAGGTCAAAGTCAGCGCAGGCAGCTTCACCAATTTCAACTGTAAGCTTAACAAGGTCTGGCTTTATGTTTTTTGGAATATAAATCTCAACCTTCGGTCTGCTCGCCTGGTCAATATAAGCGCAAATTTTAGCGTTTCTGATGCCCTGCCTGTAAACAATATCTGCGATGCTGTCCGAAAGCATAGCGTCAATTCTGTTCAAGCTGTCTGTGTCGGTTGAAAGGTCGTCAAACATACCCGACATAACGCTTAGCTGCGAGCACAAAAGCTCCCTGAGCTCTGCTATTCGGTTTTTTCTTTCCTGCTCGTACCGAAGGTTCATATAGAGCATATTGAAAGAACTCATCAAAACCTCCTTGCGGCAGCATTCGCTATATTTGTTTTGTATATCCTCAAGCGTTATTGCGCCGTTTAAATTTGCTCTCATAGAAAGCTGCAGAAATACGCTTTTGACTCCCGGCGCGTTGTGCTGCCAGCAGAAAGCAAATTTTGTGCAGTCCTTACAGACGCACATTCTGACCTCGTTCGACAGGTCGCACGGCTCGATTTTCTTTTCGAGCGCTTCGGTAACGCTTACAATCTGCTCCCTTACAGCGTTTATATTCTTCGATGCAAACTCAAGTCTTGAAGCGGCGGTCTGGCACAAAATTTCGGGCGATTTTCTCTTTCCGCCGACAAGTCTGAAAGCTGAAAGAATTTTATTGTCGGGCAGGCTCAGATACATCACCGCACCTACTATAATATCCGCCAAAAGCTTAAAGGAATCGGCGTTGGTTCCCATAACGAAAATTCCGCCTAAAACGCTTACAATCAGCGACACCACTACCGCTACAACTCCAAGCGACGAAAAGGCTCCGCAGATAAGACCTGCTACCGCCAGAAGCAGAGTGTTCTTTGCCATTTCAGGTGAGCAAATAATTACTCCCGCCGCACAAAGAGCGCCGTAAATTACACCGCCTATATACTTATATTTGTTCGCCGCAAAAAGCATAACAGCCACGCCTGTAGCTCTTCCTAAGTTTATTCCCAGAATTGAAACGCTCGTGAGGGTTGAAACCAACGTTACAAAAATAAGCGCTATCATAATTCCCGCTCTGCCGTTCATTTCAAACATTCCGTCGTCTATGTACTTTTCATAGCAAACCTTTGCGGAATATGTTATTGCAAAAATCAAAAATGTACTGAGAAGTCTGTACAGAACCTCATCAGGCTCTGAGGCTGACACCAGACTTATTATTGCTGCATACAAAAGATACGACGAAGATGAAATCATAGCGGTGACTGTCGGCGTTTCGCTTTCAGCTTTACCTGTTATAATTCTTATGGCAATAAGCGTTGCTATTGCGCAAAGATTTATTATCCCGTCAAAGACATTCCCATTGATTATGTACGACAAAAGCGAAGCCGCAAGCGAAAATACGCCATAATTTCCGCAAAGAGCTGAAATTACGACGTTAATCGGCGACGGAAAGGAAAAAAGCTCACCTCCCGTCGCCACAAAGCTCGAAATCATTGTTAATCCTGCAAATGAAAAATAGCGCAGTTTCTCCGTGTTTTTTAAAGTTGTCTCCATTTTTAACATTCCCTACACACCTGTCCTGATAAATTTTTCCGTTTCTTTCTCTATATACGGAAATTGTACGTTTTTATTGTAGCAAGGTAATGTAAAGAATTTTGTCAAAGGCGGCTTTTAACAAAAAGATATGAAATTCGTCCATTGTAGAGAAAAAGCACGCCGAAGGTTTATTCCTGCGACAAAAAAGCCGCCCGAAGGCGGCAGCAGTTCTATTTGATTTGCTTAAGATCAAACGGCGTTCCAGGATAAACTATAAAGTTAAGCCAGTTTGAAAACATCAGGTTTGCGTGGCAGATCCAGGTGTGAAGCGGTTTGTTGTTCGGGTTGTCATCAGGAAAATAGTTATACGGAATGTCAATGTCAAGTCCCTTTTCAAGATCCCTGAAATACTCCTCCGCAAGCGTTCGCTTGTCGTACTCTCTATGTCCGAAGATAAAGAATCTTCTCATACTTTCATCGCCGACAATGTCAACTCCCGCTATATCGCTTTCGGCGAGAATTTCAAGCTCGGGCACCTTTTCAATGTCGCTTCTTCTGACCTCAGTATGTCTTGAATGAGGAACTAAAAATACGTCGTCAAAGCCGTTTAAAATCGGATGTCTTGGATTTAAAACGTGATGCTCGAAAACTCCGAACATCTTCTTTTCAAGCGGATACTTTTTCACGCCGTAATGGTAAAAAAGTCCTGCCTGCGCTCCCCAGCAGATATGAATTGTTGAATAGACGTGAGTTTTGCTCCACTCCATAATTTCGCAAATCTCGTCCCAGTAGTCAACGTCCTCAAATTCAAGCTGTTCAACAGGCGCACCAGTTATTATAAGTCCGTCAAAATATTTATCCTTCACCTTATCAAAGGTAGTGTAGAACTTAAACATATGCTCCGCCGAGGTAGTTTTGGTTTCATGACTTGCCGTTTGCAAAAGCTCAATGTTAATCTGAAGCGGAGTATTGCTCAAAAGCCTTAAAAGCTGAGTTTCAGTTTCAATTTTTTTAGGCATCAGATTGAGGATTGCTATTTCAAGCGGTCTTATATCCTGATGAGTTGCTCTGTTCTCATCAATGACCATAATTCTATCCTCGACCAGCGTTTTAAACGCAGGAAGTCCGTTCGGTATCTTAATAGGCATAATCCTCGCTCCTTTCTTTTCACGAATATTGTAATTCTACCACAGAATATGAAAAATGTAAAGCAAAAGCCGAAAAATCACACAAAAGGCGGACTGAATCGTCCGCCCTGTAATATTAAAGTCAAGATTATTCTTCGCTTGGAGTAACCCCGTTCATAAGAGATTCAAATTCTTTTCCGTCAATCTTTTCATGAATGAACAAGTATCCAGCTACTGTATGAAGCTTGTCGATGTGTTCTCTTAAAATCTTTTCAGCTTCCTTAAAGCAGTCTTCAATCAAGTCTCTTATCTCGTCGTCTATCTGCGCTGCAATAGCTTCTGAGTAATGGTTTCCGCCAGCGTAATCACGTCCTAAAAAGACCTGAGATTCGTCGTGGCCGTAAACGACAGGTCCGAGCTTTTCGGAAAAGCCGTATCTTGTAACCATATCTCTGGCAGTTGAGGTTGCACGCTCAAGGTCATTTGACGCACCCGTTGAAATGTCGTCGAGGACAATCTTTTCAGCTACTCTTCCGCCCAGCAAAACAACAATCTGCTCGATCATTTCGTGCTTTGAAACAAACGATTTATCCTTTTCAGGAAGTGAAAGCGTATAGCCGCCAGCCATTCCTCTTGGTATGATTGAAACCTGATGAACCTTATCCTGCGAGCTGCAATAATAGGTACAGATTGCGTGGCCCGCTTCGTGGTAGGATGTCAGCTTCTTTTCGTTTTCTGTGACAACCTTCGATTTCTTTTCAGGTCCGGCAATTACCTTGATTGAAGCTTCCTCCATATCCTCCTTTGTAATTGCCTTTCTGTTCTTTCTCGCCGCCAGAAGGCTGGCTTCGTTTATAAGGTTTTCAAGATCTGCGCCCGTAAAACCAACTGTCGTTTTTGCGATTGTTTTAAGATCAACGTCAGGAGCGAGCGGCTTGTTTCTTGAATGAACCTTTAAAATTTCCTCTCTTCCCTTAACGTCAGGGTAGGAAACCAGAATCTGTCTGTCAAATCTTCCCGGTCTTAAAAGAGCAGGGTCCAGAATATCACGACGGTTTGTTGCCGCCATAACGATAATTCCCTCGTTACCGTCAAAGCCGTCCATTTCAACAAGAAGCTGATTGAGCGTTTGCTCTCTTTCGTCGTGGCCGCCGCCTAATCCTGCTCCTCTTTGACGACCTACTGCGTCAATCTCGTCGATGAATATGATAGCAGGCGCATTTTTCTTAGCCTCGCCGAAAAGATCTCTGACTCTTGAAGCTCCGACTCCGACAAACATTTCAACGAAGTCGGAACCTGAAATTGAGAAGAACGGAACTCCCGCTTCTCCTGCTACGGCTCTTGCAAGCAAAGTTTTACCAGTTCCCGGAGGTCCCATCAGAAGAACACCCTTTGGAACTCTTGCGCCGATAGAATCAAACTTCTTCGGGTTTTTAAGAAAATCAACAATTTCAGCAAGCTCTTCCTTTTCCTCGTCTGCTCCTGCGACGTCAGCAAAGGTAGCCTTTTTACCAGTATTGAGGTGCTGCTTTGCGTTTGACTTTCCAAAGCCACCGATTTTTCCGCCGCCCTGGCTTTTCATCATCATATAGAAAAGCAATACCATAGAGCCGATAATCAAAATATACGGCAAAATGCTGAGCCAGATGCTGTTGTCCTGAACCTCGAGGAGATTCATCTTCAAAGGCTCGTCTTCGTTTTCAGCATTGTAGAGCTTCTGATAATCGTAACTTTCGTTAAACAGTCTATTGTAAAACGCCGATACTGACGGAACGTCATAGGTATGAGCGTACTGTCCGTCGCTAAGTTCACTCGTATCATCGCTTTTCAGCGTATAATTAAGCTCGCCACTTCCTAAATCAAGCTCAAATTCCGAAACCTCCAGATCGTCAAAATACGACAAAATTTCAGAATATTCTACCTCAGTTGTATCAGAGCCTGAAACGCTGCTCAGCATAAATACCAGGCCGAAAATTATTACGGCTGACACCAAGAGGTAAACCACCAGGCTCCTGTTCTTCTTACCTTTCATCCTACCAACTCCTCGTTAAGTCTGATTTCAATGTTTTTTAATAAAAACTGCCTGCCGCCTGAAAAAATTCAAAGCGTCAGGACTTTCATCCCTTCAATTTATGTGTTTTTCAGATTGTACTACACAAAAAGCTTTGTGTCAACACTTAAATTTTTGCACCTTTCCGTAGTCAGCACGGAAAGCCTTAATTGAATTTACTATAATAATGTGAAAATTGTATGATATATCAACCGTACAAACCCCATTTTTTTACAAATCAAAAGCTATTTCTTTAAAATAACCACCGCTACCTTTGATTTCGTACCTTCGTCAACCGCTACTCTTTTTGCAACCGAAAAATTTTCAACAAATATTATTCCCTCGCTGTCGGATAAAATAACATTGCTCTCCCTTTTATCAGGAGCTATTTTTTCGTTGTACGCCTTTTTAAGAAGCGTTGTATGCTGGCGGCGGGAAAATACTACCTTATCCTGACTCATTCTGTTACGCAATATGATTTTCCCCTTGATTTTGTCAAAATCCATAACAGGATACTCACAGTCGCCTTCGCACAATTTTAGCTGTACGGTTTTTTCAAAAAAATCCTCCGTCTTTGAAAGCTCTATAGGCTTTGAAACCTGAATCCACTCAAGGGGTTTTTCCTCGCCGATTCTTAAATTACCATCTTTGTCCACAAAGCTAAAGACATCCTTTGAAAGATTTATTTTTTTGCCCTCGTTTATCGTCTGCCTTAAGTCGTCGATGCGAATTTTGCTGACCTCGACCGAATTCTCTCTTAAAATCATAGCGATAACTCTGCTTTGTATCGCCGTCGCCTGAGCTTTAAGCACTTTTATGTCGTAGCAGCTTTTTGCTTTCTTGCTTTGATTTATAACGTCAAGAGCAACACTGTTTAAATATTCCTCGTCGGCTTCTAAAGCAAGTGATGTATTCTTAAAGCTTTTAAGTGCCGAAGCGTTTACATTAAGCATTCTGGGAACTATTTCGTGGCGGATAAAATTTCTCTTGTAGTCGTTTGTCAGGTTGGTGGAGTCTGTTACGAAATCCTGATTTATAGCAGTCAGATACTCTTCAATCTCCTGCCTTGTGGCCTCAATAAACGGCCTTACAATTTTTCCTCTCTTAGCGGGAATTCCCGTCAGACCTTTGAGCGCCGTTCCCCTCGCCAGATTAAAAAGACAGGTTTCATAAGAATCGTTAAGAGTGTGCGCTGTTGCGATTTTATCGCAGTCCTCGTTCAGAAGTGCCTTATAGCGCAAAGCTCTTGCTCCCTCCTCTGTAGAAAGGGAATTTTGCTTGCAGTAGGACAAGACGTCCTCGCTTACGACTTTAAGCTTCACGCCCAGCTTTTTACACAAATCTATGCAAAAACGCTCGTCACGATTACTTTCCTCCCCCCGAAGGTTGTGATTTAAATGAAGCGCGCAAACGGATATGTCAAGCTTTTTTTGCAAATCGCATAAAACGCACAAAAGCGCCGTGCTGTCGGCGCCTCCCGACAAGGCGCAAAGCACCCTGTCGCCGCTATTAAACATATCCTTTTCCTTCAAAAAATCGTATACCTTATCAGGAAGCATAAAAATCCCTCTTAATTCTCCTGTCTTGCCGTTGTGTCAATGCTGCGAAACAGCGTATATTCACCGAGCCACGCTAAGTTTACCGTTCCCGTTTCGCCGTGTCTGTTTTTGGATACTATACACTCGGCTTCACTTTGATTTTCCGCCTCCTTGTTGTAATATCCGTCACGGTACAAAAACAGAACTATATCTGCGTCCTGCTCGATAGAACCCGATTCACGAAGGTCTGCGAGCATCGGACGGTGGTCCTGTCTGTTTTCTGGTCCTCTGGCAAGCTGTGAAAGGCAGATAACCGGCACGTTAATTTCCTTCGCCATAAGCTTAAGCTGCCTTGTGATTTCAGAAACCTCGTTTACTCTGTTTGAATGATTTCCAACGCTTTCCATCAGCTGTAAATAGTCAATTATTACAAGTCCCAAGTTCCTCATTCGGCGAAGCTTTGCCTTCATCTGAGGAACTGTAATTCCGCCTGTATCGTCAATATAAATCGGCAGCTCGGACAGCGCCGCTGCGCCGGCAGCAAGCTTGTTCCAGTCCTCAACCTCCAGATAACCTGAGCGAAGAGATGTATTGCTGACTAACGCTTCGCTTGAAAGCATTCTGGTTACAAGCTGCTCCTTACCCATTTCGAGCGAGAATACAGCTACCTCTTTGTTGCTTCTTTTGCACATATTAACGGCGATATTAACCGCAAACGCAGATTTTCCGACACCCGGTCTTGCCGCTAGGATTATAAGGTCAGAATTGTTAAGTCCGCCTGTTATCCTGTCAAGCTGAGAAAAGCCAGACTTTGCGCCTAAATACTTTTCCTTGTCCTCGCCTGTTATCTGCTGCAGATGCTGATAGGAATCCAGGATAATGCTGTCGATCTTAGTAAGTCCCTCAGCGTCCTTGCCTTTTCTTATATCGTAGATTTTTTGCTCTGCGCTGTCAAGAAGCGTCTTTGCATCAAGAGAAGCATTTTCAGCGTTGTCTATAATTTCCCTCGCCGCTAAAATCAACGAGCGAAGGTAGTATTTCTCCTCTAAAATGTCGCAGTAGCTTTCAATATTTGAAACGCTTGGAACGCTTTCCGCCATACCCTTCAGGTAGGTTCTCGCCATAACGTCCGTTTCAAACACGCCCATTTTCTGAGCTTCGTTGGCTACTGTCAATATGTCGACATTCTGGTTTGAGGTGAACATTCTTTGCATAATTGCAAAAATTGCTCTGTGCTGCTCGCTGTAAAAGAAGTCAGCCTTTACCCGTTCAATAACGACAGGCAGTGCTTTTTTGGCATCGATAAGTATTCCGCCTAAGACGGTCTGCTCGGCTTCTAAGCTTACAGGCAGCGAGGAAACGCCTATATCAGTTGTAAAGTCCATTTTTTTACCCTCAAAAATTACTCTTCACTAACGCTTACCTTAACCGCAAAGGAAACTCCCTGTGAAAGCTTTACATCGGCTTCGTAATCGCCGAAAGCCTTTATATCTCCGCCCTTCAAGGATATTTTCTTCTTGTCAAGCTTTATATTGTATGCCTTTTCAATTTCCTGAGAAATAACGCTTGGCGTTACCGCTCCGAAGAGCTTTCCGCCGTTACCAGCCTTCGCCTTGATAGAAATTGTCTTTCCGCTTAACGCTTTTGAAATGCTCTCGTTCTCAGACTTCTGAACGTCTATCTTATGCTGAACTGACGACTGCTGACCTTTAAGTACGTTTAAGTTCTTGTTTGTAGCTTCTGCGGCTAATCCCTTAGCCAGCAAAAAGTTTCTTGCGTATCCGTCAGCGACGTTTTTAATCTCTCCAGCCTTGCCGGAGCCCTTTACGTCCTTTAAAAATATAACCTTCATATTCAAAACCTACCTTTCCAAAAAGTAAATATTAAAAATTCAAAATCAATGTGCTAAGCCTTTTCAGCGTAGCCTTCCACATTTTGTGCAAGCACTTCCTTCAGCTTTTCCTTGGCTTCGTCAATCGGCATATTAACCTGAGTTGCCGCCATATTGTGATGTCCGCCGCCGCCGAGCGCTTCCATAATAACCTGTACGTTTACATCACCCATACTTCTTGCGCTCATAGCGGTCATAGCGTTGCTTTCGTACAAAACAAACGAAGCCTTGATTCCTGAAATTCCTAAAAGCTCGTCCGCCGCCTGCGCCGCCGCAAGTCTTACAGCATCGTTGTTTCCGTCGCCCGTTGCAATAGCACAGGAGCCGTAAAGCTCCGCTTCGCTTATAAGCTTTGACTTTTCTCTGTATGTATCAATAGGCGTTGCGAACATCGTTTTGACAGCTATTGTATCTGCACCCTGTCGCTTCAAGTACGCTGCCGCCTCAAAGGTTCTTACACCTGTCTTCATAACGAAGTTTTTGGTATCAAGCATAATTCCTGCAAGCAGGCTTTCAGCAATGTGCGGTTTAAGGGTAGTATTCTCAGATAAATACTGAACAAGCTCAGCGACCATTTCAGAAGCAGAAGAAGCGTTAGGCTCGTTGTAGAAAATAACTGCGTTTTCTATGGAATTTACCATTCTTCTGTGGTGGTCGACAACAATAACCTTGTCGAACATCCGATAAAACTCTGTGCTGTCCAAAATATCAGGATTGTGCGTATCAACAATTATAAGTGCGCTATCGTCGGTTTTCATCGTCATCGCCATCTGAGGAGGTATGTAATATGTATCCTTCTCATTTTCATTTATGTGGTTTATCATAACCGTTGCGAGATTGGATTCAAGGTCACAGACTACAAACGACTGCTTGCCAAGATTTCTTATAGCTGCGCAAAGTCCGGTTGCCGAACCGATACTGTCAAGGTCGCCGTTTCGATGTCCCATTATAAATACCGTATCCGACTCCTTTATTGCTTCGGAAATAGCGTTTGCGATTACACGGCTTCTGACCTTGGTTCTTCGCTCATAGCCCTTAGATACTCCGCCGAAAAACTCAAAGCCTGATTTGTTCCTGATTGCCGCCTGATCGCCGCCTCTTCCGAGACACATATCAAGCGCCTGCTTGGCATAAGCTTCGCTTTGGGAAAGAGTATCGGCATCCTTTCCGATTCCGATAGAAAATGTTATCGGCTGACTTCCGCCAACCAAAATATCTCTCGCCTTGTTAAGAATATCGAATTTATCCTCAATGCACTTTCTCAGATGTCTTTCTTCAATTACAATTACGAACCTCGACGAGGAAATATTTACAGCTATTCCAGTGGTTGAATCTATAAAGTCCTCAACCAGCCTTTCGATTTCGCCGACGATTGTACTTTTTTCGCTCGCTCTTGAATTCTGAAGCGCATCGTCATAGTTGTCGACAGAAATTATCATAACGGACGGATGAGAAAGGGTATATTCGTCCTGCAAGCTTTTAAACTCGGTCTCGTCGTTGAGGTAAATCATTATAAGACCGTTTACCTCCCTTTCGGGACGTGTAGCTCTCGCTATAAAATATCTGTCGTGGATTTTAACTACCGTTCCCTGCTCGTGAAACATCATATCGAAGTTTACGGTAAACAGCTCTGAAACCTTTCTGCCAAAGGCTTCCTTTTCGGAAAAAAGCTCTCTTGAAAAGCTTTCGTTTACCCAGACTACCGTTCTGCTTTCGTCAACTATCAGAACAGGCGCTGGAAAGTTAAACAGCGTTTCCCTTTGAGTGTACTTTAAGTCGTGCGACATTTTAGCAATGTACTTAAGCTTTCTGTTTTCGCTGACGATAAAATATATCATAATTACAGCAAGCATTACTATATCGACAATAAAAGCTGCAATTCCAACATTTTTATTGCCGTCTCCTGCAATTATATAAAACGCAGAAAGTACCGCCGATATTCCTAGCAGCAAAAGCGCCGCAATCAAAGGTATCTGGGCTTTCTTTTTCATAGCTTTTTCCTCCGTAGCTCGACTTAAAATTCTGACGCCGACAGGCTAAACCTCCATAATTATCGGAAGTATCATCGGACTTCGCTTTGTCTTTTGATAAATGTATCCCGAAAGCGACTCCTTCATTTTATTTTTCATCGTACTCCACTCGTAAACTGAATTGTCGAGGAAACCCTTTAAGCAGTCGTACAAAAGGTCCTTCGCTCCGTCGAGCAGCTCTTCGGCTTCTCTGACGTAAACAAAACCTCTTGAAACGATGTCGGGGCCTGAAACGATAGTGCGGTTTTTGCTGTCTATTGCCGCTACTGCAATTATAAGTCCGTCCTCCGCCAGATGCTTTCTGTCGCGAAGAACAATAACTCCGACATCTCCGACTCCCAGTCCGTCTACCAAAACCTTTCCAGCAGGAACGGTACCCGTTATTTTCATATCCACTCCGTCAGTTTCAATAACGCTTCCCAAGTCCGCCATAATTATGTTTTTGTAGTCGATTCCTGTGGAATGCGCCGTCTGAGCGTGGCGTGAAAGATGCTTATACTCGCCGTGAACAGGGATAAAATACTTCGGCTTTACAAGAGAAAGCAGCATCTTCTGCTCCTCCTGACAAGCGTGTCCTGAAACGTGAACGTCGTACATCGACTCGTATATCACCTCTGCTCCAAGGCGCATCAAGCTGTTTACTACATTAGTAACTCCCTTTTCGTTTCCAGGGATAGGAGTAGCTGAAATTATAATAAAGTCCTGAGGGGTAATGGTTACCTGTCTGTGCTCGTTTCTTGCCATTCGGGTAAGCGCAGACATCGGCTCGCCCTGACTTCCTGTTGTAATAATAACAAGCTCCTCAGGCGAATACCTGTTTATCTCCTCAATGTCAATCAGAATGCTGTCAGGGCATTTCAGGTAGCCTAGCTCTCTGCCCTTTTGCATTACGTTTACCATACTTCTGCCTGATACGGCAACCTTTCTGCCGTCCTTGATAGCTCTGTCGATTATCTGCTGAACACGGTGAATGTTAGATGCAAAGGTTGCAATTATAATTCTCTTGCCGTCGGCTCTCTGGAAAAGCCTTGAAAAGCTTTCTCCGACCTTTCTTTCACTCATAGTAAAGCCAGGGCGCTCGGAGTTCGTAGAGTCTGACATTAGTGCTAAAACTCCCCTGTTTCCAAGCTCCACAAATCTCGCAAGGTCGATAGCTCCGCCCTCAATCGGCGTAAAGTCGACCTTGAAGTCGCCTGTATGAATCAAAATTCCAGCCGGTGTAAAAATTGCCAGACCGACAGCGTCCGGAATAGAATGATTAACCCTGATAAGCTCAACCGCCATGCAGCCGAATTTTATTGTATCTCCAGGCTTTACGACAGAAAGCTGAACGCTGCCTAAAAGACCCGCTTCCTTGAGCTTTCCTTCAACAAGACCAATAGTGAGCCTTGTTCCGTAAACCGGTACGTTTATTTTGTTGAGAAAATAAGGAAGTCCTCCGATGTGGTCCTCGTGTCCGTGAGTCAGGACGATTCCCCTTATTTTTTCGACGTTTTTCTCAAGATAAGTATAATCAGGTAAAACGAGGTCAACGCCCAGCATTTCAGAGTCAGGAAATTCAAGTCCGCAGTCGATGATGAAAATGTCGTTAGAGCATTCTATTACAGTCATATTCTTTCCGATTTCGTTAAGTCCTCCAAGCGGAATTATTTTAACCGGAGTCGAGCGTTTTACTTCCTTTTTGCGCTGTGTATTTTGTACAGTTTTATTTGTCGTTTTTGTCTTTTTTGTCTTTGAATCGGTGCGGCTGGATTTTGCCTTTTGAGTCTGCTGCTTTGTAGTCTGCTTTTTTGACTTTTTAGTGTTAGCTTGCGCTGACGTTTGCGCCGAGGATTTTTTCTCAGCAGCTTTTTTGCTTGCTGTCGCATTTACTTCGGGTACGTCAATAGTAAAAAGACCGGTAAGCTCGTCGTCATAAGTTCCGTCCAACGACTTCTGCCTCAGATCTCTTTTCGCCGCTGCTCTATCGTATTTCGGACGCTTAGAGTAGCTCTTATTTAATTTTGTCATATAAAAAATATATCCTTTCTTTCCTTTAAAAATTTCCCTATACGCATATTTCCGTTCGGCGTATAATGGATTAAAACAACTCCATTTGTGGAGTAAGATTCTGTAAATTCTGTAAAATGAAAAATCCCGGGCCATAACAAAAGCTGAAATTCAAGCGGCTCGGGTATGTTTGAAAGACTAAAACTGTTTCGTTTTATCATAGATGAGAAAAACTCACCCTGTAAAATTTCCGACTGTAAAAAAATCCGACCAATATGAATACACCTATTATAACCACTTTATTCCTCTTTGTCAAGATTTATTCGGCTTACATAGCCTTCTATTTCGTCACAGATTGAGCTTGCAGCTTCAAAGCTTAAAGCGTCGGCAAACAAAACGAGTCCCTTTTTTCCCTTGTCAAGCTTTACTCTCGCCTTTCCGATACTGCTGACCCGCTCTTTATTTTCGTTCAGAAATTTTGACTCAAGCATTTTATTTATTTTATCCTCGCTTTTTTCTCCCGTATAAATATAGCGTTCGGAAAAATATACCTTCGGTACGTCCTCAAGCGCTTCGCTCAGCGACAGCTTGTTTTTACCAAGATGGTCAAGAATCTTTGTCATAAGATAAAAGCTGTCGGTCAGGAATCTGTTGTGGGCATTTATCTCAAGACTTTCTCTGTTTTCGGCTCTTGTAAGTCTGCCCGAAAGGGTATCAGCCGCCTGTGGGAAGTATTCCGGAACCTCGACCTCCACGCCCTTTTCAAGCTCAATTTTTGCAGCCATCAGCAAAAGCGTTTCGTAAAACACATAGCCTGACCTGTCGCTGTAGGCTGAAACCTTTTTGCAGTCGAGCGAAAAGTTAAAAACTATCTCCTCGGCACCCAGGTCGTTTTTATCCCTTATCACCTCGTCAAAAAGCTTTGCTACAAGCGGCGACGCAGTTTTAACACTCGCTCGTATATTTTTTATGCTCTTGAAATTCTTAAGCAGGTCAAGCTCGTAAAGAGTCACCATATCGTTTACTATTTTGATTTTTCCGCTTTGAGCAGGCTTTACCTTTTTGTAGTCGTTTGAATGGTAGTGAGCTGTTACCTCGTTCAGAAAATCCAGACTCAGGCCGCTTCCCAACGCACCCTTTGCACTGACGCTTATATGACTTCCCGAACGGATGTGTATACACTCATCTGTATGAAGCTTATATGCTGCATATTCCGACATAAATTCTTCACTTTCAGGCACTATAAAGCAATCGTTTTTGCAAGCTGATATTGCCGACGAGATTAAAAAGGCGTAAATGTCTGAGCCTCTGTTTCGGCAATAGCCTACTGTGACCTTGCTGTTTTCCTTAAGCGACGAACCTACCGCCAGGCCGAACCTATACGCTTCAAGCGGAGAGAATAATCTGCCTTGTGCGTTTGAAAAGTTAAAATCATCCATAATATAAGCCCCCTTAGCTTTTTCTTTTAGCATAATAATTGGTAAAAACTCACCTGTTATTCATTCTCTTCTCACGCTACGCAAGAAATAAAGCGATATATTTTGAAAAATAATGACAAAAGTATGGTATTTTCCAAAAAAATGTGGTATGATTATTTTTGAGCGAAATTTTTACTCAATTCAAATATATTCAACACAGAAAGGTCGTGTCATTTTTATGAATAATTATGACGTTATAATTGTAGGAAGCGGCGCAGCAGGTCTTTATTCAGCGATAAATCTCTCTGAAAACCTGCGGATTTTACTACTTTCAAAATCTGAACTTTCTCTTTGTAATTCTTCACTTGCACAGGGAGGAATTGCAGGCGTTTATAATTCTCCAACCGATTCCCCTGAATATCACAAGCATGATACCTTCGTTGCGGGAGGATTTGAAAACAATCCGAAAACAACCACTATACTTGTAAACGAAGCGCATATAGATATTGAGCGGATAATAAATCTCGGAGTGGATTTTGACAAAACCCCGGACGGCGACTATCACAGAACGCTTGAAGGCGGTCACGGCAAGCATAGAATTTTCCACCACAAGGATTCAACAGGAAATGAAATAACGACCAAGCTTCGCGAGTACGTTTTATCGCTTGAAAATGTCGACGTTATTGATAATGCGCTTGTGTGCGGAGTCAAAAAATCGCACCACGGCTTTTCCTTCAACGTGCTTCGTGACGGAGTTTATACAACCTATCACTCTCACTTCAGCATTTTTGCGACAGGCGGAATTGGCAGAGTTTACGAGTATACTACAAACTCTGCTATTGCAACAGGCGACGGAATATCATTTGCCTACAATATGGGTGCTAAGATTTCAAATCTCAGCAGCATACAATTTCACCCGACGGCGTTTAACGACAAAAGTTCAAGGGAGTGCTTCCTGATTACAGAAGCCGTTCGTGGCGAGGGCGCTTATTTAAAGAACTGCCACAAGCAGAGATTTATGCAAAACTACGACGACAGACTGGAGCTTGCACCGAGAGATGTTGTTTCACACTCGATAATTTTTGAAGAGCAGAAAACCGGCAGCGACAAGTTCTACATCGATATAACTCACAAGGATCCGGAATTTGTAAAGAACCGCTTCCCGATGATTTATTCAAAGCTTTTGGAAGCAGGCTACGATATGACGACGGATCTGATTCCTATTTACCCCTGTCAGCACTACCTGATGGGCGGAATTGCTGTAAACGAATACTCTGAAACGACAATAGATAATCTGTTCGCTTGCGGCGAATGCTCGCATACAGGAGTTCACGGCAACAACAGACTTGCTTCAAATTCTCTTATGGAGGCTCTTGTATTTTCAAGGCGTGCAGCAAACGTCATAAACGAGCGTGCAAAGGGTATGAAGCGAAGCTACAGCGAATACGAATTCAAGCAGCCTGAGGGAGCCGAGCATATTCCTACAGGAATAAGAACCCGCATCAGAAGCATTATGCAATCGGCTTACTTTGTAATGCCGAATATCGAAAAGCTGTTTTCTGGGTTGGACGAAATATTCAGGATAAAGGAAATGCTCGAAAACGGAAACTTTATCATTGACAAGGACTACACAGAAGCAAGATCGCTTGCTACTGTAGCTTACATTATTTTATCCGAAGCTAACAAAACCGCTACTGAAAGTCTTGAGCTTAAAACTCAGGACTGGGTAGAGCACGAGCTTAACAATTACTAATCATAAAAGCAGAAAGGGAAAAGCTATGAAACCAATGCAGTTTGAAATTGACGACATAATTAAAAGAGCAATCAAAGAGGACATAAACTATATTGACGTTACAACCGATTACCTTATAGACGATAATCTTACATCGAGCGCAAGGTACGTTTCAAAGGACGACGGAGTAGTCTGTGGAATTGAATTTGCAATGAGAGTGTTTGAGCTTTTGGACAGCGACATAACTTATGAGATTTTAATTCACGACGGAGAAGAGGTTAAAAAAGGCGATATTATCGCTGTTATTCACGGAAGAGTAAAAACGCTTTTAAAGGGCGAGAGAACGGCTCTTAATATTGTTTGCCACCTGTCGGGAATTGCAACACAGACAAGAAAGTGCGTTGAGCTTATAAAGGGCACAAACGCAAGCGTTGCGGACACGAGAAAAACTCTCCCTGGACTTCGTTCACTTCAGAAGTACGCCGTAACGGTTGGCGGCGGAAAGAACCACAGATATAATCTTTCCGACTGCGCAATGCTAAAGGACACTCACCTTGACGCTTACGGAAGCATTACAAACGCTGTGAACGCTTTAAGAGAGCATTTAGGACATACCGTAAAAATCGAGGTTGAAACCACAAATCTTGATGAGGTAAAGGAAGCTCTTGACGTT
Source organism: Ruminococcus sp. (assembly GCA_021199305.1). Taxonomy (GTDB): domain Bacteria; phylum Bacillota; class Clostridia; order Oscillospirales; family Ruminococcaceae; genus UMGS1601. Next base: position 23,782 of record JAJQIH010000041.1, read on the forward strand.
GGAGCGGAGCTTATAATGCTTGATAATATGTCCTGCGAGCAGATGGCTGAGGCTGTAAAGCTTTGCGACAAGAGAGCGCTTTTGGAAGCGAGCGGAAACGTAACCGAAGAAACTATCAGGAGCATCGCCGAAACAGGGGTTGATATTATTTCAATCGGCGCATTGACTCATTCGGTCAAGTGTTTTGACATATCAATGAAAATGGAAAAGAACAAATAGATATGATATTATTTACAAGCGATTATACAGAAGGCTGTCACGAAAATATACTGAACGCATTAAACAAGACAAATATGGTTCAGACGGTAGGCTACGGCGAGGATGAATATTGCGCTTTGGCTAAAGAGAAAATCAAGGCTGCGTTTTCACTCACCCACAGCGACGTTCACTTTTTAGTTGGCGGAACGCAGACAAACGCTACTATTATTGCTGCCGCTTTAAAGCCGTATCAGGGAGTTATTTCACCTGATACGGGACATATAAACGTCCACGAAACAGGTGCTGTTGAAGCCAGAGGACACAAGGTTTTAGCTGTAAAAAATGAAAATGGAAAGCTTTGCGCCAAGCAGATAGAGGAGCTTCTGACATCTCACAACGCAGACGAGTCCAAGGAGCATACTGTTATGCCAAAAATGGCGTATATCTCCTTCCCTACCGAAACAGGAACGATTTACTCAAAGGCGGAGCTTCAGGAAATTTACAACACCTGCAAAAAATATGGAATTTATTTCTTTATAGACGGCGCAAGGCTCGGCTATGCTCTTGCGAGCGGCGCTAACGACGTTAAGCCCTGCGAACTTGAAAATCTCTGCGATGTGTTTTACATTGGAGGAACCAAGGTTGGCGCTCTTTTCGGCGAAGCGCTTGTCATTACAAATGACAGCTTAAAGCCTGATTTCAGATATATGATAAAGCAGTCGGGCGCAATGCTTGCAAAGGGCAGGCTTTTGGGAATTCAGTTCTCTGAGCTTTTTACCAACAATCTGTATTTTGAAATTTCAAAGCGAGCTATTACGCTTGCTGAAAAACTTAAAAACGGCTTTTTACAAAAGGGATACGAGCTTTTTGTAAACTCGTATACAAACCAGCAGTTCGTTGTTCTGAGCAACGAAAAAGCAGCTGAGCTTCGGGAAAGCTTCGGCTTTGAGCTATGGGTAAAAATTGATGAGGAAAAATCAGCCTATAGATTCTGCACAAGCTGGGCAACAAGGGAAGAAAACATCGACAAGCTTATAAGCTGTCTTTAATACAGGAGAAAAACTATGGCGTCAATTATGGATACTCCTCGACAATTTCATATAAAAACGCTAAAGGGTGAGGTCGGCAGGTATGTTATACTGCCTGGCGACCCTGAACGCGTCAGCGTAATTGCTGAGTATCTTGATGACGCTGTTTTTATTTCCAGAAATCGTGAATATACTGTTTATACAGGTTACTTAAACGGCGAGAAGGTTACCGTTTGCTCAACAGGAATAGGCGGTCCGTCTGCGGCAATAGCAGTTGAAGAGCTTATAAAATGCGGAGCGGACACATTTATCCGGGTTGGCACAAGCGGCGGAATGGCAGAAGAAGTCGTCGGCGGCGACCTGATAATTGCTACAGCCGCCGTCAGAGGCGAGGGCACCAGCAAGGAATACTTAACGCCCGACTACCCCGCAGTAGCAAGCTTTGAGGTTGTAGCTGCTTTAAAGAAAGCGGCTGAAAAGCTTTCGAGCAAGGATTTTGGCAACGGCTACCATTTGGGCGTAGTTCATTCAAAGGACAGTTTTTACGGCGAGGTCGAGCCTGACGGCTCTGCGGTAAGCGAGGACATAAAGGAAAGATGGAACGCATATCTCAGGGCTGGCTGCTTAGCCAGCGAAATGGAATGTGCGGCGATATTTTCAGTAGGACTTGTAAGGAAAGTAAGATGTGCGGCCGTTTTAACGGCGCTCTGGAACGTCGAGCGGTCAAACAAGGGCCTTGCTGATAACATAACGAACGATTCTTCAAGAGCTATAAAATGTGCGATTGAAGCAATAAAAATTCTTATTGACGAGGATAAAAATGAGTAAAAAATTATTGGCGGCAGCGCTTTGCCTTTCTTTGGCGATTTGTATCAGCGGCTGCGACGACATTTTTTATACAACGCCTGAGTTTTCAGTTTCCTACTCCGAATACGAGGGCAACATAATGCCTGACCTTACTGGCGTAACGCTTGAAGAAGCCAACGAGAACGCTCTGGAATACAAGCTCAATCCTATTGAAAGCTATTCGGTAGACTACGAGGAGGGCGTAATTTTTGAGCAAAGCGTCAAGGCCGGAGAAACTGTAGCTTTGGGAGCGATAGTTGACGTTTACGTTTCAAAGGGCGCAAGATACGAGGAAGTACCGGTTGTTTCAAGCTTTACCTATCAGGTTGCCAAAACAGTTTTGGAATCTGTAGGCTTTGAGGTCGAAATAGTGTACGAGGGCGAGGAAGGCTCCTGTGACGATTCGATAAATTCAATTTCACCGGAAGAAGGAACCAACGCAGTTTACGGCTCGGTAGTAACGATAAGAGCTAATGCTCTTGAGCCGTCGAAAATAAAGACAACTACAACCGAAGCGCTCGCTCGTGACGGAACACGACCAGCAACAACTAAACTGACATACTAAATACATAAAGACAGAGAGATAAGTATTAAAGGAGAACAACAAAAAATGAAAAAAGCACTATTGATTTTAACGGCTTTTATTCTTTCCCTTGCCGTTGCCGGTTGCGATAGTGGCGACAGCTCGTCGGAGGACAGCTCGAGCAGCAAGAGCGATTCGTCTTCCCTTTCAAGCGAGGTTGAGGAAACTGAAGCTACAACCGAAGAGGAAGAGGAAACGGTTGACGTCTGGGAAAATAACGGCGTTATGATAACAGGAAGCGGCGAGGACGTCAGAGCTATTGAGCTTTACGGCGGAAGCTTTAAAAACGGTACCGTTTATGCCGAAGCGCTAAATCTTTGCAAGCAAGAGCTCGGCGATATGGTAAACGTATATAATATGTGTATTCCAACGGCTTTTGCATACTATTTACCTGAGCAGTACGAGGAGGAATACGCAAGTCAGTACGACAATATTTTAAATATTCAAAGTCAGCTTGTAAACGTAATTGACGTTGATATTTACGAAACGCTCGAGTCGCATTCCGACGAGTATATATACTTTCGGACCGACCACCATTGGCAGCCGCTCGCAGCCTATTATGCAGCGGAGGTTTTTGCTGAAAGAGCTGCGCTTGACGAGTTTCCCGACCTTTCTACTTATGAGAAAATCGAATACGAGGACTTTTGCGGCTCGCTGGAAGGATATGCAAAATCAAACGAGCTTTCTGAAAATCCGGATTTGTTTACCTATTATAAGCCTGCCAACCTCGACAATTTGACTACGACCTACTACGATACTGATTTTACAAACCCTGTCGAAAGTATGCTGTTTTTCGACAGCTTTGAAATGAAAAACGCCTACAGCACATTTTTAGGCGACGACAGGGAGATAGCTCAGATTGATACTGACGTTGAAAATTCCAGAACGCTTGTAATCTTCAAGGACAGCTTTGGAAATGCGCTCGTTCCGTTTTTAACTCAGTCCTTTGAGCATATATACGTTTGCGACGTCAGATACTTTGAGCTGAACGCTATTGAGTTTTGTCAGGATGTCGGCGCAACGGACGTACTGTTCGCCTGCTGTATGTTTACAAGCACCGGTGAAAACTCAGCTCTTGTCGAAGAAATTATGAACCAGTAGGCTTTTTGTGAAATTTGAGTCTCAGCTATTGACAAAAGACAAAAAAAGTCATATAATGATATGTAATAACTTAAAAGAATAAATCCGATGAACAAAGGTAAGTAGCTTTTTTCACGATGTCACAGAGAGTCGGCGGCGGTGGAAGTCCGATACAAAAGGAAATCAGTGAATGGATTTGCGAGGAGCTGGGTGAAATCATTTTTTGAAATTATCCTTAGCCGTGTGTTTTCTGCGTTAAAGGAAAGAAGTATTGATACATATTAAATGTTGCGTACTTTCTGAGCCGATTTTTAAAATCGGGAATTTGGGTGGCACCACGAAGATTTCGTCTATCGTCCCAAAAGGATTTTTGTAATCCTTTTGGCGATAGACTTTTTTATTGCATAATTTGGAGGTATTAAACTATGTTTTATCCTGAAAAGAACGAAGCAAGAGAGCTTTTGAAAAAATACAAGACAGTTCCCTTCTTCTATGAAATGCTGATCGATTCATACACACCTATAGAAATGTTCAGGGCGTTCCGGGAGAAGTACAAAAACTGCTTCTTTTTAGAGAGCGTTGACAACAAGAACCAGTGGGGACGCTATTCGTTTGTCGGAATCAATCCGAAAATGGAAATTGTTATAAAGGACCATTTAGCGACTGTCATTGACGAGAGCGGCGAAAAGAGCGAGAGATGTGACAATCCGGTTTCATTCCTGTCGGATATTTTAGAGGAGTACAAATCCCCTCGCTTCCCTAACAGGCCAAAGCTTACAGGTGGACTGATGGGGTACTTTGCTTACGATATGGTGAGGTATTTTGAAAAGACGCTTGTAAACCCACCGAAGGACGATTTAAATATGCCTGACGCTAATTTGTTTTTGTACGACGAGGTTGTAGCTTACGACCATTTAAGCAACAAGGCGGTTATAATTTTAAATATTCACTCGGATGAGGATTTTGAAGAGGCATATTCAAGGCTTAACTCAAGAAAGGACGAGATAAGAGAAATCTTAAGAAGCTACAAGCCTACAAGCTCTCCAAAGGCAAAAAGAGAAAAGCGTGAAATAAAGGTTACCTCAAACATCACTAAAGAGCAGTTTGTAAAGAATGTCGAAAAGGCAAAAGACTACATTAAAATGGGCGATATTTTTCAGGTTGTTCCATCTCAGCGGTTTGAGGTTGACAATCCGCCTGACAGCTTCGACGTTTACAGAATGCTGAGAGCTACAAATCCCAGTCCGTACCTTTATTACTTCGACCACGGCGATTACGCTTTTGCCGGCGCATCTCCTGAGATGCTGGTATCAGTTTTTGGAAACACAGTAACCACAAAGCCTATTGCTGGTACAATAAAGCGTGGTATTACCGACGAGGAGGATTTAAAAAATGAGAAAACTCTCCTAAGCGACCCGAAGGAGCTTGCAGAGCATACAATGCTTGTCGATTTAGGACGAAACGACATCGGTAAGGTTTCAAAGTTTGGTACGGTTGAGGTTCACGACCCGATGCACATAGAAAGATACTCGAAGGTTATGCATATAGTTTCCGACTGCACAGGCGAAATGGCAGACGGTAAAAAGCCGCTTGATGCATTGGCGGCAGTTCTTCCGGCAGGAACTCTTTCGGGCGCTCCAAAGGTAAGAGCGATGGAGATAATTGATGAGCTTGAACCTAACAAGCGTGGCCTTTACGGCGGAACTGTCGGATACATTGCATTTGACGGAAGCTTAGATACATGCATTGCTATAAGAACTGTGCTTTTCAGAAACAACAAGGCTTATGTTCAGGCAGGCGGCGGCGTTGTTCTCGATTCTATCGGCGAAAACGAATATATGGAATCCTGCAACAAGGCACTTGCGGTAATAAATGCAATCAAAGACGCTGCGGAGCTTTAAAAGAGAAAGAGGTTTGAAATATGATAGTAATGATTGACAATTATGACAGCTTTACCTATAATTTATATCAGTATATCGGTCAGCTTCATAAGGACATTTTGGTTTTCAGAAACGACGAGATTACAATTCCTGAGATCGAAGCGCTAAAGCCTGATGCTATTGTAATTTCCCCAGGGCCAGCTTTTCCAAAGGACGCAGGAATTTCAATAGAGGTAATAAAGCACTTTGCAAAAACCACTCCTATTCTTGGAGTTTGTTTAGGACATCAGGCGATTGCAGAGGCGTTTGGCGGAAAGGTTGTAGTTGCAAAAAGGCAGCTTCACGGAAAATCATCAGTTGTAAAGATTGACGCTTCCTCTCCGATTTTCAAAGGACTGAAAAGCAACATAACCGTTGCGAGGTACCATTCTCTTATCGTTGAGAAAGCAACGCTTCCTGATACGCTTAAGATAATTGCCGTTGACCCTGACGGCGAAATAATGGCTATCAAGCACAAGGAATACGACGTTTACGGAGTGCAGTTCCACCCCGAATCAATATTAACAAAAGAAGGTATGATTATTATGAAGAACTTTTTAAACGAGGTTGTCGGCCTCAAAACCGACGAAAAGCAGGAACCGCTTCCAACAGAGCAGAGAACCGAGCTTAAGCCGCTTATTGCAAAGGCAGTTGACGGCGAGCATCTCACTCAGGAAGAGGCAAGGCAGGCAGTTGACATTATTATGAGCGACAGAGCTACAAACGCTCAGACAGCAGCTTTACTTACTGCTATGCGAATGAATGTTGAAACTCCTGAAGAAATTACAGGCTGTGCGCTTGGTATGCGCGGAAAGATGACTCCTGTTGAGCATGACGAGCCTGTGCTTGAAATTGTCGGAACAGGCGGAGATCTGGCTGGAAGTTTTAACATTTCGACAACATCTATGTTTGTAATTGCTTCGAGCGGGCAGGCGGTTGCAAAGCACGGAAACAGAAGCGTTTCCTCAAAGAGCGGAGCAGCAGACGTTTTAGAGGAGCTTGGAGTAAAGATTGCTTCAACACCAGAGGAGGCTTCAAAGAGCATAAAGGAAATCGGAATTTCATTCCTGTTCGCTCAGAGCTTTCACAAGGCAATGCGCTTTGTTGGCCCTGTAAGAGGACAGATTGGCGTTCGTACAGTTTTTAACATTTTAGGACCTCTTACAAATCCTGCTGACGCTGAGTACAACATCATCGGCGTATATGAAGAACGACTGCTTGAAATTGTTGCTAATGTTCTTAAAAACCTGGGAGTCAAGCATTCGCTTGTCGTTCACGGCGACGACGGACTTGACGAGCTTTCAATTTCCGACTGCACTACCGTTTGCGAAATTGACGGCGACGAGATTAAAAAGTACAGCATTTCTCCTGAGTCGGTCGGCTTAAAGAGAGGAAGCAAGTCGGATATTGTCGGCGGAAATGCCAGCGAGAACGCTCAGATTACGCTTGGAATTTTAAAGGGCGAAATCCGTGAAGCAAAGCGTGATATTGTTCTGTTAAACTCTGGTGCTGCACTTTATGTAAGCGGCAAGGCTGACAGCATTGAAGCGGGCGTAAAGCTTGCAGGAGAGCTGATTGATAACGGCTCGGCATACAAGAAGCTTGAGCAGCTTATAGAATTTTCCAACAGGGTGCAGTAATATGATTCTCGACGAAATTGTAAAGGTTCGCCTTGAGCAGCTTGATCGTGAGAAATCTGAAATAAGCGAAAGCGAGATAAAGACGCTTGCCAAGCGTTCGACAAAGCCGATTTACGACCTTGCAAAAAGCTTGAAAAGTGACAGACTAAGGCTTATCTGCGAGGTTAAAAAGGCTTCGCCTTCAAAGGGACTTATTGCCGCAGACTTTGACCCGCTCGGTACGGCGAAGCAGTACGAAGCGACAGGCGCAGCAGCTATTTCCTGTCTTACTGAGGAGCATTATTTTCAAGGCTCAAATGAGTATTTAAACGAGATTGCAAAGTGCGTTAAAATTCCCGTTCTGAGAAAGGATTTTATCGTTGATGAATATCAGATTTACCACGCAAGAGTTTTGGGCGCAAGCGCAGTTTTGCTGATAGCGGCGATACTTGACGACGAAAAGCTGAGTGAATACTTAAATATAACTCACTCGCTTGGTATGAAGGCGCTTCTGGAGGTTCACGACGAAAACGAGCTTGAAAGAGTTCTTTCGCTCGATACTGAGATAATTGGCGTAAACAACAGAAATCTTAAAACCTTTGAGGTAACGCTTGACACTACAAAAGCTCTTATGAGTAAAATCGGAAGTGACAAGGTTCGGGTTTCTGAAAGCGGAATCAAGACAAACGAGGATATGAAATCCCTTCGCTCATTTGGCGCAGACGCCGTTTTGATCGGTGAAACGCTTATGAGGTCGGGCGATATAAGCAGCACGTTCCAAGCTTTGACGGAGGGCGTATGACAAGGGTAAAAATTTGCGGACTGAGACGTGAGGAGGACGTAAAAATTGTAAACTCCCACTCGCCTGACTATTGCGGTTTTATTTTGTCACAAGGCTTTAAAAGAACAGTTGAATTTAACGACTTCTTACGGCTAGTAAAAAGCGTAAAGGCTGAAATTCAGACTGTAGGCGTTTTTGTAAACGAACCGATGGACAGCATTTTAAAATTTGCTGAACATTTAGACGTTTTACAGCTTCACGGCGACGAGGATGCTTCTTACGCTACAACGCTTCGACAAAAAACCGACAGGAAAATAATTAAGGCAATACGAGCAAAAAGTCCCTCAGACATCGAACGCTTTAACGACTACCCATGCGACTATCTGCTGATTGACGCTTACAAAGAGGGCGAATATGGCGGAACTGGAAAGGTCGCAGACTGGGGCATTATAAAAAAGGCGAAAATAAGCAAGCCGTTTTTCCTGGCAGGCGGTATCTCAGCGGAAAATGTTTCGGATGCAATAAACGCTCTTTCGCCGTTTTGCGTAGACGCTTCAAGCTCGGTCGAAACGGACGGCTTCAAGGACGAACAAAAAGTTGAAAAACTTATTTCAATAATAAGGAAGGAAGAAAGGTATGAGTAAAATCGGAAGGTACGGCGAGTTTGGCGGACAATATGTTCCTGAAACGGTAATGAACGCCGTAAACGAATTAAACGAAGCTTACGAAAAATACAAGGACGACCCTGAGTTCAAGGCGGAGCTTGCAAATCTTTATAAGACTTATGCAAACCGCCCGTCAATGCTTTATTATGCTGACAGAATGACTAAGGACCTGGGCGGCGCTAAGATTTACATCAAGCGTGAGGACTTAAACCACACAGGTGCTCACAAGATAAACAACGCATTGGGTCAGGTTCTCCTTGCTAAGAAAATGGGCAAGAAAAGAATTATAGCTGAAACTGGCGCTGGTCAGCACGGAGTTGCAACCGCTACAGTTTGCGCTCTTATGGGGCTTGAATGCGAAGTGTATATGGGCAGCGAGGATATGAAAAGACAGTCGCTTAACGTATACAGAATGAATCTTTTAGGCTCAAAGGTAACGGGCATTGACAGCGGAACAGCAACTTTAAAGGACGCTATTAACGAAGCTATGAGAGATTGGTGTTCAAACATCGACACCACATTTTACTGCATTGGCTCGGTTATGGGGCCTCACCCCTACCCTGAAATTGTAAGAGATTTCCAGAAAATAATTTCCGAAGAAATCCGCTCGCAGCTCTATGAAGCAGAGGGCAGACTTCCTGACTGTGTTGTCGCTTGCGTTGGCGGCGGCTCAAATGCAATGGGTGCCTTTTACGACTTTATAAAGGACGAGAGCGTAAGGCTTGTAGGCGCAGAGGCTGCAGGACGAGGAATCAACACCGACAAGCACGCCGCTACCATTACAAAGGGAAGCGTTGGAATTTTCCACGGAATGAAGTCGCTTTTCCTGCAAAACGAGTACGGACAGATCGATCCGGTATATTCAATTTCAGCAGGACTTGACTATCCGGGAATCGGCCCTGAGCACGCTTATCTTCATCAGACAAAGCGAGCTGAATATGTAGACATTACCGACGAGGAAGCAGTTTGCGCCTTTGAATATCTTTCAAAGGTCGAAGGAATTATTCCTGCTATCGAATCTGCTCACGCAGTAGCTGCCGCTATGAAAATTGCGCCGACAATGGGCAAGGATCAGATTTTAGTTATAAATCTTTCAGGCAGAGGCGACAAGGACGTATACTCAGTCGCAAAATACAGGGAGGTTGACATAGATGAGCAATAGAATAGACGACTGCTTTGAAGCTCTGAAGGCAAAGGGCGAAAAAGCGCTTATAACCTTTGTTACGGCTGGAGATCCTGATATGGAAACCACCGAGAAGGCAGTTCTTTCGATGTTTGATAACGGCGCTGACATAGTAGAGCTTGGAGTTCCTTTTTCAGATCCTATCGCTGAGGGCGTAACAATTCAAAAATCGTCGCTTCGCTCGTTAAACGGCGGAACAACGCTTGACAAGATATTCGACCTTGTCGCTTCTCTTCGTAAAAAGACTGACAAGCCGATGCTTCTGATGATGTACTTAAATACGATTTTCGTGTACGGTAAGGAAAAGTTCTTTAAAAACTGCCGCGACTACGAAATTGACGGAGTAATCGTTCCTGATATGCCTTATGAGGAGCGTGACGAAATTCTCGACACCGCTGACAAATACGGAATTTACAACGTAAATCTCGTCGCTCCAACATCGCACGACAGGATTGCTGAAATTGCTTCGCACAGCAAGGGATTTTTGTACTGCGTATCCTCTCTCGGAGTAACCGGAACAAGAACCGAATTTAAAACTGACTTCGACGAATTCTTCTCGCTTGTAAACAAAAGCGTTTCCTGTCCCGCTTGCGTTGGCTTTGGAATTTCCTCCCCTGAACAGGCTGGGAAAATGTCTAAATACTGCGACGGCGTAATCGTCGGAAGCGCAATTGTAAAGCTGATTGAAAAGTACGGCGCGGATTCAATCGACGAGGTTGGAAAGCTAGTAAAGAGCTTAAAGGATGCTATGTAAGGCTTTTTTGACAGAAAAATACCCCCTGGGTTTTTAAACTCAGGGGGATTGTTGTTTACTTTAAAAATTTACTTTTGTACCAGTTTATGGTAGATGTAAAAGCCTTATCAAAATCCGCTTTTGCGTGCCAGTCAAGCTCCTCACTTATTTTGTCGGTTGATAACGCATATCGCAAATCATGTCCTTTTCTGTCAGGGACAAACTCTATTATCTCATCAGGCTTGTCAAGCTCCTTGCAAATCTTTTTGACAAGCGTTAAATTGCTGATCTCATTTTCGCCGCCGACATTGTAAATCTCGCCGGCTTCTGAGCTGTGAATTATTAAATCTATCGCTTCGCAATGGTCCTTTACATATATCCAGTCACGGACGTTCCTGCCGTTTCCGTAAATTGGAAGCGGTTTATTATCAAGCGCATTTTTCACCATTAACGGAATAAGCTTTTCAGGGTATTGCCTTTCGCCAAAATTATTTCCCGAACGGCTTATGCTGACGTTAAGCTTGTAGGTTTTAAAGTAGGATAAAACAAGCAGGTCAGCAGATGCCTTTGAAGCGCTGTATGGACTTGAAGGCGCAAGCGGAGAGTGTTCGGTAAATTTCTTGGAGCTTTCAAGCGAAAGCGAGCCGTACACCTCGTCGGTAGACACCTGATGAAATCTTGATACGTTGTATTTTATGCAAGCGTCCATCAGAACGCCCACTCCTGAAATGTTCGTTTTGAGGAAAATACCTGGGTCCAAAATAGAACGGTCAACGTGGCTTTCAGCCGCAAAGTTCACGACAATTTCAGGGCGTTGCTCGCAAAAGGCTTTATCAACCTGAACCTTGTCGCAAATATCAGCCTTTATAAAGCGAAAGCGAGAGCTTTTAAACGCTTTTTTCAGATTATCAAGGCTTGCAGCATAAGTCAGCTTGTCGATGCAAACCACCCGATAGTCCGGATGTTTTTCCAGAATATAGTCGACAAAATGCGAGCCGATAAACCCAGCGCCGCCAGTTACCAAAACTGTTTTCATTTTCCCTTTTCCTTATAGCTTTTTAATACCCTGTGAACTCGCAGTCATACACAGTTACTCCGCTATCTCTGAAAATATCACGCAGACGCTTTTTAAGCTCCGTCTTTTCTACGTTCTTCTTTAAGACAACCTGTAAAAAACCGCCGCCGCCAGCTCCGCAGATCATCTGTCCGTCAATTAAATCATTGATACTGTAAAGTATGTGGTCAATACAGGTATTGGTGCAGCCTGCGTCCAGTTTTTTGGATAGTTCCCAATGCTCTGACAAAAGCTTCGCAAAGCCGTCAACATTTCCCTTTTCAAGCTCTAATCTCATAAGCACCGCATACTTTTGAATCTCATAATGAACAGCAATGCTGTCAGGATTATTGCCGATATAGTTTCCGACTACCTTTCTCAAAAGGTTTCGGGCAAGTCTGCGCTGACCTGTATAAATAAGGCAAAATCTCTGATTCAGCTCGTCTATCGTTTCACGGCGAATGTCAAGCGGCAAGCAGGAAATTTCCTGATCAAGTCCTTGTCTTGAGGAAATCATTTTTATTCCCTTTGCCAGACCGCCGACCTGATCCTGCCAGCCGCCGCCAGTCATCATAATTTGCTCCATGCACAAAACTCTGCTGTACATTTCGTCTGATGAAATATCAGCTCCTGTAAGCTCGTAAAGTCCCTTTACACAAGCACCCGCTAAAATCGAGCTTGTTCCAAGGCCTGAGCCCTTCGGAATGTTGATAACACGGGTATTGAAATACAGGCCTCCGCCTAAATTGTCGCAAATCTGTTCAACGGAAGATATGTCGGTATAAGGAATGATTCCGCAAGCAATCAAAGCCGCCTTGTGCAGAGCAAATGCGTCCTGAGGATTGCGGCAATTCTGAAGTGGTGACAAGTCACCTGTAAACTCCTCGTAAGCTCCAATGTCAGTAGAGCAAAGAACTATTTTCTTTTCGTCCAGTCGCTTTAATGTTACTTCAATTGGAAGTCCGCCGTTTAAGCTTATAGCGGCGTTAAGAACAGTACCGCCGTTTTCCATACAATATGGCGGCGTGTCGCTCCAGGCTCCTCCCCAGTTTACTCGAACAGGAAGCTTGGTTACAACCTCGTCCTTTGTTATTTTAGCGTCCGCACGATAAGCTGTCCCCTTCAGTGCCGATTCCAGAACTGTCTGAGAAATGGTTTCAAAACACATATCCGAGTAGCTCATCTTTCCGCTAAGCTTGTACAAATAGTAGTATATTCTTATTTTAAGGCTGAATTCCTCAATGCTGTTGCCCTTTATTCTTTCAGCTTCCCTGATAAGATAGTTTTCAATACGAGGGTTTACCTCAAAATGCAATTCGTCAACAGAAATGCCGTCGTCAATCGCCTGCAGCACTGAAACGGTTTTTACTTTATCCGAAAGCTTTATCTGCCAGGGCAAAATCGCCGCAATATCTGCATTGTTAAAGCTGTCTTTAAGACTTGTAAGCTCACCGTCGACAGGCTCGCCGGAAACAAGCGCTGAAAGAGTTCCATTTACAGCCTGTGCCATTGTATCGCAGACGGGGTAAATTTTACTTTCCCAAAGGCTGCCTTCGATTTCTTTTCCGAAAAGTTTGTTCTCTTTAGGGTTGTCGGCAACGCCGTACATTCTGCAAACGAAGCGTCCGTCGTTTAGCTTTAAGCCGTGAAGCACGCAGTTGTCAGGAATAGTTTCACCGTTTAAGGTAACGCCTGACAAAACGCAGTTTTTACCAACCTTGCTGTGGTGATGAATATAGCAGTCCTCGATATATGAGCCTTCGCCAATTTCCGATTTACGGCTTATATAGCTGTTGCTTACAGCAAAGCTATCAGCCTTGGCGTTAGAATCAATATTTCTGCTCCAGCCTAAAAACCTGTACTTATCCATTTCGTCGGTCATAAGACTTAAAAGCTCTTTGGTTGTACCAAAATGAATAAACGAAGCGGGAGAAAGCTGAATAAGCTTCATAGAATACTTATTCAGTACCTTCCAGAGTGCCGCTCTGCACTCGTGAAGCTCGTCGTTAAATTCGCCCTCCGGAGTTTCCTTGTAATACTGCTCCTCGGTTGCCGACGAAGCAAGCGGATACAAAAAGTCGGCGTAAAACGAAAGACGTGCCTTTTCATTTATATACTTTTTCGGGTCCTCTTCAACCAGACTGCACAAATCAGAAAGCAGATGCTTGTCGAAAATTACCGCTCCTGTATCTATATCAACATTATCGTACTCGTCTACTGCGCCGACCTCTCTTAAACGCTCAACCGACTGCTTGTGCAAAAACGAACCGACGTTTGAATTTTCGTCCTTTAAATATACGCCGTGGTTCTTTCCTGTCATTACGTTTTCTTTGATTGAAAGAGCAGCTGCGCCCTTGGAGTAAAAGTCAATCTGCAATGCGTTAAACAGCAAAAGAACATCTCCTGAGCATACCAGCATTCCTGATGAAATTCTCTCTGCTACCGGCGACATTGCAATCATAAACTCGTCGAACAATGTGCTTCTCTTGCCGTCAGGCAATGTTCTTGGAACTGGTGAAAACAGCTTTCCGCAGGCAGAATATTGCGGAACTCGCTTACTGTCGCCGCCAGAATGAATGACAAGTATCCTTTTGTCAAACGGCTCAAAGCTGTTTTTCTCCTGCTCCTTGACATAAAGAATAGCATTTAAAGTTGCACCGCCCGAACCTACACGCTCGCCGTTCGGGTCAGGCAAAACTGCAAAATGAGTGCTTTTAGGAAGTCTGTTTTCCTCAAGCCTGTATTTTATCTGCTGCATATAGCCGTTCGCCTGCGCTTCATTGGAAGCCGTTAAAATGACATAATCCCACGTTTCTGCGTCCAACGGGCACTTCAGTAAATTCTCATAAAAATCCAACGAATCGTTGTACGATTGCTGTTCAAACAAGGTGCTGTAATCAGTTTTTTTCATAAATTCAATCCGCCTCTCCTGAAGAGCTTTCAATCTTTTTAAAATTTTCGCTTGATTTTTCTTTCGTCATTTGCCGTAAATCAAGCATACACTCACAATAACATCACTATATCACAAAATATTATAATTGTCAATGAATAGCTTTGCTATGAATTTAAAATTCTCTGCTGCCTGAGCTTTAAAAACAAAAAAGCACCCCGAAAGCTAATGCTTTCAGGGTGCTTTGCGCTGGTGCCGGTAACCGGGGTCGAACCGGTACGGTATCGCTACCACTGGATTTTGAGTCCAGCACGTCTGCCAATTCCATCATACCGGCACATTCAACCATAATATACTAGCACACTTTTTCTTTCTTGTCAAGAATTTTTTTAACCCGCTGGCAAACCATAAGATAAAAACGTGGGGGAGCTTATGGATTGGCTAAAATCGTTTACAATATTTTGCATCGGCGCATTCGGCTACGGAATTATAGAGATTTTCTTTCGAGGCTATACTCATATCACAATGGGCGTTTTAGGGGGAATTTGTCTTTTGTTTATGAGTATTCTGAATTATTTTTATACTTCCTTCCGGTCACTTGTCGTTTGCGCCTTGATAAGCGGCGTATTTATCACCGTTATGGAGGGCGCAATGGGTTACTTTTTAAACCTTCTGCTGGGGCTTGATATCTGGGATTACAGCACTGCTCCCCTTAATGTAAACGGTCAGATTTGTCTGCCCTTTTCTATAGCCTGGGTGGTGTTGTCGCTGGTTGTAATGCCGCTTGAGAGATTTCTTTCCCGCAAGATT
Source organism: Ruminococcus sp. (assembly GCA_021199305.1). Classification (GTDB taxonomy): domain Bacteria; phylum Bacillota; class Clostridia; order Oscillospirales; family Ruminococcaceae; genus UMGS1601. The sequence continues at coordinate 39,171 of JAJQIH010000041.1, forward strand.
TTTGGAGTTGAGGAAAATATTGCCCAAACTACTTGATTTTTCTCTGTGTTTTTGATATACTATATTTGTATAAAAAGCTTTGAAGGGATTTATCTGAGTTTTGCGATTTTCAGAGAAAAGGCGGTTGGTGAAAGCCTTTAATCTGCAACTTGGTGGCTGACCCTGAGCTTCGATGTAAACATCGACGTTTTCCTGCGTTAAAGGTTTCGAGTGGCAGATTTCTGCAACTTGGGTGGTACCGCGAATTCTAAGTTCGTCCCAGGAGTATGGGATGGACTTTATTTTTTACAAAGGAGTTTATATAAATGAAATGGACAGGACTTAACGAATTGAGAGATATGTATCTTCGCTTTTTTGAAAGCAAGGATCATTTAAGGCACAAGAGCTTTCCGCTCGTTCCTCAGAACGACAACAGCCTTCTTCTGATAAATGCTGGAATGGCGCCGCTGAAGCCTTATTTTACAGGTCAGGAGGAACCGCCGAGAAGAAGAATGACCACCTGTCAGAAGTGTATCAGAACGGGCGATATTGAAAATGTTGGAATTACAGCCCGTCATGGAACATTTTTTGAAATGCTTGGAAATTTCTCGTTTGGAGATTACTTCAAAGAGGACGCTATCGCCTGGGCGTGGGAATTTTGTACAGAGGTTCTGGAACTTCCTGTTGACAGACTTTTCGTTTCAATTTACGAGGACGACGACGAAGCGTATTCAATCTGGCATGAAAAGATCGGACTTTCAGACGATAAGATTTTCAGAATGGGCAAGGAGGATAATTTCTGGGAGGCTGGAATTGACGGGCCTTGCGGACCTTGCTCGGAGATTTATTTTGACAGGGGCGAGGAATACGGCTGCGGCAAGCCTGGCTGTACAGTAGGCTGCGACTGCGACAGATATATGGAATTCTGGAACCTCGTGTTCACTCAGTTTGAACGCCACGAGGACGGAACCTACACTCCTCTTGCGCAGAAAAATATCGACACAGGAATGGGACTTGAAAGACTTGCGGCTATGATGCAGGGAGTTGACTCAATTTTTGACGTTGACACAATAAAGGCTATCAGAGATAAGGTCTGCGAGATTGCACATTGCGAGTACCAGACTGATCACAAAAAGGACGTATCAATCAGAGTTATTACAGACCACATCCGTTCGGTTACATTTATGGCTTCAGACGGAGTATTTCCTTCAAACGAAGGCAGAGGTTACGTTATGCGCCGCCTTATAAGAAGAGCTGTTCGTCACGCTAAGCTTTTAGGAATTGACGGACTTTTCTTAAGTGAGCTCGTAAAGACGGTAGTTGAAAACTCAAAGGGCGAGTACACAGAGCTTGAGGAAAAATTTGACTACATCGAAAAGCTTCTGACAAACGAAGAAAAGAGCTTTAACGAAACGATTGACAGAGGAATAACTATATTAAACGGCTTTGTTGACGATCTTAAAGCAAGTGGAAAAACTGTACTCGACGGCAAATCCTGCTTCCTGCTTTCTGATACATATGGATTCCCTATCGACCTTACAAGAGAGCTTCTGGAGGAGCAGGGACTTTCCTGCGACGAGGAAGAATTTGCTGAATGTATGGAGGAGCAAAAGGAAAGAGCAAGAGAGGCAAGAGGCGGCTCAAAGTATATGGGCGCTGATGAAACGGTTTTCCACCAGATTGACAGGTCATTCCATACCGAATTTGTTGGCTACGATACACTTACCGCTACAAGTGAAATTTCCTTTATTGCTACTGACGATGAGCTTATTGAAAAGGCAAGCGAGGGCGATACAGTTTATATTGTTTCACCTCTCACTCCGTTTTACGCAGAAAGCGGCGGACAGGTTGGCGATATTGGTACTATTTCCACTCCAACAGGAATAATGCTTGTAACCGACACTCAGAAGGTAGTGGCTGGTAAATTTGCTCATACAGCAAAAGTTGTAAGCGGCGAGGTTTCGGTTGGTCAGAAAGCAGAGTTTGAGGTTGACAAGCAAAACAGAATGTCAATCACACGTAATCACACCTGCGCTCACCTTCTTCAGGCAGCATTAAGAGAGGTTTTAGGCGATCATGTCCACCAGGCAGGACAGCTTGTAACCGCAGACAGACTTCGTTTCGACTTTTCTCACTTTGATGCTGTAACCCCAGAGCAGCTTATAGAGGTAGAAGATATTGTAAACCAGAAGATTATGGATTCTATCGACGTTGATACCAAGGAAATGGCTATAAACGACGCCCGTAAGCTCGGCGCAATGGCGCTTTTCGGTGAAAAGTACGGCGAGGTTGTAAGAGTTGTTTCAGTAGACGACTTCTCTATTGAATTTTGCGGAGGTACTCATCTTAAAAACACATCTCAGGCGGGATTGTTCAAGATTATTTCAGAGTCAAGCGTTGCTGCTGGAGTAAGAAGAATTGAAGCAGTTACTGGCTACGGCATTTTAAAGAGATTAAACGGATTGAACACAGTTATGGTGAACGCTTGCAAGGCTTTGAAGGTAAACGACTTTTCTGCTCTTGTTGACAAGTGTAAGAGCCTGATGCAAAACACAAAAGACCTTGAGAAAACTGTTCAGGCGTTAAACGACAAGCTTGCACTCGGAGAAATCAAAGAGCTGATGAACGAATGTGAGAGAGTAAACGGAGTTCGGATAATCGCTACCTATATGGCTAATTCAAACGGCGAGGTTTTAAGAAAAATCGGCGACCAGATTAAGGGCATCAACGAGCCTGTTGTTGCTATACTGTTCGGTCGTGCAAGCGAAAGCAAGGGAGTTTTATACTGCGCTTGTACAAAGGAAGCTATAGCACTTGGCGCACACGCAGGAAATATTTTGAAAAAGGTATCTGCTCTTACTGGCGGTAAGGGCGGCGGAAAGCCTGACAGCGCTATGGGCGGCGTCGGCGATATTTATAAAATTGATGAGGCTCTCAGCCAGGCAAATGCTATTGTCGGCGAGTTTATTAAGTAAATTCAAAATACGAAAAGGAGTGTATTAAAAATGAACGACTGCTTGTTTTGTAAAATCATAAACGGTGAAATTCCGTCCAAAAAGGTCTACGAGGACGAAATGGTGTATGTTTTTGAGGATATAGCGCCTGCTGCGCCGATTCACTATCTGGCAATTCCGAAAAAGCATTTCTCATCAGCTCTTGAGGTTGATGAGGATAACTCAAAGTATATCGCTCACATCTATGAGGTGATTGCAAAAATCGCTAAGGAGAAGGGCTTTGACAAGGACGGCTTTCGGGTTATCAACAACTGTGGAGAGCAGGCAGGACAGACAGTTTTTCATATTCATTTTCACATTCTGTCGGGAACAAAAATGGATAAGCTCATTTAGTAAAAGGAGGAATACAGCATGAAAATTCTTGTAGTTGGCGGCGGCGGAAGAGAACACGCCATTGTTATGAAGCTTGCGCAGAGCGATAAGGTAGAAGCGCTTTACTGTGCGCCTGGAAACGGCGGAATTTCAAAGTTCGCAGAATGCTTCCCTGTTTCGGCTACTGATATTGACGGAATTGTAGAGCTTGCAAAGAAATTAAGCGTTGATATGGTAGTAGTTGCGCCTGACGACCCGCTGGTGCTTGGAATGGTTGACGCTTTACGTAAAGAAGGATTTATGACGTTTGGCCCTACCAAGGCGGCGGCAATAATCGAAGGTAGCAAGGTCTTTTCCAAGGAGCTTATGAAAAAGTATAACATTCCTACTGCAGCTTATGAAGTGTTCACAGACGCTGATAAAGCGATAAAATATTTAAAGGCTCAGGACTCCTATCCTGCTGTTATAAAGGCTGACGGATTAGCTCTCGGAAAGGGAGTTATAATCGCCCAGAATGAGCAGGAAGCTGTCGACGCTGTAAATTCAATGATAAACGACAAGAAGTTCGGCGAGTCGGGCGCAAGAGTTGTAATTGAGGAATTTTTAACAGGCCCTGAGGTTTCTGTATTGTCATTTACCGACGGCGAAACGCTTGTACCGATGATTTCTTCAATGGATCACAAGAGAGCTTACGACAACGACGAAGGATTGAATACCGGCGGAATGGGAACGGTTGCGCCAAATCCATATTACACCGACAGCGTTCAGAAGGAATGTATGGAAAAAATCTTCCTGCCGACTATCAACGCTATGAAGGCTGAGGGCAGAACCTTTGAAGGTTGTCTTTACTTCGGACTTATGATAACTCCAAAGGGTCCTAAAGTAATTGAGTACAACTGCCGCTTCGGCGACCCTGAAACTCAGGTTGTGCTGCCGATGCTTGACGGAGATTTAGCCGATATAATGGTAAAAATTTACAACCACGACCTGAAAAATGCAAAAATTGACTGGAAGCAAGGCTACTGCACCTGTGTTGTTATGGCGAGTGGCGGTTATCCGCAAAGCTACCCGAAGGGACTTGAAATTTCAGGACTTGACGAAAAGGGTCAGGTTGAAGGTGCTTTTGTTTACCACGCTGGAACTAAATTCTCAGACGGCAAGTTCCTGACAAACGGCGGCAGAGTTTTGGGCGTTACCTGCAACTCGCTGACGCTTCAGGGAGCGCTCGACAAGTCCTACAAGGCAGTTTCTAAAATAAGCTGGAATAATGCACATTTCAGAACTGATATAGGAAAGAGAGCTTTAAAGGCGCTTGACAACGACCCTCTTAATCTTGAATACAAGCAGGATCTTGAGGATTATCTTGAGGACAACGGCGTTTATTTAAGACAATAAGATAAGACTAAAGCAAAAGCTAAGTCGAGGCAACTGCTCTCGGCTTAGCTTTTTATTTTTTGTTTAAAAGCTCGCCTATCGTCAAAAACAAAACAGTGACAAGCACGCTTATACTGATTTCAAAGCGAAAAATCGAATACGCACAAAGGACTGCCAGCAAAAGGCTTACAATACATTTTACCAACCTTGCAGGCGTATTAAGGACAGGATATTTGTCGCTTATAATATCAAGCGCTCTTGCGCCGTCAAGCGTTCCTATTGGCAGAAGATTAAAAATGAGTATTGAAAGATTTACAGCAAAGACGAGCGGAAAAAGCTTGTAAAACAAAACGCAGAGAATCAAATTGACTGCAACGCCTGAAAAGGCTATAAAAAGCTCACGTTTGACGCTGATAAATCCATTCTCAGCAGAAATTTTCGCACCGCCGCCGTAAAGGCGAAGCTCTTTGATTTTTACTCCGCTTACCTTCATTGCGACAATATGACCGCACTCGTGCAAAAGGCTCGACAGAACGGAAATAATTATAATCTGCTCGTTGTACAGCAAAACGCAAAGCGTTACAACCGCAACAAACGAAAAGCAGATGACTATATCTGTATTTTTGACTGTCAGCTTAAACAAAAAACCACCCGTGATAATCTATTCACAGGTGGTTTATATTATGTCAAAGCTATTCGGCTTCTACCTTAAGCTCGCCGTTTTCTTCGGTAAGGCTTAAATGCTTTGTTTCAACTCTTAGCTCGTCAATCAGCACAGACGCAATTTTATCCTCAACCTCTCGTCTGATAACCCGACGAATATCTCTTGCGCCAAGCTTCTGGTTGTGCGACTTGTGAGCAATGTAAACGCAAGCCTTTCTGTCGTATTCAAACTCAATTCCCTTTTCAGCAAGAGGTTCCTTCATTTCATCGAGCATCAATGCGCAAATGTCGGCGTAATTTTCTTCCGTCAAAGGATTAAATACTACTACCTCGTCGACTCTTCCCAAAAACTCAGGACGCAGGAAATCACGAAGTCCCTTCATCGCCTTTTCCTTTGAAATTTCCATATTCGTCTTGTTGAAGCCGACGCCTGTTTCCTGCGAAGTGCTTCCAGCGTTCGAGGTCATAACGATAACGGTATTTTCAAAGGATACGTTTCTTCCCTGAGCGTCGGTAATTTTACCTTCGTCAAGAATCTGAAGAAGTATGTTCATAACATCAGGGTGAGCCTTTTCAATTTCGTCAAACAAAATTACCGAATACGGACGGCGGCGTACCTTTTCAGTAAGCTGGCCCGCTTCGTCGTAGCCTACATATCCCGGAGGTGAACCTATAAGCTTCGCTACACTATGGCGTTCCATATACTCGCTCATATCAACTCTGATAAGAGGTTCAGTTGCATCGAAAAGCTCCTCGCCTAAAACCTTTACAAGCTCGGTTTTTCCAACGCCTGTCGGTCCGACGAAAATAAACGAAGCCGGGCGGCGGCGCTTTGAAAGTCCTACCCTTGTCCTCTTTACAGCCTTAGCAACAGCATCTATCGCCTGCTCCTGTCCGATTACTCGTTTTGAAAGCGACTCTTTAAGGTTTCTGATTTTTGAATACTCAGTTTCAACAACCTTGTTAGCAGGTATTCCCGTCCAAAGCTCAATTACCTTAGACAGATCCTCCTCGCTTACCTTAATGTTATCAGCCTTTTGCTGCAGCTCCTTCTGATTTTCTTCAATTCTAAGTATATCAGCCTTTATCTCGGCTATCTTTTCAAAGTCAGGCGACTCGGCTCCCTCAAGCTCCGAAAGCTCAGCGTTTTTAGCTTCAAGCTCCTTTGAAATTTCAGCAAGCTCGGCAAGCTCAGGACTTCTTATACTCGTCCTTGCGCAAGCTTCATCAAGCAGATCTATCGCCTTATCAGGCAGGAAACGGTCGTTTATATACCTCTCTGACAAAATTGCACACATTCTGAGCGTTGCGTCGTCAATCTTAACCTTGTGGTATTCTTCGTAATACTTTCTGATTCCCTGAAGAACCTCAATGGTATCAGCAAGCGTCGGCTCAGAAACGGTAACAGGCTGAAATCTTCTTTCGAGTGCTGCGTCCTTTTCGATATACTTTCTGTACTCCTTAAAGGTTGTAGCGCCGATTACCTGAATTTCTCCTCTTGAAAGCGCAGGCTTTAAAATGTTAGCAGCATTCATACTTCCCTCTGCGCTGTCGCCTGCTCCGACAAGATTATGAACCTCGTCTATGAACAGAATTACGTTTCCAAGGCTTTTTACCTCTTCAACAAGTCCCTTTACACGGCTTTCAAACTGTCCTCGAAATTGCGTTCCGGCAACCATAGCTGTAAGGTCGAGAAGATAAAGCTCCTTTCCCTTCAGATGATAAGGTACGTCGTCAGCGACAATTCTTTGAGCAATTCCTTCAGCGATCGCCGTTTTACCAACTCCCGGCTCACCTATAAGGCAGGGGTTGTTCTTTTGCCTTCTTGAAAGAATCTGAACGACACGAGCTATTTCCTTGTCACGGCCGATAATGTTATCAAGCTTACCGTCTCTCGCTCGCTCGGTAAGGTTAGTCGCATAGTTTGGCAGGAATTTAAGCTTGCTTTTCTTATCCTTTTTGTCCTTGCTACGTCCTCTTTTCTTTTCCTTTGTGCTTTCAGCTTCCGAATCTCCAGCTGTCACGCCTGAATTTTCGTTTGCAGCATTGCTCTGAGGATTAGAAAACTGTCCCAGCATATTTGAAAGAAAGCTCGGCATTGTCGGACTTCCACCCGGCTCGAAATCATCGCCGTCGCTTACCTCCTCCATCTGGTTTGTAAGCATTTCAAGATCATCATCGCTCATTCCCATAGACTTCATATAATCGTCTACCTGAGAAATTCCAAGCTCTCTGGCACAGACAAGACAAAGACCTTCATTTTTCTTTTCCTGTCCGTTCATAGAGGTTATAAAGACAGCCGCAGGACGCTTTTTGCATCTGGTGCACATCATCATTATAATCACTATCCTTTCTTATTTTTTCTATTTCACCATATTATAAAAGTACTTGAATATCAAAGAATTGTCGATTGTAGATTCTGAGAAAATCGAATAGCTTCCCGAAAGGAAATACGATAGTCCTACTACAATAACGGCCACTAAGAGCACAAACACTCCGCCCTTTAATATGCCGAATGCTCCGCCGAGCGCACGGTTTATTTTTCCAGCAACAGGAATCTTGTTTATTATTCCCGTCGCTGCAACCAACAGCTTCAGCAGGAATCTGATAATTATATAAAAGATCAGGAACAAAACGCACTTTACCAAAGACACCAAAGCGTCGTTTACAAATGTTTCCTCAATAGCTTCTGCGGCAGCGCCTTTATCGTTGCTGACGCAAGCCTGTAAAATATCGACAATAGCGTCTGTTGAGTCCTCAACTCCTGAGAGGACTGCGTTGGATAAAAAGTCAAGCTTTGATACGCTCAATGCGTTTTCAAGCTCGTCGGACTTTACAAAGCTGTCGATATTGTCCTCAATCGTTTGCTCGTCTATTTCAACTCCCTGCCCTTCGGCGTAGAGCTTTATATTTTGAGTAATGTCGCCGTCTGTACCGATTATGCTTCTGATAGTGCTGTCGTCAGCTTCAATTCCCAGATCGTCTAAAATATACGAATTGACAACGTCGGTTACATCAAGCTTATCGAGGTTTTCCTCAATAAGCGAGGTAACGCTTTCCTTGAAGCACATTTCATAAATCGGCTCCGCCAATCTTTCGGACAAAAACAGCGATAATACTACCGACAGCACAAAGCAAATAAGCGAAAGAATGCTCTTTATAAAGCCCTTCCTTACACCAAATGCAAAGAACACAATCAGTATCAAAACTACCAATAAATCGTAAATAAGCGCCATTTTTCCTCCTTGGATTGGACATTATCAACTAATAGCTATAATCTATCTTATTGATTTCTCTGTATCCTAAGAACAAAACCTCGTCGTCCAAAGCAATAAAATCAACATAATCGCTGCTTACCTGAGCTGTTGCTATCTGAGTTCCCGACATAGAGTACAGGTTAAGCAGGCTGTCAGTCAAGACATAAGTATTTCTCGAATCACACTCAACCGATTTGATTTCCTCGTCAAGCTCAAACTCAAGCGCATCGTTATCGCTTCTTATTACCAGAAGCTTCGATTTTGAAGAATCAATCGAATTTTTAATTGCAATAGATACAACCTCTGTCGATGCGTCAAAGTCAATCAGATCAGACTCGTATTCTATTTCACCTAATATTTTACCACTCTTGTCAAGTCTTATTACCCTATCGTCACAAACAGCTATAATGTCGCCGTCCGAAAGCTTGTTTGCCTTTATAACTGTGGTGTTTTCTATATTGTCGCTTTTGAATACTACCTCGTCCTCGTCAAAGTCAAGAGAATAGATATTCGTAATCATATCGCCGTTTTTCATTTCAAATGCTGAAACAAAGCAGCCGAGTCCGCTCGGCTTAAAGTCTACGGCGTTTATTCTTGCGTTATTTGCAAATTTATATATAACCTCTCCGTTCTTGTCATAAACGGTAAGATATGAGGAATAGCCTTCTGAGCTTGTAACTACTGCGAAGGAATTGTCTGACGACATCTCGGCAAAGTAAATATCCCCGTCAAGCTCCTTTTCAAACAAAATCTCCTTGTCGTTCATAACGCTAAGGGTGCTTGAGCCTCTGCCGTAAACTAAAACTCTTCCGTCGCCTACCTTTACCTCATAATCTGAAAATGTATGCTGAATTGAATTTTTTCTGACTCCGTTTGCCTTGTAGAAATTTATATGTGTATCGGTTGCGATTATAAATTCGTCGCCGAATTTTACAAGCTTTGTATTGCTCGTGCTGCTGTCACTTGTCGAAATTGGAAAATTCCCCGCTTCAAGCTCGCCGTCGTTTACAGTTGTCGTTTGCGTTCTGTCAAGTATATCCTCAAACCACGGTATCCACGTGTTCCTTGTAAAATATAGCGCAAACACCGCCGCCAACACAAGCAGTATTATAGATAATCGGCGCAGAAATCTTTTTAGCTTTTTCTTTCTTCTTGCGCGTCGTATATCTGTCTGAAACGCTTTTGCCTTTGCCATTTTGTGTCCTTTCTTTTTCCCTCATCAATAAAAAACTCTATTAAGATAAAGTCCTTGCGGTGCAACTGTCTTTCCCGCCTTGGTTCTGTCCTTTGCTGAAATAATATCAGGGATTGCATTCTCCGGGATTTTTCCCTCGTTTATAAACAACAAGGTTCCCACCATTATTCTCACCATATTGTAAAGAAATCCGCTTCCGGAAAAATAAAACTTTACCAGATCCCCTTCTCTTATAACTCTTGCATCGTAAATTGTTCTGACGGTTATCTGCTTGTCGCAGGCGGTAGAACAGAAGCTTTTAAAGTCATGCTCGCCTATAAAATCCTTCGCCGCCAGATCAAGCTTTCGCTCATCTATCGGGTACCAATATTTGAGCGCTGTGTTTTTGTAAAACGGATTTTTTATTTCGCTGTTGTGAACTATATACTCGTATTCCTTGCCCTTTGAATCAAATCTTGCGTGGAAGTCCATTGGCGCTTCCTCAGCTGAAAGAATTGAAATATCAGGCGGAAGCTTCGGATTCAAGCCAAAAACTATTCCCCTTAAAGTTATCGGACTTTCCGACTGAAAGGAAAAATAAAACTCTCTGGCGTGAACTCCGGTATCGGTTCTTGAACAGCCGTCAATAGTTATATTCTCGTGAAGAAGCTCAAAAAGCGCCTCCTCAACCTTTTGCTGAACGGTAATGGCGTTGTCCTGACGCTGAAAGCCGTGATAGCAGGAACCGTCATAAGCCATTTTAACCTTAAAATTTCTCATCAGAAAATATTCACCTTGTCAATGATAACAATCAGCACAATAGGAATTGCTGTAACAATTACTGCATTCAGATCCTTCATAGTCATATGAAGCTGTTTGAGCCTTGTTCTTCCGTCGCCGCCGTGATAGCAACGGCATTCCATAGCCATTGCAAGCTCTTCAGCTCTTCTGAAAGCTGATACGAAAAGCGGAATCAAAACAGGCACAAGAGCCTTCGCTCTTTTTAAAATTGAGCCAGACTCCATATCTGCGCCTCTCGCCTTCTGAGCCATTGTAATCTTGTCCGTTTCCTCAATCAGCGTTGGAATAAATCTCAGCGCTATCGTCATCATCATTGCAACCTCATGAACGGGAAGCTTTATTTTTTTTAGCGGCGAAAGAACTCGCTCAATAGCATCTGTCAATTCTATCGGCGAGGTTGTGTAGGTTAAAAGCGAGGTGCCGACAATAAGAGCTATGATTCTTACCACCATAAATACGGCGGTTTTAACGCCCCCTGTCGTTATTTTAAAAATCCACCAATCAACCAGAACATCGCCTGTGGTTATAAAAAACAAATTCAAAATGGCTGTAAGAATAATAAGCGGAGCTATCGGCTTTACGCTTTTTAAAATCATCTTCAGCGGTATTTTCGACATCATATATGCAAAGCCGATAAACAAAACACCCACTAAAAGTCCTAAAAAGGTATTCGCCATAAACAGCATTACAATAAACATCACCGTCAGAAGAAGCTTTATTCTCGAATCCAGTCTGTGAACAATGCTATTGCCTGGAAAATACTGTCCTATCGTTATATCCTTTATCATTTAATTTCCTTTCATACCTTTGTTTGTGCAGACAGCCTTTAAAGAGTGGTCTGTCCGTCCTTGAGTAGTCCTAAATGCTTATAGGCCAGGTCTGTTGCTACTCTTCCCCTTGGCGTTCTTGAAATGAATCCCAGCTGCATCAGATACGGCTCGCAAACATCCTCAAGTGTTACCGCTTCCTCGCCGATGGCGCTCGCTAAAGTTTCAAGTCCTACAGGGCCGCCGTTATAGCCCTTTATAAGCATAGTGAGAAGTCGCTTGTCCATAGTGTCAAGTCCCAGCTTATCGACATCCATTCGGTCAAGGGCAATAGTTACAATCTCCTTGGTAACCCGACCGTTGCCCATAACGTCGGCAAAATCTCTTACTCGTCTTAAAAAGCGGTTGGCAATTCTCGGGGTTCCCCGACTTCGCTTTGCAAGCTCAAGCGCTCCTTCCTTGTCGCAAGCGACGCCTAAAATTGAAGCGGAACGAAGAATAATATCGCAAAGCTCCTCCTGAGTATAAAGCTCAAGCCGCTGGATAACTCCAAATCTATCCCTTAAAGGAGATGTAAGCTGTCCTGCTCTGGTCGTAGCTCCAACCAGCGTAAACTTATTAAGATCAAGTCTTATGCTTCTGGCGCTCGGTCCTTTTCCTATTATAATATCAAGCGCATAATCTTCAAGCGCCGGATATAAAATCTCTTCAATCGCACGGGAAAGTCTGTGAATTTCATCGATAAAAAGCACATCGCCTTCCTGCAGATTTGTCAAAAGAGCTGCCAAGTCGCCTGGCTTTTCAATAGCAGGTCCGCTTGTAACTCTGAAATTAACTCCCATTTCGTGCGCAATAATTCCCGCAAGAGTAGTTTTTCCAAGTCCCGGAGGGCCGTACAGCAGCACATGATCCAGAGCGTCGTCACGCTTTTTTGCAGCTTCGATAAATATAGAAAGATTTTCCTTGACCTTTTCCTGACCGATATATTCGCTGAGAGTTTTCGGCCTTAATGAATAATCTATATCGTCTGTACGCTCGTCGCTTGTCGCTTCAGGCGCCACTATTCTGTTTTCACGGTTTTCAAAATCGAAATCGGATTTTTCTATCATTTTTTCATCTCCATAAGCCTTTTGACAAGCTTCACGCCGTAATCGACTGTGTATACGTCCTCGTTTATATCAATTCCTCTTTTTTTGAGCTGGTTAAAAACGTCTGTAATCTGAGGTACCGACAAGCCCATAGCTTTAAGCTCCTCTGCTCTTGAAAACACAGTTCTGGTGTCGTCGTAGCAAAAAAGCTTTCCCTTGTTCATAACTAAAATCTTTGTGGCGTTTTTTGCAACGTCTTCCATTGAATGGGAAACAAGCATAACTGTATTTTTCTTTTCTTTGTGGTACTCCCGTATCATAGAAAGTATAGTTTCCCTGCCCTTTGGGTCAAGTCCTGCCGTTGGCTCGTCAAGAATCAGAACCTTCGGCTCCATTGCCATTACGCCAGCAATAGCAACCCGCCTTTTTTGTCCTCCCGACAAATCAAAGGGGGATTTTTCAAGCATATTATCGTCAATTCCTACAAGCCTTGCCGTATCACGAACCCGCCTGTCGACTTCCTTTTCGTCAAGTCCCATATTTTTAGGGCCGAAGGAAATATCCTTGTAAACGGTATCCTCAAAAAGCTGATACTCAGGATATTGAAAAACAAGTCCGACCTTAAAGCGAAACGCCCGAAGGGTTTTCTTGTCCTCCCAGTTTATCTTTTCGCCGTCGACAAAAACGCTTCCGCTTGTAGGCTTTAAAAGTGCGTTAAAATGCTGGATAAGCGTCGACTTTCCTGAGCCTGTATGACCTATTACGCCGACAAGCTCGCCCTCGTCTATTTTTATACTTACATCATCTACAGCTACCTTTTCAAAAGGCGTTCCCTCGCCGTAAACGTATGTTAAATTCTGAGTTTCAATTATTGCCATTAAATTTCATCCTTAGTCGCTACTTAAAAGCTTATACAAAGCTTCAACACATTCGTCCTCTGTTGTAATTTCGCTGTCAAGCTCATATCCGCACTCGTTAAGTCTGTAAACAAGCTCGGTAACCTGAGGTACGTCAAGTCCTAAAGACTTTATTTCATCCACTCTCGAAAAAACCTTCTTCGGTTTATCGTCCATAACTATTTTTCCGTTGTCCATAACGACAACTCTGTCAGCTTGCGCCGCTTCGTCCATATAGTGAGTTATCAGCACAATAGTTACTCCTCGCTCACGATTGAGCATTTTTATTGTGTTCATAACCTCTTTTCGTCCTCGTGGATCAAGCATTGCTGTCGGCTCGTCAAGCAAAATGCAGTCAGGCTGCATAGCTAAAATTCCAGCGATAGCAACTCTTTGCTTTTGTCCTCCCGAAAGTCTGTGAGGTGCGTGCTCCCGATACTCGTACATTCCGACAGTTTTTAAAGAGTCGTCAACCCGCCGCCTGATTTCTTCGCTGGGAACGCCCATATTTTCGGGCGCAAAGGCTACGTCCTCTTCAACTATCGTCGCAACTATCTGATTGTCGGGGTTTTGAAAAACCATTCCGACCGATTGCCTTATATCCAGAATTTTACTCTCGTCCTTGATGCTCATTCCGTTTACAAAAACGTCTCCCTTTTCAGGAATATTGATAGCGTTAAAGCACTTCGCAAGAGTTGACTTTCCAGAGCCGTTATGTCCTAAAATTGCAACGAACTCTCCCTTTTCGACTTGAAGAGATAAGTCTTTGAAGACCGTCGTTTTGATTGGCGGCTCTTCCATTTCATTCACATACGAAAATGTGATATTGTCTGCGTTCAGAAATACACTCATTATATTTTCCTTATTGTTATTTGTTTAAAAGCGTCATACTATCATTTTGTCCAGATTGCCGTTGAACCACAAGGCAGAGCTGCTTTTGACAGCTCAACAGGCAGACCAATTTCATCAGCCGTTACATTGCCGCCAAATTTCGGAGCAAGCAGGTCGCTTAAAATATACGCCATAACCGACGGTGAAAGTCCTGTCGTATAGCTGTTGAGCAAAAAGAAGATTGGTGCTTCGCTTAAAACGTTTGAGCAAAGCTTTACGAGGTCGTACACGCAATCCTCAAGCTTCCAGACCTCGCCGCCAGGACCTCTGCCGTAGCTTGGCGGGTCCATTATAATAATGTCATATTTGTTGTTCCTTCTTATTTCACGGCTTACAAACTTCTCGCAGTCATCAACTAACCAGCGAACAGGCTTATCAGCGAGTCCGCTTGCAGCGGCGTTATCTCTCGCCCACTGCACCATTCCCTTGGAAGCGTCAACGTGAGTAACGCTCGCTCCAGCATTAGCGCAAGCAAGCGTAGCTCCGCCCGTATAGGCAAAAAGGTTTAACACCTTAACCTCTCGTCCTGAAGCTTTTGCAGCTTTTATTTTTTCGGCTGCAAAATCCCAGTTTACCGCCTGTTCAGGGAAAAGTCCTGTATGCTTAAAGCCTGTCGGGCGGATAATAAAGCGCAGATCTCCGTAGCTTATCTTCCAGCTTTCAGGAAACTTTTTTCTAAACTCCCATTCACCACCGCCCTTGTTTGAGCGGTGGTAAACTCCGTCAGCTTTTTTCCAGAGAGAGGTTTTATGCTCAGACTTCCAGATAACCTGTGGATCGGGACGAACGAGCGTTACGCCGCCCCAGCTTTCAATCTTTTCGCCGCAGGAGGTATCTATGATTTTGTAGTCCTTCCAGTTTTTTGCTACCCTCATTTTATTCCTTTCTATACGCCGAAGCTCTTGCTTATTGCCTCAGCGATAGTTTTTGCGTATTCGGTAATTTTACCTAAATGCTTTCCTTCAAGCATTACTCTGACAAGCGGCTCAGTGCCCGACTCTCTTACTAAAATTCTTCCGTCGTCGCCAAGCTTTTCCTTGTACATCTCTATAAATTCGGCAACTCCCTTGTCTGTCTGCCAGTTGCCCTTATACTCGCTCTTTATCGTTACGTTTTCAAGAACCTGCGGATATGTTTCCATAACAGATGCCAGCTCAGAGAGCTTTTTCTTTGTCTTAGCCATAACTTCAAGCAGCTTGACTCCAGTCATTTCGCCATCGCCCGTATTTGCGTAATCAAGCATAATAATATGACCCGACTGCTCACCGCCTAAATTGTAGCCGCCCCTTTGCATTTCCTCTAAAACGTATCTGTCGCCAACTCCTGTTCTTGCGACAACTACATTTTCCTTCTTGGCGTACTTCATAAAGCCTAAATTCGTCATAACCGTTACAACGCAGGTATTGGAATTGAGCGTACCACAAGCCTTCATATACTTTGAGAAAATTGCCAATAGCTTATCGCCGTCAACAACCTCTCCCTTTTCGTCGACAGCAAGACATCTGTCAGCGTCGCCGTCAAAGGCAAGACCAACGTGGCACTTGTTGTCAACTACGTATTTTCTTAGCTGCCCCATATGAGTTGAGCCGCAGTCACGGTTTATATTAGTTCCGTCAGGGTCGTTATTTATAAAGTAGCAGGAAGCTCCAAGTCCCTGAAACAGCTTTGTAGCGCAGTCGCTGGCAGCTCCGTTTGCGCAGTCGATAGCTACCTTTATTCCTCTGAAGTCGCAGTCAACCGACTTCATAATGTGTCTTAAATAATCCCAGACGGCGTTCTTCTCGTGAATAATTTTGCCAATCGCTATGCCGTCCTTCAGCGTTATCTCATCAGGTGTGTCGAGAATAAGCTTCTCAATTTCGTTTTCAACGCTGTCAGGAAGCTTAAAGCCTTCGCTTGAAAACAGCTTGATTCCGTTAAACTCAACCGAGTTGTGCGAAGCTGAAATCATAACTCCTGCGTCTGCGTCGTACTTTTCGACAAGAACCGCTACCGCCGGAGTTGGTATAACACCCAGCAATACAGCGTCAGCACCAACCGAACAAATTCCAGCTACCAATGCCGACTCCAGAACGTCGCTTGAAATTCTGGTATCCTTGCCGATTATAATCTTCGCCTTATCTCTCTTTGAATGGCGAGTGAGTACAACCGCCGCTGCTCTGCCTATTTTCATTGCAAGCTCGCAGGTAAGCTCAGTAATTGCAACTCCTCTGGCTCCGTCTGTTCCAAATAATCTTCCCATTTTGCGTCTGTCCCTTTCCCTGTTTATATTTTTTATTGCCGAAAGGCAATATTCTACAAGTATTCAAGCTTCTGTCAATTTCCCGACAGAACCTTTAATCCGCCCTTTATAAGCTCCTCAACCGACAAATCCTTGTCAAGCTTTGCAATGGCAGTAGCAGCTTCGCTTTGAGTATAACCAAGAGTTACAAGCGCAAGCACCGCCTGTTCGGCATTCGGGAAGCCGTCAGTATCAAAGCTGACGTCGGCGTTTTCACCTAAAAGCTCCGTTTCCTTAGAAACCTTATCCTTTAGTTCAAGCGTAATTCTCTGAGCTACCCTCGGGCCTACTCCCTTTGCCTTTGTAAACGCTTTTGAATCTCCTGTAGCTACCGCTAAAGCAAAGCTCTGAGGCGTTAAGACGGACAGAATTGCAAGTCCTGCCTTTGGCCCTACTCCAGAAACGGAGGTCAGAAGCCTGAAAGCGTTAAGCTCATCATAAGTTGCAAAGCCGTAGAGCGATAAATCGTCCTCACGTACCGCTAAATGCGTATACAAGGTAGCGCTTGTTTTTGAACTGAGAGCCGAAAGAGTTGTAAGCGTGGTGTTTACGTAGTAGCCTATTCCGCCGCACTCGACAACTACCATATCGCTTCCTCTATAAGTAATATTTCCTGTTATGCTGTATATCATATGTATTTCTCCAGATTTTTAAGTGTATTAAATGACGAATGTCCGTGAGTAATCGCCAGCGCCAGGGCGTCCGCCGTATCGTCAGGCTTTGGAACCTTGCTGAGCTTTAAAATAGAACGTGTAAGCTCCTGAACCTGCTTTTTCTCAGCTCTTCCATAGCCTACTACTGCCTGCTTTACCTGTAATGGCGTATATTCGCTGATTTTAATTCCCCGCTGAACTGCCGGCAGGAGTGTAACTCCTCTCGCCTGCGCTACGTCAATTCCCGTCTTTTGATTGGTATTGAAAAACAGCTTTTCAATTCCCATTTCCTCAGGCTTATACGTGTCGAGAATTTCGCACATATCGTCATAAATTGACTTTAGCCTCAGCTCAAACGGCGAACCAGCAGGAGTGGTAATTGCTCCAAAATCGACGACAGTGAACTCATTGCAGTCATAATCCAATATTCCAAATCCTACTATCGCATAGCCTGGATCTATACCGATTATCCGCAAAAAATCACCCTCTCGCCAATTTAAAATATACATACTCACATTTTAACACAACAGCATAAAAAAATCAAGCAAAAGCACCCGAATAGCCAGCGTTTCAGCAAAACTTCTCCCTCACTATTTTCCCTAGCCGATTGTCGGTCACCTGAGCCGCAATTCCAGTAAACACTCCAGTAGCCAAAGCTGTAATAGTCAAAACTGGCAGATAGTACCAGACGCTCATATTGTTTATCATTATAGTTGCAGCCAGAAGCTGACCGATATTGTGAAATACAGCACCCATAACAGACGTCGCCCAGATAAGCTTATTCGGCAGAAGCTTTATCATAACGCTCATTATAATAAATGCAAAAACGCCGCCCAGCAGCGAGAACACAAAGCTTACAACTGTTCCGCAAAAAAGGGCGGTAATTAAAATTCTCAAAAATAAAATACAAGCGCTCAGCCTGACTCCTAAATAAACAAGCGCCAACAGGGTAATAATATTTGAAAGCCCGAGCTTTGCTCCCGGGATACCGATAGGCGGAATAAAGCTTTCCAGCACAAAAATAGCTATTGAAAGCGCCAGAAACAAAGCCGCCAGGCACAGCCTTTTATAATTTGCTTTTATACCTTTATACATAAGCGTCCTCCGAGACTTGAGAAGCGATTTTTACAGTAAAGCTGTGTGGAGCGCAAACTATAACCGAACCGACAGAGCTTATTGGCGAGCTGTTTACGCAAATCTGATTTTTGCAGTCGGCACTCTTCACATAGACGCTTCCGTCCTTGACTTCAACCACGTTTACCCCCTCGTCAAGCTCAAACTTTTTAGTCTGATTTACACTCAGGTCCATTTCACAGATAAGCTCGTCCTCGTGGTAGATTTCGACCGCCTCGCCGCTGCTCCGATTGAATAAAACTACGCACAAAACGCAAGCGGCTAAAAGCACTATAAATATAGCTATCCAGAATTTTTGAGTTTTGAGCATAAGCTTCACCGCCTGAGAATTTTCTAAATCTATATTAACACTTAGACCCTGCTAAGTCAAGGACGAAGTTTCGGCTGTCTGTGGGGCATTTTTGCAAGCAAAATTGCCCCACAGACAAATAAATTAGCATTTTTATCGGCATATTTGGCAAAAGGTCTTGATTTTTCCGACGAGATGTGATAAAATTTAGTGTGTACAAGTTTAAGATGCACAAGACAGAGATGTGCGCGGCTTGTATTTCCCCGCATATTTTTAATTGACACAGTATTATAATTGTAGAAATTTTCGGACTTGTTTTGAACATTTCTATATAAATAGTAGAAATTTTCCAAAATCATTTGATTTAATTTAGCAAACGGGGTATAATTGCTTTATGCAAAAGCTTTGAGCTTTGCATTTATTTATTTGAAAATATCAATCCAGTGTAAAATAGATAAAACAAGAGATACAGACAACAAAATGATTCATAAGGGGCTTAATGATGGATAAGTATGTTATTAGAGGGGGCAACCCCTTAAGCGGCGAGGTTGTCATTAGCGGTGCTAAAAATGCGGCGGTTGCTATCGTTGCCGCAACTATACTCTGCGATGAACCTTGCGTTTTAGAAAACGTACCCGAGATAAGCGATATCTCAATATGCTTGAAAATTCTTCGTGAAATGGGAGCGAAGATCAATGTTTTATCAAAGAATGTAATTTCCTTTGACACAACGGCTATCAAACACCCGACCGTTCCATACGAGCTTGCAAGAAGTATGCGTGCTTCAAGCTATTTCCTTGGAACTTTATTAGGTAGATTTCACGAGGCTTATGTTCCGATGCCGGGCGGCTGTGATTTAGGCGACCGTCCTATAGATCAGCACCTGAAAGCATTCAGATGCTTAGGCGCAGAGGACGATATGCACGCAGGAACCGTACACGTTAAATGCGATAATCTTTACGGCGGAAACATCTATTTCGATTTCATAACAGTTGGCGCAACAATAAACGCTATTTTTGCAGCGGTAAAAGCCAAGGGTCTTACTGTTATTGAAAACGCCGCTAAGGAGCCGCACATTGTAGACCTTGCTAACTTCTTAAACTCAATGGGAGCAGATATAAGGGGAGCAGGTACCGACGTTATCAAGGTTCGTGGAGTAGATTATTTAAAGGGAATAACTTATGCTATTATTCCTGATCAGATAGAAGCTGGAACCTATATGGTTATGGCGGCGGCTACAAGAGGCGACGTAATGATCAAAAACGTCATTCCAAAGCACTTGGAGTCAATTTCCGCAAAGCTTCGTAAAATCGGCGCTAAGGTTGAAGAATTTGACGAAAGCGTTCGGGTTTACGTTGAGCCTAACACAAAATTTGTAAAGACCAGCGTAAGAACAATGCCGCATCCGGGATTTCCAACGGATATGCAGCCTCAGCTTTCTACCCTTCTGACTCTCGCTGAGGGAACGAGCATTGTAACAGACGACATATTTGAAAACAGATTCAGATACGTTGCAGAGCTCAGAAGAATGGGTGCAGATATTTTAGTTGACGGTAAAGTTGCCATTATTCAGGGAGTAGGTCATCTTGCAGGAGCACCTGTCAAGGCTACCGACTTGAGAGCGGGCGCAGCAATGGTAATTGCAGGACTTGCCGCTGACGGAGAAACTATAATAGACGATATTCACCATATCGAAAGAGGCTACGAAAATATAGACGCAAAGGTCAGAGCTTTAGGCGGCGATATGGTAAGAAGATATTATCCCGATTCAAATGTACAAGCTATAACGGGATAGATTTAATTATGAACATTCAAGGCGGCTTAGCTTGAACGGGCAGATTCAGCTCGTCACGGTTACCGCCTTTTATTTTTTTCAAAGCAGGTGGTTATTTATGTCAAGGATATGTCCGCTTTATTCTTCAAGCTCGGGAAACTCAACCTTTCTTGGCGGAGCGAAGGGCGGAATTTTAATAGATGCAGGAGTCAGCTGTAAGCGAATTTGCGAGGCGCTTCAAAGCCTTAACGTATCTTCTGAAGCAATAACCGGAATTTTAATAACTCACGAGCATTCAGACCACATAAAGGGTCTTCTGAATTTCACAAAGAAGTATCACACACCGATTTTTACAGGCTTGAAAACTGCGGAATACTTAACCGCCAACAATCTAGTATCGCCTGACAGTACAATCAACGTATTTTCAGATGAGAAGGAGTTTTGCGTAGATAATTTTGAGATTCACCCATTTAAAACTCCCCACGATTCAAGAGAAAGCTTCGGCTTCAGGATTAAAAATCCAGAGGGAAAAATTATTGTAAGCTGTACCGACCTTGGAAACGTAACACAAGTGGTACATAAAAATCTTTTAGGCGCGTCGGTTTGTCTTATCGAAGCAAATTACGATGAAAGAATGCTCAACAACGGTCGTTATCCGTATTTTCTTAAAGAGCGAATAAAGTCAAATCACGGTCACCTTTCAAACAAATGCTGTGCCGATGAGATTGAAACGCTTATTCAAAACGGCACGGACAGAATTATTTTAGGGCATTTAAGTCAGGAGAACAACTCCCCTTATGTTGCAAGGCGAGCGGTTGAAACGACACTTTGCGACATACCAGAGGACGAGTACCAGCTTTTTGTTGCGCCAGCGGGCGAGCCGGGGCAAGAGGTGGAAATATGATTGAAATCAACCTTATCGCTGTCGGCAAGCTAAAGGAAAGCTACCTCCGTGAGGCGAGTGCTGAATATCAAAAGCGGCTCGGAGGACTTTGTAAAATAAAGGTAGTTGAGGCTCCTGAGTACAAAATTTCGGACAGGCCCAGTGATAAGGAAATCGCCGCCGGACTGAACGCTGAGGGCAAGCAAATCCTATCGCTTCTCTCCCCTCGGAGCTATACGTTTTCTATGTGCATTGAGGGCAAGGAGCTGTCATCGACCGAGCTTTCCAAAAAGCTTGATGATATTTCCCTCGGCGGTATTTCAACTGTAAACTTCATTATCGGTTCGTCGTTCGGACTTTGCGACGAGGTTAAAAACCGCTCCGACTTTAAGCTTTCAATGTCAAAAATGACATTTCCTCATCAGCTTGCAAGGGTAATGCTTCTTGAGCAGCTTTACCGAGCGCTCGGAATTTCAAACAATTCAAAATATCATAAATAAGCGAACCCCCTGAACAAAAATCAGGGGGTTGCTTCTTGTGTAAAAAAGTTAAGGGATTATGAGAATCTCTAGCTGGCTACAATTTGTCCGTCGGAAATTTCAATAACTCTGTCGCATTGCTCTGCGACAAGAGGGTCGTGTGTGACGATTATTACCGTCTTTCCTCTTTCGTTAAGCTCATGGAAAAGCTCCATAATTTCAGCGGAGGTTTTAGTGTCGAGCGCTCCTGTAGGCTCGTCGGCAAGTATCATTGTCGGGTCGTTTACAATAGCTCTTGCTATCGCTACTCTCTGCTTCTGACCGCCTGAAAGCTTATTGCAGGACTTCTTTGCATACTCCTTCATTCCTACAGAATCAAGCGCTTTAAGAGCTAATTCCTTCTTTCCGCTTATTTTCTTCTTTGAAAAGGACAGCGGTATCATTACATTCTCGATAGCTGAAAAGTCCTCGACCAGCGCAAAGTCCTGCATTACAATTCCGATTTTTTCGTTCCTGATTTTTGCATACTTCTTTTCGCTCAGCTTCTTTACAAGCTCGTCGTCAATGTAATACTCTCCCTCCTCGTAGCTGTCAATGCAGGCGAGAATGTGCAGAAGTGTAGACTTTCCTGCTCCTGATTTTCCAATTATCGCTACCATTTCTCCGTCTTCAATCTGTGCGTCTACACCCTTTAAAGCTGTAAACTCGTTCGCCTTTTTAGGGTTGTAAACCTTGACCACGTTCTTTAAACTTATCATATTAGCACTCCTTTACTCGTTGTTTTTCAATATTTCTCTCGGGTTGGTTCTGCCGATTATCGCAAGCGGCATTATGATTGCTGTTATCAGATATAGCACCACTACCGCTAAGCAGGCGAGAAGCTGCCACGAGCCAAATTCAATTACTGTGTTCTTCAGCAGTCCTGATTTATCTCCTATAAATAGCGCAAGAGCCGCCAGAACTGCTGCTATTGCCGCAGTCACAATGGACGAAAATACGCTGATGAAAACGCATTGCTTCCAACGGCTTCCGCAAATATAATATACGCCGTAGCTTCTCAGCTGCTTTTTGGCGTTGATTGCGGACATACAAATCGTTGTGACAATTGTAAACAGCAGAACGCCTACCACTATCGGGAGCAGGAATATAAGGTTTGTTTTTACTTCGTCCATTGTATTCTCGCCAATGGATTCGGCATTCATTCCGCTGCCTACTGACATTGCAAGTGAAAGTATTTCCTCAACTCTCTCATCGCTTGTCGAATCGTCAAGCTTTATAAGCGCACATTTATCAATATAATAGTAGTATCCGCACCTGTCAATATCCTCCTGAGCTACTATTATATAAGGCTCGTTTTGTGTGTCGGAATTTATAAGATAATTCGGGAAGAAATCGTCCGCCTTATACGAGGACATATCTCCGCTCGGTTTTTTGAATATTGCGGCGCTGTTTTTTATCTTGCCGACAATTCTTACAGTTATAGGTTCTCCCGATTCCGTTTCGGCGGTAAGCTCGTCGCCTACCTCTAAGTTGCTATAATTTTCAGTTACAACTGCATTTACGACCCCGTCTTCCTGACTTACCTCGCTAAGCCATTTTCCGTCCTCCAAAAGCGGCTTGAAGCCTTCAACTATCTCCTCCGGATAACCCATTCCCCGAATGCTTACGTTCATACTATTGCCTGTGAAGTTGAAGCTAAAGGAGGTCTGCGCGCAGACGCTTTCCGCTTCGGGAATTTTTTCAAAAATAGCTTCGTATGAGGTGAGCTGTTTATCGTAAGATACCCTGTTCGACAGCGTTTCAGGTATGATATATAGGCTCTTTGAGTTCAAATAATTGGACAAAGGCTCGTAAAATCGAAGCTGTGAGCGGACTGACGAAACGGTGAAAATTGCTGTTATCAGCACCGCCGCTATCTCTATTACTATCAGCAGGTTTATTTTCAGATTTCTTACGAACTCCAGATACCCCAGTTTTATGTATGTGAACATTTACGTTCCCTCCCTCAATAGCTCCACTGGTGAGCGTGAAATTTGTGCTATTATCATTGCGTTTAAAACTATATATGAGATTGCGGCATAGATTAAGAACATAATGCCGTAAATCTTCAGGTTATACACCTCGGCGCAGTATGGATAATATTTTGTAAGCCACGGCAGAACGGCAAAATTGAAAATAACTGCACAAATTACAAAAATTACAACAGATATTCCCAGCGTTTCGGTTATATAAATTCTGCGAATTTTGTTCTTTGTAGCTCCTGTCAGCCTGAAAATTGCAAGCGTTTTTCTGCGGGTTGTCAGGACATATCTATAGAGAACCGCAAGGTTTATCGCTGCGGCGAAGGCAATTATTACTGACAGCCAGATATTTGTGTTGTAAAAGGTCTGCTTATCGACGTTTACGACGGCTACGTCTAAGTCGTTTACCAACATATCGCCGAGGTACTCGTTCATAATCGAAACGTATTTGTTGTTTTCTTCGACAGTAAGCGGTTCGTTGAATTTAACGAACATACCCGAATACATATATAATTCATCTGGTGCATTTATCAGCGGAATATACATATAGCTTCTCAATCCGCTTGAACCCTGTCCAATGATTTTATACTCATTTCCTAAAAGATTTACATAATATTCTCCATCATCTTCCCGTATAGAAAGTCCTTCTGTTTGAACAGCGTTGTTATTTATATATTCCGCATTTGCTATGCATACTGCTTCTCCATTTTGTATTTCTTCGTCAGTAAAAAATCTACCTACAAAACCAAGCTCTTGTTGTTCATAGGATCTTAACAACGTGGTCTTTTCAAAAGTATATTCTCCGTCGTGCTTTGCAAGCATTGTTGTTATTCCTACTGGGAACGCTTGCTGTGTGCTGTAATATTCTATCGCCTCACTATTCATCTGTTCAGTCATCAATACAAGTTCAACATAGTCGAGCTTAGAGTCAAAATAATCTGTAAGTTCATATAGCATAGGCTTTACTTCACCTAATGTTTTGGTGTAATTTTCAGTATCTAAATCTATGGTATACATCATATACCGGTAATCGTCCTCACTGTATTCTTCATCCTCGTCGCCGAAAATTCCGTCGCCGTGCAAGCCAGCGGTCGATATATATTCTTTATCTATGTTTTCCTTATATGTCATATACACACCATAAGAAAGTAACAATATCAGGATAGAAGCAACTTGGCACACAATAAAGAGGGTGAAAACAAGCTTATTCTTCGTAGCAAACTGCTTTAAATTTTTAAGTACGTATTTCATTTTTTGGCCTCATTCATAAAGCATATACTGCCTGCTTTCGCAGGCAGTATATTTAATAATTAGTAAGTATCCGCCTTTTCTAGTGTTTTTACTATCGGTGTGGATGATGTCGTACCGCCATGTAAGAGAACCTCATGATAATAAGTATAAGTAACACTTGCATCTTGTGCAAGACTTGCTGTTATTGCATTGCCAAGTTTTGCAACACCAGTATTTGTGTCCTCCTCTATTGTCTTTTGAAGTTTGCTCTTTGAAACATAACTTTCACCAAAATACTTCGTTGTAGATGAGCCATTTGAAATTACGACTTGAGAAATAGCAGCCGAAGCACCTGCTTGACCCATTGCTTTCAAAGTAGCACCATTATAGGTTGCCGTTTCTGTATAAGTTTTAGTACCTTGAATTGACGCATCCGTTCCTGTGCTTGCACTAGCAAAGCAAGCGATAGTCGAGCCGACTAATAATGCGGCACAAATTATTGCGAAGATTATCTTTTTGAGTTTCATATAAACTCCTCCTTTTTGTTATAAATTATGTCTTTTTTGTTTGAGTATGTGCTGGACTTATTCCTGCATTGGACCCACCCCTTTGATTTATTAGTGAAATCTCCTCTTCATTCACCAATATTAGCATAACACACTTTTCTGAATTTTTAAAGCGTTTTTTACAAGATTAAATGAATTTTGGCGAAATGCACAAAACAGAAACGCTATGTTTGTGCAAGTTTAACAAATCATTTGTGATTTTCTCGTTTTTCGGGTTAATTTTTTATCTGTTCTCCCTCAATAGCTCCACTGGTGAGCGTGAAATTTGTGCTATTATCATTGCGTTT
>JAJQIH010000022.1 GCA_021199305.1 Ruminococcus sp.
CCCCCCCCCCCACTATAATAAATAAGAAGTTGAAATAAATTGAACCTTGTCGAATCAGTATGCAGGCGCTTGTTCGACAGTAGGGAAGACCTGCGGGAAATATAGGGGAGAGTGTTTAATGGAAAATCAGGTAATTAGGAGTGAAAGAATTTCGCAAAAGAAAAAAATTGTAATTACTTATATCATAATAGCTGTCGTACTATTATTAAGCTTGATACCGACTATAAGCGACTATAATACTTATATAGATGGGCAGGAAACAGCTATTTCTTTAATTGATGCGGTCTCGAGTTCATCTGAATTTGATTTAGATGCTTATGACACCAGGCAAGAGAAAGCAGCTTATTTATACGATAAACTCAATCAAAACAAATACAGCGTTTATAATTCAAAGTATGGTTATACATTAAGTAATAGTGATGAGGTCGATGCACTAAGAAAAGTTGATGAAGCATTAGGCGATTGTTTGTCTGATCTTGGGTACGACTGTTGGTATGGTTCTAGGTATTTGGAATATCGTTACTTTATCACGTATTTTATAAACAACATTACTGTATTCACCGTAATCTCTACATTGATGATTGCTCTTTTGTTAGCGACATTTATTGTGAATATATGCTATTTATATAAAAGAAATAAAGAAATAATCATTGATGATGAGTTGGTAATTTGCAAAAAGAGTAAAAGCAAGCAATTGCAGTTTAAAATAAGCGATGTTAATAGCGTTGAAATGACACGTTCCAATGGATTGCTTATTAAAGGCAACGGAGTTAATTATCGTATAAAATGGATTAGGAATGTTGATGAAATCAGGAACAGATTACTAGGCCAGAAATATGTTGTTACTCCGTCTGACAATTCAGAAATCACTAACGCAGTTCCAGCTCAACCTTCAGGTAATGAATCGGTAAACGAATTGAAAAAATTAAAAGAATTGCTAGACACAGGTGCGATAACCCAAGAAGAATTTGATGCTAAGAAAAAACAGATTCTTGGTATATAAACAAATAACAAAACAAATAACAAATCAAGCACTAAAATATAGGAGGAATCAAACATGAAAAAGAGCAAAATTTTTACGTTATTATTAGCACTAGTGGTAAGCATCTCGCTATGTGCCTGCAATATAACTACTAGCAGTACAGATAATTCGAGTGATACTACAGAAGCTACCTCTACAACTACTACAACCACAACCACAACAACTACCACCAATCAGTATGATGAATACAAGGATGTAATCGATAAGCTTAAAGCGGACGTTTGGTACTATAATTACACCTGGGACGAAGCCTATTTGACCGAACTGCATTTTGTCTATAACCAAAGAGTAGAGGTCAGCAGTATTTCTATTGACGGAAATGGCTGGCATAACGATGGAAACGAAACCTATGAATACTATGTCGGTGACAATAATATCGTCATCGTTGGTCAGGGCTGGACAATACCATATGAGTTAAATGGTGATTCTCTTACTCTTGGCGATGGCGATGAATATTTCACACTTGATGAAGTGAAGTCGGCCTTGATGGGTTATTGGAAGTGTAGATTTACAGAATATGGTCAAACGTTTGAACAGAATATCTATATAGGTTCAGACACCTATACATATCAAAGCGCCAATACAAGTTCTGATTTACCAGCTGGTGACTGGTATTATACAGGTCCGACTCAGGGCACCTATAATTGGTTTTTTGAGGGCTATTTCGGTTTCAGTAGTGTAAATATTCCTTGGTATTGGACGATTATTAAAGGCGAGCCAACGATGCTATATTTCAATCGACCTGCTACAAAAACAGACAGCTTACCCAATGTCCAAAACGGATATAACTTTAGCTAGTATCAAAATTCAGGAGGAGAATATTAAATGGAAGAAAAAGTTACCAATAACAACAAGTCTAAAAACACAACGCAAAGCACGGTAAATGAATTGAAGCAGTTTAAAGAACTGCTGGATATGGGAGTGATAACGCAAGAAGAATATGATGTTAAGAAAAAGCAAATTCTTGCTTGTGATAAAGAAATCAATGAAACTTCTGCTCAACCCCTACCTGTTAGTGATATGCCGATCAACGAGAATTTTTCAGAAGAAATCAAAGCAGCATATGATTATTCAGAGCAGCCGAACAATTTAGAAAACAAGAATGCTTCTGATATCTGCACAAATTGTGGGACGGCGTTTGAAGAAGGACAAGCTTTTTGCCCGAAGTGCGGAGCTCCCAAAGCTGTTGTAAAAAATAGTTTTTACCCAAAGTGCGGTGCTGAATTGCAAGCAGGTCAAGAGTTTTGTCCTACGTGCGGTCAGAAAGTTAATTTTGAAGCAAGTGTTGTTAAGAAAAAGAGCAAGAAGAAAATTGTAATTCCGATTATAATAATCGCTGTTATAATAATTGCTGTTGTTGCAGCTGTATTTGTTGCACCTATGATTTTTGTTTCGGTTGAGGATATGTGCGCAGAAGGAAATTATACTGAAGCTTACGAAAAAGCGACAGATACAGAAAAAGATTCTGTTCTTGCTGAAAATGCCATAGCTGTAATGACCGAAAAGATAAGAACTGCTCTTGCCGATTCCGATTCTCCTCCTTCTGATATACAAGTGATAAGTGCTTATTACGTGCCATTGGTATCTGACGGCGAATTATCACAGTATTGTATTCTTGGTATAAATATAACTACTGATAATGGTGTTTCTGGTAATTGCTACATACTCGGGGATATATATGATGGTGAAGCGTTATCTCTTGGATTAGCTTACTCAACCACAGAAGATGCAGATACCCTGGCTCTTATAGCACAATTAATTATTTCAGAATATTGTATTCAACTTAACGATTCGCAATTGGAAAATATAAATAATCGTTTGGACGAAAATACACTAAGCTCTATCGAATTAATTGATGAAAACAATATTGATACCAGTCGTTTTAAAGAAAGTGACAGCGACGATTAATAGTAAGCAACCAGCAGCAGGCACCACGCCTGCTGCTGGTTGTTTGTAGGCGACACGCATTATGCTACGCAAAACTCTATAACCCCCCTTTACAAATTTCGCAACTTATGATATTATGATATTGTTGTAAAAGTACATATTTTGGGTGTGCGGTGAATTTGCTGGGATTTTCTGGTAAATTTTAAAAGGGAAACAGGTGAAAGACCTGTACAGCAGCCACTACTGTAAGTGAGGACGAAAAACGCGTTATTACCATTGCGGAAATCCGTGAGAAGGGCGTTTGAGTAGATTGATACACAAGTCAGGAAACCTGCCGTATACCTCGACAAGCTTTTTGTCGGTTCAAAACCTGTTTGGGCAAATGGAGCAAGGATTGGACGCTGAAAATCAAGCCATCTGCGGAGGGCTTATTTGCGTTGCCTTTTTAATTTACTTGACAGGAGAGTATGACTTTGCAAAGTAAATTTTGAAAGGAACAAAAACATGAACAAAAACCAAACAATCAAGAAACTAACAGCCTGCATTTGTGCGGCGGCAGTAGCAGCACTTTCCTGCGTAGCTGTGTCGTTTGCGGCGGAAAAAGAGGACGTGCTGGAGGAGCTTTCAGATACCTCTCTTTACCTTTTGGAGCAAAATTCATCAGCTGACTACACAAACGATTACGTGCTGGGCGCAGTTGTATCAGGAGCCGTAGACGAAAGCTTTTGCGAGAGCTATAAGGAAAGCGTGGAAGCAGCTCTTTTGGAAAACGGCGGAAAGCTGATGTATACCGATTACTATTCAGGCGAGCAGACAGAGTCGCTGATGTATGAAGCAACTGCTGCAATAGTTCTTAATAAAATGGGATATGATACATCTGATATAGGCGGATATAATTTTGCTGATATTCTTTCCAGCTATGATCTTTCACTTGTCAGCAATCCGTATTATTTGTGCGAAGCTTTAAAGGCAGCAAGAGCAATAAGCGCAGGCGATGAGCTTGAACAGAAGCTTCTCGAAGCGTTGATGACGTATTACACAGTTGACGATAGCGATTCCACTCTGGGCGGAATGAATTACTGGGGAATCTCAACCGACAACAACGGCGTGTTTATCGAAGCGGTAGCTCCTTATATGAGTGAAAACGAAGAGGTTAAGGAAGCGGTAGAAAAGTCGCTTAACTTTATCCTTTCGATGAAGCGTGACGACGGCTACGATTCGTCTGTCGCTTATGCAAGCGAGTATGGAAATCCTGATTCTACAGCTCTTGCTCTCAGAGCTTTTGTAGCTTGCGGCGACGACGAAAACGCAGTGGACGCTTACTCACTGCTTTTGGGCTTCAAGTCCTCACAAACAACGGGCGCATACCTTTATTATGGCAGCGACAATGTGTACGCTACCAAGGACGCACAGTCTGCGCTTTTAGCATATTATGAATACCTTGCAAGCTCAAGCGAAGAGGAAACAACCGAGTCAACCGAAACGACGGAAGAAGCAACAGAAGCTGGCGAAACGACAACCGAAGCTACTACAGCAGATTCAGATGATGAAAGCGAAAGCACAACTGCCGAGGACACAGAAGCTGAGGAAACAACTACAACTACTACGTCAACTACGGAAAGCTCGACAGCGTCAACTTCAACCGATTCAAATCCTGATACAGGCGCAGCAGGCATTACAGCTACAGTTACAATGCTCGCAGTTGCTGGAGTGATAGCATTAAAGAAAAGAAGATAACTGATTGGAGAACATCGTATCAGTTTAATACAAGGGGAGTGTGCCATGAAAAAATTACTTTCTTGCCTTTTGGCGTTGATGATAGCTCTTGCCCTTTGCGCTTGTTCGGTAGAGTCCGTCGAGGAGCACGACGCTAAGGAAGCTTCGTCAAGCGCAGAAGCCGCAGAGGACGGAGTTGAAGCTGTAAGAGATGATAGCTCAGACGAGGATTCTGACGAAAGCTCAGACAGCGACGAAAGCTCCGATAGTGATGAGGATGCCAAGTCTGATAAAGAAGATTCAGAAGATTCGGATTCAGACGATTCTCAGTCTACAACAGAGGCTGAGTCTGATGATTCGGCAAAAACTACAACTACCACAAAGGTGTCTGCTGGCAATAATGGCACAACCACAACCACTACGACTAAAACCTCCGCATACAGCTACTATGTAGAAGAAAGCGAAACCTATTATGTTTCAAAAACTGTAACAGGCACCAGTAAAACAGTCACCAGCAAGGGTAAAACCACAAGCGGTACCACAAAGGCTACAACCACTTCAAAATCTTCGGCAAGCGGTACAAAGTCGGCTTCTTCAGGCAGCAGCACCACAAAGTCGAAAATCAAGGTTTCACAGCTGGCAATAGACGTTTCAGACCTGCTTTCAGATTCAAGCCTTTCAGACGAGGGCAAGGCGGCAATAGAAAATAGTCCATACGCTGAAAAATACGGTGTGCTTATTCCAAAATACTCGTCTGTCACAGTTGTAGAGGGCTCTACCGTTCTCGACGTTTTAGAGCTTGTTTTGAAAACTGAAAGAAACGGTTCGAGTGGTTATGCTGCAAATCCATCCGCTACAATAGGCGTTAAAAATTCAGCTTACGGAAAGTATGTATACTCTATTTGCGGACTTGAAGAAAAGGCCTGCGGCTCAACCAGCGGCTGGATGTATAAGGTGAATGGAAAAACTCCGTCTGTGTCGGCTGATAAGTACGTCTTAAAGGCAGGCGACGAGATAGAATGGGTTTACGTTACAGGCTAACAAAAATCGGAGGAAACTAAAACGGTTCATTTTAAAAAATTAAACGAGGTTCTGGCGGCAATATATTTTACGGCTTGCTTTGTGGGAATTTGCCTTATTTCAAGCGAGCCTGAAGCGTTGCTGCCATGCTTCGCTATTTGTATAGTATACAGTATCTTTTTAAAGTGCTTTAAAACAGCACTTTTTTGTTTACCAACGGTGGTACTGCTGATATTGATAAATCCGTTGTTTAATACAATAGGCGAAACGCCGCTGTTTTATGTAAACGACAACCCTTATACGCTCGAAGCGCTTATAACGGGAATAGAAACAGGAGTTATGATTTTAACGCTGATTCTCTGGTTTCAGATAGCGGTGCGGTTTATAAATACCGAAAGGCTGTTTTTCGACCTTTCAAAGGTTCTGCCGTCGATTTCTCTGATGCTTTCAATGATTTTCAAAAGCACCAGCGATTTCTTGTCAAGGGCAAGAAAAACATCTGCCTGTCAGAAGAGCTTTATAAAGGGCGACAAAAAGCGTTTCAAGCGAGCGTCAGTTGTATTTTTAGCGACTTCGCAAAACGCCTTTGAAAGCTCGGTCGTCAAGGGAATTTCAATGACTGGAAGAGGCTTTGAAAGGCGGGGAAAGTCAAACGTATATAAGCTAAGACTTCGCACAGACGATTTTGTAGTCTTTTTAGCTTCGGCAGTCCTTCTGACGCTGTGCGTTTTTCTGAGTGAAGCGACGTTTGCGGTTTTGTTTTCAGTCGTACTTCTGATTCCTGCGGTTTACCAGCTTGGAGAGGATATAAAATGGCACTTTTTAAAATCAAAAATTTAAGCTTTAAATACGCCAGCGAAGAAACCCTGGCGCTCAAAGATATTTCCTTTGAAACTCAGAAGGGCGAGGTTATAGCTGTTATCGGAAGCTCCGGAAGCGGAAAAACAACCCTTTTGCGAAGCCTTAAAAAGAGCATTGCGCCAAAGGGCGAGCTTTCAGGCGAGGTTAAATTCTTCGGCGGCGACGAAATAAAAGATATAGGCTTTGTCTTTCAGAATCCTTATGACCAGTCTGTCTGTCAGACGGTATTCGAGGAGCTTGTTTTTGCACCTCAGAATCTGGGGTTGGCGCCAGACATTATCAGAGTAAGGGTAGCCGAGGTCTGCGCATTTTTTGGAATCGGAGATTTAGTTTCTAAAAAAATGTCCGAGCTTTCAGGCGGCGAGGTTCAGACTGTAAATCTTGCGGCGGCGGCGGTTCTTTCACCGAGCGTTATACTGCTCGACGAGCCGACAGCTCAGCTCGACCCGATAAGCTCGCAGAGGTTTACCCAGTCGCTTGGAAAGCTAAAGGACGAAATGGCGACAAGCATAATAGTTTCTACTCATTCGATAGAGAACCTTTTGCCGTTTGTCGACAAAATTTTAGTGCTTGAAGACGGCCGTCTCAGCTTTTTTGGAGAAGCTGACGAGGTTATAAATTTGCTGAAGGAAAGCAAAAATCCTCTGGCGCTTGTCGGCGGTGGCCTGCCGCTTATTTCAAAATCTCACGTTTTAAAAACTGTAAAGCAAGCGAGAGATTTTCTATACTCAAACGATGTTTCCTTTGCGGAAAAACCAAAGCTGCAGTCAGACTTTGGCGAAACTATGATAAACGCCAAAGGAATCTATATGCGCTATGAAAAGTATTCAAAGGACGTTTTGTGCGACGTATCTTTAAAGGTAAACAAGGGCGAGGTCTCAGGTCTTTGTGGCACTAACGGAAGCGGAAAAACAACGCTTCTGTGTGTCCTGTCAAAGTCACTTTCACCCTACAGCGGAAGGGTAAAGCTTGGCGGCGACCCGCTTTACATTCCTCAGGACCCCAGAATGGCATTTGTAAAGGATTCAATTTACGAGGATATAAAATTTCTGTGTGAGCTGTCGTCGATTCCTCTCTCAGAGCTTGACAGAGTAAAGAACCAATACTCCTTTTTTAAAGGTATAGACAAAATTCTTGGCAAGCACCCTTATGATTTAAGCGGCGGTGAGCTTCAGAAGGCAGTTGTGCTGAAAGCGCTGGTAGCCGATAAGGATATTTTGCTTTTTGACGAGCCTGTCAAGGGGTTGGACCCAAAGGCCAAAGAGGAATTTCGGAAAATGATTCTGGAGATAAAACCTGAAAAGGCTATTATTATCGCTTCGCACGATATTGAATTTCTAGCCGACTCTTGTGACGATATAGCAATGCTCTTTGGCGGAGAAATTGTTTCAAGAAAACAAAGCGATGAATTTGTCTGCGAAAACTCTTATTTTACAACCTCTCTTTCCAGAGCTACAAAGGGCATCAAGGACGGAATTATAACAAGCCGACAGCTGTGGGGTGAAATATGAGCGGATTTTTGATTGCGTTATTTTGCGCTATAATAATAGTAGCGGCGTATTTTCTCTGCTTTGAGCTTAAAAAACCTACCGCCGCAAGGCTTATGCCAATAGTCGTTCTTGTTGCGCTCGGAAGTGTCGGACGAGTTATATTTGCGTTCGTTCCGCAGTTTCAGCCGACAACTGCAATTGTTATAATCGCAGGCGCTGCGCTCGGCTCAACGGACGGCTTTATGACAGGTGCTCTTTGCGCTCTGGTTTCAAATATCATTTTAGGACATGGCGCATGGACGCCGTTTCAAATGATAGCCTGGGGAACGGTCGGCGCATTAGCGGGAGTAGTTTCAAAATTCAGGTTTGGCGAAACGCTTGTCGGTATGACGATATATTCCGCTCTCGCTGCGTTTTTGTATTCATTGATAATGGATACCTATACAGTTTCAAGCCTCTGGCAGATTATGACGCCGAGCTACGCTTTAACTATTTATTCAGCAGGACTTTTCTTTAACCTGCTTCAGATGATTGGCAATATAGTTTTTATGCTGATTCTTTACGTGCCGTTTAATCATATGCTGAAAAGAGTGCGGCTTAAGTACCTCTGACGGCAAATTGCTAAAATATTGACATAAGGCTCTTAGTAATTAGCATTGTTTGCGGATTGGTTGTAGAAAGTTAACAAAAACTTCTTTTATTGCGGGCAAAAACTATTGATTTTTGTAATGGAATATGATATTATTATGTTGCGAGGTAACACACAGTTATCACGCAACGTAACTATTTTTAGGAGGATAGATTATGAAAATCACTAAGAGATTGTTGTCTGGCGCTTTAAGTTTAGCGGTAGCGGCTTCTGCTTGCTTGTCGAGCGGAATCGTTTTAGCAAATGCAACAGCTCCAGAGGGCGATTACAACAGCGTAAGCATTTTGTCTGTTTCTGGCGATGATTTAGTATCAACTACTAATACTCAAAATGGCTATATACAGTCAAGCTATGCAACAGATACCGACGTTATGGACAGCGACTATCTTTATGTCGTTTACACAGTAAATGACACAGTAGATGATGACACAAAGACGTTTAATTTCCAACCGTTTAACACAGAATGGGGCGGCTGGGACAACAACTATGTAACAATCGGAGCATCAGATTATGATTCTTCAACCGGTCAGTATACATATTATGTTGCAACGCAAAAGATAATCCAGTCACTTTCAAGCGGAACATTAAACGGTTTCAACATCTGCTTTGCGTCAACTACTATTGAAATGACTCTCGTTGATTACGGATACTTAACCGAAAACGAGTTAGGAAACGAAGAAGATTTCCAGCTTGCAGAATCTGAGTATATCCTGAACGTAACAGGTCCTGACCTTGTTGAAGCTGGATATGATGAGGAAGCACTACAGGCACTTATTGACAGCAATAAGGGTACAGTAACATTCTACGTTCATATCAGCGAAGCTAACGCTTATTCCTGGTTGCAGTCAAGATCAGGCTCAGTTAATAGCTTCAATGGAACGGGAACGCTTTATGATGACTGCGGAAGCGGAGCTTCAAACAAGTACCTGACAGGATATGCTTGTACAAAGCAGACAAGCAGCAACTACCCGATTCAGATGAATTCTGACGGCGATCCAATAGGTTCAGCAGGAACGGGTAACTATGCGTTCCCAAATAATGCTATTACTACTTCAAAGATTACAGCTGTCAAGAACTACAGCCTTACTATTGCCATCAAGACAACAGGCACAGAGGCTGAGGCTCTGGGATTTGTATTCTCTGACGGAACTGCATTTACAGTAAATTCCGACGGAAGCGTAACACTTGGCTTTACAAAACCAACCTGCGAGTCAACAACTTTTGAAAGCTCAGATGCTGACGAAGACGGCGAAGTTTGGGAGCAGTCGGTTGAAAAGAGAAGATCAAACTTAAAGCTCACACTTGACTATATCGCAACAATGGATTCTTCAAAGTACACAGAGGATTCATGGGCAGCATTACAGGATGCACTCGTTGTAGCACAGGCAGAGTATGATAATTCTTCAGCTACAGCAGCAAGCTTAAAGAGCGCAAGAGATACGCTTGAAAATGTAAAGGCTAACCTTATATTCGCAACAGAGGGCGACGACGGCTCGAACGCTATGCCGTTCAGAGAGCTTACTGGAGCTGAAACTGTTGCAGAAATGGGAATGGGTATAAATCTTGGAAACACAATGGATGGACATTCAAGCTTTACCCCGGCAGAAACTGCATGGCAGTCAACTGTTACAACCAAGGAATACATCACAGCACTTCACGATGCAGGCTACAACACATTGAGAGTACCTGTAACCTGGGGAAATATGATTGACGATGAGGACGACTATTCAATCAACGAAAACTGGATGAACAGAGTTCAGGAAATTGTTGACTATGCTATCGAGCAGGATATGTATGTTATCATCAACGTTCACCACGACGGTGCAGAGCAGACAGGCTGGCTAAGAGTAGCTTCTGACGACATCGACGCAGTTATGGAGAAGTTTGAAGGCGTTTGGAGAACAATCGCTACAAGATTCAAGGATTACGACGAGCATCTGATTTTCGAGTCAATGAACGAAGTAACCTGCGGTAAGACAGAAAGCACAAAGAATGCTTCTGAAGCAGTAAATTACGACACACCTATTATGGTTAACTTAAACCAGCTCTTTGTAAACACAGTTCGTTCAACTGGTTCAAACAACACAAAGAGATGGCTCACAGCAGTAGCACACTATGCAAACAACGGTTCAAGCAGCTTGTTTACAATGCCTAACGACACATACAATACTGAAAACCGACTGATGTTTGCAGCTCATATTTATTCTGACATCGACGGAGTTCTGAGCAGATTAAAGACTATGTACAACAAGTTCAGCAAGCTTGGTATTCCAATGTACCTTGGTGAGTACGGAAGAACTCTTGCAACTGATGCAACATCAGCTTCAGGTTACAACGATCCATGGAGAGCAAACTACAACGAGATTACAAACCGGGCGTGCCAGGTTTATGGAATTTGTCCGGTTGTATGGGATCAGGGCTTCGGTGATCAGGGCGAGCTTCAGACGGGACTTTATTCGTACTGGAACCGTGCGGAGCTAAGGCCGATATTCAAGTCGATTACCGATGCGAGTGCAAGAGGTTCGTTGTTAGAACCGAGTGATTTGAACCTTTCGGGCGACTTCAGCGACATTACTTATGACCCTGTATACGGCGTAGAAGTAACTGAAATGACAAGCATTACGCCGTCAGCAACTGAGGTTGAGCTTACAATTGGCGACGAAACAACGCTGACAGCAAGCTATGCACCGTCTGATTCAAACGACGTTATCGTCTGGACGACAGACAACGAGGATGTTGTAACAGTTTATAATGGACTTATCCGTGCTAAGGGAATTGGTATTACAACAGTACACGCTAAATCTCTGAGCGGTTCTGTTGACGTTGAAATTGAAGTAACTGTAAATCCGACAGAGTCGGACGAGACTGCTGTAATTACAACCGATATGGAAACTTATGAGGTCGTAAACTCACGAGGAATCAACATCGAAGCTTCTGCAAGCAACGGCGATTTACTTACCTACAGAACTACAAACTCTGAGGTAGCAACAGTAAACAGCCAGGGCAGAGTTTACGGAATCGCAAACGGCGAAGCTTACATTGTTATCACAGCTGCAAGCGGAGCTACAAAGACTGTTAAGGTTGTAGTCAAGGACGCTTTGGCAACAGACGAAATTGAACTTGCAATAAAGGTTTACTACAACGACGATACTCATCAATACTGGAGCGCTGAAACAGGCGACACTATCACAGTAACTGGGGACGGAACCTATACATTGGCATTTGACGTTGACGAGGACCTTTCAAATGCTGCAATAGCTGCTGGAATTACAAGCATTTCAAACCTTACAGCTATTTACATTCAGGATCAGACTGTAGCTTCGGGAGACGCTACAAAGTCACCGCTTGAAGCTTGTAACATTACATACAACAGCGTAAAGGTTGACGGAGTTGAGCTTACACTCAATAGCTTGGCAGGACCGAAATCTGCGCTCAAGTCAAGCGGAGTATTCGACACTAACGACCCGATCAATGCCTGGGACGGCTCAGCAGTAGAAGAAGTAAGCACAAATTCAAGCCACGTTGCAAACTTTACAACTGTATCCAACCCGAAGACTATCGAGATTACATTTACACTTTCAGATATGGAATTTACAAAGTCTGCTGACGCAAGAGAAAACCCAGCAACAAGACTTACTGCATCTTCTGCTACAGAGGTTTATGCAGACGTTGGAACTGAGGTTGAGCTAAAGGTAAGAATTGCTCCTAGAAATCCTCTTACAGACAGCGTAACATCATTCGTATCAAGCGACGAGTCAATCGTTCTGACGGACCTTACACCAATGACTCCTGACGAGGACGGATATATCACCGCAACAGTTCTGGTTGTAGGTACTGGCGAAGCGACAGTTACAGCAATGACCGAAAACGGCTACACGGTAGAGTTTGTTATCAATCCTTCTGGCGGAGATGTAACAGGTACGATAAATGTTTCCGATTCAGACGCTACAACTGATATGACAGTAACAGCGATAGCAGAGGACGGAACTGAAACGAGCGTCACCGCTACAAGCATGGGCGAGTATACTATCGAAGGACTTGCATCAGGCACATATACGCTTGTTGTAAGCGGCGGAAAATATGTACCACGTGAATACAGCATTGAGGTTGATACTGAGGACATCACTCAGGACGTTAGCCTGAATCCTTATGGAGATGTAAACGGCGACGGAAAGGTAACGACCGCAGACGTTGGACTTGCAAACTCACACGCTAAGGGTGTTAAGATTCTTGAAGACTACGAGTTCGATTGCGCAGACGTTAACATTGACGGAAGCGTAACGACAGCAGATGTTGGAAAGATAAATTCACACGCTAAGGGAGTAGCATTACTCTGGTAAGCAAAAGCTAATAGAAAATCAAAACGGAGGCAGATTTATTCTGCTTCCGTTTTTTGTGTCTTTGGTACTTGAAAATTTATATGCGTTGTGGTACAATTAAAGAGTATGAATTGGAATAGCAAATGGAGAGGACGATAAATAATGGTAAGAGAAGATTTGAGAAATATTGCTATTATAGCTCACGTTGACCACGGCAAGACAACGCTGGTTGACGAAATGCTGAAGCAGAGTGGAACATTCAGGGAAAATCAGGTTGTAAACGAGCGTGTAATGGATTCAAACGACATCGAGAGAGAAAGAGGAATTACAATTCTCTCAAAGAACACATCTGTTGTCTACAACGGAATAAAAATCAACATAATCGACACTCCTGGGCACGCTGATTTTGGCGGCGAGGTCGAGAGAGTTTTAAAAATGGTAGACGGAGTAATTTTGCTTGTCGATGCCGCTGAGGGACCGATGCCGCAGACGAGATTTGTTTTACAAAAGGCGTTAGAGCTTGGACACCGCATAATAGTAGTTATCAACAAAATTGACCGCCCCGATTCAAGACTTAACGAGGTGGGCGACGAGGTTCTGGAGCTTCTGATGGATTTGGACGCAAGCGACGAGCAGCTTGACAGCCCGATACTTTACTGTTCGGGAAGAGATGGTACAGCGTCAGAAAGTCCTGACGTGGCAGGAGAAGATCTCAAGCCGCTGTTTGATACTATTTTAAGCTATATCCCAGCGCCAGAGGTTGAGGAAAACGGCGCTATGCAAATGCTCGTTTCGTCGATTGACTATAACGACTATGTCGGAAGAATTGCAATCGGTCGGATTGAACGGGGAGAAATCAAGGTAAATCAGGACGTTTCAGTCGGTGATTATCACAACACCAAAAAGGAATACAGAGGTAAAATCGCCACAATTTATCAGATTGAAGGACTTAACCGTGTTGCCTGCGAAAAGGCAAGTGCCGGAGATATTGTCTGTGTCAGCGGAATAGAAAATATCACAATAGGCGATACAATTTGCGACTTCGGAGCTTTTGAAGCGGTACCGTTTGTAAAAATTTCAGAGCCTACTGTCGAAATGACATTTTCAGTTAACGACAGTCCGTTTGCCGGACGAGAGGGAAAGTATGTAACCTCAAGACAGCTTCGCGACCGACTTTTCAAGGAGCTTTTAAAGGACGTTTCTCTGAGAGTCAGCGAAACCGATTCAACAGACAGCTTCAAGGTAGCAGGCAGAGGAGAAATGCATCTCTCAATTCTGATTGAAACTATGAGAAGAGAAGGCTACGATCTTTCCGTTTCAACTCCAAGAGTTTTGTACAAGGAGATCAAGGGTAAGCTTTGCGAGCCGATGGAAAGGGTAGTTATAGATGTACCCGAAGCATCGGTTGGTTCGGTTATGGAAAAGCTAGGTTCAAGAAAGGGCGAGCTTGTTTCTATGGCGCCTGTCGGAAGCAGAATGAGACTTGAGTTTATCATTCCAGCCAGAGGTCTTTTCGGCTACAAGAGCGAGTTTTTAACTGACACTAAGGGCGAAGGAATTATGAGTTCGGTGTTTGAAAAGTACGACGCTTATAAGGGAGAAATTTCCAAGAGAAATACGGGCTCGTTGGTTGCTTTTGAAGCGGGCGAAGCGATAACCTACGGATTGTTTAACGCTCAGGAGCGAGGAGAACTGTTTATCACTCCGGGAACTGAGGTTTACGAGGGAATGGTAGTAGGCGCATCTCCAAAGCAGGAGGATTTAGTTGTAAACGTCTGCAAGAAAAAGCACCTTACAAATACCCGTGCCAGCGGAAGCGACGATGCATTAAGACTTGTTCCACCGAGAAATTTAAGTCTGGAGGACAGTCTGGAGTTTTTAGCTGACGACGAGCTTTTAGAGGTTACCCCGAAAAATATAAGAATCAGAAAGCGAATCCTTTCCAACACTTTAAGAGCTAAGGAAAGAGCGAAGCATTAAGGAGGTCAATGATGAAATACTTCAGAATTTTTGTAGCAGCTGTACTTGCATTTACAGTCATGTGCTTTAGCGGCTGTTCGGATAAAACGGAGGAGAGCTTTGTTATAACTCTTTATCCTGAATATGCGCCGATTACGGTTGATAACTTTGTAAGCCTTGTTGAAGATGGCTTTTACGACGGACTTACCTTCCACAGAATTGTTGAAGGCTTTGTAGCTCAGGGCGGTGACCCGAATGGTGACGGAACGGGCGGCTCTGATGAAACTATAAAGGGCGAATTTATCGACAACGGCGTTACAACCAACACAATGTCTCACCAGAGAGGCGTAGTTTCAATGGCGAGAAATTCAACAAGCTATGACTCCGCTTCGTCACAGTTCTTTATCTGCTATGCAGATTGCTCGTCTGCCCTTGACGGACAGTACGCAGCATTTGGAAAGATTGACGATGAGGGAATGGAGGTCGTCGATAAGTTTCTGGATATTGAGCGTGAATATTCATCGAGCGGCGAGCTTTCAGTTCCGACAACTCCTATAACAATAGAAAAGGCTGAGGTTATAAGCGACTCGTCCGACGGACACCAAAGAGTCAGGATGACAGTAAGCTTCTAAGAAATTCAGAATGTGAAATTACTACCCTTTGTTTTATGACAGAGGGTAGTTTTTTATGCCCTTGTGAAATTTTGAGAGAGAGCGAAAATTGCTTGCAATTACATTAAAATTGTGATATAGTTATTTTAGAGAGGTATACGCAAATTTGGAAAGGGGAAATTGCGATGAAAAAGAATATCAAAGCAATCGGCTTAAAAGCTCGTAATTTCTTCGGGCATGGTTTTACGCTGGTTGAAGTCATAATTTGTATGGTTATAATTGCAATAATGGCGGCGGTTGCTGTGCCTTCGGTTTTAGGCTATATCGACTCTGCAAAGGAAACTGCCGCAGTTTCTGAATGCGAATATGTCGTTGAAGCGGCAGGACTTTTAGGCACCGAGCACGTTTTGGAAACGGGCGTTTTAGCTTATTCAGGAGAAGCGCCTAACAATATAAATGCCGCTATCACAGCGGATGAGATCCTTGAAAAGGCGGAACTTGAAAACGAAGGGGAAATAGTAAGCTTTTCTTACGACCCGAACGACAACACAAGCAGCTACACTCAGCCTACCTATCTTGTGAACAACGACAACGAGGTTGTTGTTTCTGCTGCCAAGAGCTTGTTTTTGGCAAAGCATATAACTCCTCTGGCTGTGACGGTTGATACATCCGAGTATTCACAAGCAACAGGCGTCAGCCTTACATATCTTGAATATACAGCTTCAAACGGAATTACCGTCTGGTATCATAACGACGGCTATAGTGAAACTATAAGCACGGAATTTGAGGAGCATATCCACACAATGGAGCCTTATGCAATTCAGACGGAGCTTACCTGTACTCAGGACGAAACGGTGCTGTATAAATGTACGCAGGATGGTTGTACATATAATTACGTTGAGGTTACGGCAAAGGCTGACGGACATAGCTTGGAGGCTGTTGATGCAGACGAACACGAATGCACAAACGAGCTTCAGGCTCACAAAATTGAAAATGGTACGCTCGTTTCAGATACGCACATCTGTTCCTACTGTGCCGACCACGATTTTAGCGACACGGTTACAAAAACGCTGACCGAAGCGACAACCTTTAAGCAGGTTATATATAACGGAGAATATCTTGAAGACAAAACGCTTGCGGCGGGAGATTATACTTACTGCTATTGCACAGGTTGCGGAATTGATGTCTATTCAGATGTAGTAAATGTAAGCAACTGGAGGTCTTACCCTTCAGATTCGGTAAGCTATGAAGAAAATAAAGTAAGCTTTTATGTAACGGGCGCTGAAAATAACGAAAAAGACCCAGCTTCTACATCCTGCTGGAATTACGACAGCGGGGACAATCTCGGACCTAATATGGCGCACCTGTACATCGAAAACGACACCAGTGGAACAAAATATGTTCGCTCGTTTACGCTTACATTCAGAGTTGAGTTTGTTGACACGTATATCCCAGGCAGCACCGTTAATCTGACGGTTGCCAGCGATATGGGCAGCAGCTTATATACCTATACGATTACTCAAAACTCCGATACCAGCTATTCGGTTACTATAACAAGCAGCGAGCTGTTTGAGCAAAATGCTACAAACTATGAGCTAAGATACAATAACACATTGGCTCCAGGAAGCTTATATCACTTCTGGATTGCTTTCGGCTGCGACCTGCAGGATATAGGAACATACTTCTATATCGAAAACTGCAATATAGAATATGTCGATTCTTATGCGACTGAGGTTCAGCTTTACTACGAAGGCGACGACATCAGCGATATATCTGCAGTTGATTATATGAGCTGGTTGGTTATTCCTTGCGACTCTGAGGGAAATGAGCTTGGCGATACAAGCGGTTATGTAGCTCAAAACCCAACCTCCAACCCTATAAGCTTTTATGTGCTGCAAAAGAATGTGTCAACAGATACTACCATTTACTTTAATATATACGACTCAAGCGGCAGCTGGGCTTATATGGTAGAAATTCCACGAAGCGAGCTTATTGAGAATTTAGGAAAAACTGTTACAAGAACTATTCCTGACCTAAATATCTCGTCTTCGTCAACAACAACTACTACCACCACAACGACAACGACCACAACCACAACAACTGAGCCGTCGTCTGGCGAAAGCTCAACAACAACTACCACGCCAACTACAACTACGACTACCACAACCACAACAACCCAGTCTGCAACCTATACGCCTTCTCTTAGCCTTAAAGTAATTGGCGATGGAAGTGAAACGGTTGATATTAACATTTCGCCGAAGGGCAATACTCTTGTGCCAGCCTGCGTTTTAAGCGGAATGACAACAGGCGAAAACCGGGAGATAACAGGTCTTACAGACGGCGAAACTTATGTAATCTGGATAACTGATATGTCAGGCTATACCTTTACTGTCGAGGGCGAGGAAAGCTTTGAATTTACGTATGATGAAACGACTTCGCTTTCTCTTACAGCCAAGCTTATAAAGGACGGCGAGGTGGAAATCGATGATCCTGACGATGGCAGGATAAACTTCCGTTTAGCGTTTGACAGCGACCTTAAGTACGATGTAGAATATATTGAGGTATGGTACGGCTATAGCTGGGGTGAGTGCGAAACTGTAACAGATCTTACTTACACAAGCGACGGCATTGTAATTGTAAACTACGAGCCTGATATGAATAAGTGGGTAGATATAACGCTTGTTTTGTATGACAGCGACGGAAATGTAATTGCCAAAAGCGATTCGATAGCTTCATCAGTCTGGAGAGATTGCACAGACGGCTTGACTATTGAAACTACAATTTCTGCCGAGCTTGTGAAGATTAACGTAGTATGTAGCGATTATTCTGACCTTATTGGTGCGGAGATTTATGACG
The DNA here is from genome assembly GCA_021199305.1 of Ruminococcus sp. Taxonomy (GTDB): domain Bacteria; phylum Bacillota; class Clostridia; order Oscillospirales; family Ruminococcaceae; genus UMGS1601. Next base: position 18,411 of record JAJQIH010000022.1, read on the forward strand.
GCTATACTCAGCTTACATGGATTGACGTTTCACCACAGGATGAAAACATTTGCGCATATTATCTCGACCTGAACGACATCAGCAACGACGAAATTACAATAAAGCTCTGGACTGGTAGCTGGAGCGTAAAGACAGCTACAGCATCAGTTGATACTCTTAAAGAGAATATTGGCAAAACCTATACCGTAGTGGTAGGATAGGATATTTACAAAAAACAAAGAGTCAGGCGATACTTGCCTGGCTCTTTTTGTGTATATTGATTTTATCAAAACAAAAAGCCTGCTCGGTGTCTTGAGCAGGCTTTAGCATCAGCAAAATCTTAAATTAGTCGATTTCTGCAAAGTACTTGATTGTTCTTACCATCTGGCTTGTGTAAGAATTTTCATTGTCGTACCAGGAAACAACCTGAACTTCGTAAAGTCCATTTCCAAGCTCGCAAACCATTGTCTGAGTTGCGTCAAAGAGTGAACCATATCTCATTCCGATAACGTCAGAAGAAACGATAGGATCCTCGTTGTAACCGAAGCTCTCAGAAGCAGCAGCCTTCATAGCAGCGTTGATGCCTTCCTTAGTAACATTCTCGCCCTTAACAACAGCTGTAAGAATTGTTGTAGAACCTGTTGGAACAGGAACTCTCTGAGCAGAACCGATGAGCTTGCCGTTGAGCTCAGGAATTACAAGGCCGATAGCCTTAGCAGCACCTGTTGAGTTAGGAACGATGTTAGCAGCTCCTGCTCTTGCTCTTCTGAGGTCGCCCTTTCTGTGAGGACCGTCAAGAATCATCTGGTCGCCTGTGTAAGCGTGAATTGTTGACATAATACCGCTCTGAATTTCAGCGTACTTGTTAAGTGTGTTAGCCATTGGAGCAAGACAGTTTGTTGTGCATGAAGCAGCAGAAATAATCTTGTCCTCGCTTGTAAGAGTACCCTCGTTTACAGAATAAACGATAGTCTTGAGGTCGCTTCCAGCAGGTGCTGAAATAACAACCTTCTTAGCACCAGCATCGATATGAGCCTGGCTCTTGTCCTTTGAGCAGTAGAAACCTGTACATTCAAGTACAACGTCTACGCCGATTTCACCCCAAGGAAGCTCTGCAGCGTTAGCCTTAGCGTAAATCTTAAGTGTTTTACCGTCAACAGTAATTGTATTAGCCTCGTCGTCAGCTTCTACAGTATGAAGACCCTCACCGATAGTACCACAGTAACCACCCTGAGCTGTGTCATACTTTAAAAGATTTGCAAGCATTGAAGGCTTAGTAAGATCGTTGATAGCAACTACTTCGTAACCTTCTGCACCAAACATCTGTCTGAATGCAAGACGACCGATACGGCCGAAACCATTAATTGCGACTTTAACTGCCATAATTAAAATACCTCCTAAAAATTTTCATGGTTATATTTTACACCATTTAAGTTAAAAATGCAAGTCCCTAAGAAAAAATAGGAGTTAAATAATGTAAAATTTCCCTGACTTGATTGAAAAATTGACTTTTTTCGGCAAGACTTTGTGTAATTCGACTAAAAATTCATCACTTCATCTGTGATATAATTTCCAAAAGAGCGTCCGCTGCTTCGTCGTTTACACCAATTGCTTTTTTGATTTCCTCTTTTGTAGCACTTTTAAGCTCCGCCTTTGTCTTAAAGGTCATAATGAGCTTTTTCGCTTTGACCTCTCCGACGCCCCGAACGGTAGTAAGCTCGCTCGCAAAGGTTTTCTTCTTGTGCTTTTTAGACTGGAAATCAACCGAGTATCTGTGAACCTCGTCCTGAATGGTTGTAATCAGGTTAAACGCTTCCTTGAATCTTGAAACGCTGATTTCGCCGCCGCTTGTAGCAATAGCCCTTGTGCGGTGCTTTGAATCCTTTACCAATCCATACAGCGGAATGTCAAGCGACATATCCTTTAAAACCTCTGCTACTGCGTTGACGTGACCCTTGCCGCCGTCGAGAAAAATAAGGTCCGGGCGAGTTGAAAAGCTCTCGTCCTCCTTGTCGTCAAGGTGAGATAGCCTTCTTCTTAAAACCTCCTGCATACAAGCGTAGTCGTTCTGGTATTCAACAGTCTTTATCGTAAACTTTCGATAGTGGCTTTTAAGCGGCTTGCCGTTTTTGAACACAACCATTCCGCCGACCATATTTTCGCTTGCGAGGTTTGAAATATCGTAGCACTCTATAAATTCGGGCGTTTTTTCAAGCCCTAACAGATCCCTCAGCTGTTCAAGCGCCGAGATATATTTGCTCTTTATTCCTATCTTCTGAGAAAGCTTTTCGCTCGAATTTGCCTTGGCAAGAGTAACAAGCCGAAGCATTTCGCCACGCTGCGGGACGGTAAGCTGAATTTTTCTTCCCGCCTTTTCTGATAAATACTGCGTGGTAAGCTCCTCGTCGGAAAATTCGCCGTCGAGGTAAATCCTTTTCGGAATGCTTCTGTCCTCGTAAAAGCGAAGAATAAAATCCGTCCTCAGCTTTCTTTCCTCTTCTGGCTGACCGATAAAAAAGCTCTGCTTGTCAAAAAGCCTGCCGTCACGGTACATCATAACGCTTATACAGCATTCGTCGCCGTTTACAGCTACTCCTATAAAGTCTGTATCATCAATACTGAGTCCTACAACCCTCTGGTTTTCGGCAGCCTTCTTAATAGCGTAAATCTGATCTCTTAGCTTTGCTGCAAGCTCAAAATCAAGCTCCTCAGCCGCTTGGTTCATCTCATCGGTAAGCCGCTCAACCGACTTTACCGAGCCGTTTTTGATGTATGATACGGCGTTTTGAACAAACGCCTTGTACTGACTTTCGGAAAATTCTCCCGTACAAACGCCCATACATCTCTTTATGTGGTGGTTAAGGCATGGCCTTGTCTTTTTAAAATCCGCCGGGAATTTTTTGTTGCAGGTATAAAGACCGAAAACCTTATTAGCCTCCTCGACCGCCTGCTTTACAGCGAATGAGCTTGTATACGGGCCTATATACTCACAGCCGTCGTCCTCCTTCTGAAGAACCGCCCGAAGCTTCGGGTACGGCTCGTTTGTGACCTTGATATAGCTGTATCCCTTGTCGTCCTTTAAAAGGATGTTGTACTTCGGCTTGTATTGCTTTATAAGCGAGCATTCAAGCACCAGCGCTTCAAACTCCGATGTTGTAACAATAAAATCATAGTCGTATACAAGCGACACCATTTTAGCTACCTTTGGAAGATGGTCGGCATTTTCACGAAAATAGCTGGTAACCCGGTTTTTGAGGTTTTTTGCTTTTCCTATATATATAATCTTCCCACTTTCGTTTTTCATAATGTAGCAGCCAGGCTCAGTTGTTAAGAGCGAGGTTTTTTCACGAAGGTAGGGAAGTCTTTTGTTCTGATTTACATCTATCATATTTAAGCTCCAGATTGTCAAGCGGTGTTTGACACAGAAAAGAAGTGAAACAGTTCGCTCATACACAATAATTTTACCATAAAAAATACGCTCCGTAAAGACTTTTTTTATATAATCTGCTATTTTTGAAAAGCGAACGTTGATTTTTTCTCAAAAAAGTTCTATACTAAAATATGGTGAATATTACAGAAAACGCAAGGTTTTCTAATAAGGAGGAGATAGAAATGTTCGCTGAAATTGTGGCGGTTGTTATTTTTATTGCCATGTTTGTGTTGATTGTAAGTGAGAAGATAGAGCGACACATCATTACTCTTGTCTGTGCGGCGTTGACGATTATTTTCGTCTTTGGAATAGGACTGCACAGTCTTACAGCAATCGATGAAACTCTGAATGTCAGAAGTATTTTTACTACCAGCTTCTGGTATCAGGCAGGCGAAGCAAGCGAATCGTCAAGCGGAATTAACTGGTCGACTATCATTTTCATCGCAGGAATGATGATAATGGTAGAGGGAATGGCAATGGTAGGATTTTTCAGGTGGCTTTGTATGAAGCTTGCAAAGCTCGTTCACTACAAGCCTATCCCGATTTTCGTTACATTTATGATATTGTCGGCTTGCCTTGCAATGTTTATCGACAGTATAACGGTAATACTATTCTTAGCAGCTTGTACAGTTGAGCTTGCAAGAATGCTGAAGTTTAATCCGATACCTGTTATTCTGACTGAAATCTTTTGCGCGAACCTCGGAGGTTCATCTACAATGTGTGGAGATCCGCCGAACATTATCGTCGGAACATCTCTCGGTTACACATTTACAGATTTCATTACAAATACTGGTGTAATCGCAGGAATTTCGCTGATTGTAGTAGTTATATTTTTCTACTTCGTTTTGAGAAACAAAATCACAACAGGCGAAAAGATAGACCCTGAGTCGCTTGATTTTGACCCAGCGTCTGTAATTACCGATAAGAAGAAATTTGTTTTAAGCACTCTTATATTCCTTCTCGCAGTTGTCCTTCTGGTAACTCACGCTATGACAGGACTTACAGTAGCTATGATAGGCGTTGGAATCGCAGTTTTAACCCTTATCGTTTCTGGAAAGAATTTCCTGACTATTCTCAAGAAGGTAGATTACAAAACACTGCTGTTCTTTGTAGGCTTGTTTGTAGTAGTCGGCGGACTGGAGCAGACAGGAATTCTGGAGCTTTTAGCTGGCGTTATCGAAACGCTGAGCGGCGGAAATGCTTACATAATGATAGCTATTATCCTTTGGGGTTCAGCTATTGCGAGCGCATTTATCGACAACATTCCATTTGCTGCTACTATGATTCCTGTTATCAGCGCACTTGCTGAAACATCAGGAGTTCCGCTCAACGTAATGGCATGGACGCTTTCATTAGGAACCGATATAGGCGGAAGCGCAACTCCAATCGGAGCTTCAGCAAACGTAGTCGGAATAGCAGTAGCTTCAAAGGAAGGCTATCCTATAAGCTGGAAGAAATATTGCACAGTTCTTGCGCCAGCAACGATTATTGTGCTTGTAATTTCAATGGCTTGTATTTATTTGAGATATCTGTAAGGTTTTTGGGGGTGTAAGTTATGAGTCAGATGATTATATCTATTGGACGTGAATATGGTAGCGGCGGACACGAGATTGCTCAGAAGCTTTCTGAAAAGCTTGGCATTGCTATGTACGACAGAAATATGCTTGAAAGCATAGCTGAGTACAAGGGTGTTGATTATAGCGAGCTTCAGAAGTACGACGAGGCTCCGAGAAATAAGCTTATGACCAGAACTATCAAGGGAATGAGCTCATCTCACGAGGACAATATCGCCCATATGCAGTTCGATTACCTGAAGGATAAGGCTGAAAGCGGCGAAAGCTTTGTAGTTGTCGGAAGATGTGCTGAAACTGTTCTGAAGGACTATGAAGGCCTGGTGTCGTTCTTTGTTCTCGGAGATAAAGAGAGCAGAATTCAAAGAACTGCAAGAGTAAGAAATATGTCTTATGATGAAGCTAAAAGTGCGGTTTCACGTCACGACAGAAGCAGAAAGTTTTATCATAACAGATACAGCGATGTAAAGTGGGGCGACTCAAGAAACTACGATATTACTATAAACAGCAGTAAAATCGGCGTTGATGAGGTTGTAAATATCCTGCTTGAGTATATCGACAAGAGATTTAACAAGTAGTAAAGACTAAAAAGGCGGACACTTAAGTTCGTCTTTTTTTCTCTTTTGATATTGCAATATGCGTCATTTAATGATATACTTTTAATATATGGAAATATGTGCACAATTATATAGTGTGAGTTTTGTGGAGGTAAATACTATGCTTACAGATATTGAAATAGCTCAGAATGCGAAGATGTTAAAAATTACAGAGGTCGCTAAGAATTTAGGTATCGGTGAAGAGGACATCGAGCCTTATGGACATTATAAGGCGAAGCTCTCTGAAAATTTGTTTAAGAAAACTGCTGACAAGCCAGACGGAAAGCTGATACTTGTAACAGCAATAAACCCTACTCCTGCGGGAGAGGGAAAGACAACCATTTCAGTAGGACTTGCTGAAAGTATGGCGAAGATTGGAAAAAATGCTGTGCTTGCGCTCAGAGAGCCTTCTCTCGGACCAGTTTTCGGAATCAAGGGCGGAGCTGCTGGCGGCGGCTATGCTCAGGTTGTTCCAATGGAGGATATAAATCTTCATTTCACAGGCGATATGCACGCTATTACTGCGGCGAACAATCTTCTTTGCGCGCTGATTGACAATCATTTGCAGCAGGGAAATCCTCTGAGAATTGACCAGAGAAGGATACTCTTCAAGAGATGTATGGATATGAACGACCGTGCGCTCAGATACATAAATGTAGGACTTGGCGGAAAGGTAAACGGAGTACCCCGTGAGGACGGCTTTAACATTACGGTTGCGAGTGAAATTATGGCGATTTTGTGCCTTGCAAGCGACCTTGACGACCTCAAAAAGCGTCTTGAGAAAATTTTGGTAGCTTATGACCTTGACGGAAATCCGGTTTATGCCAAGGACTTAAAGGGCTGCGGCGCAATGACAGCTCTTTTAAAGGATGCTTTAAAGCCAAACCTTGTGCAGACGCTTGAAAATACCCCTGCTATTATGCACGGCGGACCGTTTGCAAATATTGCTCACGGATGTAACTCGGTAAGAGCAACAAAGCTTGCGCTGAAGCTCGGAGATTATTGCATTACAGAAGCAGGCTTCGGTGCAGATTTAGGAGCTGAAAAGTTTCTGGATATCAAGTGTCGCTTTGCTGGACTTTCACCAGACTGCGTAGTTCTGGTTGCAACTATAAGAGCGCTGAAGTATAACGGCGGCGTTGCAAAGGCTGACCTTCAGCAGGAAAACGTAGAAGCTCTTAAAAAGGGAATAGTAAACCTTAAAACTCACATCGAAAATATGCACAAGTACGGTCTGCCTGTAGTAGTTGCAATAAACCGTTTCTATACGGATACTGACGCTGAAATTGAAGTTATAAAGAGCTTTTGCAAGGAAATGGGCGTAGAGGTTTCTTTAGCTGAAATTTTCGCAAAGGGCGGCGAAGGCGGAACCGACCTTGCTCAAAAGGTTTGCGATACGATCGATAAAAATGAGGGCAGGACAAACTTTAAGCCAATATATGACGAAAAGCTTCCTGTCAAGGAAAAGCTTGAAATTATCGCTAAGGAAATCTATCGTGCCGACGGCGTAGTTTATACAGCTCAGGCGGAAAAATCCTTAAAGGAGATAAACGCTTTGGGATATTCTGATATTCCTGTCTGCGTTGCCAAAACGCAATACTCGCTTTCAGACGACCCGACCAAGCTCGGAAAGCCTGAGAACTTCAACATAACCGTCCGTGACTTAAAGCTTTCAGCAGGAGCAGGCTTCGTTGTAGCCTTAACGGGGGATATTATGACAATGCCGGGACTTCCAAAGGTTCCTGCCGCTGAAAAGATTGACTGCGACAACGACGGATTTATTACCGGATTGTTTTAAACTTTCAAAGCTGGAGGACATTTTTTGAAGATTACAACGCACAGCGCTGAGGAAACTATTGCTTTAGGAGAAAGCATTGGCAAAAAGCTTTCAAAGGGCGACGTTATCGCCTTTAAGGGCGATTTGGGCGCAGGGAAAACAACCATCACGAGAGGTATCAGCATCGGACTTGGACTAGGAGATAATGTTACAAGTCCAACCTTCTCCCTTGTCAACGAATACAGAGGGAGCGATAAGTCGCTTATTCATTTTGATATGTACAGAATTACAGGTTCTGATGATCTTGAGCTGACAGGCTTCTGGGATTATATAGAAGAGGGCTGTATTTTAGCGGTTGAATGGAGCGAAAATATAGCTGATGCAATGCCAGAAAACGCAATAACAATCAGCATTAAAAGAATTGACGACAACACAAGAGAAATCGAAATTACTGGAGATGAAAAATTTGACTATACTCGGAATTGAAACCTCTGGGAAGGTTGCAAGCGTAGCTATTTTAAAAGACGGCTGTGTTTTGTATACCGAAACTGTTTTTACAACTCTCACCCACTCCCAGACGCTTATACCAATGTGTGAAAGGGCGGTAAAGAGCGCTGGAATTTCATTTTCCGGGATTGAAAGAATTGCTGTAAGCGAAGGACCTGGAAGCTATACGGGCCTCAGAATTGGTATCGCAGCAGTAAAGGGAATGTGCCTTAAAGATGATATTTTAACTGTCGGAGTTTCAACTCTTAAAGCTCTTAGCCATAATCTGCTTCCATATACGGGTCTGATACTGAGCGTTATGAAAGCAAGAGAAAATATCGCTTATTTTGGAATTTACAGATCAGACGGCGGGAAAATTGAAACTGTCTGCGACGATGCTGTTTCGGACATTGGCGAAATAAAGAGTATTGTGGATAAGCTTGACGAAAGAATAGTAGTTGTCGGCGACTGGGCGGAATTTATTAAACAGGAGCTTTTTTGCGACAACGACAATGTTTTTACAGCTCCCGCCGATAAGCTCTTGCAGGATGCAAGGGGCGTTTGCTTAGCGGCAATCAGTGAGAACAAATTTTACCCGTCGAGTGAACTTAACGCTAAGTATTTGCAAATTACAAAGGCAGAAAAGGATAGATTAAAGTAATGGATATGAAGGACAAGAAAAGAATAATTATAAAGCTTGGAACCTCAACCCTTACCCATAAAACGGGAAGGCTTAACATCAGGCGAGTGGAAAAGCTTGTAAAGATTATTGCTGATATTAAAAATTCAGGACGAGAGGTTATACTCGTTTCCTCTGGTTCAATAGGACTTGGAATGGGAAAGCTCGGAATGACCTCAAAGCCTGTTGATACTCCTACAAAGCAGGCTTGCGCCGCTGTCGGGCAGTGCGAGCTGATGTATATGTACGACAAGATGTTTTCGGATTACAACCTTGTCGTAGCTCAGCTTTTGCTTACAAAGTACGTTTTGCTTGAGGGCAGAAGGAAGAATGTTGAAAACGCTGTGGAAACGCTTATCCAAAAGGGAGTTATACCAATTGTCAATGAAAATGACACGGTGGCTATAGACGAGCTGGAGCTTGAAATGGGAGAGAACGATTCTCTCGCCGCAACGGTAGCGACAATAGTTGGAGCTGACCTGTTGATAATTTTAAGCGATATAGACGGCTTGTACGACAAAAACCCGAGGGAAAACGCTGACGCTAAGCTTATATCAAATGTCAGCGAAATAACTGAGGAGCTAAGGAAAAATGCTGGCGGTTCAGGTTCAGCTCTCGGCAGCGGCGGAATGAAAACCAAGCTTAACGCTGCTAAAATCGTTATGGACGCAGGCATTGATATGGCAATATTAAATGGCAGAAACCCGGACTCACTTTACGATTTACTTGAAGGGAAGAATGTAGGAACGTATTTTTCAGCAGGTAACTAGATTTATGGAGGTAAGGTTATGGATTATATGATCAGCGGAGATTACATCGAGGAAATTTGCAAATCTGCAAAGGAAGCTTCAAAGAGTATTGGCTCTGCTACTACCGCTCAAAAAAATGACGCTTTAAATGAAATCGCTTATGCTCTGAGAAAGTGCAAGGACGCAATTTTAGAAGCTAACAGCACCGACCTTTATCACGCAAGAGTAACTAAGATGAAGGAATCTCTTATCGACAGATTAGCTCTTAACGAAGCGAGAATTGAATCGATGGCGAACGCTTGTGAAAATCTTACAAAGCTTAACGATCCGGTCGGTATGATTGAGGAAGGGTATGTCCGTCCAAACGGTATGAAAATCACCAAAACAAGAGTGCCAATGGGAGTAGTCGGAATAATCTATGAAAGCCGTCCGAACGTTACCGTTGACGCCGCTTCGCTATGCTTGAAAAGCGGAAACGCAGTTATTCTGCGTGGAGGTAAGGAAGCGAGCGAAACCAACAAGTGTCTTGCAAAGATTATGAGAGCGGCTCTTAAAAGGGTAGGCTTTGAGGAAAATATAATCCAGTATATTGAGGATACCGCAAGAGATGCAGTTATGCACCTGATGAAGGCAAATAAGTATGTTGACGTTTTGATTCCACGAGGCGGAGCGGGACTTATAAACGCAGTTATCCAAAACGCTACCGTTCCTGTTATTCAGACGGGCGTTGGAAACTGTCACGTTTACGTCGATTCGTCAGCAGATCTCAGAATGGCAGTAGATATAGTTGATAACGGAAAAACCTCCCGCCCGAGCGTCTGCAACGCAGTAGAAACCTGCCTTGTTCACAAAAGTATTGCTGAGGAGTTTCTGCCGAAGCTTAAATCACGCCTTGACAAATCAAATGTTGAGATAAGAGGCTGCGAGCTTACTAAAATGATTCTAGGCGACGATGTTGTATTGGCGACTGAGGAGGACTGGAAAACTGAGTATTTAGACTATATCTTAGCGGTAAGAGTAGTTGACGACCTGGCTATGGCTATCGAGCATATTCAGAAGTATTCGACAGGTCACAGCGAATGCATTGTAACAGAGTCGCTCTTTTCAGCGGAAACCTTTAAGAAGGAAATCGATTCCGCTGCAGTTTATGTAAATTGCTCAACTCGCTTTACCGACGGCGAGGAGTTTGGACTTGGCGCTGAAATCGGCATTTCAACCCAGAAGCTTCACGCAAGAGGACCAATGGGACTTAAAGAGCTGACTACCGTTAAATATATAATTGAAGGCGACGGACAAATTCGTGAGTAGATTTTGTTTTGCTTAAAAATTTGACTTAGCGGTTTAATTGTTGTATAATACATTTTGTATACTTAAAACCAGCGAAAAACAAGATCAAGATTTTTTATCTTGACTTTTATCAAATAAGGTGGAAAATGAACTATGAGTTTAATGGACAAGATATTTGGAAATTACAGTAAGAAGGAGCTTAAAAGAATTGAGCCGATTCTGAATAAGGTTTTAGCGCTTGAGGAGGAATATAAGTCGCTGTCGGACGCTGACCTTCGCGCCAAAACGGACGAGTTTAAAGCTCGGCTAAAAGACGGCGAAACGCTTGACGATATACTCCCCGAAGCTCTTGCTACCTGCAGAGAGGCTGCAGACAGAGTTTTAGGCAAAAGACCTTTCCCGGTTCAGATTATCGGTGCGATAGTTTTGCATCAGGGCAGAATTGCCGAGATGAAAACTGGTGAAGGTAAAACGCTCGTTGCTTGTCTTGCTTCGTATTTAAATGCTCTCAATGGCAAGGGAGTTCACGTTGTAACTGTAAACGATTACCTCGCAAAATTCCAAAGCGAGGAAATGGGCAAGGTTTACCGCTTTTTGGGACTTTCAATCGGCTGTATCCTTCACGACTTGAATAACGACGAAAGACGAGCAGCTTATGCTTGCGATATAACTTACGGAACGAACAACGAGTTCGGCTTTGACTACCTTCGTGACAATATGGTTATCTACAAGAAGGATAAGGTTCAGAGAGAACACGCTTTTGCTATCGTCGACGAGGTTGACTCAATTTTAATCGACGAGGCGAGAACTCCGCTTATCATTTCAGGCAGAGGAGATAAGTCGACAGAGCTGTATACCTTAGCTGATAAATTCGCTAAGAGCTTAACGCCTACAAAGGTTGTTGAGCTTGATACAAAGATAGACAACGATGAGGTTGAAGCTGATTATATCATTGACGAAAAGGCAAAGACCGCAACAATTACCAAAAACGGTGTTAAAAAGGCGGAGCAGACCTTTAATCTTGAAAACCTTATGGATTCAGAAAACGTAACGCTGCTTCACCATATAAATCAGGCGCTTAAAGCCAACGGCGTTATGAAGCGTGATATTGACTATGTTGTCAAGGACGGCGAGGTTATAATTGTCGATGAGTTTACGGGTAGACTGATGCTTGGAAGACGTTTTAACGACGGACTTCATCAGGCAATTGAAGCAAAAGAAGGCGTAAAGGTAGCTCACGAGTCAAAGACAATCGCTACAATAACCTTCCAGAACTATTTCCGTCTGTACCACAAGCTTTCAGGTATGACGGGTACTGCGATGACGGAAGAGGACGAGTTCAAGGAAATTTACAAGCTCGATGTTATCGAAGTTCCAACGAATATGCCTGTTATCCGTATCGACTATCCTGACGTTGTTTACAAAACCGAAAAGGCGAAGTTCAACGCAGTTATTGATAAAATCGTCGAGTGCCACGAAAAGGGTCAGCCGGTTCTTGTTGGTACAATTTCAATCGAGAAATCTGAGATTCTGTCAAGAATGCTCAAAAACAGAGGAATCAAGCACAACGTCTTAAACGCCAAGCAGCACGCAAGAGAAGCGGAAATTGTAGCTCAGGCTGGTAAGTACGGCGCAGTTACAATTGCTACCAATATGGCAGGACGTGGTACCGATATTATGCTCGGCGGTAACGCTGAATATTTGGCTACAGCTGACCTCAGAAAAATGCAAATTGATGAGGATATTATCAACGAAGCTACAAGCTACGCTGAAACTGATAATGAGGAAATTTTATCAGTCAGAGAAAAGTACAGAGAGCTTTATGATAAGTATTCGGCTGAATGTAAGGAAAAAGCTATTGACGTCAAAAAGGCAGGCGGACTGATGATAATCGGTACCGAGCGACACGAGTCAAGGCGAATTGACAACCAGCTGAGAGGACGTGCAGGACGTCAGGGCGACGAGGGCGGTTCAATCTTCTTCCTTTCGCTTGAAGACGACCTGATGAGACTTTTCGGCGGTGAGAGAATCAACACAATGATGAACACTCTCAAGGTTGACGAGAATATGCCAATTCAGTCAAAAATGCTTTCAAACGTAATAGAGTCGTCACAGAAAAAGGTAGAGGGCAGAAACTTCAACATCAGAAAGAATGTCCTGAACTACGACGACGTTATGAACACTCAAAGAGAAATCATTTACTCTCAGAGATCAATGGTTCTCGAGGGCGAGGATATCCACGACAGAATCTTAAAGATGATTACCGACTATGTAACAGATTCGGTAAACACCTATATTGTCGAAGAGGACGTTCACGACAACTGGAACCTGAAGGGACTCAGAGATCATCTGATGGGACTTATTACAACAGAGGACGACTTTAACTATACGCCTGTTGAGCTTGATACAGTTTCGAAGCAGGATATAATCGACGAGCTTAGCAATCGTGCGCTTGAAAAGTATAAGAAGCGTGAAGAAGAGCTTACACCTGAAATTCTGCGAGAGCTTGAAAGAATTATACTCCTGAAGGTAGTAGACACCAAGTGGATGGCTCATATCGATGATATGTCAGAGTTAAAGCGTGGAATCAGCCTCAGAGCTTACGGAAACAAGAACCCTGTTGTTGAGTACCGTATCGAAGGCTTTGATATGTTTGACGCAATGGTCGCTTCAATCTGTGAGGATACTGTAAGAATGCTCTTTACCGTAAAGGTTAAAAAGCAGGAAGAACCAAAGCGTGAGCAGGTTTTAAAGGCAAATCCGGTTAAGGGCGACGGTTCGCTTGCAGGAGGAGCTGTCAAGAAAAAGAAAATAGGAAGAAACGACCCCTGCCCATGCGGAAGCGGTAAAAAGTATAAGCATTGCTGCGGCAGATAGTTTTAGGGCGTAGAGCTTCAATTTGTGAAACATAAGCGTACCCCACCGACAAAAACGGCGGGGTACATTTTGTATTGAAACTGAAAAAGAAAATTTTGGAGGGAAGTTTTATGGACTCAAGACAACCGAAGTGGCTGGGTAACGCTATTTTTTACGAGATTTATCCGCAGTCGTTTATGGATTCAAACGACGACGGAACAGGTGATTTTCAGGGGATTATACAAAAGCTCGACTACATTTCAGAGCTTGGCTGTAACGCTATATGGCTTAATCCTTGCTTTGAGTCGCCGTTTAACGACGCAGGCTATGACGTTTCAGATTACAAAAAGACGGCTGAAAGATACGGAACCAACGAGGATTTAAAGCAGCTGTTTGATGAGGTCCACGCTCGTGGTATGCACATCATTTTCGACCTTGTGCCAGGTCACACCTCGTGGGAGCATAAATGGTTCAAAGAGTCGTCAGAATCCGCCCGCAACGAATATACCGACAGATATATCTGGACAGACAGTATCTGGGAGGAGCCGGAGGGCCTTAACACCCTTCGGGGATTGTCTGAACGTGACGGCTCGTGCGTTGTAAATTTCTTTTCCCATCAGCCTGCTTTAAACTACGGCTTTTACAAGCCTGACCCTGATAAGAAGTGGCAGCAGTCTACAGATGACGAGGGCCCGAGGGCGACGCTCGAGGCGCTCAAGGATATTATGCGCTTCTGGCTTGATATGGGTTGCGACGGCTTCAGAGTTGATATGGCGGGGTCGCTTGTCAAAAACGACGAGGACGGAAAGGGAACTATTGCTCTCTGGCAAAAGATAAGAAGCTTTTTAGACGAGGAGTTTCCAGACGCTGCAATGGTTTCAGAGTGGGGCGAGCCTGACAAGTCGCTTAAGGGCGGCTTTCATATGGACTTTCTTTTGCATTTCGGACCGTCGCACTATAACGACCTTTTCAGATGCGAAGAGCCTTTCTTTTCAAGTAGAGGAAAGGGTGATATATCCGAGTTTGTAAACAAGTACAAGGAGAATTACGAAAAGACTGAACGCAAGGGACTTATTTGTATTCCGTCGGGAAATCACGATATGGACAGACTTCGCCGATTCTTAAACGAGGACGAAATCAGGATAGCGTTTGCGTTTTTGCTTTCAATGGCTGGCGCTCCGTTTATCTATTACGGCGACGAGATTGGAATGAGATATGTCGAAGGCTTAGCTTCTGTTGAGGGCGGCTACGGAAGAACTGGCGCTCGCTCGCCAATGCAGTGGGATTCCACCAAAAACGCAGGCTTCAGCAGGGCAAGCACCGACAAGCTTTATATCAGTCAGGACAGCGACCCTGACAGACCGACCGTTTTGAAAGCAAAGAGTGAAGAAAATTCCATTTTAAACGAGGTAAAGCGGCTTATAAGCGTTCGCCAGTCGCATAAAGCACTTCAGAGTATGGGAGAGATAGAGTTTTTGTACGCTGAGAAGAACGCTTATCCGCTTGCATATTTAAGAAGCGAGGGAGAAGAAAAGATACTCGTTATTATAAATCCGTCGGACAAAGAAGCAAGCTTTAAAAGCGAGTATGATCCAATCACAAGCATTTATAATATCGGCGACAAGGCTTTGAAATCGGGCGGGAAAATAATCGCAGCACCCTGTTCTGCTGGATTTTATCTTGTCTGATGCGACTTTAAAATTTTTCGCATTTCGGTTGACGGAAAGCGAAAAAAGAGGTATTATATATTTGTGTAGTTTTTGAGCAAAACGCCAGAAACTCAAAAACCAAGGATGTGAGGATAGAAAAATGGATAAATCTCTTGATGATATAATAAAGGAAGCTATGGAAAAGAAAAAGCAAAGGGAGGGTGTTCAACCCTCCGAGCAAACGACACCAAAAAAGGTATCGTTTGAGGATAATGCTGACTACCATATTTCTGACGAAGCTGATAATACAAGCGACCTTGACGCTACTATTGATAAAGTTAATGTCGCGCCAAAGGACGACAGCGTTACAATCTCGCAGGATGTTTTTGACGACCTTTTAAATTCAGAGCCGAAGGAAGCTTCAAAAAGTAAGGACGACAGATACGTGCCTGAATTTCTTGCCGACAATTACAGTGAGGACGACGTCGACCTGACTTCTCTCGGAGTAGAGGGCAAGGAGGGCAAGAAGATAACCGACTATGAATCAAAGGATTTTAAGAAGGACTCGCCAAAGGATTTCGACAGGGCTTACTACGAAAAGTACGATAAGCTCAAAAAAATGGAAGCGCCTGAGGAACGTCCAAAGAGCAAGAGCAAGCACCGACTGAAGAAAAACGGAAAGAAAAAATGGTCGGTCAGGAGAAAGGTAATTACAATTATCTGTGTTATCCTGGTAATACTTCTTTTGCTCGCAGGAACCGGAGTAGCAGTAATTTTTAACTATATTTCAAAAATCAATATCGTCACAAATCCTGACATCAGTATTGCTTCGTCGATCGAGGACGACGACCTGACCGACGACCCTGATTCGCCGCAGTCGGAAATCGACGCTTTAAACGAAGCTATCAGGCAGAATATGGAAGAAAACGCTACCGAGCTTATGTTTGACGACAACGTTTATAATATTCTGATTATCGGAACCGACTCAAGAGGCGAGGACAGGGGAAGATCAGACAGTATGATTTTAATGTCTCTTAACAAGAATACCGAGGAAATTGTAATGACGTCGTTCCTCAGAGATATTTATCTGAGTATTCCGGGAGTTGGATATACAAGGCTCAATCACGCTTATGCTTATGGCGGAGCGGAGCTTTTGATGGAAACCATAGAACAAAACTTCAAGATTCAGATTGACAAATATGTAACTGTTGATTTTAATTCCTTTGTCGATGTTGTAGACGCTGTTGGCGGAGTTGAAATAACAGTAACCGATGAAGAGCTTGATTATTTAAACTCGTATCTCACAGAGATAAATTCGCTTCGTGGCGATACTTCAACAGACAGTCAGCTTTCTTCTGCCGGAACCTATACGCTAAACGGAAAGCAAGCGTTAGCTTATTCGAGAATACGTTATGTAGGAACTGACTTTGGAAGAACCGAGCGTCAGAGAACTGTTATGACAAAGGTGCTTGAAAAGGCAAAGGATTTAAGCCTTCTGGAGATTAACGACCTGTTGAATGTTTTGCTTCCTGAGCTTACAACCAACCTGACTCAGGGCGAGATTTTCTCACTTGTACTTGATTCTGTAAGCTATTTAAGCTACGATACCGTTTCACAGGCTATTCCGCTTGACAACACCTACAGCTATCTCACAATCAGCGGAATGAGCGTACTGGGAATTGACTTTGAGGTGTGCATAGAGCATCTGAAGGCTACAATCTACAAATCAAATTAAACACAAAAAAGCTGCGCCGAATATGACGCAGCTTAATTTATTTAAAGCGATGTTGAAAAAACCTTTCGGCAAAAGCTCCCCTGTAGCGATAAAAAATCTCGCCGCTTTTGCCGCTGCCTGAAAGTTCAGGCAAGCATTTTCTCTGTCGCTTTTATATATTATGCCCGAAAAATTCTTTTGCGACAGAGCTTTTTAAAATTTGCAGTTTTTTCTTGTTAAGGGAAAACTTTACGAAACGAGGAAGTCCAAAACCTCGCTCTTGTTTATTCCAAGAACAACAGCTATTTCCTCAAAGGAAATTTTCTCCGCTTCCTTTAAAAATCTGGTATCAAGACTCGAAAGATTTTTGCCCTTTGAAGCAAGCTCTTCCTTGTGAAAATATATATTTCTTGCAAGTGCTAAAATAGCTTTGCTGTCAAACGAATGAAGTATTTCAGAAAACAGCTTGCGACGTTCCATACTGTCGTCAACCCATTTTACAGGCTCGTTTACAACCTCGTCCTTGAGCTGCATAATTTCGTCCTTGCTCAAAAGACTTCTCATCTTTTGCTTTGTAACGTCTGAGTTGCAAGGCGCAAGTACCGTTGAGTTTTTGTCAAATATAGGGCGAAGCAGGTAGTAGTCCATTTCTTTTTCGTCGAATTTCTTTTTCACTATGTCGCTTACCGTGCAAACGCCTAGTGTTCCGTATAAAACTGTGTCGTTGATTGAGTACATAAAGCCACCCCTTTGGTATCCATTTCTCATTTTCATTAAAGCCTATTTCTACAACATATATTTTACCACAAATGGAAAGAAATTTCAAAGGGCAAATTGAACAAAAATACGTATTTTTGCGAATTTTCTTTTTGAAAGAATCAAACAGAGTTGCCAAAGTACGCTAAAAAAGTAAAGAGAACTCACAAAAAATAAATCCCTCCGCTATTTTAAGCAGAGGGATAAAAGCCAACTCTTACATTTTAATCATTCGGTTTATGCACCTTACAGCACTTGCCATAGTATCGTCGTCAAGAATTATTTCCTCGCCGGCAGTACCGTTCAAGCAATTTAAAACGTCTACAAGCGTTGTTGCTTTCATATCCTTACAGCAGATTTTTGTGCTGAGCGGATAAAAGCTCTTGTCAGGGCATTCAAACTGCAGATATTCAACTATTGAGATTTCTGTGCCGATAATAAATTCTTTTTTCTCGCTTGATTTTGCAAAATTTATAATATCGGCGGTCGAGCCGATAACGTCAGCGTATTTTGTAACCTCAGGCTTGCATTCCGGGTGAACAAGCAAAAGTGCATTCGGGTGAAGCGCCTTTGCAGCGAGTGCTTCCTGCTCGGTAATAATTCCGTGAACAGGACAGCCGCCCTGTAAAAGCGTAAACTTCTTGTCGGGAACATTTGCCTTGACATAGCTTCCGAGATTTATATCAGGGATGAAAATGATTTCCTCGTTTGGAATTTCCTTAACAATTCTCAGCGCAGAAGAAGAGGTTACGCAGTAGTCACAAACGGTCTTTAATTCAGCCGTTGTGTTTACGTAGCAAACAACCGCAGCGTTCGGGTTTTCTTCCTTTAGCTTTAAAATGTCTTCCTTTGAAAACTGCTCCGCCATTGGACAACCTGCCAGCGGACTGCTTAGCAGTACAGTTTTATCGGGCGATAAAAGCTTTGCTGTTTCAGCCATAAATCTGACGCCGCACATTAAAATAGTCTTGTTTTTTGCTTCCTTGGCCTTTACGCTGAGAGCGAAAGAATCGCCGACTATATCTGCAATTTCGATTATATCTCTGCTCTGGTAGCTGTGCGCCAGAATCAGAATGTCCTTCTCCTTTTTAAGTCTCAAAATTTCCTTTTGAACCTCAGTTATTGTCATAGTATTATCCCCTTAAATCCTGAAACGATTTTGTTTACTATATATAATAACAAACGCAAGGGTCGCTGTCAAGCCATATATAGAACACTTTTCCAGGAAAAATCATAATATATGACAGTAAAAGTGAAAGGAGGTTTTTGTATGGACGAAAAATTGGTTTTACTGCAAAGCGTAACGCCAGACGTAGTTTATAAAGTTGGCGACAGGGTGACTGTAAACATTACACTTACAAACGCAGGTGACATCAGCCTGACCGACGTTGTTTTAAAAAGCTCTTGCGATGAGTGCCTTGAGCTTGTAAACTTTGAAAGCTCAAAGAAGGTTAAAAGAAACGATATAGCTAAAGGAATCGTATTTTCAACTCTCGAAGCAGGAGAAACGGTTGAGGTAAGCTATGAGCTTGAGGTTATGAGCATAGATGCAAAAAGAGTCGTAATAGCAACGGCTGCTGAAATTCCCTGCGAAACGCAAACGGCGACAAGCACAATTTACTTTTCGCCCTTTACTCGCTATGCGACAGCTCAGGCTTCTGTTTGTACTGAGGATATAGGCTGCGTTGAAGAGATTTTTGTCGAAAAGGAAGCTGTGCGCTTTGCGCCAAACTGCGATGATATTTTAGTAACTGTCGGACTTTTTATAGGTATAAGGTATGAAACCTGTGAGGGCAAAAACAAAACCGCAAAGCGATATGAAACGGTTTCGTTTTTGGTACCAGCCGAATATTTTAACCCTGACGCTCTGAGCGTTTCGGTGCAAAAGATTTGCACCTCTTGCCGTGAATATGCACAATGTGTAACCTGCTATCTGAGAATTGATTTCGGCGGCTAGATAGCTAGTTTCTAGTCGCTGGATACTAGATTTTCTATACCACTCGTGCGGGAAATACGTTCTAGCTTCTAGCCTTCTAGGCATCTAGTCACTAGTAGCTAGATTGCTAGATCCCTGCTATATTGCTTTTTCGGGAAACACGTTCTAGCTTCTAGTTTCTATGTTATCTAGCTTCTAATAGCTATCCTCTAAGATGTATGCCCGCCCGTCTTAAAACAGGCGGGCTATATTACTAAGTATACTAATATACTGAAATTTTTGACTCCTCGCAAACCCCAGTTTTACGCCGTTTGCGAAAACGCCACCACCAGTAAACTACCGCTTTTCCACCAGTAAACTACCGCTACTAGTAGCTAGTAGCTAGTCGCTAGATACTAGACTTTTCTATACCGCTCATGTGGGAAATACGCTCTAGCTCTCTAGCTTCTAGTTTCTAGCTTCTAGTAGCGAAGCTATTTCGTGTTATGTTAGGTAGGGCAAAGTTTACTTTGCCCAATGTGCAATAGCGAAGCTATTTCGTGTTTTTCACATTATTTTCAACATTTCAGAACTTTTTGTTAAAATAAGGGTGCTACAATTATTAAATTAGACGCCACTGTCTGAGATGAAATTCAAGGAGCAGAAAATGATAAAGGGACTTATTTTTGATATGGACGGGCTTTTGCTCGATACCGAAAAGCTTTACAACATCTTCTGGAAGGCAGCCTGTAAGGACTACGGCTATAATCTTTCCGAGCAAGCGGCTCTCAGCTTAAGAAGCCTTTCGGGAGAAAATGCGAAGAAGCGGTTTTATAGCCTGTTCGGCGAAGGCTTTGACTACAAAGCCATAAGAGCGCACAGAATTGAGCTTATGGATAAGTACATTGAGCAAAACGGCGTTGAGGTGAAGCCTGGCGCTAACGAGCTTTTGTCGGTTGCAAAGGAAAAAGGCTATAAGCTATCAACTGCTACAACCTCGCCGCTTGAAAGGACAAAGCGAGTGCTTTCGCTTTCAGGACTGGATATTTATTTTGACGAGCTTGTTTGCGGAGATATGGTAAAGCGAAGCAAGCCGTACCCGGATATTTATCTTTTGGCGGCGAAAAAGCTGGGACTTGACGTCAACGAATGTTTAGGCTTTGAGGACTCGCCAAACGGCATTGAAGCGATAGTTGCAGCAGGAATGAAAGCGGTAATGATTCCCGATTTAAGCGAGCCTGACAAAGAGGTGAGAGATAAGCTTTTTGCTTTGAAGCATAGCCTGACTGATGTGATTGAGCTTTTGTGATTTGACAATATTCGCAAAAAAATATATACTATAGTATACGCTTTCGTCTGGTATGCTTTTTTGGCATTTAAGGACGGGCTTTCTTTAACAACCAAAAGGAGAAATTTAAATGGAAGATAAGTCTTTGGAGGAGCTTTTATCCGACAGCTTTTCAAAAAAGAAGCAGCAGGACAAGAGCTTTGCAGATTTATACGATTCAGGATATGAAAAGAACGATATGAGCGTAAACGACAACCGTAAGGTTTTTGACGCAGACAAGGCGCTTCAGGAAAGCTACGCTCAGGAAAAAAGTCTGCTCGACGATTTTGAAGCCGACGCATGGGATCAGCTTGACGACCTTCAGAAGAGCTTTGGCACAGACGATAAAATTCAGTCGGCGGCAAACTCAAGCCTTGATTCTCAAAGCACGCTGGATGGGCAAAGCTCTGCTATTGACACGTCAGCTGTAAGAATGGTAAGTCAAAGCCCGAATGGCGGAAACTATCAAAACGTAAATGCGACAAACGCAAATACATATTATCAGACTTCAACCCAGCAGGCACCGCAGCAGCAGGTTCTCACCAATAGCTCACGCCCAAAGGGACATCCTGTAAACAGAACTGCTCCAAGCTCAAATACAGCAGGAAGAGCTTCTTCAAACAGCACGACAGGTAGAGCTTCCTCAAGCGGCTCATCCGGCAGGCAGGCAACATCTGACAGGCAGGCAAGAGCGAGCAGCAATTCTCAAAGTAAAAACAAAAAATCTAAAACGCAGAAAAACGGTGGAAATATGGGATACCAGTCAAGTAAGGACTACCAAAATAATATGGGTAAAAAGGCTAAGAAGAAAAAGAAGAAAAAGAGCAAGTTTAAAAGATTCCTTTTGATTTTACTTTTGATAATACTTCTTGTGTTCGGCTTGTATAGCGCTTTAATTTTTAAATATGCAGGAATGCTTAATATTGTCGAAACAGGCGACAGGGTTTCAACAGCCACAGACCTTATTGACGAATCTTATGTTGAAAATATTCTGGTTCTTGGAACCGACAGCAGGTCGGAGGAAAGTGGAAGATCCGACACAATGATTATAGTTTCAATCAACACCAAAACGCACCAGATCGTTCAGACCTCCTTGATGAGAGATATTCTGGTTGATATTCCGGGATATTCGAGCGCTAAGCTTAACGCCGCTTATGCTTATGGCGGAGCGGAGCTTGTAATGGATACGATTGAGGAGAATTTCCAGATTAAGCTTGACCACTACGTAGAAATTGACTTCTACTCGTTTGTTGATATTATTGATGCGCTCGGCGGACTTGAGCTTACAGTAACCGACGACGAAGCGGACGCTATGACCGACCCGTTAAAGGAGGTCAATAACCTTTTAGATCGTGACTCCGAAACGATAGACGAGGGCGGAACTTATCTTATGGACGGAGTTCAGGCTTTAGCTTACGCGCGAATCAGATATGTCGGCGACGGAGATTTTGACAGAACCGAAAGACAGCGTGAGGTTATTGAAAAGGTAATTGAAACATTCTTATCTTCAAGCATTACTGATATGAATAGTGCGCTTGAGGTTATTCTGCCGGAAATTACAACCAATATGACAAAGACGGAAATCTACTTTATGTGCTTAAAGCTTCCGTTTGAGTTGGGTTATGAAATGCGGGAGTTCAGAATCCCTTACGGAGATCAGGATACAACCTGGAGCTACGGCTATTACGGAAGTCAGTCTATTCTGGATATTGACTTTGAAGAAAACATCGAGCTTTATAAGAAGGTCGTTATCGAAGGCGAAGAAATCGACGAATAGAACGATAAGGGGTCTTGAGTTTTGAAAAAGCTATACAAAATCAACGAGGGCAAAATGATAAAAGGCGTTTGCAACGGAATTTCAGAATACTTAAACGTCGATGTCGGCGTTGTGCGACTTATTTGCATATTTCTGTCATTTTTAAGTGTTGGCGCAACTCTGGGACTTTATTGTGCAGCTATTATTCTTTTGCCGACCAAGGATTTCAGAGATAACTGACAAGTGATAAATCTGCGAGCAGGGTTTGACCCGCTTGCAGATTTTTTTGCGTGATCGTGCATATTACTTGATTTTGCTTTATAAATGTGGTATTATTAAACAGGTAAAGGAGGGTTTTATCATGTGTGGAATAGTAGGATATGTTGGAAAACAGCAATGCACAAAGGTTTTACTTGATTCTTTGTCAAAGCTTGAATATAGAGGATATGATTCTGCTGGAATAGCAGTTTTTGAAAACGGAAAAATCAAAACCAAAAAAACCAAGGGAAGGCTTTTGGATCTCAGCAAAAAGCTTTCCTCTGAGGGCAATATAAAAGGTACTTGTGGAATCGGACATACAAGGTGGGCGACACACGGCGAGCCGAGCGACATAAACTCTCACCCTCACGGAAACGCAAGAGTAACCATCGTTCACAACGGAATAATTGAGAACTATAAAAAGATCAAGGACTTTCTGGAGTCTAAAGGCTATGAATTTGAAAGCCAGACGGACACCGAAACAGTAGCTAAGTTGCTTGATTATTACTATAAGGGCGATAATCCTGTCGAGTGCATCAAAAACGTAATCAATGACATCGAAGGCTCTTACGCTCTCGGGATTTTGTTTAAGGATTATCCGGATACAATATACGCTGTAAGGAAGGATTCTCCGCTTATTGTCGGAAAGGGCAAGGCTGAATCGTTTATAGCTTCCGATGTACCTGCGATTTTAAAGTACACAAGGGATTATTATCTTTTGGACGAGGACGAAATTGCAATACTTAATCAGAGTGAAATCAAGTTTCTGAACAAGTATGGCGACGAGATTCAAAAGGAGCTTATTACCGCTGACTTTGATGAGGAGTCGGCTGTAAAGGGCGGCTATGAGCATTTTATGCTGAAGGAAATCCACGAGCAGCCGAGTGCTGTAAAGACTACAATTACTCCAAGAATTACAAACGGTATGCCTGATTTTTCAGAGTGCGGTTTAACGGGAGAAATGCTGAAGAGCTACAAGCGAATTTTCGTTGTCGCTTGCGGAACGGCAATGCACGCAGGAATGGTTGGAAAATACGTTATTGAACGTTTGGCAAGAGTTCCGGTTACCGTTGATGTAGCGTCAGAATTTCGTTACAGAAATCCGATACTTGACAAAAACGACCTTGTAATTTTAGTTTCACAGTCGGGCGAAACGGCGGACACAAGAGCAGCTCTCAGACTTGCGAAAAATGTCGGAGCTACTACGATGAGTATTGTAAACGTAAAGGGTTCGTCAATAGCGAGAGAATCTGATATGGTTATCTATACCCATGCAGGTCCTGAAATTTCTGTAGCGTCAACCAAGGCGTATATGGTGCAGATTTCCGTATTTTATCTTCTTGCTTTTGAAATGGCGAGGGTACACAAAACCATTTCAAACGAGGAATGCAAAAGGCTTGTATCTGTTATGCAAAAAATTCCTGATATGATAGAGGAGGTATTCAAGCTTGAGGACAAATGTGCGTATATCGCTTCAAAGCTTGTAAACTCAGAAAATCTGTTGTATATCGGTCGTGGACTTGATTATGCGCTTTCTATGGAAGGCTCGCTGAAGCTCAAGGAAATTTCATATATTCATTCTGAATCTTATGCTGCCGGAGAGCTGAAGCACGGTACTATTTCGCTCGTTACCGACCAGATGCCCGTTATCGCTGTTGCAACTCAAAGAGAGCTGTTTGACAAGACGGTAAGCAACATCAAGGAGGTTAAGGCTAGAGGCGCTCAGGTTGTGCTTATAACTCACAAGTGTATGAGCGTTGACGAGGAAGCGGCGGATTATATTATCGGACTTCCGACCGTTGACGATATGCTGATGCCGATGCTCGGCGTAGTTCCGCTTCAGCTTATAGCTTATTATACCTCCGTCTTGAGAGGTAACGACGTTGATAAGCCGAGAAACCTCGCTAAGAGCGTAACTGTTGAATAATTTTCAGGGCGGTGCATTTCCGCCCTGTTTGATTTAAGGGAGAAGAGTTATGAAATATTCTGTTTGCATTTTTGATTTTGACCTGACACTGGCTGATTCAATAGCTCCAATTCTGGATTGCTTTAAGTTTGCGCTTAACGCCCACGGGGTAAAGGTTCCGAGTGATGATGTAATCGTTAAAACAATAGGACTTACTCTTGAGGACGCATTTGAAGAGTTTTTAGGCGAGAAAAACGATGAGATGATTTTAAAGCTTTCAGATACGTACAGAAAAAGGGCCGACGAGGTTATGACGCCGCTTACTCGCTTTTATGACGACACGCTTGGAGTTTTACAGCTGCTGAAAAATGCAGGCGTAAAGATTGGAATCGTTTCAACCAAGCGAGCGTACAGAATACGAGAGGTGTTTGAAAGAGAAAACAACCTCTCGGTAGTTGATAAAATCACAGGAATTGATGAGGTCAGTGCCTGCAAGCCTGACCCGGAGGGACTTGAAAAAACGGTTTTGTATTTTGGCGCTCCGAAGGAGAACGTTTTGTATATAGGAGATAGCTACATCGACGCTTTAACCGCCAAGCGAGCGGGCATTGATTTTTGCGCCGTACTTACAGGTACTACCACAAAAGAGGAGTTTTTGAATTATCCGAATGTCGCAATTTGTAGTAATCTGACGCAAATGCTGAAGCAGGTTTTCTAATTGTTTATGTATTGTAAATTTTATATGAAGGCAATGTGAACAAACATTGCCTTTTCGTACTGTATGTGGTAAAATATTCTTTGTAGTTAGTTAAAATAAAATGGGTGCAGTATTTGGTTTTGCGCCTTAGAAAAGAGGATATTATGCTTAAAAGCATGACAGGCTTCGGCAGAATGCAGGAAGTCATAAATAATAGAGAAATTTTAGTTGAAATCAAGGCGGTAAATCACCGCTATTATGAGTTTAATTCCCGTGTTCCGAGAGCTTATGGGTACTTGGACGAAAAGCTGAAGGGATTTCTGAAGGGAAGCGTTTCAAGGGGAAAGGTCGAGGTTTCCGTTTCGATTTTTAATCAGGAGGGAACAGACGCTGAGATTGAAATAAATCGTTCAATGGCAAGCGGCTATGTTGCAGCGCTCAGAAGCGTCAGCGACGAGCTTGATCTGAAGGACGATTTGTCACTTTCTTCGCTTTTACGACTCCAGGATATTTTTACGGTTGTAAAAACTGCCGACGATGAGGAAGCTATCTGGCAGGACGTAAAGTGCGTCGCTTCAAAAGCGCTTGACAAGTTTATAGCTATGCGTCAGGCTGAGGGAGAGAAGATGTACGAGGACATTTCCTCAAGGCTGGATTATATCGAGAAGCAAGTCGGAAAAATCGAGGAGCGTTCACCAAAGGTAACCGAGCTTTACAGAGAAAAGCTTTATACAAAGATCAAGGAAATAGTAGCTGACAGAAATGTTGACGATGCAAGAGTTCTGACAGAAGCAGCGCTGTTTTCCGAAAAAACGGCTGTAGATGAGGAAACTGTAAGGCTCAGAAGCCACATTTCTCAATACAGGTCGCTGCTTTTGAGCGAGGAACCGGTCGGCAGAAAGCTTGACTTTTTAACTCAGGAAATGAACAGAGAGGTAAATACAATCGGTTCCAAAGGACAGGACTTGGAGATTACAAAAATTGTAGTTGAGCTAAAGAGCGAGATTGAAAAAATCAGAGAGCAGATTCAGAACATAGAGTAATTCGGAGGTAGGAATGAAGCTTTTGAACGTGGGCAACGGGAATGTTGTTGCGGCGGATAGAGTTATAGCAATGGTTGCTCCTGACTCCGCCCCGATAAAGAGAATTGTAAGCGAAGCCAGAGATAAGGGAACGCTTATCGACGCCACTTACGGAAGAAAGACAAGAACTGTGATAGTTATGGATTCTGACCACGTTGTTCTTTCGGGAATTGAAACGGTAACGCTTGCAAACAGAACGGAGGACAAAAATTGAGCAAAGGAACGCTTTACATAGTTACAGCGCCTTCAGGCTGCGGAAAGGGAACGATACTTTCTCAGGCAATAGAAAAACACGGACTTAACCTTTCAATTTCCGCAACTACAAGAGCACCGAGAGAGGGCGAGCGCGACGGCGTAAATTACTTTTTTAAAACACGAGAGGAATTTGAGGAGATGATTTCTCAAAACGCCTTTCTGGAATACGCTGAGTTTTGCGGAAACTTTTACGGTACGCCAAAGGATTATGTTGAAAGCCTGCTGAGTGATGGCAAGGACGTGCTGCTTGAAATAGAGGTTCAGGGCGCTATGAATGTTATAAAAATGATGCCCGAAGCGGTTTCGATTTTCATACTTCCGCCGTCAGTAAGCGAGCTTAAACGTCGCCTTTTAAAGAGAGCGACAGAGGATATTGAAACTGTTGAGCAACGAGTTTCACAAGCCAAGCGTGAAATTCCGTTTGCGAAGTATTTTGATTTCGTTATAGTAAACGGAGATTTAGACGACGCCATAAGGGATTTTGATCTGTGCGTTATGGCGGCTAAGTTTTTAAATAAAAGTCACAGACAGGAAATAGAAAATAAGATTTTGGAGGTTTTGGAAAATGAGTAAACCAGTATCTGCAACACAGATTTTAAAGAACGACGAGAGCTATTATTCGTTGGTTTTAGCGATAGCTAAAAGGGCCAGAGAAATAACCGATAATGCGGTAGCTGATAAGGTTATTTTGGAAACGAAGCCTGTAAAGACAGCAATCGACGAGTTCGTCGCAGGAGAGTATAAGCTTATAGAAGATCCAGGCGTAAAGGGATAATTCTTTTTGGAGCGAAAGTATGCAGGTAAAATTTACTGTGGCGAAGGTGGCTTTGTCAAATGCGGCTTTAAGCTTTGACGTTGAATACAGCTATCGTGTTCCTCAAAGCCTTGAAAGCTCTGTTAAGTCAGGTTCAAGGGTTCTGGTTCCGTTTGGAAAGGGAAACCGCAAGCGAATAGGCTTTATAACAAGGCTGAAAGACTATGAGCATTGCAGAGAGGAGCTAAAAAGCATAATAAGCGTTGTTGACGAGCAGCCGCTTGTCAATGAGGAAATGCTTCGCCTTATATTCTGGCTTAAAGAAAATACCTTTTGCACCTACTACGAAGCGTATAAAACTCTTGTGCCGATAGGTTATGATTACAACCTTACGACCCACTATAAGGCTGTGAATGCACACCTTGACGCTGAGCTGACAGAAGAAGAGCAAAGCCTGCTTAACGCGTTTTTGCTTGCAGAAAGTCAAAGGGAAAAGGATCTTTTGATGAGTGCTAACGGCAACTCCAAAAAGAAGGCTGTTGTAGAATCGCTTATCGAAAAGGGAGCAATCGAGGAAGCCGATATTTTAAAGCGAAAGGTCGGCGACGAAACGGTAAGAATGGTAAGGCTTACCAACGCCTTTCTGGACGCTGAGGTTGGCGGGAAAATTACTCCGAAGCAGCAACAGATAATCGACCTGCTCGCCGATTGCGAAACGGCGTCGGTCAAGGAAATCTGCTATATGCTCGGCGTTACTCAGTCGGTCATCAAGCGACTTATTCAAAACGGAATTTGCGAGATTTATGACGCTGAGATTTTAAGAACGCCTGACGTAAAGCAGGTTAAAAGAGAAGACCCCGAAGATATAGTTTTAAGCAGAGAACAGCAGAGTGTGTTTTCAGGAATTTTTGAGCTTGTAAAGCAGCAAAAGCCTTGCGGCTCGCTCTTATACGGAGTTACGGGAAGCGGAAAGACAAACGTCTTTATAAAGCTTATAAATGAAGTCTTGAAAATGGGAAAAACGGCGCTTATGCTTATCCCTGAAATTTCCTTGACGCCACAGACTGTAATGAAATTCCGTTCGCTTTTTGGCGAAACGGTCGCAGTCATACATTCAAGTCTTTCGCTGGGGCAGCGAGTAGACGAGTTTAAAAGAATAAAATCCGGTCAGGCAAAAATCGTAATAGGTACTCGCTCCGCTGTATTTGCGCCGCTTGACAATATCGGAATTATCATAATCGACGAAGAGGGCGAGCATACATACAAGTCTGAAAATTCGCCGAGATACCACGCAAGAGATGTTGCTATTCAGCGCTGCGGATACCATAATGCCACACTTTTATTAGCATCGGCAACTCCGTCGATTGAAAGCTATTATTATGCTAAATCGGGAAGATTTCATCTTTTTGAGCTTCCCCACAGATATAACAAAGCAGCCCTGCCAGACGTCGTAACAGTCGATATGCAGCAGGAGGTTGAAAGCGGAAATAATTCGATTTTTTCCCGTGCGCTTAAACAAGCGATTGATGAGAATTTACAAAAGCACGAGCAGACAATTTTGCTTTTGAACAGGCGAGGCTTTAATACTTACATAACCTGTCTTGAATGCAGAACGCCTGTCGAGTGTCCGAACTGTAATATTCCGCTTACCTATCACAAGAAAAATAATCGCCTGATGTGCCACTATTGCGGCTACACAAGAAGTAAGGTGACAGAATGCGACCATTGCCACAGCACTCATCTGAAGGCTACTGGCGTTGGAACTCAAAGGGTTGAGGACGAGGTTGAAAGGCTTTTCCCGACAGCGAGAGTTTTAAGGATGGACGCCGATACTACCGCTTCGAGGTACTCTTACGAAAAGTATTTTGAAGCCTTTGGCAAGGGCGAATACGACATTATGCTCGGCACACAGATGATAGCTAAGGGCCTTGATTTTGAAAACGTAACTCTTGTCGGCGTTTTGTCGCTTGACAGAAGCCTTTATACAGGCGGCTTTCAAAGCTATGAGAAAACCTTCTCGCTTCTCACTCAGGTTGTCGGAAGGTCAGGGCGAGGAAGCAAGAAGGGAGTAGCGTTTATTCAGACCTTTTCGCCTGAGCATTATGTGATTAACCTCGCTTCACAGCAGGATTACAAAGGCTTTTACGAGGGCGAAATTGAGCTTCGGAGAGCGCTTACCTATCCTCCGTTTTGCGATATATGCGTAGTTGGATTTTCAAGC
The DNA here is from genome assembly GCA_021199305.1 of Ruminococcus sp. GTDB lineage: Bacteria > Bacillota > Clostridia > Oscillospirales > Ruminococcaceae > UMGS1601. The sequence continues at coordinate 48,111 of JAJQIH010000022.1, forward strand.
GAGGTAAACGACGAAGCGCAGCGTTGCGCTCAGGAATTTATACGAATTTTCAGGAAATACATAGCGGAGCTTAGCTACAATATGCCGCTGAGAATGCTTGGACCTTCGCCTTGCGTTATGACAAGATTAAACGGAAGATTCAGGCATAGAATAATAATAAAATGCAAGAATAATTCTGCGTTTCGTGAACTTATGGGAAAAACCTTGGTAGAAGCCAGTAAATCGAAAATGTTTTCAAACACGAGAGTTTTTGCTGACATGAACGGAGATACAGGAATTTAAAAAGGAGATTTGAATTTGGCACTAAGAACAATACTCAACAAACGAGATGAAGCATTGTCAAAAAAATGCAGACCAGTAGAAAAATTTGACAAACGGCTTCACACTCTTCTTGACGATATGAAGGAAACTCTTTATCACGCCGATGGAGCAGGTCTTGCAGCGCCGCAGGTCGGTATTCTGAGGAGAGCTTGCGTTATAGACGTCGGAGAAGGGTATATAGAGCTTATAAACCCAGAGATAATTTCACAAAGCGGCGAGCAGACAGGCGTTGAAGGCTGTCTTTCCTGCCCAAACGAATGGGGATATGTCACACGAGCGAAAAACGTCACCTTCAGAGCGCAGGACAGAAATGGAAATTTCTACGAAAAAAGCGTTGAGGACCTTTTTGCAAGGTGCGTTTTGCACGAGTGTGATCACTTAGACGGAAAGGTTTTCACCTCGCTCGTCACCGAATGGGTTGACCCGAAGGAGCTTGAGGAAAATTGAAAATAATATATATGGGAACGCCTGATTTTGCAATTCCGACCCTCAGATCTCTTATAGCTTCAAGGCACGAGGTTGCAGCAGTATTTACGCAGCCTGACAAGCCAAAGGGCAGAGGGATGAAGCTTGCGCCGCCGCCGGTCAAAGAGCTGGCATTGGAAAACGATATAGAGGTTTTCCAGCCGACAAGCTTAAAGAAAGACGCTGAGGAATATATTGCAAAAATCAAGGAGATAAATCCGGACGTTATTGTCGTTGCGGCTTACGGAAAAATACTTCCGAAGGAAGTGCTTGATATTCCAAAATACGGCTGCGTCAATGTTCACGGCTCGCTTTTGCCGAGATACAGAGGTGCGGCACCTATTCAGCACGCAGTTTTAAACGGCGACGAGATAACTGGAATTACAACAATGCTGATGTCCGAAGGACTTGATATGGGCGATATGCTTCTTTCAAGTCAGACGAGAATCGGCGAAAACGAAACAGCAGACGAGCTTTTTGACAGGCTTTCACTTTTAGGCGCAGATTTATTGCTGCGAACGCTCGAAGGACTTGAAGAGGGAAGCTTAACGCCTGTCAAGCAGGACGAATCTGCTGCAAGCTACGCTTCAATGCTCACAAAGGATATGAGCGAAATTGACTTTTCAAAAACCGCATTTGAGGTTCACAAAAAAATTTGCGGATTGTCCGGCTGGCCGTGCGCTTCAACCAAGCTTTTCGGCAAGCGTTTAAAGGTATACCGCTCAGAGATAGTTGATGTTGACACCAGTGATACAGAGCCTGGAAGCGTAATAGACAACAAAAAGTTTATCGTAGCCTGCAAGGACAGAGCCGTAAAGCTTGTTACCGTTCAGCTTGAAGGCTCGAAGAGGATGAACGCTGAAGACTTTTTAAGGGGAAGAAAAATAGATAAGGGTACAATCTTAGGTTAATCGAGGAGGAACACTAATGTTTTTTGGTTGGTTTTATTACGATTGGACTATTTTGATTTTAATTCCGCCGTTGATTTTTGCGCTTATTGCACAGTCAAGGGTGAATTCGACATATAAGAAGTATTCTCAGGTGCGAAGCTCAAGAGGCCTTACAGCACACGAGGTCGCAAGGCAGATTTTAGACGCAAACGGACTTTCTTATATCAAGATTGAACACGTTTCGGGAAAGCTGACCGACAACTATGATCCAAAGGCGGAGGTAATAAGACTTTCAGACAGCGTTGACGGAAACGATTCTGTAGCGGCTATTGGAGTTGCTGCGCACGAATGCGGCCACGCAATCCAGCACGCAGAGGGCTATGCGCCGATAAAGCTTCGCTCAGCTATGATTCCGATTACAAACTTCGGTTCGAGATTTTCTATGATATTCATAATTATAGGACTGGTTCTGGTGTCGGTTCAGAGAACTGCTGAAACGGCGGGAATGTATAGCTTTGGAATGACGATTGCCGTTATCGGAATACTTTTGTTTTCGCTTTCTACAGTTTTTCAGCTTGTAACGCTGCCTGTTGAGTTTAACGCTTCGTCAAGGGCGCTTAAAACGCTCAAAGGGTTTCACATATTAGAGGATGATGAAATTCCAAAGGCAAGAAAGGTTCTTTCAGCAGCAGCTATGACTTATGTTGCAGCTTTGGTTTCGTCGTTGGCATCGCTTTTGAGAATTGTTCTGATAGTGCTTGGCGCTGGTGGAAGGGGAAACAGACGGAATTGACGCCCAGAGAATTTGTGTTGCGGCTTCTTGTGAAGCTTGAGGATAACGACGGATATTCAAATATTTTGCTCGATAAGGAGCTTTCAGGGCAAGATTTCACCGAGCAGGAAAGCTCGTTTGCATCGGCGCTTTTTTACGGAGTTATAGAGAGAAAGCTAACGCTCGATTTTTATATATCAAAGCTTTCAAAAATACGAATCAAAAAGCTTGACACTGACGTTTTAATGATTCTGAGAATGGGAATTTACCAGATAATGTATATGAATTCCGTTCCAGATTCTGCGGCGGTGAACGAAAGCGTAAAGCTTTCAAAGAAAAATAAGCGAGCCAGGACCTCAGGCTTTGTAAACGGAATTTTGCGTTCCTTTATAAGAGAGCGGCAAAGCATCAAGCTTCCGACGGAGAAAACAGAGCGACTGAGCGTTTTGTATTCCTGCCCGAAGTGGTTGGTAAAAAAGCTGACTGACGAATACGGCGAGCAAAACGCAATTGACTTCTTAGAAAGCTCGCTTAATCCAAGCGAAGTAGTTTTAAAAACCAACACGATAAGAACAAGCACTGACGACCTGATAAAAAGCCTTTCAGACGAGGGAATAGACGCTTCGCCTTGTGAATTTGACCATAACGCAATAAAAGTAAAGGGCAACGTGTTTAAGACAAGCGCATACAAGCAAGGACTTTTTCACGCGCAGGATTATTCGAGTCAGTACGCTGTGAAAGCTCTTGATCCAAAGTCTTGCGAGCGGGTTCTTGATATTTGCTCAGCGCCAGGAGGTAAAGCCTTTACCGCAGCGGAAATTATGCAAAACAAGGGCGAGCTTGTGGCTTGTGAGCTTTATGAGCAAAGAGCGGCTCTTATAAAAAGAGGAGCTGAAAGATTAGGACTGGATATAATAGATGTAAAAGTAAACGACGCATTGAAATTTAACAGCGAGTTAGGGGAATTTGACAGGGTTTTGTGCGACGTTCCCTGTTCAGGACTTGGCGTTATAAAGAGAAAGCCTGAAATAAAATATAAATCCCCACAAAGCATAGATGAGTTGCCGCCTGTCCAGCTTGAAATTTTAAAGGTAACGAGCGGATATGTAAAAAGGGGCGGAAGACTTATTTACTCAACCTGTACGCTAAATAAAGCGGAAAACGAAGAGGTTGTACTAAAGTTTTTGGAGCAAAATCCGGAATTTTCAGCCGACAGAATATTTGACGGCGAAGCGAGCAAAACAATTTTCCCGAAGGATTTTGGTTCGGATGGATTTTTCATAAGCGTTTTAAAGCGAACAGATTAGTGGTGAGAAGCATTTGAATGATTTTAAAACTGACATTTTATCGCTTGAATTTGACGAGCTTGAAAGCGAGATTTTAAAGCTCGGCGAGGCTAAATTCCGAGCGGCGCAAATTTTTAGCTGGCTTCACGAAAAGAGAGTCAAAAGTTTTGATGAAATGACAAATCTTTCAAACGCTCTCAGGCAAAAGCTAAAGGACAGGTTTTTTATAAATCACCTTACAGTTTCAAGGCGGCTTTCCTCATCAAAGGACAGCACAGTAAAATACCTGTACGAGCTTTCCGACGGCAACCACATAGAAACCGTTTTGATGGAATACGAGCATGGCACCAGCCTTTGCATATCAACTCAGGTGGGTTGTAAAATGGGGTGTAGGTTTTGTGCTTCGACGATAGCAGGCTTCAAGCGAAACCTTGAGCCTTCTGAAATGCTTTTGCAGATTTACGAAACAGAGCGGCTTGAGGGCAAAAAGGTTCAGAGCTTGGTTTTGATGGGAATCGGCGAACCGCTTGACAACTTTGAAAATACCATTCACTTTTTAAGGCTTTTAAGCGACAAGCGAGGAAAAAATCTTTCGCTGCGGCACGTTTCAGTTTCAACCTGCGGAATCGTTCCGCGAATAAAAGAGCTTGCAAAAATGGGACTTGGAATTACTCTTTCCGTTTCGCTTCACGCCGCAAACGACAAAACCCGTTCGCAGATAATGCCGATTAACGATAAGTACGGAGTAGACGAGCTTATTGCAACTTGCAAGGAATATTTTTCAAAAACCGGGAGAAGAATATCATTTGAGTATTCTGTAATTGACGGAGTAAACGACAGGCGGGAAAACGCAGTCGAGCTAAACAAGCTTTTAGGCGGCTTTAATTGCCACATAAATATAATTCCCGTCAATAAAATAAAAGAGCGCAGCTTTTCCTCAAGCAGGAAAAGTGCAAATACATTTAAAAAATATCTTGAGAATTTGGGGATGAATGCAACGGTAAGGCGAACGCTTGGCAGCGATATTGACGCCGCCTGCGGACAGCTCAGACGTGAGTACGAGATATGAAAAATTGAGAAAGGACGGTGAGACTACTTGTTTATAACCGCAAAAAGCGATATAGGAATGGTCAGGAGCGAAAATCAGGATCACTTTAAGGTGAGTATGATTGACCAGACCGCCATTGCTGTTGTTTGTGACGGAATGGGCGGAGCGGTCGCCGGAGGAGAAGCCAGCGAAATCGCTTCAAACGTAGTGTACGACCGAATAAATTTAAGCTTTCGACCGGAGATGACACAGAGAAATATACAAAATCTTTTGGTTACGGCGCTTAAAACGGCGAACACTATAGTTTACGACAAGAGCAAGTCTGACAAGCTTAAAGAGGGAATGGGTACAACCTGCGTCGCCGCTATAGCTGAGGACGATATAGCATATATAGCGAGCGTTGGCGACAGTCGGGCGTATCTTCTTGACGAAAGCGGAATTGTTCAGATAACAAGAGATCATACCTATATTAAAATGCTTCAGAGTCAGGGCAAGTATGACGAAAACGACGAAAAGGTAGCAGGTATGAGTCACATAATTACGAAGGCGATAGGTACGGAAGAAGATGTCGACCCGGATTTCTTCGAGGTGCCGTTAAAGGAAAAGTCGGTGCTGCTTTTGTGCTCAGACGGACTTACAAATTATCTTACCGACGAGCAAATATATGACGCTGTATATTTAAAGCCGCTCGAAACAGCGATGAACGAAATGATAAATAGCTGTAATGATTCAGGCGGAAAAGACAACATAACGATTGCAATTATTGTAAACTGATAGAACAAAGGGAGGAAAGCTAAAGATGGACAATTATATCGGAAAAAGGCTTGACGGAAGATATGAGATAACAGAGCTTATCGGTATGGGCGGAATGGCTGACGTTTATAAGGCAGTAGACATTATGGAGGACAGAACGGTAGCCGTAAAAATTCTGAAGAACGAATTTTCAGAGAACGAGGAATTTGTAAGAAGATTCAGAAACGAGAGCAAGGCAATTGCAGTTTTATCTCATCCGAACATTGTAAAGATTTACGACGTCGGATTTTCAGACGAGCTTCAGTATATCGTTATGGAATACATAAAAGGTATAACCTTGAAGGAATTTATCGAGCAGCAGGGCGTTTTAAGATGGAAGGACGCTTTGCATTTCACAACTCAGGTGCTGAAGGCTTTGCAGCACGCACACGACAGAGGAATAGTTCACAGAGACATCAAGCCGCAGAACATTATGCTGTTCACAGACGGAACTATCAAGGTCATGGACTTTGGTATTGCAAGATTTTCACGTCAGGACGGAAGAACTCTTTCTGACAAGACAATAGGGTCTGTGCATTACATTTCACCAGAGCAGGCAAGAGGAGATATTACCGACGAAAAGAGCGATATATATTCAGTCGGCGTAATGCTTTATGAAATGCTTACGGGTGTAAAGCCGTTCGAGGCTGATAATCCTGTTGCGGTAGCTTTGATGCATATGCAGGAAACGCCAAAAAGGCCAAGAGATATTGTAGCTTCAATTCCTGAACCACTTGAGGAAATTGTTCTGCACGCGATGGAAAGAGAACCTTCAAGAAGGTATCAATCAGCTTCTCAGATGCTGAAGGATATTGAAACCTTCAGGCATGATCCCGACGTTGTTTTCGGATATACAACAAGCAGCTCGCAGGACGCAGAATCGACCATCTTTTTCAGCCCTATTACTGCCGCTGAAGCGAACAACGCTTTAAAGCAGCAGGCTCAGGACGAGAGTGAAGAAGCCGAAGAGGATGAGGAAGAAGAGGAAGAAGAGGAAGGGGAAGAGGAAAAGAAGCGTTCTTACGTTATTCCAATTCTTGCAGCAGTTACAGTTGCTGTTGTTATAATTGCAGCGTTTACAATTTTGTATATGGTAGTTGAGTCGATGGGCGGCCTGACAGGAAGCACCAATAATGTAACAATTCCAAACTTTATCGGAATGAGCATTACTGATGCAAGAAGTGAATACGGTGACGTTTTAGACTTTGTTATTGAAGAAGAAAATAACGACGAGTACGCTGAGGGTATAATCTTTGAACAGAGTGTAGCCGAAGGCGAGGTTAAAAAAGAGGGCGCTGAAATTGAGCTTACCGTAAGTAAGGGGCCAAAGACGGAAATTATCCCCGACCTTACAGACCAGACCTATGAGGATGCAAGAAATCAGCTCGAAAAGCTAGGATTTGAGGTTTCCGAAACGCTTCAGAATTCAGACGACGTCGAGGAAGGACGAGTTATAAAAACAAATCCTGCTGTAAATGAAGAAGCGGCTATCGGTTCAACCGTTAAGGTATTCGTCAGCAAGGGACCGCTTCAGAAGACGGTAAAGGTTCCTTATGTTGTTGGCGAAACGTCAGGTGACGCAAAGGCAATTTTAGAAAAGAACAAGCTGACGGTAGTTTTGGAGGATTATGATACCGACGAGGTTGAAAAGGGCGTTGTAGTTTCGCAGTCAATTTCCGAGGGACAGTATGTTGACGTTAATACGGAAATCACTCTGCAGGTTTCAACAGGTGAAGCGGCAACGGGAACAGTTTCAATTCCTGTAAATGTGCCGATTGGCGCATGGGGCAGCTATGTAATAAGCGTTTCGGTAAACGGCTCGTTGGTTAATACTCAAACGATTGATGATGCTGAAAACTGGGCTGGCGGAAACATTTCAGTTTCTGTTTCCGGAACAGGCGAGGAAACTGTAATCCTTTCAATTACAAGCTCCGAAAGCGGAGAATCCGCAACCTACGGACAGTATACCGTAAACTATAAGGATCAGACGTATACTGCAGTTTCTGTCAACACAAATTGCTTTGTTGATATAACTCCGGAGCAGACTACTGCGTCGACCGAAGCGGAAGAGGAAACTACTACGACAACCACTGCAGCGGAAGCTGATGAAGACGATACTGACACAACAGACGCTACAGAAGCAGAGGAAGAATAGTGCAGGGTATAGTAACAAAACTTATCGGGGGCACATATAGTGTTTGTGCCTCCGATACTATATATGAATGTAAGGCGAGGGGAGTTTTCAGAAAAAAGGGAATTTCGCCTGTCTGTGGAGATAATGTTGAGATTGAAACGCAGGGAGATATTGCGGTTATTACAAAGGTGCTTGAGAGAAAATCCTTTATAGTAAGGCCGCCACTTGCAAACCTCGATTGCCTGGTTTTGGTAAATTCGGTAGTTTCTCCGTCTGTGAATTTAGAGCTTGTTGACAAGTTTTCAGCTGTAGCCGTTCACAAGGGAATAGAGCCGATAATTGTGTTTACAAAAACCGACCTCAAACAAGTGGACGAGCTGTATGAAATCTATGAAAGCTGCGGCTTTAAGACATTCTGTATAAATAATAATGAAGAGGGCGACGCTCTGCCGCTCAAGAGTTATCTGCAGGGGAAGATTTCAGCATTCACAGGAAATACAGGAGTTGGGAAATCCAGCCTTATAAACAATATGTTCGGGGAAATTCTGGTTGACACAAACGAAATAAGCCAGAAGCTCGGGCGAGGCAAACACACAACAAGGCATACCGAGCTTTACCCTATAGAGGGCGGAGGATATATCGCCGACACACCAGGCTTTTCCACCTTTGAAACGAACAGATATGAAATAATAAAAAAGGAAGAGCTTCAATATTGCTTTCCTGAATTTGACGAGCATTTAGGAAAGTGCAGATTTCTGGATTGCACTCACACAAGCGAGCCTGACTGTGCTGTAATTCAAGCGGTTGAAGAAGGAGTAATAAAACCGACAAGGTATCAAAGCTATAAGAAAATGTACGAGGAGGCAAAGAGCATAAAGGAATGGGAAATAAAATAAATAAGGCGTACATTTTTGCAGGCCCTGACCTTGAGGACATTTCATTTTTGAGTGGTATTGATTTTTCGGACGCTTACCTTATAGCGGCGGACTGTGGAATTGAAATTTTAAACAGGCTGAACCTTTCGCCGAACCTTATAATCGGCGACTTCGATTCGCATAAAAAGCCTGAGGGTGCAGACTGCGAAATTCTGACCTTTAAAGTTGAAAAGGACGATACAGACACTATGCTTTGCGTTAAAAATGCGCTCGAAGCGGGTTTTGATGACATCACAATAATCTCAGGTGTTGGCGGAAGACTTGATCACACGATTGCGAACATTCAGACGCTAAGCTACATTTTAAATAATGGCGCTGTCGGAAGAATACTGTCTGACAAAACTGAGATTTATCTTCTTTCAGGCGGCAGCTATTCGTTTGACAAGAGAGCAGGATATTCTATGTCGCTTTTTAGCTATAGCGAAAGGGTTTCAAACCTTTCAATAAGCGGAGCGAAGTATAACGCTGACAGCGTTCAGATTGACAATACCTTTCCTCTCGGCGTGAGCAACGAAATAGTAAAAGACAGCTGCAGCGTGTCGTTTGATGAAGGCTGTCTGCTGGTAGTGTTTTCAAGACTTGAACACTTTTTTGAAAATCACATATCATAGTATTAAACTTGAATTTCAGGAGATGATACTATGAAAATCGTAATTGTAAAGCCGGGAGCATTCCTTTCAGGAATTTTAAGGCGAGTATACAACGTGAGAAAAATAAGTACATAAAAGTTCAAAACGCAAAGGGGCGGCATTTTATTTTGCCGCCCCTTGCTTGTTGGAAGAGCTCGCTCTGTAACAATAAAATGAACGGAAAGTAAAATTTTAAAAGGCTATTGTGAATACAATAATAATGTGGTAAAATGTACTGAACAATAGAGAATGAGGAGTGATTTAAAAATGTATACACCGTGTGTTAAGAACGCAACGAGTGAGGTAAAAAGCGTTCTTGAATTTTTACATGAAATATCGGGGAAAGCAATTATTACAGGACAGCATACTCAAACGGTGCTTCAGGAGGAACTTTTATACATCAGACACGTCACAAAGAAAATGCCTGCTCTTTTAGGCTTTGAGCTTTTGTCGTATTCCGGCAATATAAACTATTCGGATGCAAGCGATGAGTGCCTGACGGAGATTTACGAAAACAGGAATACAATCTCAAAGGCTTATGAATGGGCACAAAAGCATGGACTTATCACCTTTACCTGGCATTGGTTTTCACCGCTCGGCGGCAGAGATAAATCCTTTTATACTGAAAACACGAGCTTTGACCCTCATGGCGTTTTAATTGAGGGAACTAACGAAAGACGTGCTTTCTACAGAGATTTAGACGAGATGGCAAAGATTTTAGATGGCTTTAAGAAAAGGAATATTCCTGTAATCTGGCGGCCGTTTCACGAAGCTGAGGGAGAATGGTTCTGGTGGGGAAGTCAGGGCCCTGTTATTGCGGCGAAGCTTTACAAGCTGATGTTTGATTACTTCACTCAGAAAAAGGAGCTTAACAATCTTATCTGGGTGTGGAACTGCCCGCTGCAGGAAAGCTATGTTGGAGATGACTATTGCGATATAATTTCAAGAGATGTGTATCTTGAGCCGCACAGCTTGTCAGATTACGAAAGGGAAAGGCGTGAGCTTTCGCTTATTACCAACAGCGATAAAATAATGGCGCTCGCTGAGGTTGGCACATATCCTGACATCAACGCTTTGAAGGAAGAGTCTTCAAGCTGGGCGTACTTTATGCTTTGGAGTAAGGAGTTTTGCTCGGACAAATACAATGATGATAATGTCTTAAGGGAGCTTTATAACAGTGACTATGCAATAACGCTCGACAAGCTTCCAAAGCTTTACTAGAGTTAAGACGATTTTCCGCACAGGCATTAAAATTTTGCCTGTGCGGATTTTGTACAGCAAAAAGCAAAATAAGTTGCAATTTATGTCGAGCTTTGGTATAATAAAATGTAGTGAAGCTCTGAGCCTGGAGGGTTACAAATAAACGAGAGGAAGAACGCTTTATGAATTTCTTTAGAAAACTGGCGATGCAGGTAAGCATTATAGCCTTTAGCTTTTATATGTTTTCGTTTTCTGTCGGAGCGTATTCCTCATCAGGTTCAGGCAGCTCGTCGAGCTACTATTTTTTTGCGGCGGTAGTTGGCGGAATTATAGTAGCGGTTATCGTGGCTTCTACTCTTGTTTCAATGAGCCGCACCAAGCATAAATCAACGCAGGCTGACCATTACATATCTTCTCCTGTTACAATTACTGGTAAACAGGACAGATTTATAAGACGAGAAACCAGACGAATTGATAAGCGCTAAGGAGAAAACAAATGGCACAGAATCTTGCATATAAATGTCCTACCTGCGGAGGAGAGCTTTCGTGGAACGCTCAGACGGGAAGCTTTAAGTGTAAATATTGTGAGGACGAATTTACAAATGAGCAGCTCGAGCAGCTGGGCGAGAACGAAATAAACGAGCAAAAGGCTGAAAAGCACAGAGAGCTTGAGGGCGACAAAAAGCTTTACACAGCAACTGATGGAACCGACAACAGCGATCTGGTAGTGTATACCTGTTCTCATTGCGGAGCGGAAATTATAACAAACAGAACAACAGCGGCAACCATTTGCGTTTATTGCCAGAGTCCGATTGTAATGTCGGAGCAGGTAATAGGCGACTTCTCGCCGAAGTATATTATTCCTTTTAAAATTGAAAAGGAAAAGGTTATGGAAGCCTTTAAAAACTTTGCGAAAAAGCCGCTTACTCCGAAGGCTTTTAATCCGGACGCAGTAGTTGAAAAAATGCAGGGAGTTTACGTTCCGTTCTGGTTTTATTCAGGTGTTGCAACAGGATCAGTAAGAGGAACAGGCGAAACAGCAAAAAAGTATAATCGTGGCGCAAGTCAGTTTCGTGAAACCTGTTACTATGAGTTTACCCGTTCAGGAAGCATTGAAATAGATAAGGTACCTGTTGACGCTTCAAAGAAAATAGAAAACGATGCTATGGATTCGATAGAGCCTTACGATATAAGAGATTTAAAGGAGTTTTCTCCAGCATACCTCGCTGGCTTTTTAGCTGAAAGGTACGACCAGAGCTCGGCGGAATGCTTTGAGCGAGCGGAGCTGAGAATAAAAAATTCCCTTGAGTCAAATCTCAAAAGAACTACGTCTTATGATAATGTACATATAAAGAGCTTCGACGCAAAGGTTGAGGTTAAAAGCTGTGATTACGCACTGTTGCCGACCTGGCTTTTGTATACAAAATACAAGGGAGAGAGCTATCTGTTTGCAATGAACGGACAGACGGGAAAGTTTATAGGAAATCTTCCTATCGATAATACGAAGCTCGCACTTTATTCAGCTCTCGGCTTTGTTGCGGGATTTATTATAGTATATCTGTTGATGCTGTTTCTTTAGATGGGGAGTTTTAAATGAGCGGAATTTATACTACTACTGTTCTTGTAGTCTGTTTTTCGATTATATTTGTAATAGTAATTCTGATTGTAGCCGTTACAATGATATTAAGGGGCGTAAGATTTTCTTCAAGAAGCTCGCTTGGGCAGATTGTAAACGCTATACAACAGGCTGACGATGAGCAAATGATGACTCCGAAAACTGTTTCGGGGGCGGAGCCTGTTTACAGACAAATGATAGCAAGGGATTTTCCTGAATTTAATCTGGAGCTTGCAAGAAGCTATATGAGCGGAGCGTTGTCGGAATATTTTCACGCTAAAGCTACCCGCAACGCAGGAGTTTTAAGAGATAATTGTACGGCACAATATTGCGACGCTTTACAGTCGCAGTTTAATAACGAAAAGCTGACAAACAAGCCGGCTGAAAATTACACTAATATAAAGGTACATAGAGTGGTTGTTTCAAACTACTTGCGAAACGGCGAGGAAGCGCAGATTACCTTTGAAGCGGCGGTTGGATACGCTTTAAACGGAAGACCTTCCCAGCACAAGTACAAAGTGAACTACTCGTATTTCTTATCTTACGGCGCGAGAGGTGAAAACGAAAGCCTGAAGTGCTCAAATTGCGGTGCGCCGATTGAATCGATTGGCGTAAAGGTTTGTCCGTACTGCAACGAAGCGATTGAAGCGTCTGTTGAGCGAACGTGGAAAATTACAGATATCAGTATGGTGATATGACAAAAATATGGAGCGTTCTCCAAAATAATAGAAAAGAGGTAAATTGTTATGGGTTTAATTAAAATGGCAGTCCAGGCGGTCAGCACCAATCTGAAGGATCAGGTTGTTGATTATTTTCGCTGCGACGGAATGACGCAGGATTATATGGCGAAGCCTGCAACCAAGGTTATAAGAGGCTCTGCTGTAAACAACGCAAGCGACCTTGTGATTACAAACGGTTCTGTCTTTGATGTTGCCGTCGGACAGGCAGCAGTTCTGGTTGAAAACGGAAAGGTACACGATTTTGTAATTGCTGATACTGAACAGACTACAGGACAGTACAGGTACGATTCAACCGTTGAGCCGTCCTTGCTCGGCGGAGGTTTCAAGGATTTTATTCCTTCGCTTAAAAATATCGGACACCGTTTTACTGCGGGCGGACAGTCGACAAATACTATGCGACTTGTTTATATCAATATTAAACCGCTGACGGATAACCCTGTAGGCTTTGGAAATATTCCTTTCCGTGACGGCGAAACAAGAATTACCGTCAACGCTCAGGGACACGGTGCTTTCGAGTTTCAGATTAAAAACCCGATTGCGTTTTACGAAAATGTAATTATGAACCCTGATAAGGCACTTACAAGATCAAGCGACGACGGCTCAAAGATAATCTCTATGATGAAAAATGAGATGAAGCCGAAGTTCCAGATCGCCCTTACTCAGATTTCTGCTAAAATGATTCCTTATGATCAGATCGGCGCTTACCCTGACGAGCTTGCCGCTGAAATGAACAAGCAGCTTGAACAGCAATGGCTTGAGAAAAGGGGAATCGTTCTGACCAGCCTTGCTATCGAGCTTAATATCGACGACGAAAGCAAGGATAAGATTTCCAAGTTCCAGGAGGCTGCTGCCGCTCAGAACAACGGACTTCTCTACGCTATGGACAGAATGAGCATCAACAAGGCGAGAGAAGCTGCTGCTGAAAATGAGGGCGGCGCTATGGCAGGCTTTATGGGAATGGGATTTGCAGGTGGTTCTATGAGTCAGCCAATGGAAGCTCCGAGCGGTAACGCTCCGCAAGGCTCAATGTCTGCTGTTTATAACGCTCAGACGGCTGGCGCTACACAGCAGGTCGCTCCCGAAAGCTGGACCTGCGAATGCGGAAAGACAGGAAATACTGGAAAATTTTGCACTGAATGCGGAAAGCCAAAGCCACAAAACGGCTGGACCTGCGAGTGCGGAGCTTTAAACAAGGGTAAGTTCTGTACCGAATGTGGTAAGCCAAAGCCAGCTGGCGAGCCGCTTTACAGGTGTGATAAGTGCGGCTGGGAGACTGAAGACCCGAAAAAGCCACCGAAGTTCTGTCCGCAATGCGGCGACCCGTTTGGCGACGAGGACAAAATTCAGTAATCAAACATTTGTACACTATCCACTCTCTTTATTGGAAAAGAGGGTGGATTTTTTTGTTAGCTTTTACGCATGGCGATAAAACCAATCACAATATTAGCAGAACTTAAAAATCGAAAACGAAGATTTTACAAATCAAGATGATAATATTAGCTAAATTTGTTAAACTTGCACAAACATAGCATTTCTGTTTTGTGCATTTCGCCAAAATTCATTTAATCTTGTAAAAAACGCTTTAAACATTCAGAAAAGTGTGCTATACTGAAATTAGAAAAGCATACTACATAATTTTTGAGGTCGTAGAAAGAGGGGTATATTATGAAATACGTACTTAAAAATTTAAAGCAGTTCGCTACGAAGAATAAGCTTGTTTTCACCCTCTTTATTGTGTGCCAGGTTGCGTCTATCCTGATAATGTTGCTTTCTTATGGTGTATATTTGACATATAAGGAAAATATAGACAGAGAGTACATATCGACTTCGGGTTTGTATGGCGACGGCTTTTTTGGAGACAAAGACGAAAAATATAGCGAGAACGACTACAGGTATATGATGTATACTATATATTTAGATACTGAGAACTACACGATAACTTTAGGCGAGATCAGACCAATGTTTTACGAGTTGACTGACTACTTTGATAAAAAGCTAGATTATGTAGAAATGTCGTTCTTGACAGAACCAATGACACAGGACGATATAGATTATTATAATGAGCTTAACGGCACAGGAACCTTTCCACTTTATATAATGACAATGCTTGCAAAGCACGACGGGGAGTATACTTTTGGAAAAACTTCACTCTTAACGCTTTACACACAGCAGGAACGAGGATATATTGGCAGATTCTTTACTGATGAGGAAGTTCAAAATGGAGATGCAGTTTGTATTGCAAATGTTGAAAGGATGAAAAACCAACAAGTAGAAACTGCAAAAGTATCTTTGAGGGAAGACAGTGAAGATGCTTATGTAACAATATGTGGCAGGGAATATAAGGTTATCGGTCAAGGTACAAATGGTTTGATAGGTGGTATATATATTCCGTTTGAAAATTCGCCCGATGAATTGTTTGTCGATTATGCTATGTTTGTTAAATTCAACGAGCCGCTCACGGTCGAAGAAAACAACAAATACGTTTCCATTATGAACAAGTACCTCGGCGATATGCTGGTAAACGACTTAGACGTAGCCGTCGTAAACGTCGATAAGCAGACCTTTTACAACACGAATATCTGGTTATCGGTGATAATTGCCTTCGCTGCGGCTATAAACTTAGCGGTTCTCTACAGATATGTCCTGACAACCCGCAGAAAAACGCTTGCAATTTTCAGATTGACAGGAGCTACAAAGAACAAAATCAGACGAATTTATATAACGGAAACGCTCGGAATATCTGTTGTAATTTTTGCAATTTGTGCAGTTATTTTAAATTTCGCCGTTCTGCCGTTGCTTACAAAGTATTATCCGTACTGCGCCGAGGTGTAT
>JAJQIH010000012.1:0-29977 GCA_021199305.1 Ruminococcus sp.
GTCTTGGAAGCCGATTTTTCTGGCCTAAAGGTCATTTAATCAGCGTATCCTTAACCATAAAAGAAAACTCCTTTGACTGTTTTGTACAAAGTATCATAATACACAAATCTAAAATGAATCTAAACAAGCTGGAATCTGTCGCCTGACTATATTGTAATTATAGAATGGCGATTTTTCCTTGTCAACTCATACAAACGAAAGTTTTGGAAAATTCTTGTGGATTTTTCTCCAGAGTTTAGATTGAGTTTAGAATCCGTTAATATACTAAGTACATAAGGAAACCGACAAAATTCGACAAAATGTCTTAAAAAGAGATGAGGTAATGGTATGTGCAAGGTAGGTTTGGTTCTGGAGGGCGGCGCAAGTCGTGGCATTTTCACGGCTGGCGTGCTTGACTATCTGCTGGAGCAGGATATTTCATTTCCGTATGTTATAGGAGTATCCGCCGGAAGCGGAAATGCTTCAGGTTTTGTTTCAAAGCAGATTGGCAAATTCAAGGAGCTTCTCTCCAAAGAAACAGATCCATATTTCGGACTGGGTCAGATGAGATACAGCAAAAAGCTGCTTGATACAGACAGTATGATAAACAGTTATTTTTACAAGCACACGCCTTTTGATTTCGATACTTTTTACGCCTCAGAAGCGGAATGCGAATTTGTCGTAACCTGCTGTGAAACAGGAAAACCTGAGTACCACGACGCAAAGGCTGTGGAGGAAGGACTTCCGACCTTGACAAAAGCGTCCTGCTCGATTCCGTTTTTGTGTGAGCCTGTAAAGCTTGGAAACCAGCATTATTTAGATGGCAGTCTTGCGGATTCTGTTCCTGTAAGACACGCTCTTAAAAACAGGTGTGACAAGGCGGTAGTAGTTCTGACAAGGAATTGGATAGAGGAGCCGCCGACAGATTATGCGCGGCTGAAGCCTGTAATAAATATCGAATATAAAAAGCAGTATCCATACCTTGCCGATACGCTTATGAAGCGCAAGGAAAACTACGAAAAGGATATGGAGCAGCTGGATAAGTACGAGCAGCAGGGAGCAGCTTATATAATACGTCCTGAGGGAATGGGCGTCAAGCATTTTGAAAAGAGCAGCAAAAAGATTGACGCATACTATAATCACGGGAGAGAAGTCATAAAGCAGCATATGAGCGGACTCCGTGACTTTATATCATCATGATGAAGTTACTTGAAAAGATCGGAAACGCCATTTTAACCGCACTTATTTATCTGATTGCCAGTATATCCTCGCTCTTTATGCGTCTTTTGTATCGAGGACGAGTAAAATATACCGATCCATCTGCAAAGCAGGTAATGAAGCAGGGCGCAGTTTTGATTGCCAACCACAAAAGCCACAAGGACGGATTTTTCCTTCCGATGCTGCTTTTTCCACGAAGGGTTTTTGTGCTTGTAACGAGAAAATGGTACGACAAGCGCTTTTTAAAGCCGTTGTTTGAGCGTTTGCCATATATTCCTATCGACCTGACACAGCCTGACGCATCATGGGTGTCAGCGGCGGAGGAAGCTTTAAAGAAAGGAAAATGCGTGCTTATATTCCCTGAAGGGAAGCTTGAAAAAAACGGAAAGCACGAGCCTTTTAACTCTGGCTTTTTGTTACCTGTAAAGCATCTGGACTCTCCAGTGATACCAATGGCGATAAAAGGCGATTACCGATTGTTTCATCGTCAGACGCTTGTTGTTGGAAAGCCTGTGAAACTTGAGCTTAACCAAAAAGGCAGATTGTCAGCTATTCTGCGTACAGCATCAGAACAATGCGAGCGAGAGGTGTTCAGGCTTGCGGGTGAAGCTGATGAAAGTAAAAATGAAGAATTGATTGATTCTCCGCTAAGCTAAGCGGAGTCAAAATATTACCGAAAGGAAAGAAACATTATGAATGAACAGGAAATTGCAACAAAAATCCAAAAGATGATTTGCGAAAAGCTAGGAGTTGATCCGGAGGAGCTGGACAACGACGTTCCGCTGTTTGACGACGGAATAGGACTTGATTCTATTGACTCGCTTGAGATTATCGCAGGCATTGACGAAGAGTTTGGCGTTGATATGACGGGCGTTGGAAAAGAACCGTTTTATAACGTAACAAGCCTTGCTGAATATGTCGCAAATGCGCTTGACACGGATAAGTAACAAGCGGAAAGGAAATGCTATGACAACAGATGAAAACCGTTGCGTTGTAACTGGTTTAGGACTGATAAGCGCAATAGGAAATAACGTTTCCCAGTGCTGGCAAAACGCAATAAGCGGCGTCAGCGGTATTAAAAAAGCAAAAGCTGTTGACACGACCGACTGCTATGCAAACCTTGCCGCTGAGGTTGAGGACGAAAGCTTAAACGGCGAAGAGAAAATCAACAGAGTTTCCAGACTGTGCATCAAGGCAACTGACGAAGCTATGCAGGACGCTGGACTTTCAGATTTTGACAATTCGCCGAAAGCGGCAGTAATTATGGGAAGCTGTGTTGGCGGCGTGTCAAACGCTGAAAAGTATTACAAAAGCGGCAAGAAGGCTGAATATGTCAGCGAGATTCCCATATCGCCAATAGCAAACCACGTAGCGAGAGCTTACCACGCAGGCGGAGTTGTGACAAATATTGCAAACGCTTGCGCTGCCGGAACGATAAGCATAGCTTATGCCTGCGACCTTGTCCGCTCAGGGAAAGCCGAGGTTGTAATTGTCGGCGGTGCTGATGCTTTGGCTTCTGTTCCGTTTGCAGGCTTTTTGTCGCTTCACGCTTTGGATTCACAACCCTGCTCGCCTTTTAACAGGTGCGGCGGTATTACTTTAGGCGAGGGTGCTGGCGCGCTTATTATCGAGTCTTACGAGCACGCAGCAAACAGACAGGCACATATATACTGCGACGTTTTAGGTTCGGGAGTAAGTGGCGACGCTCATCATATTACTGCTCCAAGACCTGACGGAAAGGGACAGATGTGTGCTATTCGTCGGGCAATAGAAAGCTCAGGCATAAAGCCTTCTGAGATTGGATATATCAACGCTCACGGCACGGGAACCGCTAAAAACGACGAAGCGGAATTTCTCTCGCTTCACACAATATTCGATGAGGAGGACTCCGATTTGTCGGTTTCCTCAACGAAGTCTATGGTCGGACATTGTCTGGGAGCGGCGGGAGCTATAGAAGCGGTATTTGCAATCAAAGCTCTGACCGAAGGGAAAATACCGCCGACAGTAGGATACACGCAGGAGGATCTGGCCCGACTATCAAGCCGTGCAGGAAAGCTTGACTTTTGTCCGAATGTGGCGAGAGAAAAGTCGCTTTCAACCGTTATGAGCAATTCATTTGCGTTTGGCGGAAATAACGCAAGCATTGTATTTTCAAAAGGCACTGGCAATATAGAAACAAAATCGACCAGAGAGCGAGTATTTATCACAGGAATCGGAATTGTTTCGCCGATAGGAAACGGACTTGACAATTACATAGAGAAAACGCTGGCTGGAACACCGCTTGAAAGCGAAAGCAATGAAAGCGTAATAGACAAGTCGGATTATGAAAATTGCGGACTGAAAAATTCGTTTTGCCGAAAGCTTGATAAATTCAGCCGTTTGCAAGCGGTATCCGGTATGACGGCTCTCTCAGATGCAGGTCTTACTGTAAATGATGATAACGCTGAGCAAACAGGTATCGTTGTAGGAACATCGGACGGACCTCTTTCGACAATTTGCGACTATCAGCAGGATCTGGTAAACAAGGGCAATTGTTCAGGAAGCGCATTTAAGTTCCCGAACACAGTTTACAATGCTGCGGGCGGCTATCTTTCAATATGCTCAGGCATTCGGGGATATAATGTAACGCTTACAAACGGCGCACAGTCGGGACTTGAAAGTATAGCTTACGCTGTAAATGTTCTTAACAGCGGAGAAGAAAAAGCGGTACTGGCAACGGGAACCGACGAGAACAGCGAAATTGTAACCGAGCTTTATAAAAAATCAGGCTATTTTGACGGCGGCAACTTCAAGCTTTCTGACGGCAGCACAACTCTTGTGCTTGAAAGTGACAGCGGAGTTCTGAAACGTGGTGTAAAGCCTTATGCTGAGGTGTTGGGCTGCGGTACGGCCGATTGTCCTGTAGAGTTTGGTACGCTTTCAGGCTCAGGCAAAGCTCTTGAAAATGCAATTTCGCTTGCCCTTGAGGATGCTGGTCTGACAAGCGATGATATAGACGGTATTGTCGGCTTTGCAAACGGACTTCAAGAGGTCGACAAAACTGAGAGCGAAACGCTTGAGAATACCTTTGGCGAGAGGACAGCTGAAATTCCTGTCTTTAATATTCACAAGGTAACAGGAGAAGGACGTGCAGCGACAGCTAGTCTGTCTGCGGCGCACGCAGCGCTTATACTTTCAGGAAAGCTTGGGGCAAGCGTTGAAAGCGAAAATCTGGGTGAGGTCGCAGCTTCAGAGCTAAACAAGCTCCTGGTAATTTCTTACGGTAGCGGCGGCGTGTATACGGCAGTTGTTATAGCAAGATAAGGATGAAAGGAAAATACTGAGTATGAAGGTTGCAGTTATTACCGGTGCGTCACGAGGAATCGGACGTGCCTGCGCCATAAGACTTGCGGCGGACGGATATACGGTTGTTATAAATTACAGCCATAGCGAAGAGCAGGCTAAGGAAGTCTTAAACGATATTGAAAAAAGCGGCGGAAGCGGTATGACCTGCCGTGCGGACGTTTCAGACTTAAAGGCTGTAAAGGCTATGATGCGGGAGGTAATAAATACTTACGGACAAATTGATGTGCTTGTAAACAATGCAGGAGTGGTAAAGGACGAGTATCTGTTTATGCTGAACAGTGATACGCTCGACCGCTGTATGGACATCAACGTCAAGGGATATTTATACTGCGCCCAGCAGGCGGCGCTAAAAATGTTTCGCAAAAAGAAGGGCGTTATTGTAAATATGTCCTCCGTAAGCTCTCAGATGGCAATAGCAGGGCAGAGTGTATATAGTGCTACAAAGGGTGCCGTTAATTCTATGACAAGGACTATGGCAAAGGAGCTTGCACCATATGGCATCAGAGTGAATGCAGTAGCCCCTGGATTTATCGAAACGGAAATGATAGATTCAATTCCTGAGGACAAGCGTGAAGAATATTTGAAAGCAATTCCTTTAGGTCGGCTTGGTAAGGCCGAGGACGTTGCAAACGTAGTATCAATGCTTTGCAGCGATTGCTGCGCCTATATGACGGGACAAACGCTGGTTCTGGACGGAGGTCTTTCACTATGATGAATATTAACGAGATAAACAAGCGTATCAAACAACGTCCGCCGTTTCAGATGATTGAACGTGTTACAAAGCTTGTGAGCGGCGAGAGTGCTGAGGGAATCAAAAATGTTTCTATCAACGAGCCGTACTTTGTCGGACATTTTCCTGATACGCCGATTATGCCGGGAGTTCTGATAATCGAAAGCTGCGCTCAGCTATGTTCGCTGGTGGTTGAAGACGAGCCGTCGGACGATAAGCTGTATGTTCTGCTAAAGGTGGGAAATTTCAAATTCTTAAAGCCTGTAATTCCTGGCGACACACTTGAAATCACAGTTAATAAAGCTCGTGAAGCTGGCACGCTTATATCCTTTGAGGCTACAGTTTGTGTTGACGGACAGGTAAGAGCAAAGGGCGAGCTGATGTTTACTGCCATAGATAAAAATTCCGTCTACGCTGAAGACTAAGGAGGAACTGTCAATGAACGAGGAATCAAATGCAGTATGGGATAAGACAGAAGAAAAGAAAATACTTGTAATAAACGGCAGTCCGCAGGGAAAAGCGAGCGGAACTATGCGTGTTACAACCGCATTTTTAAAGGGCATTGAAGAAAACTCTCTCTTTAAAACGGAAGTTATCACGCTGTCCCAAATGAATATTAAACCATGCATGGGTTGCCTTTCCTGCTGGGGAAGAACGGACGGAGAATGTGTAATCCGTGACGACGATGTTCCAGAAATCAAACAGAAAATTTTAGATGCAGATATTATAATTTCAAGCTTCCCGCTATACTTTTTCAGTATGCCTGGAACTGTAAAAACGCTTAACGACCGACTTTTAAGCACTATGCTACCGTATCGTGGCGAAAAGGCGGTAGAAGGCGAGCCGTATCACGAGTTTCGCTATGATTATGATTCAAAAAAATTCCTGTTCGTTTCAACCTGCGGCTTTGGAGAGGTCTATCCAGCGTATAACGCTCTGCTTGAACAGCTTGATTGTATTTTCGGAAAGGGCGGTTATCAGGCGCTTTTGTGTCCGCAGGGCAAAGTGTTTTCAACGCCCGAGCTTAAAGAAAGAGTTGATATTTATCTTGAAAAATACACTGCCGCCGGCAAGGAATTTGCTGAAAATGGCGTAATTGGCGAAAGAACTATAGCATCCCTGCAAAAGCCTGTTTTCAACGAACGAAGATTCAAGCTGCTTATAAATGAATTCTGGCGGCAGGAGCGAAAAGCCGGGGAAAGTAACAACAAGTAGAAAAACAAAAAGCTCTGATAATCGTAATGACTATCAGAGCTTTAATATTTGTGGCACGCCAGAAGGGATTCGAACCCCCGACCTTTTGGTTCGTAGCCAAACACTCTATCCAGCTGAGCTACTGGCGCATACAAATTTACTGCGGAATATATTTTAACACAACGTCAAACGATTGTCAAGCATTTTTGCGAAGTTTCTGGGGGTATGGCGGCATTTTGTTTGCCTGATTTGACAAATCAAACTAAAATGGGTATAATGATATGCAAAGCTTTGACGACTGGGGGTGTGACAGGTGAGTGCTAAGGCTAAGAAATTTGATTTTTTGATGTTTGCTGTAAGTGTGATGCTAAGCATTGCAACCTTTGTGCTTAATCTGTTGCTGACATCCTCTTTAGCGTTTTTGTTTTCATCCAGCAACAGCGAAAACACAGAGAGAATACTTACCAGCTTGAAGGTAAATGATGTTGACGTAACCACAGCGTTCGCATTTCACAGCAAGGTGTTTGATCTGCTCGCTTCGTGGGAATCGGTGCTGGTAATATTTGCTTCAATTTTAGTGCTTGTTACACTCTGGGGGATCTTTTATAAGGTTTCGGGCTATTACGCTTCAAAGGCGGTAGGAGTTTATTCGAGAATAACCTGTGTTATGTCAATTATAATAGCCGTCCTGGCAATTTTTGCCGAGCCTGTAATTTCCTATTACTATGAGGACTTTTCGGAAGCTAACGATACCAAGCTCAAATCCTTCTGCGCTGTAATGATTATTGCTTGTCTTATTATGATTGTCGTTGGAATTCTGGCTTCAATCTGCTCGCTGCTTTTAAGTACGGCGGAGGGCGCTCCGAGAAAAAAGCTTATCGATGACGACCTTTTGCAGGACAGCATCAGCGCAAGAGATGTAATTGAACGAAAAAAGGAAAAAGAAAAAGTCGAAAAGGAAAGCAGTAAGAAGCCGAAAAAGAAGGAAAGAAAAAAGCCGAGAGCCATTACCGTAACTGAAATTATACCTCACGAGGAGGACGAGGAGCAAAAGGAAGATCGCTATTGTAAAAGCTGCGGCGCGAAGCTTAAGGCGAACGCTCTCTTTTGCGGTCAATGCGGAAAAAGAATTTAAAATTCCTTTGGTTTTGTGCTTTTAAAAGAACGAGGGAATATTTTCCGATATATTAAAAATATGAACGAGCGAACAGCTGACTATTTGCCCATTCAACACATTGAATAATTATTTGTGGTAAATTTTGTGTAAAATTACTATTGCGTTATTCGAAAGAGTGTAGTATAATAATCGTATGATGTAGTTGTCGCAAAAACTATTGTAGTTGTAGCGAGGACTATTGAATAAAACTTAGTAACAGGCAAAGATGCCGCAGGACTCTAGCGTTTTAGGTGTAAAGTCTTTAGCGTGCGTCTTTTTTTGTTAAAAAAGGAGAAAGGAAGAGAATCATTATGAACAAGAAGATTCTAAGCGGCATTCTTGCTGCAATCTTGGCTGTTTCCTGCCTTGCAAGCTGTGGAAGCGGCGACGACTCAGATACCTCCAGCAGTGGAGATTCTGACACATTGGTTTATGCTCAGGGAGCAGACCCAAGAGGACTTGACCCACAGATCGTTGACGACGGTGAGTCTGCTAAGGTTACAAACCAGATTTACGAGGGACTTTTACAGTACGAGGATGACTCTACTGAGGTTAAGGCTTGCCTCGCTAAGGACTGGGAGATTTCTGACGACGGACTCGTATACACCTTCTATCTTCAGGAGGGAGTTAAGTTCCACGACGGTACAGACTTCAATGCAGAAGCTGTAAAGTACAATGTTGAGAGAAACACAATCAACAAGACAGAAGACATGACTTATGCTGATTTCGTATGGGGTTATGTTTCAGGCGTAGAGGTTGTTGACGAGTACACAGTTAACATCACTCTTTCACAGCCTTCAACTCCATTCTTAGCTAACCTCGCAATGGTATTCGGCGCACCAATGGTAAGCCCTACTGCTGCTGAGGAAGGCGACCTTATGAACGAGCCTGTAGGAACAGGTCCATATAAGTTCGTTGAGTGGAAGAAGGACCAGTACGTTAAGCTTGAAGCTAACGAGGATTACTGGAACGAAGACGGAAAGGCTCAGATCACAAACGTAGTTATCAGAACTATCGAAGACGCTTCAACCAAGATCCTTGAACTTCAGTCAGGCGACGTTGACATCATCGACGGTATTGACACAAACCAGGTTGCAAGCCTTGAGTCTGACAGCAATATCACAGTAAACACAACACCAGGTATGAACATCAACTATATGGCATACAATGCAGAAAGACTTGACAAGGAAACTCGTGTAGCTCTTTCTCAGTCTGTAAATGTTGAGGAGCTTGTTGCTGGCCTTTACAACGGCTATGCTGAGGTTGCTACAACAATCCTGCCAACCTTCGTACCAGGCTACAGCGCAGATGAAACTCAGATTGCTTACGATCCTGACGCTGCCAAGGCTACGCTTGAAGAAAAGGGCGTTACAAGCCTTCACGTAATCACTTATACAAACGCAAGACCTTACAACACAGCTACAGGACAGACTCTTACAGAGGCTATTCAGGGCTACTTCAGCGAGGTAGGCGTTGAGGTTGAAATCGACTCTTACGACTGGACAACCTATAAGGATAAGGCTATTGCCGGCGACTACGACATCTGCTTCTACGGTTGGAGCGGAGATAACGGTGACCCGGATAACTTCTTAAATCTTTTGAGTGATACAAACGCTGGTATGAACGTTGCAAGATTTAACCTTGCTACAAACGAGGACGATCAGGAAGCTTATACCGCTTACGCTGAGATGATTTCTGAGGCAGCTCAGGAGCCTTCAGGTGATTCAAGAAATGCTATGTACGCTGAGATGGAGCAGTATGTTGCTGACCTCGCTCTCTGGCTACCAATTTCTCACCAGCAGGACATCACAGCTTGTAAGGCTAACGTACAGAACTTCCAGTATCACTGCACAGCTACAGTTAAGCTCTACAAGGTTACAAAAAGCTAATAATTAAACTGACAGACAACGCGAATACAGAGAGGTATTCTCTCTGTATTTGCAGTTGTTTTTGTTGTTTTAACAACGAGTTTTAAATTAGCTTTCTTTTCAGTGTACAGAAGTCTTGTGAGTTTTTGCAATTTGTATGTACACTAAAAAGAAACCTAATCTTTTTAATATAAGAAAGGGGCTGTTTTTGGAAAATGGTAAAATATATATTAAAACGATTACTCATGCTTATTCCGGTACTGATAGGCGTTTCTTTGATAGTTTTTGTACTTCTGAGAGTTGCCGCACCGGACCCAGCGCCTGTTGTTTTGGGAGAACACGCAACTGAAGAATCAATGGAAGCGTGGCGTGAAGTCAACGGACTGAACGACAACATCGTAAAGCAGTATGTTGACTTTATTGTAAACGCTGTTCAGGGAGATTTTGGCGAATCCTATTACACCAACACTTCTGTTATGCAGGAGATTGGCGCAAGATTTCCTGCAACAATCGAGATTGCAATTTTTGCAATTATCGTAGCCAGCATTTTCGGAATACTTATCGGCGT
The DNA here is from genome assembly GCA_021199305.1 of Ruminococcus sp. Classification (GTDB taxonomy): domain Bacteria; phylum Bacillota; class Clostridia; order Oscillospirales; family Ruminococcaceae; genus UMGS1601. Next base: position 10,059 of record JAJQIH010000012.1, read on the forward strand.
TGTCGCCGCCGTCAAGAAAAACAGTATTGTAGATAATGCCAGTATGGTGCTGTCGCTTGTCGGCGTATCAATTCCTATTTTCTGGCTCGGTATTTTGCTGATTATTTTGTTTACAAAGGTACTGGGGTGGTTGCCGGCGTCAGGACGAATTGACGTTACGTTTTCAGTCAATGACATAACGGGACTTTATCTTGTCGATACGCTTATTGCAGGCGACTTTGCTGCCTTCAAAAACGCATTGTGGCATTTGATTTTGCCAGGAATGACACTTGCGCTTTACACTCTTGCGATTATTTCAAGAATGACAAGATCGAGTATGCTCGACACGCTAAACCAGGATTACATAAGAACTGCAAGGTCCAAGGGACTGAGCGAAGGAAAAGTTATCATCAAGCACGGCCTCAGAAACGCTCTTATGCCGATCGTTACCGTTATAGGACTTCAGCTCGGTTCGCTTTTAGGAGGAGCGGTTCTGACCGAAACGGTATTTGCTTGGCCTGGAATCGGAAGCTATACGGTTGAATGTATCAACAAATCCGACTTCCCTGTAATTCAGGCAGTCGTGCTGATAATTGCTACAATTTTCGTATTTATGAACCTGATAGTGGATATTATCTACGCGTTCTTAGATCCGAGAATCAAGTATGGAAGGAAGGAGGCATAACTATGGCAAAGAAGAAAGTTGTTTTAGCTGAGGGCGCAGAGTCTGAGGTTGTTATCGAAAAGCCTGAATCCCGATTAAAATCAATGTGGGACGCACTGAAGAAAAACAAAGCGGCACTCTTTGGAATGTTTGTAATTATCTTTTTGATTATCATTGCCATAATTGGCCCTTACATCACTCCATACGATCCGTACAAGAACTCCATGGCAGAGGCTAACCAGACGCCTTCGGCAGTGCATTGGTTTGGAACCGACACGCTCGGCCGTGATATTTTCAGCCGTGTAATAGTTGGAACGAGAATATCTCTCTTTGTAGGTATTGCAGCTGTTGCTTTTTCGCTTGTTTTAGGAACTATATTCGGCTCTATTGCCGGATACTTCGGCGGAAAGATTGATGCTTTCATAATGAGAATTATGGATATTATGCTTTCAATTCCTTCAATTCTTTTGGCTGTTACTCTTATGGCGGCTCTCGGTAAGGGACTTGATAAGGCTATTATCGCAATAGGAGTTGTCTCGATACCTGAATATGCGAGAATTATACGAAGTTCCATTCTTTCGGTTAAGGAAAACGACTATGTTGCGGCGGCGAAGGTTTTAGGAAATTCGGACGGACGAATTATTCTTCACCATATTTTGCCGAATGTTTTGTCGTCAATAGTAGTAAGAGCAACCCTGGGAATTTCAACTGCAATTCTTGATACTGCGGCGCTCGGATTTTTAGGACTCGGCGTTCAGCCACCAACTGCTGAATGGGGCGATATGCTGGGAAGAGTAAGAAGTATGGTACTTGTTTATCCTCATGAGCTTATCTTCCCGGGACTTGCGATTACATTGGCTGTTTTAGCGTTTAACCTTTTCGGCGATGGCTTAAGAGATGCGCTCGACCCGAAATCAAGAAGCTAGGGAGGGGTAGTTTATGTTACTTGATGTTAAAAACCTCTCGACAGAATTTTATGTAAAAAGAGGAACTGTAAAAGCTGTAAACGACGTAAGCTTTAACGTAGATAAGGGAGAAATCCTTGCAATAGTAGGAGAGTCAGGAAGCGGAAAGAGCGTTACCTCGCTTTCGGTTATGGGATTGGTTCGTGACCCAGGTAAGGTAACAAAGGGAGAAATCCTTTTTAACGGCGAGGATTTAAAAACCAAGTCGCAAAAGGAAATGAGAAAAATCAGAGGCGATAAAATCTCTATGATTTTCCAGGAGCCGATGACCTCATTAAACCCTGTTCAGAGAATTGGCGACCAGCTCTGCGAGTCAATTTTAACTCATACAGATATGAACAAGAAGCAGGCTTTAGAGCGTGCTATTGAAATGCTGAGGGTGGTTGGTATTCCGTCGCCTGAACAGCGTGTAAAGGACTATCCGCATCAGATGTCCGGCGGTATGAGACAGAGGGTTATGATAGCAATGGGACTTTGCTGCGACCCTGAGCTTTTGATTGCCGACGAGCCGACAACGGTGCTTGACGTTACAATTCAGGCGCAGATTCTCGATCTTATCAAGCGACTTCGTGACGATATAGGAATGGCAGTAATTTTAATTACTCACGATCTGGGAGTAGTTGCTGAAACTGCCGACAGAGTAGTAGTTATGTACTGCGGAAGAGTTGTTGAGCAGGCCGACGTCAAGAGCTTGTTTAAAAAGCCGATGCATCCATACACAAAGGGACTTATCGAATCTATTCCACGACTTAACGAGGACAGAGAAAGATTGTTTATGATAAAGGGAATGGTTCCCGACCCGACACGTCTTCCGAAAGGCTGTCTGTTTGCAGACAGATGTGAAAACTGCATGGAAAAATGCAAGGAGAAGCTTCCTGCCCTGACAGACGTTCCAGGCGAGGAATGGAGAAAGGTAAGATGCTTTTTATATTCCGATGAAGTGGAGGTCGATGAGTAATGGAGGAGAGAGAAGTTCTATTAGAGGTACAGGGACTTACCAAGCACTTTGTAGTCGACAGAAGCTTTTTTGGACGTCCCACTTCGGTACTTAAGGCGGTTGACGACGTTTCGTTTAAAATTTATAAGGGCGAAGCGTTAGGACTTGTTGGAGAGTCAGGCTGTGGGAAATCGACAATTGGTAAAATGCTTGTCAATCTTTATACCCCGACCTCAGGAAAGATTTTTTATAACGGCGTCGAGCTGACAAGCTTGAATAAAAAGCAAAGAAGACAGTATTGCAAGGACATTCAGCTTATATTCCAGGATCCGTATTCCTCGCTTAATCCGAGAATGACGATAGGCGATATTATAGCTGAGCCGTTGATTGTCAATAAGGTTGTTCCGAAAAACGAGGTTGAAAACAGAGTAAATTATCTTTTGAACTGCGTTGGACTTGCAAACCACCAGAGAAACAGATATGCTCATGAGTTTTCAGGCGGACAGCGTCAGCGTGTTGGAATTGCAAGAGCGCTTGCTGTAAATCCGAAGCTTATCGTTTGCGACGAGCCTGTTTCAGCGCTTGACGTTTCAATCCAGGCACAGGTTTTAAATCTTCTTGACGACTTGAAGGACGAATTTGGACTTACCTATTTGTTTATAGCTCACGGACTTAATGTCGTAAAGCATATAAGCGACAGAGTAGGAGTTATGTATTTAGGAAAAATAATGGAAATAGCTGAGAAGAACGAGCTTTATCAGAATCCGATGAATCCGTATACTCGTGCGCTTCTTTCAGCAATTCCGTCTGTTGACGTTGAAAACAAGACCGAGAGAATTATTCTTGAGGGCGATGTTCCAACGCCTATAAATCCGCCTGCCGGTTGTCGTTTCTGCTCAAGGTGCTTTATGAAGACTGAGGGTTGCGACAAGTACGAAAGCGTACTAAAGGATCAGGGCAATGGACATCTTGTTGCTTGTAAATTATATGACAATGATTAAATAGTAATTTTCCCCTTCGTCTTTAAGGCGGCGGGGAACATTGCTGTATGTGAATGTTTTAAAGGGGCAAATAAAAATGAAAACACAAAGACTTGAAAGAATTATAGAAAGCTTGTCACAGCAAGGACTTGAACAAATGGTTATATGCGACCCCTGCTCGGTTTTTTACCTGACGGGAAAAATGATAAAGCCAGGCGAGAGAATGTTAGCGCTTTACATTAACAGCGACAGCACAAAGAACCGCATTTTTATCAATGAGCTTTTTACGGTCAATGAGGATTTAGGAATTGAAAAGGTAAGATTTGACGACAACGCCGACGCAGCAGCTTTGTTAGCTGGTTTTATCGACCACTCAAAGCCGCTGGGAATCGATAAAAAGCTCGAAGCAAGATTCTTGCTGAGGCTTATGGAGTGTAATGCCGCTACAAAATATGTAAACTCTTCCGAGTGCGTCGATTATGTAAGAAGTCAGAAGGACGCTGAGGAAGCTTGCCTTATGCGTGCGGCAAGTAAAATCAACGACAAGGCAATGGGTGAAATAATCAAGCGAATCGGCGACGGTTCTGTTGAAGAAAGTACAGCGGCACAAATGCTCGACATTTATAAATCCTTCGGCGCGGAAGGATATTCGTTCGAGCCGCTCGTAGGCTTTGGCGAGTCTGCAGCGATAGGCCATTATGAGGGCGGAAACCGTGTCCTGAAGGAGGGCGACTGCGTTTTGATTGATGTCGGCTGCACAAAGGATAACTACTGCTCTGATATGACGAGAACCTTCTTTTACAAAAAGGTAAGCGATGAGCACAGAAAGATTTACGAGATTGTAAAGAAAGCGCAGCAGGCGGCTATAGAAGCTGTAAAGCCAGGCGTCAGATACTGTGATGTTGATAAGGTTGCAAGAGATATAATAACAGAAGCTGGGTACGGCGAATACTTCACCCACCGTTTAGGTCACTCAATCGGTATCGAGTGCCACGAGTATGGTGACGTTTCAAGCGCAAATGAAAATGTTCTGAAGCCGGGTATGGTATTTTCAATCGAGCCGGGAATTTATCTTGAGGGCGACGTTGGAGTCAGAATTGAGGACCTTGTAATGGTAACGGAAAGCGGAGTAGAAGTCTTAAACAGCTTTACCAAGGAGCTTACTATAATAGGCTAGTCTTGCTGATTTAGCCTGAATAAAAAGGGATGGGAACAATGGATTTTAAAATAGTAGACAAATATATCGACGAAAATGTTGAATCACTTTTAGCGGACCTCGCAGAGCTTGTAAAAATTCCGAGCAAGCGGGGCGAGGCGAGCGTTGGTATGCCGTTTGGAAAGGCTTGTGCCGACGTTTTGGCAAAAGCCGAGGAGCAAGCAAATGGTATAGGCTTAAAGACTAAAAATTATGACAACTATATGCTTGAGTGCAATTTAAACGACGGCGATACGCCTGTTGGAATTATAGCTCATTTAGACGTAGTTCCTGAAGGAAACGGCTGGACAAAGGAGCCTTTTTCACTTTCCACAGACGGAGTTCGGGTTTACGGCAGAGGAGTTATTGACGACAAGGGACCTGCTGTAGCAGTTTTGCACGCAGTAAAAGCGCTCAAAGAGTGCGGCGCAAAAGTGTCGAAAAATGCCAGAATTTTACTTGGCACCGCCGAAGAAACAGGCATGGAGGATTTAAAATACTATCAGGACAACGCTACACTTCCGCCGATTATGCTTTCTCCTGACGGTGAGTTTCCTGTTATCAATGTAGAAAAGGGAATTTGCCAGTTTGATTTTTCAAAGGAGTTAAAGCCGTCAGACGACAAGCGCCAGATTATTTCCTTTAAGGCGGGAAGCGTTGTAAACGCTGTCCCGGACCAGGCGGTAGCAGAGTTATCGGGAATTACTGTAGCCGAAGCGGCAACACTTACAGCTGATGTTGACATCGACATAGAGTTTGACATTGAGCAAAGCGCAAACGGAGTTGCGATTTGGGCAAAAGGCCTGTCAGCTCACGGTTCAACACCGGAAAAGGGAGTGAACGCACTTTGCGGTTTGATTTATATTCTGAAGTCGCTTGACGTTAAGGGCGAGCTTATGGGAACGCTTGACGCTTTGTATGAGCTGTTTCCGTTTGGTGAGGGAAATGGCGAGCATTTCGGAATAAATATGAGCGACAAGGAAAGCGGCGAGATTACCGTTTTGCTAAGCTTGCTTGACGCAAATGAAACAAGCCTCACAGGCGGAGTTGATATAAGATTTCCTGCAACCGCAAAGCTTAAAAACGTTCAGGAAATTGTCGAAAGCAAGCTCTTGCCGTTAGGATTAAAGGTAAGCTATACTCACGCAGAGGAAGGACATCTGGTTTCTGAAAACGAGCCGTTTATCAAGACGATACTGAAAGCTTACACCGACGTTACGGGCGAGGAAGGAAAATGCCTTGCTGTCGGCGGAGCTACCTATCTGCATACTGTTGAGGGCGGCGTTGCCTTCGGAGCAGAAATGCAGGGCGAGGAAACCAATATGCACGGAGCAGACGAGCAGGTTAAAATTGAAACTCTTAAGACGATTGCAAAAATTTATGCAAGAGCCGTTTACGAGCTTTGTAAGTGATTCACAGGAGCAAAAAGATGAAAATTGGAATTGTAGGACTAGGACTTATCGGCGGTTCAATGGCGAAGGCAATAAAGAAGAACACCGATTATCCGCTTTACGGCTATGATATTGACTCGTCGGCGGTTTCTTCAGCTTTACAGCAGGAGGCTATCGACGGAAGCTTTAAGCTAAGTGAGCTTAATACGTTCGACTTTATAATTTTAGGACTTTATCCTGATGTTACAATAAACTTTGTAAACGAGCACGCAAACGACTTTAAGGACGGCGCTGTGGTTATTGATACCTGCGGAGTAAAGCAGACGGTAGTTTCGGCCTGTGAAAAGGCGTTCAGCGGCACGGGTGTTCAGTATCTCGGCTGCCACCCGATGGCAGGACGTGAGTATTCGGGCTTTGAATATTCGCTCGATAACCTTTTTGAAAAGGCAAGCTTTATCTACACGCCGACAGAAAATACCCCAGAAAGCACAATTGCCTTTGTGACAGACTTTGCCAAGGAAATAGGCTTTCTGAGATGCACAAGAGCGACACCAAAGGAGCATGACGAGGTTATAGCTTTTACCTCTCAGCTCGCTCACGTCGTTTCGTCGGCTTACGTTAAAAGTCCGAGCCTTGAAAAGCAGTTTGGCTTTTCTGCCGGAAGCTTTAAGGACTTAACGAGAGTTGCAAAGCTCAACGAGGGAATGTGGACAACCTTGTTTTTGATGAACAAGCAGCCGTTGGTTGATGAAATTGACCACATTATTTACCACCTGACCGAGTATAAGCAAGCGATTGAAAACGACGACGCAGATACTCTGCGTGAGCTTTTAAAGCGAGGACGGGAGCTAAAGGAGTTTTCAAACGATCAAAACAGCAAACAGTAAAAATTTGCCCTGCCGAAAAACCGTTCGGCGGGGCTTTTTTACGCCTTAAACGGCCGGGATTTTATAAATTTCAAGCGGGTCAGCGACAGTTTATGATATATTTTAAATATTTTAACAAAAACTTCAAAATTGCTGGTTATAATGATAGTCTGAAGCTGTATCTTTATTTGAAAAGCAGTTATAAATCGGATTAAAATAAAACACAGGGGGATTTTTCATGCAGCAGCACGGAATCAGCAAGCTCGATCTGAAGCGGCAAAACCGAATGCACGTTTTAAAGATTTTAAAACGCCGTGGTCCGACGTCAAGAATTGACATTGCAAATATGCTAAAGCTTACAAGAGCGGCAGTAACTATCATAACCAACGAGATGATAGAGCAGGGAATAATTGTCGAGGTCGGCGAATATAAGCACACTCTTGAAAAGGCGCCAAGAGGACGAAAGAAAATCTTCATCGACATAAACCAGAACTACAAGTTTGTTTTAGGAGTATGCATTGAGGAGGATATAGTAAGCGTTGGATTGTCAACTCTTGCGGGACTTGTTCTTGACAAGCGAAACCGAGAAATCGACCAGAATGTCGATTACTATGAGATTACCGACTTTGTGAAGGAATCGCTAAGGAGTATTCTTACGGATAATTGCCTTAAAAACGAAGACCTTTTAGGAATCGGCTTTGGAATATTCCCATCGATGTATTCCTGCATGAAGGTTGTTATGGAGGACGGCGAGCCGAACTTTATAAACCTCGCAGACGATATATACGCACAGTTCCCTGTTCCGCTGATTTTTGACAATTCCGTAAAAGGAACTGCTATGGCGAACATTGACTTTCTCCCCGACAAGGACGAAAACAGGCAGAATATAGCTTTTTTGCAAATTGGAAACAGCCTGCACTTTGTTGTTACAAACTTAAACGATCCGATATATTCTTACGATAACAGAACAGATTTCGTTGACAAAATGATTGTCAACAAAAACGCATCTACCATTTGTCCGAAGTGTCAGAGAAGGGGCTGCGTTTCAAATGAGATTTCCATTCCTGCAATTGTAAAGAAAATAAGAAGCATACATTCGGCTGAAAATACGCCGATACTTTATAAGCTGACTGGAGGAAATCCCGACAGAATTACTGTTGACGTAATCAAGCGAGCTTATGAAGCTGGAGATAAGACAGAAATTTCCAAGGTTTTCAGAAGCGTTTGCGATTTGTATGCGGTACTGCTCAACAATTTGTACTACGCTACCAACCCTCAGAAAATTGTAATTCAATGCTGGGATATGACGGATAAGATATTTGACTTTCTTATGGAGTCGGTTGAGAGAATCGCAGGGGAGGAAGTAAAAAGTAAAATCTCCCTCAGCATAATTGAGGACAGACACAGATTTTTATCAGGCTGTGCGCTTGCAATAAGAGAGCTTTTCTATACAAGAGGCGGCTTTGATGCTTACGCTGAGGATTTAAGAAAGTAAATTAAGAAAAAGCAAAAAAATACCACTCTGAATCAAAGACAGAGTGGTATTTTTGTGTGCAAATTTAAAAGAAAGCTGATTCGTCAATATCGTCCTCAATTTCCTCGCCGTTTAAAAGCTTCTTGAGGTTTTCAACCTCCTCTTCGGTGAGGGTTACGCCCTTTCCCATTCTCGAGTGGTCGGGGTTCCATTCTCTGAGGTCGTATTTAGGCTCCCTTTCGTTCCAGCTTATCATATTAAGCTCCTTGGTCCAGCCTTTGGCGTTTTCTGAAATAACGCCGATGTGCCTGGTGATTTCATATTTTAGCTCAGCCATATTGTACTCCTTTCGTCAAAGCTTATTTATCAATGGAATTTTATCCAGGATTTTCTTTGGAATCATTATTCTGACAACCTTCATAAGGCTCTTTATATTAAGCGCAATTATAATTACCATACAAATTGCAAGCAGTGTGTATGAAATTACTGCAAAGCTGTTTACTGTATAGTTTAATACGCACATAAATGCCAATATACCACAGTTCAGCAAAAGCTTTTTGATGTGCAGATTAAACGGCTGGTATCTTCTGCAATCTATCGCACGAATGATAAAAACTGTAAGGTAGGAAACCAACGCAGCTATCGCCGCAGAATAAATTCCGATAACCTTGACAAGCGACAGATTGATTATGATATTCACGCCGCCTGAAATAAGCGCCGTTACAAGGCTCCGCACACTCTTTTTATGTACGGCATAAATCGTTCCCATAAAGGTTACAAAGCAGGTGAAGATTGTAGCGTATATCAGAATCGGCGCATACATTACAGATTCTCTGAAGTCTGCTCCAATCCAGATGTTTGTGATAAAGTGTAAAAATACCAGAATCACAGCCGACAGAATATACATTACCGACTGGTTGCATTCAAAGACATTTTCGTAAAACTTCTCCTGCTCGTCGCCGTCCTTTTCTAAGACGGCTGACATATTCCACGCCAGCGCAAAGATAGTATAAACAGTGGAAATAATGTTAGGTATTTTGTAGGCAGCTGAAAGTATACCGTTCGCCGAATCGCTTAGAAAAACTGTAACTATAAGCGACGACGAGGTGTTTGTTATAAGCCACATTATCTGCGTTGGAATAAGCGGAACGCAATAAGCAAGCATTTGCTTCGCCACAGGCTTATCAAAGCTCCTGAACGAAAAATACCGCCAGAGCTTAGCTGCAAAGAACATATAGACGATAGCTAAAAAGTCCGACAGAATAATCGCAAGCAGGTAACCCTTTACGCCTATTTTAAGACCGAGAAGCAAAAGCACCGTAAACAAAAGGGTAAAGAATGTGGTTAAAATACCAACGGTCGCGTAAAGCTTTACCTTTTCAATCGCTCTTATAAAGTATGCAAATACCTGTTTAAGAGATGCCATAAAAACGTAAAGGTAGAGTATAATTCCGTTGTCGAATACGATTTTGTCAATAGTTGTGTCGCCGCTCGCCGATTTGTGTCCAAAGGTAAGCGTTATCGCCATAACTACAAGCAGGACTATAAGTCCCAGCGAGTTTAATATCGTGCCGATTGTAAATACCGATTTTTTGTTGTAAGCCTTATCAAGTCCGAACCTCGTTATCGCCTCCGAAACGGTAAGCGATACGATAGGCACAAGCCAGTTTGAAATCTGCTGGAGCAAATCCGCAATTCCAAGCTCGCTGGTGGTTAAAGCGTTTGTGTATATCGGAACTAAAAACAGCACAAGAATTTTAGAGCTGAAGGAACCGATAGCAAAAATTATAGTGTTTGAAAAGAGCTTTTTGTATCTGCTTTGAGAACCCATAGACATAAATTTCCTTTCCTAAAAGTCTAAAGCGTCAAGGTCACGTTTCCAGGACAGCCATACAGCGTCCGACGGCATTCTGAAATCTCCTCTCGGAGAAAGAGTAACCGTACCGATTTTTGCGCCGTCAGGTAAGCAGGAACGCTTAAACTGCTGCGAGAAAAATCTTCTGTAAAAAGTGCCCAGCCACTTCACTATAGTGTCAGTTGTATATCTTCCGTCAAAAGCGTAAATCGCAAGCCGCAAAACCTTAGAAGGCTTAAAGCCAAAGCGTATTGCATAGTAAAGGAAAAAGTCGTGCAGCTCATAAGGTCCGACAAGGTCCTCAGTTTTTTGATTTATGCTTTCTCTGCTTTCGTCGGTCGGCAAAAGCTCAGGAGAAACAGGCGTATCCAATATATCCAGAAGCACGCTTTCAAGCGGCTTGTAGTTACAGGTGTCTGCGTAATATTTTACAATGTGTCGGATAAGCGTTTTAGGAACTGAAGAATTTACGCCGTACATAGACATATGATCGCCGTTATAGGTCGCCCAGCCGAGCGCTAACTCTGACAGGTCGCCCGTACCGACAACAAGTCCGTTTTCCTGATTAGCAATATTCATAAGAACCTTTGTGCGCTCTCTCGCCTGACCGTTTTCGTAAACGACATTGTGATTGCTCTCGTCGTGACCTATATCTTTAAAGTGCTGTCGAACCGAGCTTGTAATATCAATACTTCTGAATGTAACGCCTAAAGCGTTGCACAAAATTTCAGCATTGCTTCTTGTACGCTTTGTTGTTCCAAAGCAGGGCATAGTAACGGCAATTATATCGCTGTGTGGTCTTGAGAGTAAATCGAGTGCCATAACGCAAACCAGAATTGCAAGCGAACTGTCAAGTCCGCCTGAAATTCCAACCACCAGCGTTTTTGAGCCTGTATGTTCAAGTCTTTTCTTTAATCCTTGCGCCTGCATTTGCAAAATCAGGTCGCAGCGGTAATTGCGCTCCTGCTCGTTGCCTGGAATAAACGGCGTCGGGGAGTAATACCTTGTAAGCGGCGTTTCGGTTATCGGCATTGAAAAATAAATACGCTGATAGTCCTGAGCTTCACTTTCGCCAAAGGTCGACATTTTAGCTCTTTCATTGGTGAGCTTCTGAAGGTCAAGCTCGGTAACCGTCATTTCATTTTTAAACAGCATACTTTGCTTTAAAATACTTCCGTTTTCGGCGATTATGTTGTGGCCTGAAAATACCATATCCTGAGTCGACTCGCCGTCGCCTGCACTTGCGTAAATGTAGCCTGAAATAAGCCTTGCCGATTGGTTAGCGACAAGCGACAGGCGGTACTTGTCCTTTTCGATAACCTCGTCTGAAGCGGAAAGGTTTCCTATTATAGTCGCTCCCGCAAGAGCGTGACTGTTAGACTGCGGACATGGCGCCCACAGGTCCTCGCAGATTTCAACTGCAAATCTGAATTCTTCCATTTCCTCGCAGCAAAAGATCAGCTTTTTGCCAAACGGATAGTCTATTGAGTTTATTCTGATAGTTCCGTTTTCGTCCGGAGCAGGCGTAAAATGCCTTGCTTCGTAAAATTCATTGTAGTTTGGAAGGCTGGTCTTTGGAACGAAGCCTAAAATTTCGCCGTTGTATATTACCGCCGCTACATTATAAAGCTTTGAGTCTTTAAGAAGCGGAAGTCCTACTGTAAAGAGGATTTTTTTATCTCTCGAAGCGTTAGCGATCTCAAAAAGTCCCTCAAGAGCCGAGCTTATAAGCGTGCGCTGAAAGAATAAATCCTGACAGGTGTATGAGGTAATGCAAAGCTCAGGAAAAACCAGACACTTAACGCCCTCGTCGTAAGCCTTGTTAAGCGCTGATATAATATTTTCCACATTATACTTTACGTCGCACACCTTTATTTTCGGCGTTACAGCGGCAACCTTTAAAAAACCGTACTTCATAAAAAACTCCTTTTTGTATAAGCGTGACTATTCCTCAGCCTTTTTTGGCGGAATAATAAGTCCTATTTTATTGTTTCTGACCGCCGCCATATAGTCCTCAACACTTTCGAGCGGCTTGTCTGTGGTAATTCCACTGATTCTGTTTTCATCAAACCACACAACGTGGTTATCGCTTCCTGCAGTTTTTACAAATCCAAACTGATCAGCGTACCACTCGGCTCTTTCGTTGTAAACCTCTTTGCCGTTTCCGCTGTTATAGACCTCTACTGCATCTATCCATTTGGGAAGCAGCTTTATTTCGTGAATGTACCAGTCCGCTTCACGGAACGGGTGCGCGTGAACCAGCATTCCGCCAGCCTGGTGAACTCTTTGCGCAAACTGATAAAAGCTTATGTCGCAGATGTTGTCGTTTTCAAGTAAAAAATCCTTGCCGACGCCGTAGGTTAAAATATCCGCTCCGTGGTAGCCGTATTCAAAGCCAAAGAAAACCTTCAAGCCGATTTTATCCCCCTCAGCTTTGGCATTCTCATAGCCCTTGCAAAACTTATTTACCCTGTCCTCCCAGCTTGAAAAGGTGGTAATGGCAGTATTTCCGTTAAAGAAATGGTCGGTAACTATAATTCCGTCGTAGCCTAGCTCCTTGTAGTGCCTTGCCTGCTCGGCGCCGCTTGCCGACGCACAAGCCGAAGCTTCAGCAGTATGCAGGTGCGTTTCATATTTAAACATTATTGTAAACCCCCAATATGTTGCACTTTATTCAGTTATAATATTCCCTCGTAGTCAAAGTCGGGCGTAAAGCTGCTTTGCGCTGATTCACGCTGCTGCATAAATCCGTTCAAGCCAAGCCCTTGTGCTTCATTTAAAACCTTTTTGTATTCAAATGTCGAAACCCGTCTGTCAAGCTCCGTGCCTGAAACCTTAGCGTTCGGTGTGTATTGACTCATAATGGAAACCAAAAAGTTTCCGCTTAAATTGCTTGAAATCCACCTTAAAACCTCAATGCTGTCATTGTAGCAACCAGGCAGAATCAGGTGTCTTATTATAAGTCCTTTTTTTAAGAGTCCCTCGCTGTCGTACTCTGTGTCGCCGACCTGCCGAAGCATTTCTTTTACAGCAGCAGATGCAAACTCAAAGTAGTCGGGTGCGTTTGAATACTTTTTGGAAAGCACAGGCGATACGTATTTGAAATCGGGAAGGTAAATGTCAACATACCCATCCCATAGCTTTAGCGTAGAAACGCTTTCGTAGCCTGATGAGTTAAATACAATCGGAATTGTAAGCGTTCGCTTTGCAATGTCTAGCGCTTTCAGAACAGGAAAGGTAAAATGTGAGGGCGTTACAAGATTTATATTGTGCGCTCCCTTTTGTTCAAGACTTAAAAATATATCAGCCAATCGCTCGGGCGTTATTTTTTGCCCCTTGCGTTCGTGTGAGATTTCCGCATTCTGACAAAATATACAGGAGAGATTGCAGCCTGAAAAGAAAACCGTTCCGCTGCCTCTTGTACCGCTTATCGGCGGCTCCTCAAATGGGTGAAGGTACGCCTTTGCGGCAGTTACTTCCTCTCCCATTTTACAATACCCCAAAGTTTTGCTTCTGTCAACCCCGCAGCTTCGTGGGCAAAGTGTGCAAATCATTTTTTTGCGCTCCGAAACGAAGCGACTGGCAGGCCGTTTTCAGAAAACAAATTTACCTCGCCGTAGTTTACCCATTGATACCGAACGGCAACGACTGGTTTGTTGCTTGAAATTTCAATCTTGTCGCCAGCAATGTGAGCATCAGCGGCAGAAAAGCTTTTGCCGTCGGTTGAAATTTCAAAGCCCAGCGGCTTGTCGCCGAATTTAAGGGTAAGTCCATTTGCATTTTTAAAGCTTATTATTGCCTTTCCGCCGTCGTATATAAAGCTGTCGAAGGTCGGTGCATCTGCTACGCAGTCTATATTATAAACTTTATTGAGCGCAAGTAAAGCAAGTCTGTTTCCGACAGGAAGCTTATCGGTCGGATGAATGTTGTCAAGCTCGCCGCAGTCAAGCGCAATAGCTGTGTATACGTTTTTGTTTTTTATTGCGGCGTTTTGCTGAGCCTCTCTGACTATCGGCCAGGTTTTATCATCAGGCGCATTGCTGTAACCCATCATCGGCAATGATACGCAGATAAATGGTAGCTCGGCATCATCAAAATATCTTCTCCATGCTGAAATAAGTGTGTTGAACAGGGCATCGTAGCGTTCGCAGACTGCCGTGTCCTCCTCGCCCTGATAGAAAATAAATCCTCTGAGCGCAATCGGCGCAACACGGGAAAGCATAATGTCGTAAAGTCCGCTTAAACGAAACGGATTTGAAAGTCCCATCGGACCGGGCCAACGGTTTTCGCCACAGCACTTCAGTGCGTCCTCCCAGGAGCCGTTTGGATTTTCAGCGTAAAACTTACCCAGCCGCTCGTTCCAGCCAGCTTGATAAACTTTATATTCTTCGTAGTCTTTAATCTGCTGTTCGGGGGTTCTGTCTCCGACCTTTTTGTCGTAGTCGCTTACATATCTTGCGGTAATTTCGTTTTGCTCAAGCGTTTTTTTGTCAACCCAGCAGCTAGCTGAGGTTCCGCCCAAATTACAGCCGATAATTCCGACTACAACGTCAAGCTCTTCCTCAAGCCTTTTTGCAAAGTGATACGCAACGGCGCTCCAGTCCTTTACGGCATCTGAAGTTCCAAGCGTCCATTCGCTGTTAGCCTCGGCTTTTAAAAGCTCGTCGTTTTCGTATTCCATTCGAGGAACATTATAATAGCGAATGCGGGTGGACTTTGCCTGCTCGATATACTTTTCGCCGTCCTTAGACTGTGCAAGAGTAAGCTCCATATTCGATTGCCCGCCAGCAAGCCAGACCTCGCCTATTGCGATATTTTTTCTCGTTATCGTTTCCAGACCGTTTGTAACGTAAAGCTCAACGTCGATCTTTTTTTCCATTGGCGGGAAAGTAGCTATAAATTCAGTGCCGTCAGTCTGGGCGTTTCTCAGAACGCCATTGAGCGATACTACAATATGGTCGCCGTTGTTGCAGGTTCCAAAAATGCGTATTTCCTTATCTCTTTGCAAAACCATGTAGTCTTTAAATACGGCAGCAAGTTTCATGTCATTCTCCTTATTTTCGTGCGTTTGCAAGCATCAGCTTGATTCTGTTCTCCTGATTTACCTTTGTAGCTCCCGGGTCGTAGTCGATAGCTACAATGTTAGCGTTCGGGTAGGCTTGCTTGATAGCTCTGCTCATTCCCTTTGCTACTATGTGATTTGGCAGACAGCCAAACGGCTGAGTGCAGATAATATTTTCTGTTCCTGTTTCAGCAAGAGCCGCCATTTCAGCAGTTATAAGCCAGCCCTCGCCCATCTTTACGCCTTGATTTATATACTTGTCAGCGTATACTCTCAGCTCCTCAAAGTCGTGAGGCGGGAAAAATTCTCCATGCTCTTCAATTACCTTTATCTGCTGCTTCTGGAACTTATAAAGCACATCATATCCGATGTCAAACGCCATAGTTCTCGCTGTGAATTTGTCGTAAAGCCGCTTGTCGTTGATTGAATCGGACGCGCAGTACAAAACGAAGTCTAAAAGTCCCGGAACGTAAGGCTCGCAGTTTTCAGAAATCAGAAATTCGTTCAGGTGATTGTTTGCAAGAGGGGAGTATTTAACGTAAATTTCTCCGACGATACCAACTCTCGGCTTCTTTTCCTTGGTTCTCGGAATCGCCTTGAAGTCGTCGAGAATTTGTCTGTACAGCTTTTTGGCGTTTAAGTATTTATTGTTTTTTAGCGCAAACGACAGCTTCTTTTGCCAGTGATCTAAAACCTTGTCGGTATCGCCCTTGTTTATCTCATAAGGACGGCATTGGTTATAAAGAAGCATCAAAAGGTCGCCGTACATAACAGCGTAAATAAGCTTGATTCCAACGACAGGCGTTATTTTAAATGAAGACTCCTTTTCAAGTCCTGAGAAGTTAAGCGAAATTACTGGTACCTGTGGGAAATCAGTTGCAAGTGCCTTACGAAGCAGGTGGATGTAGTTTGAAGCTCTGCATCCGCCGCCTGTCTGAGTAATCATCAAAGCGGTTTTGTTTACGTCGTACTTTCCACTTTTTAAAGCTTCCATAAATTGTCCTATTACCAGAAGAGCAGGGTAGCAGGCATCGTTGTGAACATTTTTAAGTCCCTCGTCAATAACACTTCTTGTAGAGGTCTGTAAAAGCTCAAGCTTGTAGCCGTACTCCTCTAAAATTGCAATTATAAGCTTAAAGTGAATAGGAAGCATATCAGGAACAAGAATAGTGTATTCCTTTTTCATTTCCTCGGTCAAAATTACCTTGCTTATTCTATCAGAGCCTGACATTTACTTTCCCTCCTTTTCTTCCATTGAAGCAACTAAGCTTCTCAGTCTGATTTTTGCTGCTCCGAGGTTGTTTATTTCGTCAATCTTAAGCTGTGTGTAAAGCTTTCCCTTTTCTTCAAGGATAGCTCTTACCTCGTCTGTTGTAACAGCGTCGATTCCACAGCCGAAGGATACCAGCTGAACAAGCTGCATATCAGGCTGAGTGGTAACATACTGTGCCGCTCTGTACATTCTCGAATGGTATGTCCATTGATTCAGTACGTCCAGCGGAGGAACAGGATTTAAAGCTGCCACACCGTCCTCGGTTACAACTGCCAGCCCCAAAGAAGCTATAAGCTTGTGTATTCCGTGGTTTATTTCAGGGTCGATGTGATAAGGTCTTCCAGCGAGTACAATAATTTTCTTGCCTTGCTTTCTTGCGTCAAGAATGATTTCCTGAGTTTTGGCTTCAACCTTCTTGCGGTATCTTACCTGTTCGGAATACGCCTTGTTGAGAACTGCGTAAATCTGATCCTTTGTGATTCCAAAGCGGTGAAGCGCTCTCGCCAAAGCCTTGGCCGTGTGATTTTTTCTGTTTATATCAAGATACGGATAGATGAAGTTCTGGTCGTTGAGCTGCGGCATATTCGCCTTTAAAAGCTCAGGGTAATAAGCTACAACAGGGCAGTTGTAGTGGTTGTCCGAGCCGCCCTCGTCGACGTTATAGCTCATACACGGATAGAAGATAAAGTCAACGCCCTTTTCAAGCAGGCTTATAATATGTCCGTGAACAAGCTTCGCAGGGTAGCATACCGTATCAGACGGGATTGTCTGCTGACCCTTGTAGTATGTCTGTCTTGTGGATTCCTCGCTCAGAACGACTTCAAAGCCTAAAGAGGTAAATACAGTATGGAAAAACGGCAGCAGATCGTAGTAGGAAAGAGCCAACGGCAAGCCAACCTTGGCAATCGGCTTTTTATCAGGTTTAATACTTTCAAAATCACGAAGCAGCTGATACTTGTATTCAATAGTATTTTCGCCGAGATCGCTCTTCTTTATTCCTGCGCCCTTTTCACATCTGTTTCCGGAAATGAAGCGGTGTCCATCGTTGAATTTTATAATAGTTAAGTTACAATGCGCTGTACAGCCACCGCATACAGCAGCAGTTGAGGTGTAGGCAAAGTCATTCAGTGCTTCTTTTGAAATAAGCGTGGACTTAAAGTCCTCTCCTGTCTTTTCCTTAGCGTAAAGAGCGCAGCCGAACGCACCCATCAGTCCTGCAATAGCAGGTCTTGTTACGTTTCTTCCAAGTTCCTTTTCAAACGCACGCAGTACAGCATCGTTTAAAAACGTTCCACCCTGAACTACTATGTTTTCGCCAAGCTCGTCAATGCTCTTTGCTCTGATAACCTTGTAGACAGCGTTTTTGATGATTGATGAGGAAAGTCCTGCTGAAATGTCCTCAACGCTTGCGCCGTCCTTTTGCGCCTGTTTAACGGAGCTGTTCATAAATACCGTGCAGCGGCTTCCGAGCTCAACCGGAGCCTTTGCGAATAGTCCGAGCCTTGCAAAGTCTGCAATCTCATAGCCTAAAGCCTTAGCGAATGTCTGAATAAACGAGCCGCAGCCTGATGAGCAGGCTTCGTTCAGCATAATGCTGTCGATAGCGTTGTTCTTGATTTTAAAGCACTTGATATCCTGACCGCCGATGTCGATTATAAAATCTACGTTCGGGCAGAAGTACGAAGCTGCCTTAAAGTGCGCAACAGTTTCAACAATTCCAAAATCCACGCCAAGACCTGCTTTGATAAGATCCTCGCCGTAGCCTGTAACTGCCGACGCTTTGATGTTTATGCGATCTCCCGAAAGGGAGTAGATTTCCTTTATCTTTTCGGAAATAATATCGAGCGGCTGGCCCTTGTTTGAGCAGTAGTGATTAAACAGGAGCTTTCCGTCATCAGTTATCAGAACAAGCTTTGTCGTTGTAGAACCAGCGTCAATTCCAAGATAAGCGTCGCCCTTATAGGTTTTAATATCCTCGTACTTGAGGTCGCTTTTCTTGTGACGTTCAACAAACTCTATGTAGTCCTCCTGCGTTTCAAAAAGCGGGTCGGAAACTACTATATTATCGCTCGCCTTTGCGTTGATTATCTTTTCTAGAGCCTCGTCGATTGTCATCGGCTTGCTTATTTCCGCAGCCTGAAGTGCTGAGCCGTAAGCCATAAAGCAAGGTGCAAGGTCAGGGAAAACTGCGTGCTCGTCGTCAAGCTTCAGCGTTGTGACAAACGCCTTTCTGAGCGCAGTTAAAAATGATAAAGGTCCTCCTAAAAACAGTACCTTGCCGCCAATTTTTCTACCCTGCGCAAGGCCTGAAACCGTCTGGTCGACTACCGCCTGAAAAATAGAAGCGGCAATGTCCTCCTTCTTAGCACCCTGATTTAAAAGCGGCTGAATGTCGCTCTTGGCGAAAACTCCGCATCTCGAAGCAATAGGGTAGAGCTTTGTGCTTTTAAGAGCGAGATCGTTAAGCTCGTCAGGCGTTACTCCTAAAAGAGTTGCCATCTGGTCTATGAATGCGCCTGTTCCTCCGGCACACGAGCCGTTCATTCTCTGCTCAACGCCGCCCGTCAGGAAGATTATCTTTGCGTCCTCTCCTCCAAGCTCAACTACCACGTCGGCATCGGGATAGGTCTTATTTACTGCAACAAAAGCCGCATAAACTTCCTGAGTGAAGTCTATACCGCTTGTGTTTGCAATTCCAAGTCCTGCTGAACCTGTAATCATGATTTTAAATTTATCGTCAGGGAAATCCTTGCTGATTTCCCGAAGCTGCTCAGCAACAGTTTCCTTTACTCTTGAAAAATGACGTTCGTATTTTGTTCTTATTATTTCTTCGCCGTCCAGTATTACCGTTTTTACAGTCGTTGAACCGACGTCAATTCCTAAACAATATACTTTTTCCATTTCTTAATTCTCCTTTTCAAATCCTGTGCAAACAAGAACAATGTTGTTTGCTATTCAAAGCAACCAAAGCTTAAATCGCCAGGTGCAACTATTATATCACAAAGGCCTAAAAAAATAAAGCGTTTTTATAAAAATAACACGCTTTGTTTTCAGGAATTTTTTTGAAAGCCAATATTTTTGACTGTTTTTGCTTGCAATTTTTTAATCTTTGTGCTACAATAGTCTAGTCGCTAGAAACTAGTCATTTAGAAGCTAGAGGCTAGAGCTTTAAAGCACTACATAGCGAGTGACAACGACAACAAAGTATAATAGAAATTTTCTAGTTTTCTAGCATCTAAAATTCTAGTATCTAAACGCGGATATGGCGGAATTGGCAG
>JAJQIH010000012.1:30077-39512 GCA_021199305.1 Ruminococcus sp.
TTCTAGCATCTAAAATTCTAGTATCTAAACGCGGATATGGCGGAATTGGCAGACGCGCATGGTTCAGGTCCATGTGAAAGCAATTTCATGGGGGTTCAAGTCCCCCTATCCGCACCAGGTAATCCATGATGAGGTATCTCGTCATGGATTTTTTTGTCTTTGAATTTAAAGCCGCCAATCAATCGGCTCAATGCCGTTTGCGGTCAGAAATTCGTTTACCTTTGAAAAGTGCCTGCAGCCGAAAAATCCATTGAATGCAGAGAGCGGCGAGGGGTGAACCGTTTCAAAAATACCGTGGACAGGGTTTGTGATAAGAGGCTTTTTCGCTCTTGCGTTTGCTCCCCAGAGAATAAACGCTATTGGCGTTTGCTTCTGATTAAGCTTTATGATAACCTCATCGGTTAGCTGCTCCCAGCCTTTACCCTTGTGAGAAAGCGGCTTGCCCTCGCGGACTGTAAGGGTAGTGTTTAATAGCATAACGCCTTCCTCCGCCCAGTGTGTAAGAGTTCCGTTTTTCGGCGGAGGATAGCCTAAATCCGTCTGAAGCTCCTTGAATATGTTTTTAAGACTTGGCGGCGGCGTAACGCCCTCCTTTACTGAAAAGCAAAGTCCGTGAGCCTGTCCCTTGCCGTGATATGGGTCCTGTCCCAGAATGACAGCCTTTACCTTGCTGTAAGGGGTGTGCTTGAAAGCGTTGAAAATATCATACATATCAGGGTAGACATTATAATGAGAATATTCGTACTTTAAAAATTCCCTGAGCTTCAGGTAGTATTCTTTTTTGAATTCCTCCGCTAAAATGTCGTCCCAGTCGTTTCCGATGTGTACCATTGCGCCCTCCTTGTGGGGTGTGATTTTGTTAAACTCCTGTCGCTCCGCTTAAAGCAGCGCCTATAACTATTCCCATAATCATAACTGCGACAATAGCTATGATAATTATTCGTGTCAGTAAATTCTTGTTCAATTGCTTGTCTCCTCCTCATAATGAGTTGTAAAGTCCTCGACTAACTGGTCCATTATTTCCTTGGCGGTATCAAAATTTTCCTGCATTTCCGACTTGCTGTCCTTCAGCGTTTTAACAGGCTCTCTCATAGCGATGTACATATCGTCCGGGAAGTTGCTTTCCCATTTGAGCTTTTTCTGAACGTATTCGCCTGTCAGATGAAGTCCGTTTTCGTCGACAAGCTCAGAATCGTAATACTCCGTCAGGTCGGCGAACGCTTCCGCGACGCCCGACTCGTCGGATAAAATCGCTTCGTCAGAAACAAAGAAAATAATATCTGCAGTCTGAAGGTTGGCCTGAATGACAGACTGATATTTTTCTGTGGTTGTGTAGTCGGTAACGTCGGAGGTTATTGGCGCTTCGATTACCTGAACGTAAACCTCGCCGTCGCCGTTTAAGTCCTCGCAGTATTCCTCAAACAGATCCTCAAGCTCGTCAGTTCTGTTGATAAGTCCGTTGTTGCAGGTCATAATAATCTGCATATCAGGGTCGGTTCTTGAAAGAGTATCGTAAGTTATGTATGCGAAAACCGCTACGAAAAACAGCACCAGCAAAATTATATATTTGTTGTGCCACCAGAAATTTTTCACCCACGCCATTCCGTGAAGCTCAATTTTTTCCTCGTGAACCTCTTTGATAATATCGCTGTCGGTAATTGCGCCGTTTTTAAGCTTTACAAGCTCAAGGTGCTCCTCCTGAAGCTTCTTTTCGTATTCCTTACGTTCCTCAGCTTCCTGCTCCTTGCGCCTTTTTTCTTCTTCAATAGCGGCTTTTTCCTGTTCTATTCTTTCCAGCTCGTACTGGCGATCTTCGTCGTTCAGCAAATCTTTTTTATCGTCCATGGCATTAACCTCGAAATTTAAAAATCATTGCAACTAGTATAAACTATAATTGTGAATACCTTGTGAACAAAAGCACTTTACATTAAATCTGTTATGTGCTAAAATTCTAGTGGAGTAAGGTTTAAGAGGTAGAGATATGTCATATTACGAATTTATAAGCTCGTTTACAAAGGGCGGTAAGCCTGTAAGCGACCTGTCAAGAATAAAAGGTCTGTTGGAAAGGCTTGAAAATCCCGAAAGGGAGCTTTCCTTTGTTCATATAGCTGGAACTAACGGAAAAGGCTCGACCGCTCAGATGATTTACGAAATTTTATTGAGCGCAGGAGTAAGAGTCGGCCTTTTTACGTCGCCATATATAATAGACTTTACCGACCGCATTCGCTTTATGGGAAAAAATATTTCAAACGAAGAGCTTGAAAGCTTGCTGCCGCAAATCAAAGCGGCTGTAAGCGGAAACGATTATTCTCAGTTCGAAATTACTATGGCGACAGCTTTTTTGTACTATAAATCGGTGGGAGCCGAGGTGGTTGTACTTGAAGCGGGCCTTGGCGGCAAGCTTGACAGTACAAACGTAATTGAAAACGTATTGCTGTCTGTTATAACCTCAATCAGCCACGACCATATGGGAGTTTTAGGAAATACGCTGAAAGAGATTGCCGCTCAGAAGGCGGGAATTATAAAAAGAGGTACCCCTTGCGTTTTAGCAAACGACAACGCAAGCGAGGTCGTAAACGTAGTGGGTGAAAAAGCTAAGGCGCAAGGCTCTGATCTTCTGATTCCGGACGCTAACAAGCTTATAAAGCTTAGCGATATGACCTTTGGCGGTGAGTTTTTATATAAGGATAAGCGCTACGCTTTGTCTATGTCGGGCGACCATCAGGTTACAAACGCATTGAACGCTATTGAGGGCGCAGAAATTTTAAAAAATTACTTCTCTATTACCGATGAGAATATTTACGAAGGAATCAGAAACGCTAAAGTTGTGGGAAGATGCGAAATTGTAAGCCACTCGCCGATTGTAATTTTGGACGGCTGCCACAACGACGGCGGAGTAGCGGCGCTTTCAAAGGTTTTAAAAAACGTGCCAAACCCGACGGCGATTGTAGGAATGCTTAAAAGCAAGGACGCTAAGAATGCGATTTTACCGCTGGTTCCAATCTGTAAAAAATTTATTACCGTTTCGGACTTTAACCCAAACGCTTATTCTTCCGAGGAGCTTTGTAAAATTATTTCAGATCTTGGCGCAATGGCGAGCGTTGGCGACGGAGTAGAGAAAGAATACAAAAAAGCTCTGCGGGGTGAGTATTCAAACGCTGTGATTTTCGGCTCGCTTTATCTTGTAGCCGATATAAAGAAAAGGAAAATAGAATAAAATCCTGTCAAAGCTGACATCCCTTCTGAGGTTTATTGCCTCGGAGGGGATTTTTTGTTTTTAAGGTGTTTGTTTCGACAGCTTTCTTATCACCCCTGGTATACAATAGCGATAAGGAGTTGAGATAATGGGACTTAAAATAAAAATGAACGAAAGGCTGGGCCGCCTTTACGCCTTTTTAGACGGCGAAATCGACCATCATTCGGTCGCAGCGTTAAGAACCGATATAGACTTAAACGTAACCCTCTACAAGCCGAAGTCGCTGTTTCTGGATTTTTCAGCTGTAACCTTTATGGACAGCTCAGGGATAGGACTTGTTATGGGAAGATACAAAAAGATGAACGAGATAAAGGGGCGAGTGTTTATACAAAATCCGCCAAACCACATAAAAAGGGTAATGCTTCTTTCGGGTGTGAATAAGCTTGCGAAAATAGTAAACGCAGATATGATAGCAGGGGAGGTAGAAACGCTTGAAAAAAGTAGTAAATGAGGTGAAGCTCAGATTTAAAAGCGCTTCCGAAAATGAGAGCTTTTCAAGAACGGTGGTGTGCGGCTTTGCGCTTTCTTTGAATCCGAGAGTGGACGAGCTGGGGGATATAAAAACGGCGGTTTCGGAAGCTGTGACGAACGCTATTGTTCACGGCTACCGAAATACGTCGGGGTACATAGATATGCTTTTAAGAATTTACGAGGATAAAACGCTTTACATAAAAATACGGGATCGTGGTTGCGGAATCGCCGACGTTAAAAAGGCAATGGAACCGCTTTATACAACTGCGCCTGAGGAGGAGCGTGCAGGACTTGGCTTTGCTGTAATGGAAAGCTTTATGGACAAGCTGACCGTTAAGAGCGTTGTCGAAAAGGGCACGACAGTAATTATGATAAAGAGGATTGTCGGAATTGACGGATACACTGCCGAAGAATAAAATAGATGTTACCGAGCATATAGGACTTGTTCACCTTTGCGCCAACAGATTTAAAAATCGTGGAATAGAATACGAGGAGCTGTATTCAGCAGGTTGTCTGGGGCTTTTAAAGGCGAAGGAGCACTTTAATCCTGAGTTTGCCGTTAAGTTTTCAACTTATGCGGTGCCTGTTATTTTGGGCGAAATCAAACGTCTTTTCAGAGATGGCGGCGTGGTAAGAGTTTCACGAAGCTTAAAGGAGCTGTCGCTTAAAATTACTAAAATCCGGGAGGATTATCTTTCAAGACTCGGCAGAGAGCCTGACGTATCGGAGCTTTGCGAGCAAACGGGCGAAACAAGTGAAAGAATTTGCGAAGCTATAAACGTGTCCCAGCCGCCGCTTAGCTTAACCTATTCAAACGATGAGCCGAGCGAGGTTCTGATTCCGGTAGACGCTCAGGACGAAAAAATAACCGACCTCATATCGCTCAGAGAGGTGATTTCAAAGCTTGACGACGAGAACAGAACGCTTATTTATCTGAGGTATTACAGAGGTCTTACTCAGGTTAAAACTGCCGCCGTTATGGGAATAACACAGGTTCAGGTTTCAAGACGGGAAAAGAAGCTGTTGCTTGATATGCGCTTACAAATGTGCGGGGAATAAGTTCTTTACGGCAGAGCTTTTTTCATAAAATCTTTCGTTGAAATGCCGCTCGGACGGTTAAATCTCCCCAGACAGTAAAGCGAGTCCTCATCGCTTATTACGTTTATCTTTTCCTCACAGCCGAGCGAGATTTTAAATCCGCAGGCTTTGACGAGATTCAAGCTTTCTTCGCTTATAAGGCCATAAGGATAGGTGTAAATGGAAGGAACTATCTGTGCCTTGCTTTCAGCGGCGTTTAAAAAAGTGTTGGTATCAGCTAAAAATACGCTTCTGTAGTCAGAATAGCTCTCGCCACTTTTTATAGCGGCGCCCTGACGCTCTCCAAGAGAGTGAAAATCGTAAGAGTGGCAGGCAATATCCACCTTTCCGCTTAAATAAAGCTCACGCACCTCCTCCCAGTTTAAATACGAGTAGGAATCACTTCTGTTTTCTGTTTCCTCCTCTCTGTCGCAAAAGCTTCCGACAACCGAAAAAACCGCCTTCATATTGTATTTTTCCAAAAGCGGTAAAACGTAAGTGAGGTTGTTTAAACACCCGTCGTCAAAGGTAAGCATTACAGGCTTGTCGGGCAGGTTTTCTCCCGAACAGACAAAGCTTATAAGCTGCGACGAGGTAATGGCAGTATATCCGTTTTCAGAGAGGTATGCTAAATCCTTTTCAAGCTCAACAGGCGACAATACATATTCGCCGTGCTGACTTTCGTCCTTTAATACGCTGTGGTACATAATTATTGAAAGCCTGACGCCAGAGCCTTTAGCGTATACATTAAAGCCTATTTTTACGCCAAAGACAAGTATAAGCAGGCTCATAAAAACCGACAGGATAACAAAGCGTCGCCTGATTAAAAATTTCATAAATAGCATTGAGAAAACTCCTTTTGAAAAAGTATATTCATCAAAGGGAGCTTTTTTGCCTGAAAGGACTTGTATTTTAATTATTCGTATGATAAAATTAAGTAACGGCTGAATAGTGACAGGAGGTATGACTTATGAAAAGACGAATTGGTATTTTAACAAGCGGAGGAGACTGCCCGGGACTTAACGCTACAATAAGAGGCGTTGCGAAGGCTTGCTATGAAAAGTTCGGTTCGGGTAATGTTGAAATCGTCGGAATTTTAAACGGCTACTCTGGCTTGATAAACAACGAATGTAGAGAAATGAAGGAAAGTGACTTTTCCGGAATACTTACTCGTGGCGGAACTATTTTTGGAACGAAAAGAACTCCGTACAAAATGATGCAGGTTATCGGCGAGGATAATGTCGATAAAGTCAAGGCTATGAAGGACACCTACAAAAAGCAAAAGCTTGACTGCGTTCTGACTCTCGGCGGAAATGGAACTCACAAGACTTCAAATCTTCTGTCAAACGAAGGACTGAATGTTATCGGACTTCCAAAAACTATCGACAACGATATTTATGGAACTGATGTAACCTTCGGTTTTCACACGTCAGTTGACATTGCGACAGAGGTAATTGACAGACTTCATACAACAGCGACCTCTCACGGAAGATGCCTTGTTGTAGAAATTATGGGAAATAAGGCTGGCTGGCTTACTCTTTATTCGGGAATTGCCGGCGGCGCCGATATAATAGTCATTCCTGAAATTCCTTATGATATTGACAAGCTTTGCCGCGCGGTTGAAAAGAGAAACGACGAGAAAAAGGCATTTTCTATTATCGCTGTTGCTGAGGGTGCATATAGCGTAGAGGAAGCGGCTTTAAAGAAAAAGGAAAGAGCAAGACAAAGAGCGCAGGCTGGAATTACAACCGCTACCTCGACTATTGCAAAGCAAATTGAAGCAGCGACAGGTATGGAAGCCAGAGTTTGTGTTCCGGGTCATATGCTCAGAGGCGGAAGTCCGTCGGCTTACGACAGAGTTTTAGCTACAAAGTTCGGCGTTCGGGCAGCGCAGCTTATCGGCGAAGAAAAGTACGGCTATACTGTTGCAATGGTAGATACTGTTGTAACTGAAAACAAGCTTTCCGACATTGCAGGAAAGACAAAGTTCGTTCCGACAGACGGTCAGCTTGTAAAGACGGCTAAGGATATAGGAATTTCATTTGGAGATTAGCATTTAAAAGAGGTAGATTTAAATGGCAGTCAGATATGAAATAACGCCTGCTAAGCAGAGCATTTTAAAAAGAAGAGTCAGCTCGTTCTGGAGCCTGCTCATTATTGCTCTTTGTGCTGCCATAGTTTTGCTTCTTGCAAGATATACCATAGAGCTTGCAACAGAAGAAATCACATACACTTACGGACCTATAAGCGCTACTGCCATTGCGGAGGATTATTTCGACTACGAGATAAATACGACCGCTGAGGGCGAAAGCTATGTAACGATTACCGGCTACCATGGGGATTTAAAAGAGGTTAATATTCCAAGCGAGATTGACGGCGTTCGTGTTCGGGAAATTGCACGCTTCGCTTTTATGTCAAACGACGTAATTTACATTGTAAGAATCCCTGAAGGGGTTACAACCATCGGCAATATGTGCTTTTATAACAGTCCGACCTTAAAGCGTGTTTATATTCCAGAAACCGCTTCGAGCATCGGCGGCTGGTGCTTTGGAAATTCAACTGACCTTGTGGTTGAGGGCATAATAGGCTCCGAAGCTCAAAGCTACTGCGAGCAAAGAGGAATTTCCTTCGAGGGATATTCTTACGAAAAAGTGGAGTAAAATTTCCTTGCACTGTTGCAATTTTCAGGGAAATAAGCTATAATAGGTACAGACAAATATTGTTTAATACTTTTTGGAGGTTAAATTTATGTTAGTTTCAGCAAAGGACATGCTTAACAAAGCAAGAGATGGAAAGTATGCTGTTGGTCAGTTCAACATCAACAATCTTGAGTGGACAAAGGCTATTCTGCTTACAGCAGAGGAGCTTAAGTCGCCGGTTATTCTCGGAGTTTCTGAGGGCGCAGGAAAGTATATGTGCGGCTACAAGACTGTTGTAGGAATGGTAAACGGAATGATCGAGGAGCTTAACATTACAGTTCCTGTTGCACTTCACCTTGATCACGGCTCATATGAGGGCGCAAAGGCTTGTATTGAAGCGGGATTCTCGTCAGTAATGTTTGACGGCTCGCATTATCCTATTGAAGAGAACGTAGCAAAGACTACAGAGCTTGTTAAAACCTGTAACGAGCTAGGACTTTCGATTGAAGCTGAGGTTGGCTCAATCGGAGGAGAAGAGGACGGAGTTATCGGTGCTGGTGAGTGCGCTGATCCTGACGAGTGTAAGGCTATCGCTGATTTAGGCGTTACAATGCTTGCAGCAGGAATCGGTAACATTCACGGTAAGTACCCGGAAAACTGGACAGGTCTTTCTTTTGAAACACTTGCAGCAGTCAAGGAAAAGGTAGGAGATATGCCTTTGGTACTTCACGGCGGCACAGGAATTCCTGAGGATATGATCAAGAAGGCAATTTCTTTGGGAGTTGCTAAGATAAACGTAAATACAGAGTGCCAGCTTTCATTCGCAGACGCTACAAGAAAGTACATTGAAGCAGGTAAGGACCTTCAGGGTAAGGGCTTTGACCCGAGAAAGCTTTTAGCTCCAGGATTTGAAGCTATCAAGGCAACTGTTAAGGAAAAGATGGAGCTTTTCGGTTCAATCGGCAAGGCTTAAATCAAAAACCACAAAAAACGATTTTAATCTGTCTGACGTTTCCGCCTGTCAAGGGGCAGGCGGACGTTGGATTTTAAACTGAATACGAGTGTAGCCCAGGTACCACTCGAAAATAAAAACAAGGAGTTATTTTTATGTCTGAATTTAAAATTTTCGGCTACAAGCTTAGCCTCAGGAGTATAGTTGTTCTGGCGGTCGTAGCGGCTGTGTATGTCGCTGTTACTATTGCGTGCGGAAGTCTTTCTTATGCGAATATTCAATTCAGGATTTCCGAAGCGTTGGTGCTTTTATGCTTTTACAAAAAATCCTATTGCGTTTCAATGGTAATAGGCTGCTTTATTGCAAATATTGCGTCAACTGTCGGACTTATCGATATGATAGTAGGAACTGCCGCAACTGTAATTGCCGTTATCGGAATAGTAGCTTGCTCAAGCGTTTTTCCAAAGCTATTTAAAAAGGCAGGAATGAATGATAACACGGCGCACATTTTAAGCCTTATCATCGCTTCTCTTTGTCCGGTTGTTGCAAACGCTGTGCTTGTAGGACTTGAGCTTTATCTGGTCCTGGATCTGCCGCTTGCGCTTTCAATGATTCAGGTAGGCGCAGGAGAGCTTGTCTGCGTTACGGTTCTTGGAACGGCGTTGTTCTGGGCGCTTGAGAAAAACAAGCAGTTTATGCGGTTGATAGAAGCCAGATAACATAGAAGCTAGACACCTAGAAGCTAGATAATGTAGAAGGCTAGAAGACTAGAGCGTGTTCCCCGCAAAAGTAATATAGCAGGAATCTAGCATCTAGCGACTAGTGACTAGATGCCTAGAAGGCTAGAAAACTAGAGCGTGTTTCCCACACAAGTGGTATAGAAAAGTTAGTAAACCCTCTCCCTGCCTTCGGCAGGAAGAGGGTTTTTGCTTGCCCGTCTAGAAAGATAGATAACGTAGACGCTAGAAAACTAGAGCGTGTTCAACGCAAAAGTAATATAGCAGGAATCTAGCATCTAGCGACTAGTGACTAGATGCCTA
>JAJQIH010000012.1:39612-62607 GCA_021199305.1 Ruminococcus sp.
GAATCTAGCATCTAGCGACTAGTGACTAGATGCCTAGAAGGCTAGAAAACTAGAGTGTGTTTACCGAAAAAGTATAAATCTAGTATCTAGCGACTAAGCTTCTGGTCGCTAGTATCGGATAGCCGTCTATATAATCCTTTACCATAAATGGGTGAGCTTCAGCTTCGGCGAAGATTTCGTCCTTGATTTTATCAAGCGTTGCCATTATGCTGTCAAGCGGTCTGGTTTTGACAATCGGACAAACTGGCGACAGCGTTATAACATATCCGTTAAAGCCTTCAAGCCTCATAACACGAAACGGCCAGATTTTGCAGTCAAACGGCTTTGATTCAGCGTCAAGCCTGCAGCCCTTTTGCCGATCGAGCGCCGTACAATAGTAAAGCTCCTCTTCAGGCTTTTTTGAAAGGGAAAACAGCTTGTATTCACCCTTGTCAATCAGCTCGCCACCGACCGAGCTTTTAACGCTTTCTGCAAGCTCGTTATAGATAATCGGCGTTTCCCAGATGTCCTCGTCGTCAAAGGTACAGCAGATTTTACACCTTGCGCATTCTTCTCCTGATAATAAACTCTTTAGCATTTTGTCATCGCCTTTGCATTGATGTTAAGCTAATTTTAGCACATCAGAAAAGACTTGTCAAAAGCCAGTAGATTATACCGTAGATGAACGCCGCTACCGTGCCGTAAAGAATAACAGGGCCTGCGATTATAAAAATCTTTGCGCCAAGTCCCAGCACATAGCCTTCTGTTTTAAATTCTATTGCTGGGGAAACAACAGAGTTTGCAAAGCCTGTTATCGGAACTAATGTGCCCGCTCCGCCGAGCTTTGCAATTTTCGGGTAAAGGCCGAGTCCTGTAAAAAGCGCCGACAGGAATACAAGGCAAATGCTCGTTAATGCGCCGGCTGTCTTTTCGCTGAAGTCGAGGTACTGCCACAGGTTTAAAAGTCCCTCGCCGAGAGTACAGATCAATCCGCCGATTAAAAAAGCGCAGGGAATAGTTTTGTAGCTTTTTGTTGGCGGAGAAGCTTCCTTGACTATTTTGTCGTAATCCTTTTTTGACATATTCATTGCTTTCACTTCCTTTGCTTTTATTGTCTGCAAGGGGAGTAAAATTATTCTTTTAGTTAAACTGCACAAAAATCAAGGCAAAAAATTATTAAAAAAACATATATCAAAAGTTTTGAATTTGTGATACAATAGTAGATAGAGAAGGTTTGCCATGAAACAGGCGTGCTTTCACTGAAATTTACGCGGTATGCAAAATTTTTATTTGAAGAAGGGAGGAGTGCTTTCCTTTTTGGCAAGCACGAGAAGAACTATGAAATTTATTATTACAATCAGCCGTGAATTTGGAAGCGGCGGAAGAGAAATCGGACAAAAGCTTGCTGGAGAGTTTGGTATTCCTTTTTACGATAAGGAACTTCTGGCGAGAGCTTCAAAGGACAGCGGTATCTGCGAGGATTTGTTTTACAGAAACGATGAGTCGCACAGCAACAGCCTGCTTTATTCTCTTGTAATGGGAACCTTTCCGACAACAGGAGATGGAAAAATCAGAGCTGATATGCCGCTCAACCACAAGCTTTTCTTAGCTCAGTTCGACGCAATCAAAAAGATTGCCGAGGAGGGTCCTTGCGTTCTTGTAGGAAGATGCGCTGATTATGTCCTGAGAGAGGAAAAGAATGTAATTCACTTCTTTATCAACGCAGATCTTGCCGCTAAGAAGAAGAGAATTTTAGAGCGCTATGATATTGAAAAGGATAAGGCTCTTGACTTTATTAAAAAGACTGACAAGAACAGAGCTAACTACTATAACTACTATTCCGATATGAAGTGGGGCGAGGCAAAGAACTACGACCTTTGCGTAAACTCGTCTGCACTTGGCGTTGACGGAACGGTAAAGCTTCTGAAAACCTTTATCGAGGTTAAAGAGGAAATGAGCAAGTAGGTCTTTTAGGAAAACAAAAAACGAGCCGCATACATAGTGTGTGGCTCGCTTTGTTTTTAGCTTAATATGTAGAAAAGTTACTTGCAAGGACAAACGTCAACAATTTCACCCATCTGATCTCTTGCGGCACCTACTGCGTTTGACTCGTCAGTATCAATGTGCATAGCTTTTGCGAAGTTGTCAGAAACTCTGCAAACTACGTCGCCTAAAATAGCTTTTCTTTCAGGAGTGTCAATCTTTACGCAGACAACCTGCTTGTCGCTGACGCCAAGCTCCTCAGCGTCTGCTGGGGTTAAGTGAATGTGTCTTTTAGCGACGATAACGCCCTCTGAGATTTCAACCTCTCCGCAAGGCCCTACTATCTTACAAGCTCCGCTTCCTGCAATGTCGCCCGACTCTCTTATCGGAGCAGCAATTCCAATGCTTCTTGCGTCTGTAGCTGAAAGCTCAACCTGAGTTGCCTTCCTTACAGGTCCTAAAATTGAAACGCCGGCAAGCTCCTTTTTAGGTCCGACAACAGTAACTCTTTCCTCACAAGCAAACTGTCCAGGCTGTGAAAGATCCTTCTTCTTTGTAAGGGTAGCTCCCTTTCCGAAAAGAATTTCGAGATGCTCCTCAGTAACGTGAACGTGTCTTGCTGAGGTTTCAACAATAAAATTTTTAGCCATATTTATTCCCTCTCTTTTGAGTTTTTTGTACATTCCAATTTTACTACTGATTTCAAAATAAGTCAATAGAAATTTGTTGACTAAAAGCTAAAAATGTATTACAATGTTCTTTACTAAGGGAGGCGTAAATAATGCTCTATCTCGCATATTTTATAATATACGCATTTATATTCATTTTCGGAGCTATTATCGGAAGCTTTTTAAACGTCTGCATTTACAGACTTCCGATAGGCGAGTCGATCGTGACAGGCGGTTCTCATTGTATGACCTGCAAGGAGAAGATAAAAAAATACGATCTCGTTCCGATTGTAAGCTACATAATACTGAAGGGTAAATGTCGGAGCTGCGGCGCAAAAATTTCGCCGAGATATGCTGTAGTAGAAGCTTTGACAGGCGTGCTTTATGTTCTGACATTTATGTATTTTGGAATAGATAGCTGTGTGGAAGCGGTGCTTGTTTGTATGCTGCTTTCCTGTCTTATAATAGTTTTCTTTATGGATTTAGACACCCGTCTTATAAATATGCCCGTTGTCGGAACGATAGGCTTACTCGCAGTTATTAAACTTGTGCTGACATTAACGGGTGCTGCTGAGTTTTCAAATCCGCTCTCGTTAAAGTATACTCTCTTTGGCGCATTGGTAATAAGCGTGCCGTTTTTGCTGATTTTTTTGTTTTCAAAGGGCAAGGCGCTCGGCTTCGGAGATGTAATGCTGGTGCTTGCGGGCGGCGCATATTTAGGACTTAAAGCGGCAATTATAGCAGCCTTCATCGGACTTATCACAGGTAGCGTTGCAGGACTGATTTCAAAGCACCGTTCGGGTGACAGTATGTTTGCGTTCGGGCCCTGGCTTTCGCTGGGAATAGCAGTAGCTGCATTCTTCGGAGATTATCTGGCAGATCTTTATCTGATTATAAGCGGCCTTAAATAGTCAGAAGGCTTTAATATGTAGCATTTTTGACCAAACTTTTGTAATATCTGGCATTACAAATGTTGACAGAATGACAAATATGTGATAATATTAAGTTATATAGAAACGATTTTTACAAAACTGACAGTTCGAAGTATGCTTTTTTGGGTTTTAAGCATATTTCAAACATATAGAACTAATGTAAACGGTGCAACAGTTTTACGGAGGAGGATAATTGTGACCAGAGTAAGTACCAAAACGATGCTAGGTGTGCCATGCGCTGAGCTGTACACTGAAATCGAATCCGGAAAAATAGTTAAGTGCAACAAAAACTTCCTTTCGCTGATAGGACTTGACCCCGACAAACCGCTTGACAGAGATTTGTATTCTTACGATTACCTGGATCGCTCTGAGCGTGTTGGCCTGAGGAAAGCCTTGGAGGTTCAGAAAAACGAGGGGGAGTTCAGAGGACTATGCTACCTTCACAGAATAAAGAAGTTTGACGGCGGCTATGTTGTCGCAATAGGAATTTCAAGAGTTTGCGAATACAATACTGATAATGCGTATACGACAATTGTTGATATAAGCGAGTTCTACGACGACAAAAACGCAATCCG
The DNA here is from genome assembly GCA_021199305.1 of Ruminococcus sp. Classification (GTDB taxonomy): domain Bacteria; phylum Bacillota; class Clostridia; order Oscillospirales; family Ruminococcaceae; genus UMGS1601. The sequence goes on from JAJQIH010000012.1 coordinate 43,750, forward strand.
TCACAGCGGACGTTATTCTGGAAAGATTTCAGAGGTTTACGAAAGCACCCTGAAGAAAGCAAAGCTTAAAGAAGAAGAGAAGTCTGCGCCCAGAGATGTTGTCACAGGACTTATGAATTACACCAGCTTCAAGGCTGAGGTTACTGAATTTTTAAAGAGCAGAGATAAGTCTAAGACTGCGGCGATAGCTTATTTTGACATCAATAACTTTGCGTATATAAACGAGAACTTTGGCTTCTCAGCAGGAAATGAAATCCTTTGCGATACAGCCAATATGCTTTATAAGAACGCCACTGTTCTGGCTTCAACCAGAATACATTCCGACTTCTTTGCCGTAGCGCTTGAAGGCGAGAGCGAGGATTCTATTTTAAAGAGTGTAGACAAGGTTGAAAAGCTGTTTGTGCTGCTTAATTCTCAGAAGTACCCCAGAAGCGAGCTTACGCTTTCAATTGGAATTTACTTTATAAAGGACGAGGATAAAAACGCAAGAGTTGTAATTGACAACGCTAACCTTGCAAGACGTCATATAAAGGGAACAAGGTGCAAGAGAGTTTGCGTATTCCAGGACGTTTTCAAGGAGCAAAGAGCTATGGAGCAGCAAATTCGCTCAACCATACATCAGGCTATTGAGGACGGAGAGATTGAAGCTTTCCTGCAGCCTAAATTTTCTTGCAGCAGAATGGAAATAATCGGAGCCGAGGCGCTCGCTCGTTGGAGAAACGAGGACGGAAGCTACAAGCAGCCGTTTATGTTCATACCGGTTCTTGAAAACGCAGGTTATATAGTTGATCTTGATTTTGAAATTTACAGACAGGTTCTGTCGCTTATAAGAAGCTGGATTGACCACGGCGTAGAGCCGTTGCCGGTTTCGGTAAACTTTTCAAGAATACACAATAACTATCCTGACTTTGTTCAAAAGGTTATAAACCTGACGAAGGAATACGATATTGACCCGAAGTATATTGAAATTGAATTTACCGAGAGCAATATTGCAAGAAATCCAGACGTGACCTTCAAAAATATGAAGCAGTTTGCTGAGTTCGGCTTTAAGATTGATATGGACGACTTCGGAACTGGTTATTCGTCGCTTAGCTTTTTGCGTGACGCACCAGTTGACATCGTTAAGGTTGACAAGACCTTCGTCGATCAGGTTCTGGAATCGCCGAAGGATCAGGAGTACGTTCAGGAGCTTTGTAAGCTGATTGAATCTACTGGCAAGGACGTTTTGCTTGAAGGCGTTGAAAAGAAGGAGCAGGCGGAGTTTTTCAAGTCCTGCGGATTTGATATGGCTCAGGGTTGGCTTTTCGACAAGGCAATTCCTATTGATAACTTCAATCAAAAGTATATGTACAATTAAAAGACAATGCCACCCATCAAAAAAGATGAGTGGCATTTTTGTGTCCGGAAAATAAAAGCACCCCTGTAAAACCAACAGAGGTGCTTGTGTTTTTGAGCTTTTATTTTTCGTCATTATTTTCAGTGTTGTCGGCTTCTTCAGCGTCGTCTGTTTCTTCATCAATTTGATAATTTGGATTTTGAATAATCGGGTCAAGGCTCGGGTAATGCTTTACATAAACAACGTGCGCTATGCAATAGGAAGCTGCAGCTAAAACTATCGGCGGAATAATTCCGACCATTACAGCAGTAACATAATCGCCGTTAAACGCAGTCAGCAACCACTTGCAGGGGAAGTAGAATCCTTCAAACGCCAGCAGCGCATTGTCACGCGCGTTATCCATAAAGAATATTGGAATAACGTATACTGCAAACATAAACACAGAAACGATGAAAATCATATATCCTTCAAATTCACCATAAGCCGAGTGTCTTTTTCCGTCGCTGTAAAACAAAACGACTAAAATTACTATTATAACGCACCACGCCAGGACCGACCAGATTCCGCTTGAAAAAAGCCTTTCCCGAAAGCTGTTCTCGCCAAAGGACGGAATAATCAGGTTTAAAATCCAGGCGAAAAGAGTTGTCGAAACAACGCTTGAAAATACGTTTATCAGCAATAGCAAAATCACTCGTGAAATTGTGTAAAATACACCCTTTGAATATGTCATAGTTATTCGCTCCAAAGATTTTCTGGATATACCCCTTCATCTACCAGCTTTTTGATTTCCTGCTCAACGTAAGCCTTGTCCTCAGCGTAAGTTACGCCGAACCACTTATCGTGAGATTTTAAAACGTCAACGTCCACCGAGCCGCTCTTTAAAAGCTTTCCAATTAGAATAGGAATTAAAAACTCGGCCTTCTCCTCATTTATTTTTTCTTTCAGAAATTCTTCAAACTCGCACTCAAGCGTATCCAAAAACTCAGGTGGGCATCCCCACATATTCATAGAAACTACGGCGTCCTCGCTTATAGACTTATCATCTCTGCTTGAAATGCTGCCGTCTGCAAGACGTTCAAGCTCGTAGGTTTCCTTGATGTCGGTTAGCTTTCCGTTTTCAGTTTTACAAACGCCCCTTGTTACAGTTCCGTTCTCGCTAAGGGTATTTTTGAGTATAAACCCTACAAGACAAAGGCTTTTCTTGCCAGCCTTTTCGGAAACCAGATATTCGTGCGCCAGCTTAAAAGCTTCAGGTCCGTAATAGTCGTCAGCATTTATAATAGCGAAAGGCTCGTTTATAAGTGATTTTGCCGACAAAACAGCTTGTCCCGTTCCCCAGGGCTTTGTTCTCTCCTTCGGACAGGTAAAGCCCACGGGCAAATCTTTGATTGACTGAAAAGCGTATTCGATATCGACGTGGCTTGAAAGCCTGTCGCCGATAGCTTCTTTAAACTGCTCCTCAATGTCCTTTCTGATAATGAAAATAATCTTGTTAAATCCGGCACGAACAGCGTCATATACCGAATAGTCCATAATTATTTCATCGCTCGGCCCAACCTTAGCGAGCTGTTTTATTCCTTTCCCAAAGCGACTTCCGATTCCTGCCGCCATAATAACCAATGTAGTGCTTTTCATGCTACTCCTCCATATATGAATTTTAATATATTGCCCCCACTATATGTATATACCACATTAAAATGGAATAGTCAATGCTAAAATCGAAAAAAGGCACAAATTTGTTCAAATTAGCGTCTAGCTTAAAAATTCTGCCGCAATAACGCTTTGAGTCTGGCTTTCAAAATCCTCAATACTTATGGAATTTCCGTTGTAGCCGTTTAAAACGTGCTTGCCTGCAAGCTCGTCTGTATAGTCAGAAAGCTTGTAAATCTTGTAGCCGTAACGTTCAGACTCGATGTTGCTTTGATTTCCTTCAAAGTGAATAACAAGCGGCGTCCAATGGACATTTTCAATTTTAATTCCTTCAGAGCTTTTTACAACGTCAAGCGAAAGCAGTCCTGACAAGGAATTGTCGTCAAGCAGCATTCCGCCCAGGAAGTTTCCCAGAGAATAAGCGCACAGAACCTGTCTGCCGTCGCTTGCTTCAATCCATTCTACAGGCTGAATAACGTGCGGGTGGGTGCCCACTATAATGTCTGCGCCACAGTCGGCCAAATACTGAGCGTAGTAGGTCTGGAAATCGTCCGTTTCAAAACTGTTTTCCTCTCCCCAGTGAGCCGATACCACAACGACGTCTGAAACCGCCTTTGCGTTTTGAATTTTTTGCTTTATGTATTCGTCGTCGTCAAAGGTCGATACGCTGTAGCTGTTCGGAGCCGTAAGACCGTTTGTACTTTCGGTAAATGAAACGAGCGAGAATTTGATTCCGTTTCGTTCGATTATGCTGACGGCGTTTTGCTCGTCCTCGCTTGAATATATTCCGTCGTGGCAGAGATTTAATTCATCAAAGATTGAAACTGCGTTGTCGATGCCCTCCTGTCCAACGTCAAGAGCGTGGTTGGTAGCGAGGTTTACCATATCAAAGCCTGTGTCTTTCAAAGCCTCAGCAACCTCAAAGGGCGAGTTAAATAAAGGGTATCCTGAAAGTCCTAAATCATACCCGCCGACAATAGTTTCCTGATTTACAAACGCTAAATCGTAGCTTTCAATGTCCGATTTTATCTCGCTGTAAAATGAAGTAAAGTCATACTTTCCGTCGCCGTCTTCTCCTGAATACCCGTCAGCTTCCTTGTAAATAGTTTCGTGAATAAGATTATCGCCGACAGCGCAAAAGGAAACCCTTTGCTCGTCGCTTTTGCTATCATCATCGCTTGTGTCTTTGCTGGAGGTTTTGACTACCGATTGAGTAGCAGTCGTACTATTCTCCGATTCGCCTGAAGCGGTTGAATTGGTATTGCCCGAAGCCGCCTCCTGAGAACAGCCGCAAAGTGTAAGCGCTGCGACAATCAGCACCAGAAATTTCTTCATCATAAGCTATGACCTATCTTTCTCTGCGGCGCATAAGGCCTGTCCGGTCAAGCAGTATTGCAATAAGCGGAAGTAAAACTATCTCTATTACAATTCCAGGAATGCAGCAGTAAATTACATCGTAAAGAATTGACGCAGACGAATAGTTTACAAGCAGTCGCATCATAATTCCGTAAGCTGTTTTTCCAAGATACATCGACAGAATAAGAGAAAGATATACGTTCTGACACATAACCTTAAAGAATACGCCGCACGCAACGCCGAAAACAATATATTCGACGGCAATTGCAAAAGCGTCGGGGTTCATAGTTGGCGAATTAAATAAAAGCGAGCATAAAATGGGTGCCGCCGCACCGGCGATTACGCCTAAAACAGGGCCGCAAAGCAAGCCGCAAAGTAAAATTGGAATTTCCATAGCGCAAAGGTATCCTCCAAAGAGAACAACTCCGCCAAAAGACCTATAAAAAATTACCGAAAGCGCAAGCAGGAGAGCTGCCACTAACAGATTTTTAACGCTGACCTTCATAAGTTTACTCCTTTGTGATTAGTTATCACAATATATATTACCACAGCGGCGAAAAAAAGACAAGTGATTATTCGCTCGTATCGGGAACATCGTCATCGTCAGAGGATATATCCAGAAGGCTCTGACTTTTAGAGCTGTCCGTCAGTGTGGTAACGCTTCTTAGCTTTCTGTTAATAGCTCTTGTTCTTCTTCCTACAAGATTATCAAGCTCATTGCTTGCTGAGTTCAGCTTCTTCTGAGTTGCTGTAATTACCTCTTCAAACTTTACAAATTCCGTCTTGACAGCCGACAGAATCTCCCATACCTCGCTTGAACGCTTCTGAATAGCGAGAGTTTTAAAGCCCATTTGCAGGCTGTTCAGAAGTGCCGCCATAGTGCTTGGACCTGCTATGTTTACCTTGTAAAGTCTCTGAAGCTCCTCTACAAGACCTCTGTTTACAACCTCCGAGTAAAGTCCCTCAAAGGGCAGAAAGAGAATAGCAAATTCTGTCGTGTCAGGAACGGATATGTATTTTGTGCTTATATCCTTAGCCTCCGCCTTAACACGGGTTTCAAGGGCCTTTGCAGCAGCGTCAATCTGAGCCTTGTCGCCGGTATCGTAAGCGTCAAGCAGAGCCTGATAGGTATCTCCCGGAAACTTTGAATCGACAGGCAGGTATACAAATCCGTCGTCGTCGCCAGGAAGCTTGATTGCAAACTCAACTCGCTTGCCGCTTCCTTTTTTTGTTTCGACGTTTTCCTCGTACTGCTCGGGAGCTAAAATCTCGCTCAATATTGCGCCAAGCTGAATCTCGCCCATAATTCCTCTTGTCTTTACGTTAGAAAGAACCTTTTTGAGGTCACCGACATTTGCAGCGATAGTTTGCATTTCGCCAAGGCCCTTGTATACCGCTTCGAGCCGTTCGCTTACAAGCTTAAATGACTCGCTCATACGGGTTTCAAGAGTCTTTTGCAGCTTTTCGTCAACAACGCTTCTCATCTCGTCAAGCTTTTTGGAGTTTTCGTCCTGAAGCGATGAGAGCCGCTTTTCAACAGTTCCTCTGATTCCTTCAAGCTTCTGCTCGTTAAGCTCAGAGAAGGTTTTAAACCTCTGCTCCTGAGAAATAAAGCTGTCAGAAACGGTCTTTTGCAGAGCGTTTTGCTTGTCGTTTAAGTTTTTGTCGATAGCGGATATTCTTTCAGCTACCGTCTGATTCAGATCCTTTTGATTGTTGCTTATAATTTCGCCGAGCGACTTCATAGAATTAGCAGTCGTCTGATTAAGCTCCTGTCTGAAAGAAGAAAGCTCACGCTCTTGTTTTTCCTCTAAAAGCGCAAGCCTGCTTAAAATCTCAGCTGAGCTGTTATCAGAGCCTTTCTTTGAAAGCTTGACAAGGCTGATAATACCAATGATAAGCAGCAAGACTGAAAGCACAATCAAAACAATCGGTAAAATAAGTTCCATAGCTTATTTTCCTTCCTTGACTTTTTGTCATATTTGTGTGATAATAGAATTGCCAAATGGGGTACATAAAGCTTAAAGCGTTATGCGATGTGCTTTTCAGGTGACGCTTCTCCTTGCTCGGCTGAAGTATCGGAAACATCATCCGGCGAGTAAAACGCCATCTCCATTAAATTCACAGCGCATGAAACCACTATGGCGCTAAGTCCCAGAATTGCAATCAGTTCAAACATAATAAATCCTCTCCTTAAAATGTTATTATTCGGGAAGCGTTTTTTGTCTGTCTGCTTCCGCTGATTTAATAATAGCACATCATCTGTCCAAAAGTCTGGACTTATTGCAGAAATTATGAAATTTTACACTTTGAGTACATTTTTCTGTACTCGAAAAGCGAACTTGAAAAGCGAAAATCTATATCTGTTGCTTTCCATAGCAATAGTATACCATATATTGATTTAAAATGGAAGTCCTTTTACAAAAAGTTTAAATATCGAGGAGGAAGGAATGGCTCAGAAAGATTTTAAGGTTATATCGGGTATTGTGCTTTCGGATGCCGACGGGCTAAGCGAATACTATGAAAAATTTCCTGATGGATTTTATGAGGTCCACCCGTCCGCTGAAAATATGATACCTCTTTGCAAGGCGTTTATCGAGCTTATTGGAAAGAATGTGATGTTCTTTATTGAGCTACCAAAAGACACAGACGAGTTTGAATTTGACGTATACGAGCTTAAATGCACCAAGGCGGTAGCGAATGCGATAATAAAACGCTACGGTGAGCTGCTTGTAAACGACGGAGTTTATAACTTCGGTTTTGCGGATCTTGACAGCGGCGCAGAAATTTATTTTACATTTTTCCAGACGGTCAGCATTACCCCTGTAAACAAAAGCATTGATAACGATAAAAAGCTAAGAAGAATGATTGAGGGACTTGAAATACCAGGAGATAATGGCACTTCGGTATCGGTAAGAGATAAATTTGATCCTGACAAAGACGACCTTGCGTCTATTGAAATCGAGGGAGAAAACGTAGTTGACGCTGTGGAAAATTTAAAGGAAGCAGGACTGACGTTTGCTTATTCCACAGACGAATAAATAAAAAGGAGTAGTAAAAGATGAACATTTGGCATGATATGAATCCTAAAAGAGTAACGAAGGACAGCTTTATGGCTGTAATTGAAATTCCACAAGGCTCAAAGGTAAAGTATGAGCTTGACAAGGAAACGGGAGTTCTGATGATGGACAGAATACTTTACACCTCAACCCACTATCCGAAAAATTATGGCTTTATTCCAAGAACTTACGCTGAGGACGGCGATCCGCTCGACGTGCTTGTTGTATGCTCGGAGATTTTATACCCGATGTCGATAGTCAAGTGCTATCCGATAGGCGTTATAAAAATGCTTGACAACGGAGCGGCTGACGAAAAGATAATCGCCATTCCGCACAACGACCCGACCTACAATCCGTATACTGATATTTCTCATCTGCCAAAGCATATCTTTGAGGAGATGAGCCACTTCTTTACCGTTTATAAAACGCTTGAGGGCAAGCAGACGGTAGTTGATGAAATTGAAGGCGCAGACAAGGCCAAGGAAATAATTCAGAGCTGCATTGACAGATATATTGAAAATTTCTGCAAATAAGCCCAGTCGCAGCCGATAAATCGTTGACATATTGTACAAAAAGTGCTATAATAAACGATACAGTTTTAGTTGATTTTTTGGTTTTGGAGGGATAAGAATGGCATTAGAAATTAAAAAGGTAACCGACCCTGCTTTTAAAAAGTACGGAAGAGTTATAAACGGCTATAATCTGAGCGACATTTTAGACGCAATGGAATCAGCGCCCTGTCCGAAGGACGTTATTTACGTTCCTGCTGTCGCTAGTCTTGAAAGCCTGATGCTGAAGAAAAGACTTGAGGACGAGGTTTACGGCGGACTTCCGGTTCAGATAGGATATTGCAACGGAAACAATTACGACCTGAACGCTCTTGAATACCACCGCTCAAGCGAGATAAATATTGCTGCTACCGACCTTATTTTAATGCTCGGCGCTCAGCAGGATATTGAGGACGACTTTACATATGACACCGCTAAGGTCGAGTGCTTTTTGATTCCAAAGGGAACTATGATAGAGGTATATGCGACAACGCTTCACTATGCGCCTTGTAACGCTAACGACGGCGGCTTCAAGTGCGTGGTAGCTTTGCCGAAGGGAACAAACTACGACATTAAAAATCAGCCTGAGGTATACGGCGGCGACGCAAAGCTTTTGTTTGCAAGCAATAAGTGGCTTATCGCTCACGCAGATTCAGGACTTGACAAGGACGGAGCGTTTATCGGATTAAAGGGAGATAATTTATCGTTGAGATAATACAGAATAAATTCTTTAGAAAAGGAGTAGTTAAAAATGATGAACAACACACCGAAGGTAAAAATCGGTATCGTAGCGGTTTCAAGAGATTGTTTTCCTGAATCGTTGTCGGTATCAAGAAGAGAGGCTCTTATTGCCGCTTATAAGGCAAAATATGACGAGAGCGAGATTTATGAATGTCCTGTATGTATAGTTGAAAGTGAAATACATATGGTTCAGGCACTTGAAGATATTAAAAACGCTGGCTGTAACGCTCTTTGCGTATATCTTGGAAATTTCGGTCCTGAAATTTCTGAAACGCTTCTGGCTAAGCATTTTGACGGACCTGCAATGTTTGTAGCTGCAGCTGAGGAGAGCGGAGATAACCTCTGTCAGGGCAGAGGAGACGCATATTGCGGAATGCTGAACGCAAGCTACAATTTAAGACTCAGAAATATCAAGGCTTACATCCCTGAGTATCCGGTAGGAACTGCTGAGGAATGCGCTGATATGATTAACGAGTTCGTTCCGATTGCAAAGGCTCTCATCGGTCTTAAAAAGCTAAAGATTATTTCATTCGGACCTCGTCCGCTTAACTTTATGGCGTGCAACGCACCTATCAAGCCGCTTTTCGACCTTGGCGTTGAAATTGAAGAGAACTCCGAGCTTGACCTTTTTGAAGCTTACAAGCTTCACGACGGCGACGAGAGAATCCCTGATGTTGTAAAGGATATGGAAGCGGAGCTTGGAGATGGCAACAACAAGCCTGAAATTCTGCCAAAGCTTGCGCAATACGAGCTTACACTTCTTGACTGGATCGAAGCTCACAAGGGCTATCGTGAGTATGTTGCAATCGCTGGTAAGTGCTGGCCTGCATTCCAGACACAGTTTGGTTTCGTTCCTTGCTATGTAAATTCACGTCTTACTTCAAGAGGAATACCAGTTTCCTGCGAGGTTGACATTTATGGAACTCTTTCTGAGTTTATCGGAACCTGTGTAAGCGACGACATCGTTACTCTCCTTGACATCAACAATACCGTACCTTGTGACATTTACGAAGAGGACATCAAGGGTAAGTATGATTACACTCTTAAGGATACGTTTATGGGATTCCATTGCGGAAATACAAGCTCCAAGAAGCTTACAAGCTGCTCTATGAAGTATCAGATGATTATGGCAAGAAGCCTGCCTGAGGAGGTTACTCAGGGAACGCTTGAGGGCGACATTGTTCCTGGAGATATTACATTCTTCAGACTTCAGAGCACATCGGACGGCGAGCTTCGTGCATACATCGCTCAGGGCGAGGTTTTACCTGTTGCTACTCGTTCGTTCGGAGCAATCGGAATTTTCGCTATTCCTGAAATGGGAAGATTCTACCGCCACGTTCTAATCGAGGGTAATTTCCCGCACCACGGTGCAGTAGCGTTCGGTCATTTCGGAAAGGCTATTTACGAGGTATTTAAGTACCTCGGAGTTGAAAGCATTGGTTACAATCAGCCAAAGTGCTTGCCTTATCCGTCGGAAAACCCGTTCGCTAAGTAATAAGTGTGATAAAAGCTATACCCCTTGCAAAAGTATGCAAGGGGTATTTTTGTGTGCAGTATTTTAAGTTCAGGGTCAAAGCACAAGACGCATCTGATGCCAGATAACTCCGCCGTGGCAGGAGTCTGAAACTCCCTCGTCGACAAAGCCAGAACGTCTGTAAAAGCCGACGAGTGCATCCTTGCAGGTGAGGACGATTTCTGAAAGTCCTTGTTTTTTGCAGTCTGAAATGCAAGAGGTCAGAACGCTTGTAGCAATTCCCTTGCCTTGAAAAGAGGGAAGAGTGCAAACGCCGAAAATCATAAGACGTGTGCCCTGCGGAGAGTGAAGAGAAGTGTTTTCGTACATTTCGTCCAATAAATCACTCTCGTCAGTTTTCATCCCGTCGACAAAGCCCATAAGGCGATTACCCTCAAAGGCAAGCCAGAAGCAATCGGAAAATACTTCAAGCCTGGCTTTTATGCTTTGCGCGCTTGCCGCTTCCGCATTATTAAAGCAGGCAGCTTCGACAGCGGCAATATTTTCCAAGTCTTTGATTGTAGCTTTGCGAATTTCCATAAAATCCCCCTTATTTTGCGAAAAAAAGAGCATCCATAAGGCTGCTCAGAAAGTAAATCAGTGTAAAAATTTTGGAGAGGATGAAATGAGCTGAATACCTTGGCATTCAATTCATGTTCATGAGAATTCTTAAAGACCTCTTTAAGAATTACTGTAACTAAATTATAATCCCTGCGGCGGGACTTTTCAACAACAAAGATATTACGAATTATAACAATTTTGTTACAGACGCACAGAATCTGATAACAAAATGGTGAAGCGAACCTCTTTGCAAGGAAGTTTTTTGTACACATAGAGGTGATGAATACGCAAGGATTTCTGGCACTTGCAATTTTGAGAAAATGGTAGTATAATCTAATAACCAGCTTATGCTAAATGTTCAGGAGGATTTTATTATGGTACTTACCGTCGATGTGGGTAATACGAATATTGTTTTGTCGGCATATACTAAAGAAAGAGAGCTTCAGTTTTCTTCAAGGTTTGCAACTGATGTCAATATGACAGAGGATCAGTGTGCAATGCTTTTTAAGTCGGCCGCAGATATAAACGAATTTGATATTAAACAGATAGACGGCGCTATTGTTTCAAGCGTTGTTCCGCCACTTATTACAGCCTGTAAGGAGGCTATAAAAAGACTGACGGGAATAAACCCTTTGGTAGTAGGGCCTGGAATAAAAACAGGACTTAACATTAAAACTGACGATACAGCTGTTACGGGAGCCGATCTTGTTTGCGCTGCTGTTGGTGCGCTGACAAGGTATAAGCCGCCGATGATTATTTTTGATATGGGTACGGCGACAACCATTACGGCGATTGACAGAGAGGGAGCTTTTATAGGCGGCGCAATTATGCCGGGAATTAAGCTTTCGCTCGACGCTCTTTCAAACGGCACAGCTCAGCTTCCACACATAAACACCGAGCTTAACAGCGATATTATTATCGGCAAGAATACGGTAGACAGTATGAAGTCGGGAATAATACTCGGTAACGCTTCAATGGTTGACGGAATGATCAAGCGTTACAAGTCGGTTTTGGGAGATGACGCTACTGTTGTTGCAACAGGCGGTCTTGCTTCCTGCATTATAAAGCATTGCGAGAATGATATTATCATAAACGACGAGCTTGTTTCAGAAGGCTTGCTTGCGATTTATTTTAAGAACAAGCAATAGATCAAACACATAAGTCGCTCAATTTTTCGCTGTATCGGGGAAGACCCGAACGGCAGTAAGGAGTAATTTTTATGTCAAATAAAACGAATAAAATTGTAGGGTTAGGTCTGCTCACAGCAATAGTAGTGGTTTTACAGGTGCTTGCTGTAGCAATCAGACCGTCGGGAGTTTTTAACATTTCCCTTGTTCTTGTACCGATTGTAGTAGGTGCTGCGCTTTACGGCTGGAAGGCAGGAACATGGCTGGGATTTGTATTCGGAGTAGTTGTAGTGCTGACGGATGCTTCTGCATTTTTAGCAGTCAACATTCCAGGAACTATCATTACCTGTCTGTTAAAGGGAATGCTCGCAGGTCTTGCATCAGGACTTGTGTATTTACTTTTTGCGAAAAAGAGTCGTTTTGTAGCGGCTGTTGTAGCGGCAATAGTTTGTCCGATTGTAAATACAGGAGTATTTTTGCTCGGATGCGTGGTATTCTTTATGGATACCATAAACGAATGGGCGGCTGCAACCGGCTATGAAAACGCCGGAGCATATATGATAATAGCTCTTGTCGGTGTAAACTTCATCATCGAAATGGCGGTTAATATTGTACTAAGCTCTGCAATTGTTAAGATTGTCGATATACAAACGAAAAGAAAGCATAGCTAGAAGGCAGCTCCAAAGGGGTAACAGATTTTGAATTTCGATTTGGTTTTACTGCTTTTCAAGCAGGTTATAATAATGCTGATACTTGTAGGCGTTGGCGCGCTTTGCTATAAAATCAAGCTTATCTCAAAAGAGGGAAACGCATCGCTTACAAATCTTGTGCTATATGTTGTAAATCCGCTGGTGATTGTAGTTTCATATCAGCAGGACTTCTCCTATCATCTTCTGAAGGGGTTAGGAATAGCATTTGCGTTGTCGATTGTAGGCTTCGGAGCGTTCAGCATCTTCGCTCACCTGTTTATAAGAGGAGATTCCTCCGATTCGGTCGCCGAGCGACTTAACTCAACCTATTCAAACTGCGGCTTTATGGGGATACCTTTAGCGCTTGCACTTTTCGGCTCAGAGGGAGTTTTTTATGTAACTGCCGTAAACACAGCCTTCAATATTATAGTATGGACGTTTGGAATCTTCTCGGTCACAAAAGACAAAAGCTATATGAGCATTAAAAAGATTGTCACCAATCCGACAATTATAGCGACAGTTGTTGGATTTCTTTTGTTCCTGTGCAGAATAGAGCTTCCAAGCATTATCTACACCCCGTGCGATTACATATCCTCAACGGTAACGCCGCTTGCTATGATAGTTGCAGGCGTAACGATTGCGCAAAACAACATTTTAAAGGCGTTTCTGAAGCCGAGAATTTATCTTGTCTGTGCGCTCAAGCTTTTGATAGTTCCGCTTATTTTAGCGTTTTTGTTTGCGCTTATTCCAGACATCAACAACACCTCTGTCACTACAGCTTTAATGTGTCTGAGCTGCCCGTCAGCGACAGTAGCAACAATGCTTTCGGTGAAGTTTAACAAAAGCGCATCCTATTCAGCGCAGATGTTTGGAATAACAACGATTCTGTCTGTTATATCCCTGCCTGTTGTTATAGGCGCATATACATTTCTTAACAGCATTTTTTGAAAAATGAGAATCAAAAATCAAAGGACCCGGATTTCTTTTTTGAAGTCCTGGTCCTTTTTGTTATCCTGTCATCTGTCAAAGGGGCAAAAATATCGGTTTTCTGTTTTTGAAATAGGTGATGTATTTAAAGCCTGTCTCACGAGCAAGCTCTGCACACTCGTAAATTCCTTTTCCCAAATCCTCCTTGCAATGTGCGTCTGAGCCGAGCGATAAAATTTCGCCGCCAAGCTCCTTGTAGGTTTTAAGTAATTCCCTGTGAGGAAACGGCTTGCCGTACTTCTGGCGAAGTCCCGATGTATTGATTTCAATTCCCTTGCCGTTTGAAATTATCTCCTTGAAGCATTCTCTGATAATTTCCTCAAACTGCGACATATCAACCGTTATTCCTGCTTCGCCTTCAATATATCTGAGGGTGTATGTAATGTGACCTAAAACGTCGAACTTTCCCCATTTGCAAAGCTTGTAAATCTCGGTAAAATACTCCTCCATCAGCTTTAAAATTCCCTGATAATCGTAATTTTCGTATTTTATAAATGCGAAGTCGTCGCAGTCCGGAAGCTGGTGAATTGAGCCGATTACAAAGTCAAGTCGAGGGTCGCTCACTATTTTTTCAGCAACCTCAAGGTCGTAAGTCGCTTGCCCCAGCTCGGTGCCACAGATAAGCTCAATAGCGCCGCCGTATTTTTCCTTCATTTTTGTAATGCAGCTGATGCTGTTCTCAAAATCCTTGTCATAGTTCCACGTATCGTAGCCGTTGTCAGTTGCTTTGTAATACTCCATAGAGTACCAGTGGTTGCACTCGCAGTGGTCGGTTATAGCGTAAGCTGAAAGTCCTAGCGACATAGCCCTTTCTATCATATTTTCGACAGGCTCGTCTGAGTCGGGCGAAAACAGGGTGTGCGTGTGGCAATCTATAAGTCCGTTTAATTTTTCCATTTAAGTTTCATCCCTTTCCATTTAATGAGTATATCATAAAAAGCGATAAATGAAAAGCGCAAATGCAAAAAAACTTTTGAAACTGTTTGCAAAATGTGATTTTTATGGTATACTGTATCTATACAAACAGTAAATTACGGAGGTATAAATTATGAGAGCAATAGTTACTGTAATAGGAAAGGATGCAGTGGGAATTTTAGCGAAGGTTTCGGCAATATGTTCTGACTACAACGCAAATGTAATAGAGGTTACTCAGTCTGTTTTGCAGGATATGTTCGCTATGATTATGTTGGTTGACATTTCAAAGCTTAACACACCGTTCGGAGAGCTTAGCGACGCTCTGACAAAAACGGGAGATGAAATGGGACTGAAAATACACGCTATGCATGAGAGCGTTTTTAACAGTATGCACCATATTTAACTAGTAGGAGGAACACTTAATGCTCAACGCATATGATATATTGGAAACCATAAGAATGATTCAGGACGAGTGTCTTGACATCAGAACTATAACTATGGGAATTTCGCTGCTCGATTGTATTGACAGCGATATTGACGTTGCCTGCAAAAAGGTTTACGATAAAATCACCGACAAGGCTAAGGACCTGGTAAAGGTCGGCGAGGAGATAGAAAAGGAATTTGGTATTCCTATTATAAATAAGAGAATTTCTGTAACGCCTATCGCTATTGTTTCGGCGGCTTGTAAATGCTCGCCGGTTCCTTTTGCGAAGGCGATGGACGAGGCGGCGAAGGCAGTCGGCGTAAATCTTATAGGCGGCTATACGGCGCTCGTTCAGAAGGGATTTTCAGCAGGAGATATAGAGCTTATAAACTCGATTCCAGAGGCTTTAAGCGTTACCGAGCGGGTTTGCTCGTCGGTAAATGTCGGCTCGACAAAAACAGGTATTAACCTTGATGCCTGCAAGCTGATGGGAAGAATAATTAAGGAAAGCGCTGAAAAGACGGTTGACAAGGACTGCTTCGGAGCGGCAAAGCTTGTAGTATTTTGCAACGCTGTCGAGGACAATCCATTTATGGCAGGAGCTTTTCACGGCGTTGGAGAGCCTGATTGTATGATAAACGTCGGAATATCTGGCCCTGGCGTTGTCAGAAGTGCGCTTGCAAAGCACCCGGACGCTGATATTTCTGAAATTGCAGATATAATAAAGAAAACAGCTTACAAGATTACAAGAATGGGACAGCTCGTCGGAGTTACGGCTTCCGAGCGTTTAGGAGTTCCGTTTGGAATTGTTGATTTATCTCTTGCGCCAACACCAGCGGTAGGCGACAGCGTAGCGCACATTCTGGAGGAAATCGGACTTGAACGGTGCGGAACTCATGGAACTACTGCAACGCTTGCACTTTTAAACGATGCTGTTAAAAAGGGCGGAGTTATGGCTTGTTCAAGAATTGGCGGACTTTCAGGAGCCTTTATTCCTGTTTCTGAGGACGCTGGAATGATTGACGCTGCAAAGGCAGGTACACTTTCAATAGAAAAGCTCGAAGCTATGACAGCGGTTTGCTCTGTCGGACTTGATATGATAGTAGTTCCAGGGGATACGAGCAACGATACGCTTGCAGCTATAATTGCCGACGAAGCGGCAATAGGAATGGTAAACTCAAAAACGACTGCGGTAAGAGTTATTCCCGCTATCGGTAAGGACGTTGGCGACGAGCTTGACTGGGGCGGACTTTTTGGCTGTGGACCGGTTATGCCGCTAAAGAAGGAATCTGCTTCAAAGTTTATAAACAGGGGCGGACAAATTCCTGCACCAATGCAGTCACTTAAAAACTAAACCAGCTTTGAATGAATTTTGGAGGGTGATTATTTTGTTTAAGAAGCTTTTTGCTGTGGTTTTATCGCTTGTTGTGGTATCTTCAGTTTTTTGCGCTTGTGGCGACGACAATAAGGCGACCATTTCCAAAGACGATACATCTACAGACTCAACCACTCAGACAACAGAAGCTGTTGAGAGCAGTCTGATTCAATCGGGCGTTACTGAAATAAGCGATCTGACGGGTGAAAAAAGCAAAATAAACAGCTATATGGATATTATCAACGGCGGAACGTATACGCTCAGCGGAACGCTCACAACTCATTCTATGGGACTGGTATCGGAAAGCCCCGTTAAAATATCCTCTCTCGACAACGATGACTTCTACTACAATGTTACGACTGTTGCAGCAAGCTCAGAATATCTGGTTACTGATTCTGTGGCTTATGTTTTAAACGTAAACGACCAAACTTACGCTCTTTGCGAATCAAAGACGGTTGACAGCATAAAAGCGGGTGTAAACACATATCTTCCGAGCCTGAAAACGCTTACATATCTCGACACTTATGAGGTGGAGTACAACGACGAAAGCTATGTAAGAGAACGCTATGAGGTTAAAAATAACGTTGGCGAGGAGCAAACGGTTTCCTATTTCTTTGACGGAGACGAGCTGAAAATTATCAGGTTCGATTCAAACGTTCTGGAAACAATTATTCAGTCGGACTTCACGGTTTCGGAATTTGAAAACGAAGCCGACGAGTCGGTTTTTGAAATTCCCGACGGCTACACGGAAATAACCGAAACGGAGCTTGAGCAAAACAAAAATAACACGCCGTCCTCAGATGAATATATTCTTGCGCTATTTGAATCTCTCGGCGTTACAGACGAGGACCTTGAAAGCATGGGATACACCAAGGAGGAGGTACTCGCTATGGATGAACAGGAGCGCAGCGTATTCTTAGCAGAGCTTTTTGGGGAGAGCTTTGAGTAAGGAGAGGGGAAACAATGTTATTTAATGTAAAAGGCGAAACAATTCAAGAAATTAAAGAGTAACCATTTAAATCAGAAAAAGAAATGCAAACTCTCTGTGAAAATAATTTGGAAGCATTTCTGAATCTGGAATATATCAACACAGAGTTTGCGGTAGCTGATTTTAGGCTTGACACTATTGCATTTGATCGACAGGTTAATGCATTTGTTATTATAGAATATAAAAACCATCGGAATATAAGTGTAATAGATCAAGGCTACACATATCTATCTACAATGTTTAATCACAAAGCAGATTTTGTATTACGATATAACATACAATTCAAAGATAATAAGGATTTAAACGATTTTGATTGGTCTCAATCAAGAGTAATTTTTATTAGTCCTAATTTTACAAAGTATCAGATGAATTCGATAAACTTCAAGGACTTGCCAATAGAATTATGGAAAATAAAAAGATACAGAAATAATACTATTTCATTTGAACAAATAATTTCAGCAAGTAGCAATGAAAGTGTTAAAACAATAGCACCAGTATTGGATACAGATATAAAACAAGAAGTTTTAAAAGAAACAAAAACTTATTCCGAAAAAGATTTAACTGATGTGGCCGAAGACAACATAGTAGATATATATACAGAGCTGAGGGATTACATTTTGAGTTTGGATGATAATATTACGATAAGGGCAACAAAGCTTTACATCGGATTTTATCGTGGAAGGAAATGTGTCGTTTCAATAAAGTTGCAAAAGAAATCGTTGGTTTTGTGGATAAATACTGATCCTGATATGCTAGATGATTCAAAGGGAATTATAAGAGATGTTACCAATGTTGGTCATCACGGAAATGGAAATTCTCAAATAAACATATCGAGCTGTCAAGATATCGGTTACATAGAAGATTTATTAAAGAGCTTTTGCACGCAAAATAATACAGACGTTAGAAAATGACAGATTGGCAAAAAAGAGAGCGGTGAGGCTTTATGGCCTCGCCGCTCTCTTTTGTTGTTGTGAAGTACATTTGAATTCAAGGTTGTCGATGAACAATACATTGCAGGGAAACTGCAAGAGATACTCACCTCAATCCCAGCCGTATCCTATCCGCAATCAGAGCAATAAACTCGCTGTTGGTCGGCTTGCCTTTTGCAACGTCAACCGTGTAGCCGAAGAACGAGTTCAGCGTGTCAATGTCGCCGCGGTCCCAAGCGATTTCAATGGCATGTCGAATTGCACGTTCAACCCTTGAAGAGGTTGTGTTGAACTTCTTCGCAACCGCCGGGTAGAGAATCTTCGTCACGCTTTCCAGCATTTGAGTGTCATTGATTGAGAGCATAATTGCTTCACGAAGATAGTGGTAGCCTTTGATGTGAGCCGGCACTCCAATCTGGTGAATCATATCGGTAATTTTAATTTCAAGTCGAAGCTGGGAGTTCGGTGAATGAATTGAAACTCTGTCAAGAGCTTCTTCAAGCAACGAATTTATCCGCTCAGTCAGAACCTTCGGGTCAATTGGTTTTCGCATATAGTAGGATGCGCCGAGCTCCATTACCGAACGCTCTGCAAATTGATTATCAAACGAGCTTACAACAATAATTTTCGGCTTTTTGCAATTTGAAGAATTTAATTTTT
>JAJQIH010000004.1 GCA_021199305.1 Ruminococcus sp.
CCGGCTAATTGGTCGGCCGCGTCAGTTGTGTATAAGCGACAGCACACCAACGGTGGGCGGGAACATCCTTTTAAATAAGGGCGGTGCGGGTGGGTACTTCTAATATTTCTCAATCTTTGAGTTCTTGCAAATTCTTCAATCCCCTCGAAAGAGGGAATTGCCATCTTTATCAATCTTGCAATTGTTATTTTTTCAACCCCGGCAATTCTTCGCTGGTTTTTTTAATCCGCAAATTCCCACCGCTGTGGGAATTTGCAACCTTTTGTTAGTGCTAGTGAGCCTGTAACCACCCCTGCTGGTACAAGCAGTTTTTTAAATTCGTACCCACACTGCAAGTGTGGGTGGACATCCTTTTACCAAGGTTGGGCTTCGTTCCTTATTTTCCTGATGCGCTGCCAGTATTTTTAAATCCTCAATTTTCTCACGATAGTGGGGAAAATTGACACCTTTAAGTTTTGTGAGTTTGCTTTCAGTTCTAATTTTATAATCCTCCCGTCGCCACCAACAGGGGTGGCGACACCTTTTTTAACAATAACATTGTAACATCTCTCTCGTTCAAATCCGCAATCCCACGCCTTTGGCGTTGGATTGCTACCTTTTAAACGTCGTTGCATACCCCTGCTTCATTAACCTACACTATATTTTTTGGTGGAGGCGACGGGAGTCGAACCCCAATTATTACAAAAAAATGGTCAAAAATTACATAATTATGCAAACTGCACAAAAATCGTCCTCAAAATTTGTGCAATCCGCGAATTGACGGGGGGGGGGTAGGTTTACAATAAAGTATATTAAAATAATAGGAGTTGACCATACATGAAGAAAAGAATGGTATCTTTGTTAACGGTACTCGCAATGGTATTGTCGCTGAGTGTCTGTCTGCCAGCTGTGCTTGTTAGTGCGGAAGCACTAACGTCGGGCGATTACGAGTACGAAATTTTAGAGGACGGCACAGCCAAAATCACTCGTTACATAGGAAGCGATGCTGAGATTGAGTTGCCAAGCGAAATTGATGGGTATGTTGTTACAAGCATTGGCTCATACTCTTTTGCTGACAATGAGGGTAACGTCAGTATATCAAGCATTATAATTCTTGAATCGGTAACAAGTATTGAAGAGTATGCATTTTATAACTTGTGGCGCTTAACAGAAGTAACGATACCCACGTCAGTAACAAGCATAGGTTATCATGCATTTGATGCTTGCTATAATTTGGAAAGTATAACGATACCTTCCTCGGTTACAAGCATAGGAGAAGATGTTTTTATACTTACTTTTGACGGTGGCGATCCTCCTGCCGATCCTATTGTTATAATTAGTTGCTACTCCGGTTCTTATGCTGAGCAATACGCAATAGATAATGATATTGAGTATGTTTTGCTTGAAAAGCTAGGCGACGTAAACGGTGATGACAAGGTAACTACTGCAGATGTAGGCCTTGCAAACAGCCACGCCAAGGGCGTTACAACCCTCACTGACTATCAATATATTTGCGCCGACGTAAACCTTGACGGCAGCGTAACAACAGCAGACGTTGGTAAGATTAATTCACACGCAAAGGGCGTAGTAGCACTTTGGTAATAACTTAGCATAAAGCTCAATACTCAAAAGCAGCAGGCACCCGCCTGCTGCTTTCTTTTACTCTCCAACCAAAAATAACCCCCTCTCAGCATTAGCCAAGAGGGGGTATGTATATAGCTTTCTTAAATTTTACACTGATTTTTTCTCTCTTTTTTTTCAAATCGTAAGGTTTAGTTTTCCTGTTCGATCGGCTGTTTTGGCTCAGCTACCGCAATGATGGCTTCTTTGGTCTGCTTTACGTCAACAAGATTTCTTGTAAGAACCTCTTCAGCTTCTGTGAGAGCTGTTTCAAGCTTCTTCGCCATAGCGTTTCTGATTTCCTTGTCAGCAGCATAAGCCTGGTTCAGAATGTCAGCAGCCTGAATCTGAGCTGCCTTGGTGATTTCGTCCTGAGAAACCAGAACCTGCGCTCTTTCCTCAGCCTTCTTGATGATGACTTCTGCTTTCTTGTTAGCTTCTGTCATAATAATAGCCTGATCGTTCTGAAGCTCCTTAGCCTTCTTGATATCGGTAGGAAGATTATATCTGATGCTGTCGATATATTCTCTCATCTTCTCTATGTCGATAACCTTTTTGTTAGTAAACGGAACGCTGGAAGCCTTGTCAATCATTTCGTCCATTAAATCCAGAATTTCTTCAACTTTTGCCATTGTAATCTACTCCTTCACATTTTAATTGTTTCCTACAAGCCGCTCTGAAATTGTGTCCAGAATCTCACTTGGTACTAAGCTTGAAATATCGCCGCCATATCTTGCAATTTCCTTGACAACGCTCGAGCTGAGATACATATTCTCCGATCGTGTCGTAAGGAAGATAGTGTCGCCCTGAGGGTAGAGCGTTTTGTTGGCGAGCGCTTGCTGAAATTCGTACTCGAAGTCCGAAACCGCTCTTAGTCCTTTGACTATTGCGCAGACGTTTCGCTTCTTGCAGTATTCAGCTAAAAGTCCCTCCCAGGTATCTACCTCAACATTCGGCAGATCCCTCGATACCTTTTTTATCATCTCAACTCGCTCTGCTGCTGAAAAGCTGGTGTTCTTAGTTGAATTTACCGATACTAATACGATAACTTTATCAAACAGTACAGAGGCTCGATGAATGATGTCTAAGTGCCCGAACGTAACCGGATCGAAGCTACCGGGGCAAACAGCAATCTTTTCCATGTCTATTCCTCACAAGTCTGAAGTCTGTAAACGCTGAGTGCAATCTTTCCGTACCTGTACCGCTTGGATAGCTCCAGACGTCCGAACTTTTCCGGGAGTGTAAGCTCCGATTCATGCTCACACACAACTATCGCCTCGTCGTTTAACAGTCTTTCAATTTTTTCAAGACAGCGGGGGAGTATATCCTGATGATACGGCGGGTCAAGCAAAGCTATGTCTATGCCTTTCTTTCCGACGCTCAGGTATTCCATGCTGTCAAGATTTAAAATTCTCGACCTATCAAGAAAACCGCAAGAAGAAATATTTTCCCTGGTGATGTCAAGTGATGCCTTGCTCTTGTCTACGAATACGCAATGCGCCGCTCCTCGACTTAACGCTTCAATTCCAAGCTGACCTGAGCCTGAAAACAAATCTAAAACGCTCGCTGCTGGAACGTCAAACTGTATGATGGAAAATATAGCTTCCTTTACCTTGTCTGACGTTGGACGAACCTCAAGGCCGTCAAGCGTTTTAAGTTTTTTACCCCTCGCAGTTCCCGTAATTACTCTCATTGGCTTTTTAAATCCTTAATAATTTGAAAAATGTGCAGTATGTAAAGTTTTTTGGCTTTACATACTCTGCTGAAGATGAAATTTCAATCTTCCAAACCTCAGCGTAGTATTATTATACTACAAGTGGAAGCGTTTGTCTACAAGAAAATCCAAGAAAAGTGTAACTAATTTGTAACTTTTATAAAAACGAAACGCAACCCTTGTTAACAAAATGCCCGACACAGCACTTTAAAATCCGGCTATAAAATATTCTGAATTTCGCAAAAATAAGCTTTATCCTGCAAAACAGACTCGAAATTTGTCGCCGCCAACCGACAAAGTTTACAATTTGTAATGTTTTTGACCCCTCTTTTTGGAATATTTCACAATTGCATCCTCGCTGTAAAGAAAACTCACTTTACAGGCACTTTTTGAGTTTACTATCAAACTATCTCAAAACCAAAATCAACAAAAAAGAGCAGGTAATTTACCTGCTCTCGTTCATTAAAAATCAATATATTTATTTGTCTTGCTATCAATGCTTTGAGCTTCAGCCTGATTACTCACAGCCCTCACAGGTCTCGCAATGATTGTCAATCTTACCAACATAAAGCTCAGGATCAAGTCCCTGCCTTTGGTAGTAGTCAGCGATAGCAGCTTTCATTGCCTGCTCAGCTAAAACAGAGCAGTGGATTTTTGCCGGCGGAAGTCCGTCGAGCGCTTCAATTACTGCCTTGTTTGTGATTTTCAGTGCGTCCTCAAGCTTCTGTCCTTTTATAAGTTCAGTCGCCATTGAAGATGTCGCAACAGCTGCGCCACAGCCGAACGTCTTGAATTTAACGTCCTCAATAACGCCATTGTTGATTTTAAGATACATCTTCATTATGTCGCCGCACTTAGCGTTTCCAACCTCGCCGATACCGTCTGCGTCCTCAATTTCGCCGACGTTTCTCGGATTTGTAAAATGGTCCATTACCTTTTCAGAATATATCATAGTTCATTTCTCCTTTACTCAGATAGTTCCTGTTAATCCTTCGTTTTTGCAGATTCTTTCCCATAGCGGTGACATAGACCTTAGTCTGTCAACAACCTTCGGAACAGTTTCAAGAATATAATCTATATCCTCGTCGCTTACCTCGTCAGAAATAGAAAGCCTGAGCGAGCCGTGCGCTATTTCGTGGGGAAGTCCAATCGCTAAAAGTACGTGAGACGGGTCTAAGCTTCCCGAAGTGCAAGCTGAACCGCTCGAAGCCATTATTCCGTACATATCAAGCATCAGAAGCAAACTTTCGCCTTCAACTCCTCTGATTGAAATGTTTACGTTTGAGCATAGACGCTTATTTCTGTCACCGTTAAGCCTTGTCTGCTGGATTTTGAGTATTCCGTCAATCAATCTGTCCCTTTTCTTGGACAGTCTTTCCTGCTTTGCCGGAATATCCTTGCAAGCGTCCTCAAGTGCAACTGACAGGGCTACAATCGAAGCTACGTTTTCAGTTCCTGCTCTCTTGCCACGCTCCTGCGCTCCTCCGTGAATCAGGTTCGGAAGATTTATTCCGCCCCTGACGTAAAGTGCGCCGATGCCTTTTGGTGCGTGAATTTTATGTCCTGAAAGGGAAAGCATATCGATTCCCATTTCCTTGACGTTAATCTCCACGTTTCCGACCGCCTGAACAGCGTCGGTATGAAAGTAAACCTTCTTCTTCTTGCAGATTTCAGCAATTTCCTCAATCGGCTGAATCGTGCCAATTTCGTTGTTTGCAAACATAACAGTTACAAGACAGGTGGTGTCCTTTATTGCGCTTTCAATGTCGGCTGGGTTCACAAGTCCGTTTTCATCGACTGGAACATAAGTTACCTCATATCCTTGCGCTTCCAGAAACTCACAGGTGTGTAAAACTGCGTGGTGTTCAAACACAGTTGTTACAATGTGATTCTTGCCCTTTTTCTTGCCTAAAAGCGCCGCTCCCTTTATCGCCCAGTTGTCCGATTCCGAACCGCCTGAGGTAAAGAAAATTTCCGATGCCTTGCAGCCTAATATTCCTGCAATTTTTTCCCTTGCTGCCAATATAGCCTTTGCCGCATTTTGTCCATGCATATAGATGCTTGAAGCGTTTCCGTATTCTTCTGTGAAATAGGGAAGTGCTGCTTCGAGCGCTCGCTTGCTGACAGCGGTAGTAGCTGCATTATCGCAGTATATAACCTTCTTATTATCCATATTATCAGTCCTTTAAAAAACTTTGTTAAAGGGTATTATACTCTTGTTTTAAAAATTTTTCAAGCTTAAAGCACGTTGTGCGTGGCAAAATTTTTACTTTCCGCAACCGCCAGAGCGTCGCAACGCTCGTTTTCAGGCTGTCCGGCGTGTCCTTTTACCCAGTAAAAAGTGACATCGTGAATGTTAACCAAGGCTAACAGCTTTTCCCAGAGATCAACATTAAGAGCAGGTTCCTTGTTGCTCTTTTTCCAGCCTCTTGCCTTCCAGCCTTCCGCCCAGCCTGAATTTATAGCGTCAACCACATACTTTGAGTCAGAATAAACCAGAACCCTGCAAGGCTCCTTTAAAGCGGAAAGTCCTGCAATTACAGCACTCAGCTCCATTCGGTTGTTGGTGGTGTTTTCCTCGCCGCCTGAAAGCTCCTTTGTGTGATTTCCGTATTTTAAAATAGTACCATATCCTCCGGGCCCGGGATTTCCCGAACAAGCTCCGTCGGTATACATTATAACCTCTTTCATAAATCCTCCGATTTTGTGTTAAGCTTTTTCCTTAAAGAATTGTACCACAAAAGTTATCCAATATCAAGCAACTTTGCCTGAACCTGTATATTGCTGCAGATTCTGACAGGGGAGGATGACAAAATTGTGCTGTCAGATTTTATATTTTATGTCGTAAAAATGCTTGTCGATGTCACAAAAGTATATTTTTAATTGCCGCATTGGTGTTACAATTTAAGCAAGAGGAAAGACCCCTTTAAAATACAGAGGTGATATTTTATGAAAAAATTCAAGAGATTACTGGCTGGCATAATGGCATTTACTCTTTGCCTTGCTTTTGTCGGCTGCGGGGAAGAAGCTTCAACAGACGATGCATCGTCCGTTAAGGAGGAAACTGTAACGGTAATTTCAACCGACGACATTGAAGACATTCCGGATGGAGCAGAAACTGAGCTTCTTTATATGGGAGTTGACGATTTAAATCCTTCGTCCACTCAGGAAAAATCTACTGCGCTTAATTTGTTTGAAGACAAGGGCGGTACCATTTCATGGTCGAGAGTAACCGTTTCAAACAAGTTTACAAAGCTCGCTGCAGCAGTAACTTCAGGCAAGGATGTTCCAGACCTGTTTAAATACGAGCTTGGAATGACATTCCCTTATCAGGTTATTCAAGGCTTTTACCAGCCGATAAACGACGTGGTTGATTTTGACAACGCTCTTTGGAGCGGAGTCAAGGATAACGCCGATCAGTATATGCTAGGCGATGACTATTACGTAGCGCCGATAAACTACAGTGCAAGCTCTTTTGTGTTCTACAACAGAGATTTCATCACAGATGCAGGACTTGACGACCCGCTTGACCTCTACTATGCAGGCGAGTGGACGATAGATACAATGGAAGAAATGATGAGCGAGTGGTGTATGGGTGCCGCTACTGATGAAACAAGATATGGCATAAACGGTTATTACGCTATGCACCTTGTTCAGAAGACGGGTGAAACGATGGTTGTAAGAAACGACGACGGAACCTATTCTTCAAACATCGACAGCGCAAAAATAGCTTCCGTTCAGGAGAGAATTTCCGATTGGTACAAAAACGGCTACGTCCTTTCCGACTGGATTGGAAGCGCAAGAGAAGCGTTCAGCTTAAACGTACTGTTTTATCCAATGGGTGCTTGGGCAGCAACTGCTCAGGGAAATTTAGCACCAAAGGACGATGAAAACTGGGGAGTGGTTCCAATCCCTGACGACGCTACATACGAGGGCGACAAGCCTATAACTACCGCTGACCTTGAAGCGTATATGTGGGTTAAGGGTTCTGAAAAGAAGGAAGCGGTAAAAGTTTTCTATGAGTGCTATAGGATAGCGGCAATCGACCCTGATTATCAGCAGAACACCAAGGACAAGTGGCTTGCAAACAACGAGAACTGGACGGAAGAGGATTACGATGTTATGATGGCAGTTTCCGACCCTGACGAAAATATTATGCTTTTCGACCCGGCATTTGGTCTGTCAGCTCTTATGGGTGACGATTACGGAAGCTTCAGAAGCGGCTCTGGCCTTGCGCTATGGCTTTATAACTGCTGCAAGGAACCCGATCAGGTTGACAACGTAGTTTATACCTGGACGCAAATCAAGGAAGCCTACTCATCGGTTGTTGACGGAGAGATTGATACAATCAACAGCGAGCTTGAAGAATTTTTGAAAGCTAGCTAAATAAAACAGGACCCCCCCTTGATCCTTTAAAAATATTTGAAAATATCTCTTGTGAGCTTTTCGCAGGAGATATTTTTGCCTCACACAAATTAGTAATTATGCACAAAAACAATGCTCTTAATTTGTCGCAAATGTCAAATTGATTGACCAATTTTGAAATTTTGTTGATTTTTTTGTGATTATTATGTATAATGAAGCCATAAATTAAAGCAAGACTGTACTTGCTTGATTTCTGAACTGTTTTAAGGAGGCAGATTATGAAAAAGCTTAAAAGATTGCTTGCAGGCTCAATGGCAATTATTATGACATTTGCGTTTGTTGGCTGTTCCGATTCGGAGGATACAGAGGATGCATCATCCGTTAAGGAAGAAACTGTAAAGGTTGTTTCAACCGACGATATTGAAGACATTCCAGATGGAGCTGAAACAGAGCTTCTCTATATGGGTGAGTCTGACCTTAACCCTACAAGCTCCAACGAAAAGAGCGTTGGACTTAACCTTTTTGAGGATAAGGGCGGCACTATTACATATTCAAGAGTTACCTCGTCGAACAAGTTTACAAAGCTCGGTGCTGCTGTAACATCAGGCAAGGACGTTCCTGACCTTTTCGATTACGAATGGTTAGCATTCCCATGTCAGGTTGTACAGGGCTTCTATCAGCCGATAACCGACCTCGTTGATTTTGACGACGCTATGTGGGTAGACGTTAAGGAAACAGCTTCACAGTATCAATTAAATGGCGAGTATTATGTTGCGCCTATTTCCTATAACGCTTCATCAATGCTTTTCTACAACAGAGATTTCTTCACCGATTCAGGTCTTGACGACCCTGTTGATCTCTACTACGCTGGTGAGTGGGATATCGACGCTATGGAAGAGCTTATGAGCGAATGGTGCAAGGGTTCTACTGAAGATACCATAAGATACGGAATCAACGGTTATTTCGCTTTGCAGATTATCCAGCAGACAGGCGAAACAATGGTTACAACAGAGGACAATATAACATTCACAAATAACCTTGACAGCGCTGCAATTGCAAAGGCTCAGGAAAGACTTTACAACTGGCAGAAGGACGGCTACGTTGAGCCAAACTGGATTGGCGGAGCATCCGATGCGTTTGAAAAGAACATTCTCTTCTACGCAATGGGCGACTGGGCAGCAACAGGTACAGCAGGTCCAGGAAGCTCAGACAACTGGGGAGTAGTACCTTTCCCAAGCGATCCTTCCTACGAAGGCGACAAGCCGATTACAACTTCTGATATGACAGCTTATATGTGGGTAAACGGCTCAGATAAGAGCGAGGCTGTAAAGACCTTCTATGAGTGCTACAGAGTAGCTGAAACTGATACTACTTATATCCAGAACACTAAGGACAAGTGGCTTGCTGATAATCCTTACTGGACAGAAGAGGATTACGAGATCATCAGAACAGTTGCTGACCCTGACGAAAACTTTATGATTTTCGACCCGGCTTACGGCGTATCATCACTGATGGGTGACGACTGGGGCGGATTCAGAACCGGTGTAAACCTGACAGGTTGGTTGTACACAGGCTGTACAAAGGCTGACGAAACCGATGGCGTTTCATACACATGGACACAGCTCAAAGAAACCTATTCAGGAACTGTTGACAGCGAGCTTGAATCTATAAACTCTCAGATTGAAAGCTTTATTGCATCAAACTCATAATTTACCGAACAAAATAAGTTAATTTGGCGTCCGCACATATTTTGTGCGGACGCTTATTTGCGCCCTGTTAAGTATCCTTAAAAATCTCCTTGCAAGCATTGTCATTTTATGTAAAATTCGGGAGTAGTTTTCGTCAATATAGATAATAATTTTCTGAAATTTTGTGCATTTTGCACAAAGATGATTTGCGTTGTATCAGCGTTTGTTGACATTCTTTCGTCAAAGCTTTATAATAAAGACACAAGTTTTTAAAAAAGGAGGATTCACATGAAAAATCTTAAGAGATTGTTCGCTGGCTGTATGGCTGTAGCAATGGTATTTGCGTTTACAGCTTGTGACGATTCGAGTGACGATTCTTCATCCAAGGAAAATACAGTTAAGGTAGCTGAGGCTGAGGATATTTCCGATATCCCTGATGGTGCTGAAACTGAGCTTATCTACATGGGTGTTGGAGATTTGAACCCGACCGGCGACAATGAAAAGAGCGTTGGACTTACCCTGTTTGAGCAAAAGGGCGGAACAATTACATATTCAAGAGTTACTTCATCTAACCAGTATACAAAGCTTGGTGCTGCTGTAACTGCTGGTAAGGATGTTCCTGACCTGTTCAACTACACAGCATTGGCAGTTCCTTCACAGGTTATTCAGGGCTTCTATCAGCCGCTTGATGACATCATCGACTTTGACGATGCAATGTGGGTAGGAATCAAGGATACAGCTGATCAGTTTACTGTAAACGGCGAGCACTATGTTGTACCGTTCAGCTACAAGCCGCTTTCGCTTCTTTTCTATGACAGAACAGTTATCACAGAAAACGGACTTGACGATCCACAGGACCTCTATTATGCAGGTGAGTGGGATTACGACGCAATGGACGACCTTATGAGCGAATATGTTGCTGCTGCTTCAGGCGATGAAATCAGATATGGTATCAACGGATACTATGCTCCTTCATACGTTCAGCAGACAGGCGAAACAATCGTAACAACAGAGGACGGCATTACTTACGAGTCAAACCTCGACAGTGCAAAGATTGCATCTGCAGAGGAAAGACTTTCCAACTGGCTCAAGGAAGGCTATGTATACGAGAGCTGGATCGGCGAAGCTTCAGAAGCGTTTGAAACAAACTGTTTGTTCTACGCAATGGGCGAGTGGGCAGCTATCGATACTCACACTCCATCAGCTGACGACGACTGGGGCGTAGTTCCGTTCCCAAGCGATCCATCATACGAAGGCGACCTTCCAATTTCATCTGCTAGTATGTCAGATGACTCAGTTCTTTGGGTAAATGGTTCTGAAAAGGCAGAAACTGTTAAGGTATTCTATGAGTGCTACAGAGTTGCACAGACAGACCCGGATTATCAGCAGAACGAGAAGGACAAGTGGTTGGAGAACAACCCATACTGGGGCGAAGAAGCTTATGACATCATCAGCGATGTTTCAGACCCAGAAACTCACCTTATGATTTTTGACCCATCATACGGTGTATCATCACTTATGGGTGATGACAACAGCGGATTTATGAGCGGCGTTTCTTTGACAAACTGGATCTATAAGTCAACTTCATCAGCTGACGAGCAGGGCGAAACCTACACATGGACTCAGACCAAGGAAAAATACGCAAACACTGTTGAAAGTGAAGTTGCTTCACTTAACGAATCTATCCAGGCATTCATCACTAATGGTACAACTGTAGCAGCAGAGGAATAATCTGAATAGAATTTAAAATCAGTTAAAATTAACCCACCCCGTGCTAAATGCAGGGGGTGGGTTTTTGCTTGCTTAAAAAGCATCACAGAATTTTTAAAAACATATCAAGTCTTTCGTTTATATATTTTGCAAAGAGCTTTTCCATCGCAGAAAGATTATGTTTTGTGTGATACTCGTCGAAAGCATTATAATATGCTACTCTGTCTGTGAATTTAATGTCAATAGGCGGGTAGCCTTCTTTCATAAGCTCCAGGTTAATCAGCAGCCTTCCAGTTCTGCCATTTCCGTCAATGAACGGGTGAATCCCTTCAAATTCAATGTGAAAACGAGCGAGCTTTGTTACTAAATTTTCTTCGCTTGCATTGAAGTCTGAAATTAACTGCTCCATTTTTTGCTGAATCAAATAAGGCTCCACAGGCTCATGATGTGCGCCCATTATGCGAACGGGAACCCTACGATAAACACCTCGGTCTTCCTTTTTGTCGGCAAGAACGAGATAGTGAATTTGTTTTATTACTCTCTCGCTTATTGGAACATTTTCTTTTACCAGTTCGCTCACAAACTCAAATGCTTCCTTGTGTCCTACAGCCTCCAAATGGTCTTTTAACGGCTTTTCACCAATAGTCAGTCCTTGTAAAACGTAATCAGTTTCCCTGAGAGTGAGCGTGTTACCCTCGATTGCGTTAGAATTGTAGGTATATTCAACGATAAACTCTTCGTTAAGTCGTGCCAGTTCGCCTTCAGTTAATGGGCGCTTGCTGCCTAGCTCGGCTTTCTTTTTGTAAATTTGCGAAAGCATACTTTCTATAGATTTGTAGCGACCGTCAGCAGGCTTTTTAGCATCAGCAGGAATTTTCCAGCTGTTGCCTTGCTTGAAAGCACCAGCAATTTTGCCCTGAGCGCAAAGGCTACGTATTCTTCTGTCTGAAATGCCCCATTTTTCAGCAGCTTCATTTACTGACATATTCATTGTGCATTCCTCCAATCTCGTATTTAGTATACCATATATTCGGAACAATATCAACACTTCCGGAACAATATTTTGCTCTCTTCGGAACAATACAATTTATTTTTCCCCATCAAAAAACTCCCCTCATCAGATTTTACTGACAAGGGGAGTAATCGTTATTTCAGAAGCTTTTACTTAAACCAGAAGCCTGAGTAGTCGTACTTAAACGCTCTGTACCACCATTGATCGCCCGAGCCGTTTAAAGACTGTATAAGTTCACCGTCGCTGTCGTATTCCGCCGCCGTGAAGGCAAAGCCGCTGTCTGTGAGAATATTTCCGTTATCCAGAAGCTGAACCGAGCTTACATAAGCCGAGTAAGCTACCGGCAGGGAATAGCTAAGTTCAAAAGTACCCTCGTTTTCATCAACCAGATAGATGTAGAAGTACGACTCGGCGTCGTCCTCTTCAACCTTTGAGTATGTTCCATAGTAGTTGTCGTCCTCGTCGTAATCGTAGCCACGACTGGTGCAGGTTGTAAAGTTGTTGTTAAACATATACAGATAATACTGACCGTCCTCAAGACTTTCGTCCTCGACAACCTCTACGCAATGCTGACCTGCCTGAAGCGAAAATTCGCCAACCTGCTCAAGCAGAAGATCCTCATATCCTGTTCCTTCCCAGAAATTATCCGAGCCGATTGTCCACTCTACCGTTGGATTGTCGTAAATGTTGTCAACCCGCATAATTGTTGAAGTTTCACGAGCGCTTAGTATAAGCGAATCGTTGTCAACAAGCGAAAGGGTATTGAGGTGCATCCAGTCAAGAGTATCGTCGTCAGGGTATTCAAGCGTATCGAGGTAATCGCCGAACAGATCCCGCAGGTCGATAATTTCGGAAACCTCTCCCGACTCAAGGTCAAGACTTAAAACCCTGTCCTCTTCCGTTTTGGCGTCATATTCTGTGCCTAAAAGAAGTACGTTTCCGTCCGTCCCGAAGATGTAATCGTGGTGAAGTCTGTAGTCGCCGAGGTCGTAAATTTCTGCAAGGCGACCTGTTGCATCCATTCCGACAAAATACTTAGCTGAAGCCGAATAGTACATAATTCCGTCTTTGAAAATAAGTCTGTGCGCTCTGTAGCTCATTACAGGAATTTCTGCTCTGCAGACGCCGTCGTTGTCGTAGATATAAATATATCTGTAAGATGCATCCTCGTCCTCGCCTTCGTCCATATCCTGGTCGTTTCCGAGAATCGTATATAATCCGTCGCTTACCTCCTGAGTGCTGGTGCCCTCGGTTATATCAAGCTTTATATACTCGTCCTGATTCTGAATCTCAGGCGCTGTATATGTCCACTGAGTGCTTTCGGTGTTGCCTTCTTCATCGGTAGCCGTCAGCGTTACAGAATTTTCCGTTCCGCCAACTAATCCTATAAGCTGATACTCGTGCTCGGTTGTATATCCTCCCGAGGTTGTATAGCTGAAATCGCTGTAGCCGTCCGCTGAAATCGTGTATGAGATTTCAACAGCTTCATCTGTGTTAAAATAGACGTAAAGGCTTGTTGTGTTTGTACGATAAGGATTTGCAATTATAAGAGGGGAGTCGAACGTGTACTCCGAGCTTTTAAGCTCCTCAATCTGATTGTAAATATCCTCCTGAAAATCAGTCGTATAAATAGTCTTTACATTCGTTTCGTCGCTAAGCGTCATAATGCCTTCACTTTCTGCCAGGCTTGCAGCACTTTGCGAAGCGCTTTCCTCTTCTTCGTCAGACGAACAGCCGCCCATCAAAAGAACGCTTGCCCCCAGAACCAGAAGCAATGGTCTTTTAAGTTTATTTGCTTTCATAGCTCTTCCTTCTTTCTATAAAAATAATAGAGGCAAGACAAAAAAGTCTGCCCCTATTGTTGAATAATTTATGCTTCCTGTGTGCTTTATTTGTGAAATATTTGAGAAAATCTGCAAAAAAATTCACGCAGAAAATAGGAAAAAGCGAGCTGATTCGCCAACCATCGGAAAAATTTCCCGCCAATCGTCGGAAAAATATTTCGCCAATCGTCGGAAAAGTTCAAAAAGCCAATAATTTACATTTTATTTTTCACCTCTCCCCGTATCCTCTCCAGATAAAGACTGGCGGCACGGGATAGTACCTGATACTTTTTCCAAACCAAATAAAGTTCTGATTGCCATGCAGGCTCAAGCGGACGAAAACACAAGCCGCTGGAGCCTGCTGTGTTTATAAGCTTGTCAAGTCCTATCACATAGCCGAAGCCTTCCTTTACGAATTGAGAAGCATTGTAAATAAGATCATACTTCATTACTATGTTAAGCTCAGCTTCGCTTTTCTTTAGCCATTGAAATAGCTCGCTGTGCTTTGAGGCCTGATGCGAAACGATAAGCGGCTTGTCGTATAAATCCTCTGCATGAATTGCTTTCTTTTCTGCAAGCGGACAATCATCACGCATAAGAACTCCCCACCTGTCCTTTTGCGGCAAGCGAATGTAGTTGTATTTTTCAAAGCTTGTGGGAAGTGCAACAAAAAGACCAAAGTCAATCAGTCCTTTGTCGAGCTTTTCTGAAACCCGATCAGCATCTCCGCTGAACATATGATAATGAATATGCGGATACTCTTTCTTTAGCTCGCAGGCAATTTTCGCAAGAAAAGAAACTGCGTCTGATTCGCCGCCGCCAATGTATATGTCTCCGGTTATGTCATAGTCGGAAGTCATAATTTCGCTTTTCGTTTTTTGCATTAAATCAATTAGCTGCTGCGCTCGCTGTCTGAGAAGAATACCGTCCTCCGTCAGCGTTACTTTTTTACTTCCTCGAATTAAAAGCTGCTTGCCAAGCTCGTCCTCTAAATCCTTCAGTTGCCTTGAAAGGGGCGGCTGAGTCATGTGCAGCGACTGAGCGGCTTTTGTTATGCTTTCCTCCTGCGCAACTGCTAAAAAATATTGTAGCACTCTTATATCCATTTTTGCACCTCACTAAAATAATTTGCCTGATTTATTGTACCACACATTTCCATACCTTTCAAGTATGGAAACTGATATTTTATATGTATTTGATATTTTATAAGCTACCGAGTATAATATACTCAAGGGACAAAACTATGTAAATTCATAAGGAGGACTATTTATGAACGATTTTATTTTTCACAACCCTGATAAGGTCTATTTTGGCAAGGATATAATGAAAAACCTGCCGACTGAGCTTCTGAGCATTGGTAAAAAGGTATTGCTTGTTTACGGCGGCGGTTCAATCAGGAAAAACGGCCTTTACGACGAGATTATTTCTCTTGCGAAGTCCGCCGATATAGAGCTTTGCGAGCTTTCTGGAGTTGAACCGAATCCACGTCACACAACGGTAAACAAGGGCGCCGCAATTTGTAAAGAGAAGGGGATTGATGTTATTCTCGCCGCTGGAGGTGGTTCTACTATCGACTGCGCAAAGGGAATTGCTGCCGCTGCTCTTACTGATGACGGCGATGTCTGGAAACTTGTCTCAAACGGTGTATGGGTAACTGAGGCTTTGCCGATTGTCGCAATTTTAACAAACGCAGCAACAGGCTCCGAAATGGACGCATGGGCGGTAATTTCAAATATGGATACCAACGAAAAAATCGGGCTTGGCGGTTCGGCGCTTATTCCGAAAGCTGCCTTTGAAAATCCTGAGTACAGCTTTTCACTTCCTGCTTATCAGACCGCTTGCGGCGCATTTGATATATTTAACCACGTGCTTGACAACTATTATTTTGCAGGCGACGCCACATTTGATATGCTGCTTGAAATGCAGGAAGCTGTAATGCGAACTGTTGTTAAATGGGCGCCAATAGCTATGAGCGAGCCTGAAAACTATGAAGCAAGAGCAAATCTTATGTGGGCGTCTTCAATGGCACTTAATACTGTCCTTGACGGCGGAACTGTTCACGACTGCGCTTGCCATATGATGGAGCATGAGCTTTCTGCGTATTATGATATAACCCACGGACACGGACTTGCGATTTTAACCCCACGTTGGCTTTCTTATATTTTAAACGAAGAAACTGCTCCTGCAATATATCGCTTTGGAAAGGTTGTTTTCGGCGTTTCTGACGGCTATTCTCCAATAGACGGTGCAAAAGCGGCAATTGAAGCTGTTTCAAAATTCTGTTTTGAAACGCTTGGACTGAAGCCAACGCTTTCTGATTTATCAATTGACAGCAAAAACTTTAAGGCAATGGCTGATCACGCTTGCAGGGGCGGCGGTATTAACGGAATTGGTAAGCTTAACAGCTGCGACGTCGAAAAAATTTACGAAATGTGTCTGTGATGAAAATGATAACAGTAGAAGATATAATAAAAGGCTTTGAGAAAGGCGAACCGGAAAATCCTGAATGGCATAAGAAGGCGAACTCGCTTTTTCAGGAAGCAATTCGTATAGGAATGGAGCTTAATAACAGCTACCATTCGCCGGAAGAAATCAGAGAGATTTTTTCCAGGCTGATTGGTAAACCTGTAGACGACAGCTTTCGCTTGTTTCCGCCATTTTATACGGATTTTGGAAAGAATATTCATATCGGCAAGGACGTCTTTATAAATTCAGGCTGTCACTTTCAGGATCAGGGCGGAGTTAAAATTGGCGACGGAGCGTTTATAGGACACAATGTAGTGCTTGCAACCATCAATCACGACCTGAACCCGAAAAATAATCGAAAGAACATTTATGCGCCAATTGTTATCGGAAATCACGTCTGGATAGGTTCAAACGCTACGATTTTACAGGGTGTTACTATCGGTGAATGGGCGGTAGTTGCGGCTGGCGCTGTTGTAACAAAGAATGTCGAGCCGTATACTGTTGTCGGCGGCGTTCCTGCAAAGGTAATCAAAACAATAGAGCAAGAAGCATAAGAGGTGATTCTATGAAGCGTCTGATGAGTATTTTTTAGCAGTTAGTATGGTGGCAAGTGTTGCCTTGCTGCTGCCGTCCTGCTCGACAACTGTTGAGACTACCTATAAATTTGTATCTCTGCAAAGAACCACCCCTAACCACGGTTGGTTCTTTGCGCTTTTAAAACTAATTCACGCAATTCCCCTCGTTGCTAAAATTTCTCAATTTGTTTTCATAAAATGTGTAAAGCAAGCGTACTTGTTGTGTTCCATTTGTGAAATGTCACAAAAATTTGCTCCAATATATGTGTAAAATGCACATTGTTAATTGTGAGCATTTATGTTACAATTAAGGTGTAGCTAAATTGCGGTCTGACTTGCTTAAATCGCAGTTTTAGCTGGAAATAATTTGTGCGGAATTTGCGTTTTGGCACAAGGGAGGAGATTTGTATGAAAATATTAAAAAGAATTTTAGCGGGAACCTTAGCAGTCGTGCTTACATTTGCGTTGGTAGGCTGTGATTCGAGCGAGGAAGCTTCGTCAAAGAGTGACGAAATCGCTGTCGTTTCAACTGACGACATCGAGCCAATCGCAGACGGCGAGGATTCAACCCTTGTCTGGATGGCAAACTACGACCTTAATCCTTCAACTGACGATGGCGACAGAACTGTCGGACTTACTCTGTTTGAGGAAAAGGGCGGTTCTATTGAATATATGAGAGTAACTTCGTCTAACCAGTTTACAAAGCTCGCAGCAGCTGTAACAGCTGGAACTGATGCGCCTGACCTTTTTGCGTACAACACGCTTGCTTTCCCATGCCAGGTGGTTCAGGGCTTCTATCAGCCGCTTGATGAGGTAATTGACTTTGATTCTGACCTTTGGTCTGGCGTCAAGGATACAGCTGATCAGTTTATGCTTGACGGAAAGCATTATTGTTCTCCGATTGAATACGGACTTACAGCGCTTCTTTATTATGATAAGAATGTAATCGCTGAGGAAGGCTTGGACGACCCGATTGACCTTTATTACGCAGGCGAGTGGGATTACGATGCAATGGACGACCTTATGAGCGAGTATGTAAATAACGCTGAGGGCGATGAGGTAAGATACGGAATTAACGGCTGGTATGCTCCTCAGATGGTAGCTCAGACTGGTGAAACTCTTGTTACAACTGAGGATAACATTACATATGAGTCAAACCTTGACAGTCCAAAGATTGCAGCTGTTATGGAAAGACTATATAACTGGCAGAAGAACGGCTATGTTGAAAACAACTGGAGAGGAACAGCAGCTGACGCTTTTGAGCAGAATACACTGTTCTATTCAATGGGAACATGGGCTGCAATGGGCGACAATGGTCCTGACGTTCAGGGCGACTGGGGAATGGTTGCATTCCCAAGCGATCCTTCTTATGAAGGAGATAAGCCAATTTCATCTGCAAGCATTACTTCATATATGTGGGTAACCGGTTCTGAAAAGACTGACGCTGTAAGATGCTTCTATGAGTGCTACAGAATAGCTCAGACTGATCCTACTTATGCAGCAACTGGTC
Organism: Ruminococcus sp.; assembly: GCA_021199305.1. GTDB lineage: Bacteria > Bacillota > Clostridia > Oscillospirales > Ruminococcaceae > UMGS1601. Next base: position 18,463 of record JAJQIH010000004.1, read on the forward strand.
TTGAAAAGGCAATGGCAGCAAGCCCGACATGGACTGAGGAAGATTTTGAGCTTATGAGCGACCTTACAGATCCTGACAAGGTTTATCTGCTTTTTGATCCGGCTTACGGCGTTTCATCACTTATGGGTGACGATTTCAGCGGATTTATGAGCGGCGTTTGCCTTGCAAACTGGCTTTATAAGTCAACCTCTGTTCCTGACGAAGAGGGCAATACCTATACATGGACGCAGAGCAAGGAGAAGTATTCAGGAACTGTTGACGAAGAAGTAGCAACAATCAATTCACAGATTCAGGACTTCATCAGCAAATAAGCGTTGGTAATCTTGGTACAAATGACAAAAGTCGTTTGATATAGAATTTTACAATTCAGAAAAGGAGTTTAGAAAATGAAAAATCTAAAAAAATTGTTGGCAGCAATGCTGGCAGTTTCAATGACGTTTGCATTGGCAGCTTGTAGCGACGATGACTCTGAAGACGCTTCTTCACACGAGGATACCGTACAGGTTGTAACTACAGACGACATTGACCCTATTGCTGACGGAGAGGAAACAACCCTTCTTTGGATGGCAAATTACGACCTGAATCCGTCGTCAGATGACGAGAAGACGGTTGGCTTGACGCTGTTTGAGGAAAAGGGCGGCTCGATTGAATGGTCGAGAGTTACCTCTTCAAACCAGTTTACAAAGCTGGCTGCTGCTGTAACATCAGGCAAGGACGTTCCTGACCTGTTCGCAAGCGGATCATTCCCGTATCAGGTTCTCCAGGGCTTCTATCAGCCGGTTGACGATGTAGTTGACTTTGACGACCCGCTATGGGCTGACGTTAAGTCTACTGCTGACCAATACGTATTAAACGGTAAGCATTATGTTGCGCCTATCGAGTTCTCTCCTGCAATTTACATCTTCTATGATAAAGAAACAATCATTGAAGAGGGACTTGACGACCCAATGGATCTTTACTATGCAGGCGAGTGGGATTACGATGCAATGGACGACCTTATGAGCGAGTATGTAAATAATGCTGACGGCGATGAGGTAAGATACGGTATCAACGGTTACTATGCGCCTTCATACATTCAGCAGACAGGTGAAACGCTTGTTATGGTTGACGACGACGGAACATACTATTCTAACCTTGACAGCGCAGCAATCGCTAAGGCTGAGGAAAGACTTTACAACTGGCAGAAGAACGGCTACGTTGAAGCAAGCTGGATAGGCAGTGCTGCTGACGCATTCAGCGCAGGCTGCTTGTTCTACGCAATGGGTTCATGGGCTGCAACTGGTGATGCAGGTCCGTCTTCAGGCGAGAGCTGGGGAATCGTTCCTGTTCCTTCCGACCCTGACTATGAGGGAGATTTACCACTTGTTTCTGCTACAATGACAGCTTACTGGTGGGTTAAGGGCTCAACAAAGACTGACGCTGTAAGATGCTTCTATGAGTGCTACAGAATTGCTCAGACTGACGAAACCTACAAGCAGAACGTTAAGGATAAGTGGCTTGAAGATAACCCGAACTGGACAGAAGAAGACTACGACCTTATGATGGAGCTTTCTGACCCTGACCAGAACCTTATGATCTTTGACCCGGCTTACGGAGTATCAGCTCTTATGGGCGACGACAACAGCGGTTTCCATTCAGGTGAGTCACTTGCAAACTACCTCTATAAGGCAACCTCTGCTCCTGACCAGACGACAGGTAATATCCTGACCTGGACGCAAACGAAGGAAACCTATTCGGCAACTGTTGAGAGCGAAGTTGAAACTCTTAACGAGTCGATCGCATCCTTTACTGAATAGAAATCAAACGATTGATTTGTAAAAAAATATCCCTTGCCAGTTTTCTGGCAGGGGATATTTAAGTTTTGTCAATTTTAGTCTGTTTCTACGCCGCTTAGCAAACAGGCGTAAGCCGTTTCAAGCGTTAAGTCGTGAAGAAATTTTACGCCGAGTCCTTGAAGCTCAACAGTAGATTCATAAAGCGTATTTTCCGATTTTACCGAAGCGGCATAAATTTCTGTACCGCTTGTCCTTGCCTTCTCAACAAGCACTTTCAAGACGTCAACATCTGTCGTTCCGCCGTGGTAAAGCTCGATTAAAATGCTGTCAAAGCATTTAGTGTCCACAAACGAATAATCCGCCCCGACATAGCTTTTTAATATCAGAACTCGCTTTTTAAATCCTGAAAATTCATCACAGTATACAGGCCTTGATGGGAGAGAATAAAAGCTGCTGCCTAAAATCTGCGACTGAGTAATCTGGTAGCCTTTGTGCAGCCTGACCGCTTCTCCTTCGTTTTTGTAAGGCACATAAACGCCGCTTGTAACGCCGTTTAGTAGTGTGTCAACCCCACACTTCAAATTTTCAAGTCCGTTAGCTCTTTTGTCCTCTAAAACCCTGTCCGATGCAATTACAAAAACAGGCAGGTTCTTATTTCCGAAGAAAACCGAAAGCATATTTGCAAAGTAAGCGAGCGTGTCGCTGCCGTGCGCAATAAATATAGCGTCGTAATTTTTATCATCTACTGATAAAAGCCTGCTTACAATTTTTTCCCAGTCTGACGGCTTCATATTCTCACTCAGCTTGTTAAGTAAAAATTCGCACTCAAACTTTATTTTCTCACGATATTTCGGATATAAGTCAAAGAACATATCCACCAGGCGGCTTTTTGAACCTCCGCCGTTATCAATGGGCGAAATTGCATTATCGCTGATGGTAGATGCAATAGTTCCGCCTGTAAAAATCATAAGAGCTTTCATTTCGTTTCACTTCCCATAGCGTAAAGTTTATCAAAAACAAACGCTTTTGTCAAATTGTGCTTCTACTTGTAAAAATTTCAATTTAATTCTTTACAAGCCGTTTTTTTTATGGTATACTTTATCCTGTGATTTTATTCACAAAAATTGTGCCTATTCGGGAGGAGAAAGTAATGGTAAAAGCAATAGTTGGAGCTAACTGGGGCGACGAAGGAAAGGGCAAAATGACCGATATGCTCGCTTGCGACGCTGATATCGTAATCAGATTTCAGGGCGGAGCAAACGCTGGTCATACCATAGTAAATGATTATGGAAAATTTGCGCTTCATACACTTCCGAGCGGAGTTTTCAATTCAAATACAACTAACATTATTGGTAACGGCGTTGCGCTTAATATTCCTGTATTCTTTAACGAGCTTAAAGAGGTTGTAAGCCGCGATGTTCCAATGCCGAAGATTTTAATATCCGACCGTTGTCAGATAGTAATGCCTTATCATATTGCTTTTGACGAATACGAGGAGGAAAGATTAGGCAAGTCGAGCTTTGGTTCAACAAAGTCTGGTATTGCGCCGTTTTATTCTGATAAGTACGCAAAGATCGGTATTCAGGTTCAGGAGCTTTTTGATGAGAAGTCTTTAAGAGAGCATCTTGAAAGAATTGCGCCGCAAAAGAACGTAATACTCGAGCACCTGTATCACAAGCCTGCGCTTGACATTGACGCTCTTATGGAAACGCTTAAAGAGTACAAAGAAATGGTCGAGCCTTACGTTTGTGACGTTTCCTTGTATCTTGACAAGGCTATCAAGGAGGGTAAGGAAATTCTTCTTGAGGGTCAGCTCGGAACCTTAAAGGATCCTGATCACGGAATCTATCCAATGGTTACATCCTCTTCAACACTTGCGTCTTATGGCGCAATCGGTACTGGCATTCCGCCTTATGAGATTAAGCAAATTGTTACCGTCTGCAAGGCTTATTCGTCAGCAGTCGGAGCAGGAGCATTTGTTTCTGAAATTTTCGGCGAGGAAGCCGACGAGCTAAGGCGTCGTGGCGGCGACGGCGGAGAGTACGGAGCTACTACAGGCCGTCCGAGAAGAATGGGTTGGTTTGACTGCGTAGCTTCAAAATACGGCTGCCGTTTACAAGGAACAACAGACGTAGCGTTTACAGTTCTGGACGTTTTAGGATACCTGGAGAAAATCCCTGTTTGCGTGGGTTATGAAATTGACGGCGAGGTTACTACCGACTTCCCGACAACCGTAAAGCTTGAAAAGGCAAAGCCTGTGCTTAAGGTTCTTGACGGCTGGATGTGCGACATCAGGGGAATCAAAACTTATGAGGAGCTGCCTGAAAACTGCCGCAAGTACATAGAGTTCTGCGAGGAGCAAATCGGCTATCCTATAACTTACGTTTCAAACGGACCAAAAAGAGAAGATATTATCAAGCGTAAAAGCGCATTGAAATAATTTAAGCAAAAATATAAAGTCCTGTGAGTTTTAAAGCTCGCAGGACTTTTTTATGCTTATTTCTACCACACCTTTGTAAGGCTGTCGATTTTTTTGATTTCTTCCTCTGAAAATTCAAGGTTTTCTACCGCCTTGCAGTTTTCCTCAATCTGAGAAGGCTTTGATGCGCCAATCAGAACGGTAGTGCATTTTTCATCTCGTAAAACCCAAGCCAAAGCCATTTGCGAAAGGGTCTGACCTCTCCCTTTTGCAATTTCATTCAAGGCGTTTAGCTGCGTGATTTTTTCTTCATCAAGCTGACTTCTGAGCCATTCGTTTTTGGAAGCTCTGCTGCCCTCGGCGATACCGTTTAAATATTTGTCGGTTAAAAATCCTTGCGCAAGCGGACAATATGCCGCCATTCCAACGCCCGTCTGACAGCACAAATCGTAAAGTCCGTCAGGTTCAATCCAGCGGTGAAGCATATTGTACATCGGCTGATTTATAATATACGGCGTGTGAAGGGATGCAAAAATCGAAGCTATTTCCTCCGACTGCTGTCTGTTATAATTTGAAATTCCGATATACAGAGCCTTTCCGCTTCTGACAATTCCGTCCAGTGCCTGAGCCGTTTCTTCAAGCGGCGTGTCAGGGTCAAATACGTGGTGGTAGAAAATATCGACGTAGTCGACGCCAAGTCTTTTTAAGCTCTGATCGATTGAAGCTGTAAGGTACTTCTTGCTTCCGCCCTTTCCTCCGTAAGGTCCGTCCCACATCTCATAGCCTGCCTTTGTGGCGATTACAATTTCATCTCTGTACGGCGCAAACGATGTCTTTAAAACTCTGCCAAAGTTTTCCTCCGCCGAGCCGTTGTACGGGTGACCGTAGTTGTTGGCAAGGTCGAAGTAGGTGATTCCGTTATCAAAAGCCGTTTCGCACATCTTTAAAATATTTGAAAACGGTGCTTCAAAGCCAAAATTCTGCCACAGTCCAAGCGAAATCCTAGGAAGCTTCAGTCCGCTATTTCCGCATCTTGAATATTTCATTTTTTCATATCTTTTCTCATCAGCAATATACATATTTTTTCCTCTCTTTCAAAGCAATTTTATCATATCGAAAAACGAATGTCAATCAGACGAGCTTTCAAAGTCACAGCCTGCTTCTTTTCGACATATTATGATATGAAATGTTATGAGTAAGTCAAGATCCAAAAAATAGGAGAAAAATAAAATGAACTATAATCTGATTGCAATGACGAGTATAACCTATGCGCAAAAGGCAAAAAGCCTTTTAAACGCACAGAGAATGTACTGTGAAATACAAAAAACACCGAGCGAATATTTTTCAGGCTGCGGGTATTCAATAAGAGTAAAGGACGATATAAGTAAGGTGACATCAATTTTGCGGGAAAACGGAGTTAAGTATAAGCAAACGGCAAGTGGATACAGGAGGTAGCGGCGTGATAAATTTCGACAATTCAGCAACAACCTTTCCAATGCCCGAAGCTGTAGCCAAGGCAGTTTACACGGCGGTTAAACGCTACGGCGGAAACGCAGGAAGAAGCGGACATAGCCTGTCAATAATGACGTCAGGGAAGGTGTTTGAAGTGCGTGAAGCTCTCTCTCAGCTTTTTGACGCAAAGCCTGAAAATGTAATCTTTACGCTAAACTGCACTCACGCTTTAAACTTAGCAATAAAGGGAACGCTGAAGCCTGGGGATCATTGCATAATTTCCTCTCTTGAACACAACAGCGTTTCACGTCCTGTATATGCAATGTCAAGGCGGTCTGGCGTTACCTTTTCAGTTTTAGAGGTAAGCGACGATGACGAGGAAACCCTGAAACGCTTAAAGCAGCTTTTAAGAGATAACACTAAAGCAATAGCAATGACAATTTGCTCAAACGTCACAGGAAAAATCCTGCCCTATAAACTGCTGGGCGAGCTTTGCCGCAGAAGGGGAATTGTTTATATTGCCGACGCTGCACAGGCGGCAGGTGTAATACCCCTTTCAATGAGCGACGGCTTCGACTTTTTGTGTATGTCGGGTCATAAAGGACTTTACGGCCCGACAGGCACAGGTGTGCTGATCTCGTCCGAGCGTTTTCCCTTATCAACGATTATCGAGGGCGGAACTGGCGCTACCTCTCTTGAGTTTGAACAAACTGAATTTTTGCCCGAACAGCTGGAAAGCGGAACGCTCAACAGCGTCGGAATCATAGGACTTGGCGCAGGAGTTAAATTTGTCAGAGATAAGGGAATCCAAAATATTTATGAACACGAAATGCGGCTGACAAACGCATTTCTTCAAGGTCTGTCCGAAATGAAAGATATAAACCTTTTACGTGGAAACGGCAACTACTCGGCAGTCGTTTCGTTTAACAAGCGAGGTTTTCATTCAGACGAGCTTGCAAGCCGCCTGAACGACAGGGGAATTTTCCTTCGGGGCGGCTACCATTGTTCAGCTTTAGCGCACAGATATTTAAAGACTGAAAAGACAGGAGCAGTGAGGTTTTCTCCGTCGGTTATGAACACAAAAGACGACGTAAAAAAGCTTCTTTTCGAGCTTAGAAGGATTTCTTAATGTATGCTCGATTCTTTTTAAATTTCCCGCAACTTTTTTGCTTTAAAGCCTTGTTAATGCCCACAAAATATGGTATACTTAATATGAATAAGTGTATAGCTGATGAGGGGAAGTGGGTTTTTGGAAGCTTTTTACGAATATCTTGACGCTTTTATAAGCGTAATAAAATCCATCACATTTTTTGATATTTTAGACATAGCAATATTGGCGTTCCTGCTTTATAAGGGAATACAAATTGCAAGGGAAACCAGAGCAGGACAGCTCGTCAAGGGAATTATTTTAATAGCAGCTTGTTATTTTGTAGCTGACTTTTTTGAGCTGAAGGCGATGAAATACCTGCTGGATACCTTTTTCAGATGGGGATTCTTAGCTATCGTAATTTTGTTCCAGCCAGAATTCAGACGAGTTTTGGAGCGAGTTGGAAGAAGTAAGGTAGCAAGTATTACAACCTTAAGTCCGCTTGACAGAAGCGGTGCGAGCGACGTCTGGTCGAACTGTATTGATGTTATCAGCGAATCTGCCGCTACTCTTTCTTCAACAAAAACAGGTGCGCTTATAGTATGCGAGCGAATGACAAAGCTCGGCGAGCAGATTGACACGGGTACAATTTTAAACTGCGTTCCTTCCGAAGCGGTTTTTGGAAATATTTTCTTCCCGAACACTCCGTTGCACGACGGTGCAGTTATCATAAGAAACGGCTATATTTTAGCAGCTGGATGCTTCCTGCCGAAGCCGCAAAAGGAGGAGCTTATCAATAAGCAGCTAGGTTCACGTCACAGAGCTGCTATAGGAATGAGTGAGGTCAGCGACGCTATTATAGTTGTCGTTTCTGAAGAAACCGGAAATATCTCCGTTGCAGAGGACGGAGTTTTAACAAGAGGATATAATAAAGAAAGTCTGAAAAAGCATTTGATTTCAAGGCTTTTACCGAAGGAAGACGAAAACAAGCATCAGGGCATTGCTGAAAGGGTGAAGAGAAGATGGAAAAAAGAAAAAAGCTAAGACCTGGCCTTGACAGACTTCTCGACAGCAAGCGTTTTATAATGATTCTTGCTATTGTAATAGCTATCGTTCTGTGGCTTTTTATGTCAATCACCGTTTACCCTGACGTTGAGAAAAAAATTGCGGGAATACCGCTCACAGTTTCCTTTGATGACAGCGCAACGGGCGAGGACACACTTATTGCCCAGAACAGCGACAGCTTTTCAATTACCGCTAACATTTCAGGTGCCAGATACGTAATAGGAGATTATACCTCCGACGACCTGGTTGCAAGCGTCAGCACAGCAAAGGTTACAAAAAGCGGCGAATATACGCTTGATGTAAGCGTATCGAGCGCAAACGGCGACAGCATCGACGTTTTGTCCGTTTCTCCGAAAACTGTAACTCTTTCGTTTGACTATACCGCTACTAAGGTAGTCGAGCTCACAAGCGATAAGGTCGACACCTCGTCGCTCACTACTGCTGACGGCTATGTAAAGGATGTTCCTGTTATAAACCCGACTACAATTACAATCGAGGGCGCAAAGTCGATAGTTGATACAATAAGCACAGTTTCCGTCAAGGTTTTAGATGAAGCCGAGGATTTAACCGAAGCGTTTACTACCTCGAATACTGAAATTATTCTTTATGACGAGGATTCAAACGTCGTTTCAAAGGACGATCTTCAGATAACTCCTGAGAACATTTCCGTTTCAGTAAACGTAACTCAAAAGGCGTCTGTGCCAATAACTATAAACTTCACCAACTCTCAGGGTGAGGTTCAAAACGACATTATAGATGCGACAAGTATAATTTCAACCATTTCGCCGCAAGCGATAAACGTTTCAACAACGGCTGATTCTGACGAATCCACCGAGCGGCTTACTATAGAGCTTGATTTAAGCCTTAGAGAAGCCGCTCCTGGAAAGACGGTTATGATTGATAAAACTGCTGTAAAGGCGGCACTTTCCGCAAAGGGCCTTACAGCGTCGGATTCAGATATAAGCGACATTTATGTAACCTATAAGACCGACGGCTTGTCTAGTAAGGAGATTTCTCTTTCCGAGTCGTCAATCAAGCTTTTGAATATCCCCGACGACAAGGACGTGTCTATTGTTACCGAAACTATTTCAAATGTCGTTGTATACGGCCCTGAGGATGTTATCGAATCGCTTACAAGCGATGACTTCGTTGCAGTTTTGGATCTTTCTATTGCTGAGCTTTCAAACGATACATTTCCGGTTACCGTTTATTGTGAAAGCTACGATACGGTATGGGCTTACGGAGATCAGACAATAACGCTTAGCATCACAGATAAGGAAGAAGAAACTACCACTACGGCTGAAGATGAATAAATCAATGGGCGGAGATGAAGCGTTCGTTTCCGCCTGTTTTAGTTTTTTAAAAGGGGTGTAAAATCGCATTGCCGATAATTGTACATCAGATCAAATGTCCAATTGACGAAAGTGAGCAAAACGCAAAAGCCAAGGCTCTGAAGCTGCTGGGATTAAAGGAAAAGGATGTCAGAGATATAAGCCTGCACAAGCGTTCGCTTGACGCAAGAAAAGGCTACAAAACGTCCTTTGTCTACTCCTTTATGATATGTCTTGCGGACGAAAGCCGGGAAAAGGCAATAGCCGAAAAGAAAAAAGCAACGCTTGTCAGAAACGAAGAGTTCTTTCCAAAATGCAGACTTGACAAGCGCTCAGATATAATTATCGCAGGCTTTGGTCCTGCTGGAATGTTCGCCGCACTCACCCTTGCAAGAATGGGTTATAAGCCGATAGTGCTGGAGCGTGGCGGCAGTATGAACGATAGAGTAAAAGCCGTTAATTCTTTCTGGAAGGGCGGTGCGCTTGACTCTGCGACAAATGTTCAGTTCGGTGAGGGCGGCGCCGGAACCTTTTCTGACGGCAAGCTTACCACCCGAATAAAAGACCCGCTTTGCAGGGTAGTTTTAAATGAGTTTGTAACCTTTGGCGCGGATAAATCAATCCTAACGCAAGCCAAGCCGCATATCGGAACTGACAAGATAAGAGAAATTGTCGTTTCTTTAAGGCGGGAAATCGAACGTCTTGGCGGCAAGGTTCTGTTTAATTCGCCGCTTGACAATATTACCATCAAAAACGGCAAGGTAACGAGCGTCTGGTCAAATGGCAGAGAGTTTAAAACGGACAGGCTTATTCTTGCTATCGGTCATAGTGCAAGAGATACCTTTGAGCTGTTGCTTGAAAAGGGAATTGTAATCGAGCCGAAGCCGTTTTCTATTGGTGCAAGAATTGAACACAGACAGACAGACGTTGACAAGAGCCTGTACGGCTCTCTTGCTGGCGACAAACGCCTTCCAAAGGGCGAGTATCAGCTTTCAAAGAGGTTTTCGCCACTTTCTGCAACCTACACATTTTGTATGTGTCCTGGCGGCTATGTAGTGCCGTCGCAAAGCGAAGAGAAAACAATCCTCACAAACGGAATGAGCTTCTCTGACCGTAACGGCGGGAACGCTAATTCTGCCGTTGTCGTTTCCGTTTCTCAAAATGATTTTGGAACCGCTCCGCTCGACGGCGTAAAGTTTGCAAGAGATATTGAGCGAAGAGCTTATAATTTAACGGGCAGCTATAAAGCGCCCTGTATGAGCGTAAAGGGCTTATTGCAGGACGACAAAACTATAAAATCAAGCGTTAAACCCAGCTACTCGCTTGACGTTTGCTATACTGATTTTTCAAAGCTTTTTCCGAGCAGGATAATACGCCTTATGAAAGAAGGACTTGCTGACTTTTCAAAGAAAATGTCCTGCTTCAGCGGCGGAATTTTAACCGCACCCGAAACCCGAACCTCGTCGCCTGTAAGAATTTTAAGAAACAGCGATATGACAGCGGTGGGGGTTAAAAACCTCTACCCGACAGGCGAAGGAGCAGGTTACGCAGGCGGCATTATGTCAGCAGCAGTCGACGGAATAAAAGCTGCCGTTATGATAATGGAAGATGAAAACTAACACAAAAACTAACAGGGGGAGAAGAAAATGTTTGCTGAAATCAAAAGTCTTGGACTTGTCGGAATGAATGCTTTTTTAGTGCACGCTGAAATCGAAGCCAGCAGGGGAATACCCTCCTTTGATATTGTAGGCTGCGCCGATACAGCTGTGCGTGAAAGCAGAGAGCGTTTAAAAAGCGCCTTTCGTTCAAGCGGAATAGCTTTCCCCGGAGTTCAGATTATAATAAACTTAGCGCCTGCCGATACAAAAAAGACAGGCTCGGTTCACGACCTTGCTATTACAGCGGCGCTCTTTGCCGTGCTGGGAGCTTTGAACGCCGACGAGCTTAGCGACTGCGCTTTTATAGGTGAGGTTTCGTTGGGCGGCGACGTTCGTCCGATAAACGGCGTTCTGCCAATGGCAATAACTGCACAGAAGCTCGGCATAAAGCGGCTTTTCGTGCCGTTTGATAACGCAAAAGAAGCGAGCGTCTGCGAGGGAATTGATATATATCCGGTCAAGTGCATAAACGAGCTTTACCGCCACTTTAACGGCGAAGAAATTTCACCTCAGGAGAAATATATTCCAAGGTACGAGGAATACGCATCCAATCTTGACTATATGGACGTAAAGGGACAAAAAGCGGCAAAAAAAGCTCTTGAAATTGCCGCCGGAGGAGGGCATAATATTCTTATGATAGGCTCTCCTGGAAGCGGAAAAAGTATGCTCGCTAAAAGACTGCCGTCAATTTTGCCAAAGATGACCTTTGAAGAGTCGGTAGAAACTACAAATATTCATTCTATCGCTGGAGTTCTTGACAGCAAAACGCCGCTCGTCTGTGAGCGACCGTTTCGTGCGCCGCACCATACAATTTCAAGCGTAGGACTTGCAGGCGGCGGCACTATTCCAAAGCCTGGGGAAATTTCCCTCGCTCATAACGGAGTGCTGTTTTTAGACGAGCTTGCTGAATTTGACCGCCCGACGCTCGAGGTGTTAAGACAGCCGCTCGAGGACAGGCGTGTTACCATTTCCCGCGCGTGGGGAACTGTTACATACCCTGGTTCTATAATGCTTGTAGTCGCAATGAACCCTTGTCCCTGCGGATATTATGGTCACCCGACAAAGAAGTGTATCTGTACCCCTAAAAAGGTGAAGCAGTACCTTTCAAGAATCAGCGGCCCGCTGCTTGACAGAATTGATATTCAGGTTGAGGTGCCGCCTGTCGAGTTTGACGAGATTTCATCCGAAGTCAAGGAGGAGTCCTCAGCCGCTATAAGAGAGCGTGTTCAGCGGGCAAGGGAAATCCAGAACGAGCGCTTCAAGGGAACGGATATTACCTGCAACGCTCAGATTACAAGCGATATTATAGGCGAGGTATGCGCAATGACGCCTGCCGCCAAGGAGCTTTTAAAGAACGTCTTTGAGAAGCTTGGACTTTCGGCGAGAGGCTACGACAGAATTTTAAAGGTAGCGAGAACTACCGCCGATATGACGGGCGACAAGCTGATTGACAAAAATCATATCGCCGTTGCCGTGTCCTACAGGTCGTTAGACAGAAAGTATTTTGGATAAAATAAAGGAGGAACTTTTATGTTAGCTTTGATTACTGGCGCAAGCTCAGGAATCGGCAGAGAAGCCGCAAAGATTTTAGCTCACAGAGGTTATTCGTTGATTCTGGTTGCAAGAAGACTCGACAGGCTTGAAGAGCTTGCCGCAGACATTTTAGAGGTTTATGACGTCGACGTGAGCATAGTCGACTGCGATTTGAGCGATGAGAAAAACTGCTACCGCCTGTACAAGAGCGTTGAACACGAAGGTGTCGATCTGCTTGTCAACAACGCAGGCTTTGGAACCTTCGGCGAGTTTACAAAAACCGACCTTAAAACCGAAACCCAGATGATCGACTTGAATTGCAAGGCAGTTCACATTCTCACAAAGCTCTTTTTGAAGGATATGACCGAACGCAACAGCGGCTATATTTTAAATGTCGCTTCTTCAGCTGGTCTTATGAAGGGCGGACCATTTATGGCAGCCTACTACGCTACAAAGTCTTATGTCGTAAATCTCACAAGAGCCATAAACGAGGAACTTTTGGAGCAGGGAAGCAATGTGTACGTCGGAGCTTTATGCCCGGGCCCCGTGGATACCGAATTTAACGAGGTGGCAGGCGTTCACTTTGGTTTAAAGGGAATGAGCGCTAAAAAGTGTGCTATCGAAGGGCTGTATAACGCCCTTGAAAGAAGAAAGATGATAATTGTACCGACTTTGGAAATGAAGCTTCTTTCTGCTGCCGCTCAGATTGTCCCATCAAGAATTTTGCTTGCAATTTCAAGCGGAATTCAGTCGAAAAAGAGCTGAATTTAAAAATTGGAAGTCTGGCTTCAAATTTTAACCAAAATATTCAAAAAACTGCATTTTTGTACTTTTTGCACAAAAAATTTGTCTAATATCACTAGAAATTCAGCCTGATTTTTGTACAATTAGTATATTGAAAACTGCGACAAAATGCTGTAAAATATAGTATATAATAATGTGTAAAGGAGTTTTTACAATGAAGTTAAAGAAATTAGTAATCGGCGTTACTGCCGCTACAGTTTTAGCATCTTCACTTGCAACGGTTTGCGCTTCAGCAGATTGGACACCAACAGAAGGTCAGTACAACGCTACAATGTACATTGCAAACGGCAACTGGTCTGTTTCTTCAATGTATCCACAGGGCTACCGTGGTGACTATGATGATGAAGGAAGAGCTGACGGTGGTTACATCCAGGACGCAATCGTAACAGGCGATGGTACTTATACTGTAAGACTTGAATTCCCACCTGATGGCGACACAGAGGGCGGTGACGAGTACATCACAGGTAAGATCACAGACGGTGTTTGTGAGAACCTCGAGTGTAACACTTGGAACTCTGAAAGCGGAACTGGAGAGTTCTACGCAGTAACAGTTTTCACAATCGACATCATCGGTCTTCTTGACGGTACTGAAACATTCAACGATGACAAGACAGGCTATGAGGAAAATACAGCTACAGTTTCAAGCAACTTTGGCGAGTCAGCTGGTCCTTACAAGGCTTCTCAGATCACAGCTACAATTGACAGCATCGTTCAGGATGGCGAAGAAGTTGAGTTCAATGCTGACGAAGTTATCTGCGGTAACATCGAAAACCAGAACTACAACTACAGAATGGAAATCTTCAACGCATATGGCGATACAGGCGACGGCAGAGTTATTGCTGACGACGACATCGACTTTATGTACTACCTCGAAGTAACATTCACAATTTCTGGTCTTGATGCTCAGACTGGTTCTACATCTTCTGAGACAACAGCTTCAACAACAGCTTCAAGCTCAAGCGATTCAGAAGACACAACAGAGTCAGCAGATACTGATTCATCTTCAACAACAAACGGCAGCTCATCAACTTCTACTACAACTACATCTTCGTCAACAGGTGCTGACACTGGCGCATCAGCTGGTCTTGCACTCGGCGGAATTGCACTTGCAGGCGTAGCTATCGTTCTTGCTAAGAAGAGAAAGTAGTTTAAAAGATTACTTGCAAAAATCTGCAATAATTTAAAAAGCGGTTCATTTACGAGCCGCTTTTTATTTTTTTAAGAACACTGCAAAGAAAACCCCCTGCCTTAAAAAAGACAGGGGATTCCTTTTAATGAGTAGAAACTAAGATTAGTTGGTTATTGCGAAAAATTCATTTTCAAGCGTTTCAGCGTCCTGCGGCTTTGAGAACAGATAGCCCTGAATCAAATCAACGCCCATATCCTTTAAAACGCCGTACTGCTCGTTGTATTCAACTCCCTCAGCACAGACGGACAGGTCAAACTTGTGAGATAAGTCAACCACGCTCATAACTACAGTTTTGTCGAGATTGTTGTTTGAAACGTTGTCGATAAACTTCTTGTCGAGCTTTACAATTCCAAGCGGCAGATCCTTTATGCAATTAAGCGAGGAGTAGCCAGTTCCGAAATCGTCGAGCGCAATTCTGATACCAATGTCGCAAAGCTGAGTTATCTTTTCATTCATCGCATTTATATCCTTGATAGCGATTGATTCGGTAATTTCAAAAACAATACTGTTCGGGTCAACGCCCGTTTCGTCAATTATCCGCTTGACTGTGTCTATAAAATTGTCGCAGACCATCTGATTTACAGAAAGGTTGATGTTGAGGTGCTTGATATATCCCTTGTCAACCCATTGCTTGCATTTAGTCATACCCTCACGCAAAACAAATTCGCCGAGAGCCAAAATAAGACCCGTATCCTCAGCAATCGGGATAAACTCGTTAGGCCCGATGTTTCCAAGCTCCGGATGCTTCCAGCGCATCAAAGCTTCAACAGATTCAACCTGTTTTGTCTTTGCTGAAACTATCGACTGATAAGCTACATAGAATCCTTCAAGGTCGTTAAGAACCGATTCTCTCATAGCCTTTACAACGTCCATGTGCCTTGAAATTTTACTTCCAAATGTATCGTGGTATTCGATAAGTCTGCTCTTGCCCTCAGATTTTGCCTTGTAGACAGACATATCAACCTTCTGAAGAAGCGAGCCTAAGCTCGAACCGTCCCGTGGGAACATTGCCGAGCCGATTGACGCTGAAGTAGTATACATAACGTCGTCGAGCTTCCAGCTATCATCAAATCGGGAAATAATAGTTTCAATAATCTTTCCCGAGTTGTTTACCGAGAGGTGAGGAATCAGAATCAGAAACTCATCACCGCCAAAAGCGTAGGATTGTGCGCCGAACTTGTTAAGCGTTGATAAAAAGCTTCCGATCTGCTTTAAAAGAATATCTCCGTATTGGTAGCCGAAGCGGTCGTTTACAATCTTAAAGTTGTCAATATCCAGAAACAGCATCATACCGTCCTGGTTATCGTTTTCAGCGTATCTTACAACATCCTGAAAATCAATGTCAAGCTGTTTTCTGTTCGGAAGACCAGTTACGCTGTCAAAAAGCGTGTGCCGCTCCATTTCCTTTTCGTATTCGATCTTATCTGTTATGTCCTCCATTGTGTAAAGCCTTACCTCGCCGTAATCCGGCAGAGATATAGTCTTTCCATAAATCTGAAACCATTTATCACAAACGCCGCAATAAAAATCTGCGCCGCCAAACGTGCCGTCAGAAGAACCCGACTGCTGCGATTGATTAGCGAGGAAGCTTTTGATTCTTCCGTAGCAGCTGCCCTTTAAGTTGTCAGAGAAATGTTCTTTAAAAATGCTGTTAGAATAAATGATGTCAAATGAGTCTGGCTTGGTAACAAATACATATGATGGTATACTGTCAAGCAACGGCCCGAAGTCGCCGATACTGAAATCTGACATTACACCCACTTCCTTTAACATTACAAAATATCTAAATCTATAATATCACAAATGCCTAATTTTTGCAACATTTTTGCCGCAGATTTGTAACTTTGTACAAAAATAGACCTTGAATTTTATGCACATTTAACTTAAAACCGCTCTTTTTGGATTTGAAGTCACAAAAAATCCCCTGCGTTTGCAGAGGATTTATGGTGCGACCAAGCCGATAAGCCGAGTTTTGTCGTGTGCGGTAATCTATCTAGGACGCACATTGCTGAACGCCTCAAGCCTCCTATAAGCGCAAACCTGACGAGCAGCCATTGATTTAACGCCTACCATTGGAGTTGCATCGGATAAGGTTTACATAGCATCGCCGTCTCCGACGATCTGGTGAGCTCTTACCTCGCCATTCCACCCTTGCCGCAAAGCGGCGGTATATTTCTGTTGCACTGGCTCTGAGGTCACCCTCGGCTGCCGTTAGCAGCTATCCTGCTCTGTGATGCTCGGACTTTCCTCTTGACGTATCTCCGCCAAGCTACCGCATAGCTTACTCGCACATTTTATTATATATATTTTTTTGAGATTGTCAAGTCAAAATCCCCTTGAATAATTCTGATAATTGTAGTATACTTGTATTTGATGAATACAAAAGAAGGGAGTGCTTTAGTTGGCAAACATTAAAATCGCAGGTCGGGTAAACAAAACCTACCGCACAATAGCGAGCGTTTTTGCTTTTGGAATTTGCCTTATTTTCAAAGGCAACAAGAAAAAGCCAATGACAAAGCATATAAAACGCTACAAGCGTGTTTCAAAGCATTCTCTGAGTCTTTTGGAAACTATTTCAAATAAGATAACAGCAGATAATGCGAAGAATAATGCGCTCGATTACGCAAAGTGCCTTGAGATTTATAAAACCAGCGTAGAGAAAGGGCGGAACAATGAAAATTAACAACCCTTTTAAGCCGATAAAAGCTTATGCCTGGTTTTCGCCGACCCATTCTTATATTTTTGAAAACGCCTTCGAGCTTTTAAGGCTGAGAAACGAAAAGGTGTATAACGAGCTCCTTCCTTTGAAGGACGAAATCGCCAACGCTACGCTTGTTCCTGACTTTAAGGGCGACATCAATAAGGGCAGCGGCTCGCACTACTATTCGCCAGTTTTAAAAAATGGAAAGAGCGACGCGCCCGTTTCAGGCTATTATAAAAACCGACTGGGAAGGTTTTCAAAATCCGCCCGTACGATGCTTGAAGAAAATATTACTATGGCGGCGATTTTCAAAGATTCGGGCAATAAAAAAATGTACGCTCAAAGCGTTGGAAGAGCGCTTCATTTTATAATGGATATTTGCTGTAGCGTTCATACTACAAATCTTGTTTCTCTGCCTTTTAAAAGTAACCCTCACCACACTTATGAGGTTTATGCCAGCGAGAATATGAACGCTTACTCGCTTGAGAATATTCCCGATATAGCTCGCATTGAAGAAAAGCTTTTGCCCCTTCCGCTTGACAAGCTCTTGGAGCTTGTGGCAAAACGCTCTGCAAACTATTACAAAAATATGGTATCGCTAAGAGAAAGCGAATACCGAAAAGCGCTTGCTGATATGCTGCCGTTCAGCTTTGCAATGACGTATATTATGCTTGTAAGAATTTTTGAATTTACATCCCGCTTTTGCGAGATTAAAATCGGCGACAGCTTTACACTTCAATCAAGCGGTGCTTACCTGACCCGCAAGGGCAGAAAAGTAGCATTAACCCAAAACAAGCAATCAGCTGTTATATTTTCTCTTTATGAAAGTGACGGAAAGTTGTTTTTTAAAGCAGGGGATAAGTTTTTAGTCTGCGAGGGAAGATTCGGCTTTAAGTTTTCTGACCTTTGCGACCACGCAGCGGTGCGGCTTACAAGGACAGGCAGGGGTTATCTGATTTCCTGCGAGTATTTAAATGGCGAAAAGTATATCATCCCGAAGGGGAACACTATAAATTCCAGATTTTTTGATCCGACGCTCGACGGATTTTACTGGACAATAAAAATGTGAAAGGAAGACATAATATGAAGTATTTGGTATTGCTGTGCGACGGTATGGCGGATTATGAGATTGAGGAGTTTGGCGGCAAAACGCCGCTCGAAGCGGCTGTTACGCCGAATATGGACAAACTTTCAAAGAAGTCGAAAATCGGCCTTGCAAAGACGGTTCAGGATTGTATGAAACCAGGAAGCGACGTCGCAAATCTTTCAGTTTTAGGCTACGACCCGATGGTTTACTATACGGGACGTTCGCCGCTCGAAGCAGGCTCTATAGGAATTGATATGAAGCCGACCGACGTATCCTTCAGATGTAATCTCGTAACTCTTTCTGATGAGGAAAATTACGAGGACAAGACAATTTTAGACTACTGTGCAGACGATATTTCAACTGCCGAAGCAAGAGAAATTGTAAAAACCCTCGCCGAGCATTTTAACAACGACGAGTTTCAGCTTTACAGCGGCGTTTCCTATCGTCATTGCCTTATCTGGAATAACGGAACTACCGAGGTCGGAACTTTAACTCCTCCTCACGACATTACAGGCAAGCCTATCAAGGAATATGTTCCAAAGGATAAAAATGCCGCAAAGCTTTACGATATGATGATAAAGAGCTACGACATTTTAAAGGGTCACCCTGTAAATAAGGAGAGGGAAAAGAGAGGTCTTCGTCCGGCTAACTCTATGTGGCTCTGGGGCGAGGGCAGGAGAGCTTCTTTGATGCCGTTTGAAGAAAAGTACGGACTTAAAGGCTCGATGATTTCTGCTGTTGACCTTTTAAAGGGAATTGGAAAATTCAGCGGTATGAACGTAGTTGAGGTCGAGGGAGCAACAGGCTATATCGACACAAACTTTGACGGCAAGGCAAATGCCGCAATCGAAGAATTTAATAAAGGACAGGACTTTGTCTATATCCATGTCGAAGCGCCTGACGAGTGCGGCCACAGACACGAAATTGAGAACAAGAAGCGTTCTATCGAGCTTATTGACCAAAAGATTTTAGGACCTGTTTTAAATGCACTCGACAAGCTGGGCGACGACTATAAGGTCCTGATTATGCCAGACCACGCAACTCCTCTGAGTCTTCGCACCCACACAAACGATCCTATTCCGTTTCTGGTTTACCACAAAAATGGCGAGGTTGAAGGCTTTGATAGCTTTTGCGAGAGAACCTGCAAGCAAAGCGGCGTATATGTTGAAGAAGGCCACACTCTTCTCAATAGCATAATTAACGACTGAAAAGGGTAAAAATATGGACAAAACAAGACTTGACAGAATCGACAAGCTTTTGCAGTCGCAGATAGATGAGAGAAAACTTGCAGGAGCTTCGGTTGCAATTTATAAAGACGGCGATGTGTGCTTTGACAGACAGTACGGCTACGCTGATATAGAAAGCGGCAGAAAGATAGAAAAAGACACTATCTTTCGCCTTTATTCCTGCACGAAGCCTATTACAGCTACCGCAATGATGATTTTGTTTGAGCGTGGCGAGGTGGAGCTTGAATATCCGCTCTGGAAATATATTCCTTCCTACAAGGATATGAAAATCGTTTCAGAGGACGGAACCTTGTCTGACTGCAAGACAGACATTACCATTCGTGACCTTTTGAATATGACGTCTGGTCTTGTCTATCCTGGCGGCTGGTTTGAAGCAGGCAGGCGAGTAGAACCGCTGTTTGATGAAATGATTTCAAAGCTGGGTACTCCTGACGCTTTGACAACTCAGCAGTTTGCAAAAAGAATGTCCGAGCTGCCGCTATTTTTCGAGCCTGGTAAAATGTGGAACTACGGAACGAGTGCCGATGTTTTAGGCGCAGTAATTGAAATCATATCAGGAATGAAGCTTTCCGAGTTTATGAAAAAGGAAATCTTTGAACCTCTTGGAATGTGCGATACAGGCTTTTATGTTCCAAAGGAAAAGTGGGGAAGATTTTCAAAGCTCTATATGCCAACAGATGATGGAATCGCTCTTTATGAGGGCCACCATTTAGGCGTTTGCGATTACAGAGAGCCGCCCGCTTTTGAGTCTGGCGGAGCAGGTCTTGTGTCAACAATACCTGACTATCTGCGTTTTACAAGAATGCTTTTAAACGGCGGCGAGCTTGACGGCGTTCGGATTCTTTCGCCAAACACCGTTTCGTATATGACGCAAAATCATATGACAAAGAAGCAGTATGACAGTATGCAGTTCGGTTCAACCAAAGGTTGCGGATACGGCTCGTTTTTAAGGGTTGTAGAAAATACAGCTCAGGCTACTACCAACGGCGATAAGGGCGAGTACGGCTGGGACGGCTGGACGGGTACATACTTTACCGTAAACCCGAAGAGAAATCTTATCATAATTTACTTTATACAAAAATGCGGAACAGGAATGGACGATATAACCAAGCGTTTAAGGCAAATTGTTTATTCCGCTGACTTCTGATAAACTTATTCCCAAGCTAAATTAGCTCGGGAATATTTTTTGCACAAAAAAAGTTGTAATTATAAGACGCAAATGTTGCAAAATCACGACAGTTGTGGTATACTAATACTATGAATTGGTATGTTTACAAGCTTCCAGCAAAGAAATAGCCAATAAAGTAAAAGCGGAGAGATTATGGGTGAAGTTTCAGACAAAAGAATAGTGCTGGCACTGCCCGACTGCGAGCAGAATAAAGCTTTAAAGGAATGCCTGATAGAAAATTTCAACGCATATCCAGCTGCCACGCCTGAAGAAGCGGCAAAGCTGATTTTAACTGATGAGTGTAAGCTATTGGTGTTTGATGTAGACTTCAACGGCTTTGACTGGTATGCCTTTTTAAAGTCGGAAGAAGCTGTTTCCCAGATTCTTTGCAAGAGAGCTATTTTAATAGACAATAATTTTAAAGACGGCGATTTTGAAAAGCAGGGTAAATACATAAGCGCGGGCGTTTCATTTTACGTTATGTATCCGTTTTACGACCTGAGCGTTATGGTGCATTATGTAAACTATCTGCTTTCAGCGGTAGCCGAGCACGACCGATTGATGAGCAACTATGATAAGCTGCTGCTTGAATCTATGCAAGCGATTGTTAAAACTATAGACGCTAAGGACATATACACAAGAGGTCACTCTGAACGGGTTGGACATTATTCAGCCGCACTTGCAAAGGCGCTGGGTATGAGCGACGCTCAGGTCTCTGATGTATATATGATAGGTCTTTTGCACGACGTCGGAAAGATTGGCGTTCCTGACTACATATTAAAGAAGCCTGAAAAGCTGACGACTGAGGAATTTGATATAATCAAAACTCATACTACAATAGGTAACGATATTCTGAGCGAAATGCCGATTGTAGAAAACTTAGCTGACGGAGCGCATTACCACCACGAGCACTATGACGGAAGCGGCTATCCGGAAGGCCTGGCGGGAGAGAATATCCCTCTTGTCGCAAGGATTCTTGCTGTAGCGGATGCTTATGACGCTATGAACAGCGACAGAGTTTACCGCCCTCGTCTTTCCAAGGAAGTTATAAAAAGCGAGCTTGTAACCTGTAGCGGAACTCAGTTTGACCCGCACATCGCAAGCGTAATGCTTGAAATTTTAGATACTCAGATCGAAGAAATCAATCAATGCCTTATAAAACACAACAAACTGAAATGACAGCAGACTAAATATAGGAGGAACATTATGAAGCGGGTAGTAACATTTTTGACAACACTTTTTCTTACAATTTCAACTCTTGCTCTTTCAGTAAGCGCTACAGACAGCGAAGCTGTAACGAGCATTGACGAGGTTTTGTTTTCAAGCGACATTCCTTACAGTCAGGATATTTACGTCGCAGAGGACGACACCTATTCAATCGCCGCCGTTTCAACCGCAAACTTTACAGGCGCTTTGATGCAGGGTGATGAAACTGTTCTGGATTTTGAGGTTGCTCTTGACGAAGACAGCGGCTGGTATATGCTTACAGCATCTGAAATCAGCCTTGAAGCAGGTACCTATACACTAAAGATTACAAGCTTTAGCGGCGGTAGCAACGATCCTTTGGCAATATCTCTGGTTGTTGAGGAGTCAGTTCCCTTTGAAGCCGAAATTTCAGCCGACAGCATTCCATTCAGCGGCACTTTTGAAGTCGGGAGCGACGGACTTTATACGGTTTATATAGGTTCGCCGGTTGATATAAGCGGAAAGATAGTCGACTCAAGCGGCAACACTATCTACGATTACGACACTTATCTTATGCCTGAGGAAACCGACTACTATATGGTTTATGATGCTTTAACCCTCACAGCAGGAGAGGAGTATACCTTCTCGATTGACAGCAAAGCCGCTTCTTCGAGCGATGAAATAAGCGTTATGATAAGCGCAGCCTATCTTGACGAAAACGACCTTTATTATGCAACGCTTAAGTCAAGTGATCTGCCTCTGGAGCAGACGCTGACTCCTCAGATTACAGGAAACTACTACCTATCGATTGAATGTCCTGCAGCTTTCGCAGCTGTAGTAACTGATGCAAACGGCGAAACGCTTGCTACAATCAGCGGCGATGAATCAGGCGGACTTTATAGCCTGTTTAAAGCGCTTGAGCTTGAAGAGGGCGAAACCTATACCCTTTCGCTTGAGGCTGATGGCGACTTTGACGGCAGAATGAGCGTTTACGTTTTTTACGACGTTCCTGACGAAGACTGCGTTTTGGACGCTTATCTTTGCGGAAGTGAAATTCCAACCAGCTATACATTTACAGCAACCACCGATCAATTTTGCACACTTGGAGTTATAGCTGATGCAAGGCTTAGCTGGAGCCTTGTAGACGAAAACGGAAATGAAATCGCTACAAAGCTTTACGACCCGAACTTTTCGGTTGAAACGATTATAAAGCTCAGCGAGGGAGTAGAGTATACTCTTTACTTAACTGATTATGAGGGCGAGGATGCTGACGAAATAAATGCGTATATCTATGCGGTTTACGTTGACGACGAAGAGGGAAGCACTAAGCTTTTAACAGCTGACGAGCTTCCGAATGTAACGGAGCTTACAGCAAACGGCGACAGCATTTACTACTTTTATCTTTGCGCTCCTTCCGAATTTTCTGGAAGCGTAATTGACAGCAGCGGAAATGTAGTAGCAACTCTATCATCTGTGCTTCAATCGACTTCAGATTATGTCGCTTGGCAGTATGCTTATCTCACAAGCGGCGAAACCTACACGGTTGTAATTGACAATTATTCTGGCGCTTCGACCGATGCTATTGTAGCTTATTACTCCGAGGAAGACTTAGAAGCGGCGTTTGACAATATCTTCTATGAATATTTCCTGTACAGCGATTTTGACGATGGAAATGTTACCTTTGAAGTAACGCCTGACGAGAGCCGTGACTATACGCTTGAAATTTCCTCTCCTCAGTCTGTTGACTTTACGGTAACTGATTCAAGCGGCAATGTTTTAATTGAAGCTTGCACAAATACTAACGATTATGCTGCAGAAGAAGCGACAGCATATTTAACTCTTACAGCAGGAGAAACCTACACAATAACCCTTTCTGGCTATGACGTTGACGAAAACGGAATCGTTACAGTAACCCTTTACGAAACAAGCGAATTTGAATTTGAATACGACGAGAGAAATATCTATATTGACGGCGAAAAGAGCTACGAATTTATAGATATGCTTGTAAGATATGGCGGAAGCGATACTGACGTTTACGTGCCTCTTAACGATTGCGAATATGGCGCAATAGGTCAGTACGCTTTTGAGAACAAGAATGTTGAGACAGTTACTCTTGATGAAGGCTACGAAGTTATCTGCCCCTACGCCTTTTTAAACTGTACCGAGCTGACTGAGGTTAATCTGCCTGACGGATTGAGTACAATTCAGTACGGTGCCTTCTTAGGCTGTACAAGCTTATCAAGCATAACTCTCGGAAGCGATATTCAGATAATCGAGCCTTATGCTTTAGGCTACGACTCGGATTACAATAAAATCGATGGCTTTACAATCTACGGCTACACAGGTACAGTTGCTGAGGAGTATGCTCTTGAAAACGGCTTTACCTTTGTAGATGTTGAGAGCATAACAGAGCCAACTGAGGAAACTGACGAAACTAATTCTACTGAAGAAACGCAAGTCACAACCTCAACAGACGATACTGATACAACTGTTACTACTGCTGACAGCGAACAAACTGTAACCACAGCAGAAAATACAACAAACTCCACAGCTGAGGTACAAAGCACAAAGAGTTCGGGTTCAGATACCACCTCTGGCAGCAGCGTAAATACAGGTACAAAGAGCTATGTTGTAGCAATTTTCATAGCAGTTTTGGTTGTGCTTGCTGTTGCAGTTGTTATACAAATTATAAGAATCAAAAAGGATAAATAGCAAAGGCAAAATCCCTTTGCGAAGGATTATTTAACAGGATGAAAAAGGAAAATATTAGAAATTTTTGTATAATCGCTCATATTGACCACGGTAAAAGCACTTTAGCTGACAGGATTTTAGAGCTTACCTCTACCGTTGAGCTAAGAGATATGGAGGACCAGCTCTTAGACGATATGGACATCGAGCGGGAGAGAGGAATTACAATAAAGGCGAGAGCTGTAAGGCTTAATTACAAGTCAAAGAGCGGCGAAAACTACGTCTTTAATCTGATTGATACTCCTGGTCACGTTGACTTTAATTACGAGGTATCCCGTAGCTTAGCGGCTTGCGAGGGCGCAATTTTAGTAGTTGACGCATCTCAGGGAATCGAAGCTCAGACGCTTGCTAACACCTATCTTGCAATTGAACATGATCTTGAGGTTCTGCCAGTAGTTAATAAAATCGACCTGCCTAGCGCTGACCCAGAAAGAGTTTGCAAGGAGGTAGAGGATATAATTGGTATTCCTGCTCTTGATGCGCCACGCATTTCAGCAAAGCTTGGAACTAACGTGGACGAGGTTTTAGAGAGAGTAATTACAGATATTCCTGCGCCGAAGGGCGATGAAAACGCGCCGCTTAAAGCGCTGATTTTCGATAGCTATTACGACCAGTACAAGGGAGTAATAGTATATGTAAGAATTGTCGAGGGAACACTTAAAGTAGGCGATAATATAAAATTTATCGCAACAGGCGCTGAGTTTCAGACTGTTGAAGTCGGCTATATGGGTGCCCGTGATTTAGTAAGTGTCAAGGAAATAAAAGCTGGTGAAGTCGGCTATATCGCAGCCTCAATCAAGGACATCGGCGACACAAGAGTTGGCGATACTGTAACGCTTGCGGATAACCCTTGCGACAAGCCGCTTGAAGGATACAAGAAAGTAAACTCAATGGTTTTCTCTGGAATTTATCCTGTAGACGGCGCTAAGTATCCTGATTTAAGAGATGCTCTTGAAAAGCTAAGGCTTAATGATGCCTCACTTACCTTTGAGCCTGAAACTTCAATTGCTTTAGGCTTTGGATTCAGGTGCGGCTTTTTAGGACTTTTGCATATGGAAATCATTCAGGAGCGATTGGAAAGAGAATACAATCTCGACCTTATCACAACTGCTCCGAGCGTAATTTATAAAGTCCTTCTGACAAACGGCGAAACTGTTTATATTGACAACCCTACAAACTACCCTGACCCCGCTTTGATTCAATCAGCTCAGGAACCTGTCGTAAACGCAAATATCCTTACGCCGAGCGAATTTATCGGAAGCGTTATGGAGCTTTGTCAGGAGCGCAGGGGAGTCTTCAAGGATATGACATATCTCGACGAAACGAGAGCGGAGCTTCATTACACTCTGCCGCTCAATGAAATCGTATATGATTTCTTTGACGCTCTGAAGTCGAGAACCAAAGGCTATGCTTCTTATGATTACGAGGTTAAAGGCTACGAGCCAAGTCAGCTTGTAAAGCTAGACATTCTTTTGAACGGCGAAGTAGTCGACGCTCTTTCGTTTATTGTTCACACCGATAAAGCTTATGCACGTGGAAGGAAAATCTGCGAGAAGCTGAAGGATAATATACCAAGACAGCTTTTCGAGGTTCCGATTCAGGCGGCAATCGGCGGAAAAATAATAGCAAGAGAAACTATAAAGGCGCTGCGTAAAGACGTACTTGCCAAGTGCTATGGCGGCGATATAACCCGTAAGAAAAAGCTTTTGGAGAAGCAAAAGGAAGGCAAGAAGCGAATGAGAAAGCTCGGCTCTGTCGAGGTTCCACAGGAAGCATTTATGAGCGTATTAAAGCTCGATGAATAACAAAGGAGAAATAATGACTGATTTGCAAAAGGCTGTAAAGCTGTCCTTGATAAGCGGATTTATAGGGGCTGTACTGTTTGCGATTTTTCGTGAAACTTATGCAAACATCTCAAAGGATTTTGTGCTGTTTTGCTTGCTTGTCGGTTGTGTGGTAAGCGGAATTTTATACGCTAAAAGAGAGGTTAAAAACGCTCTTTGCGCAATTACTGTTCAGATTTCCATAATCGGCGCTATCGGGGTAACACTTTACGTTATGATACATCCGTCTGTAGAGAGCTTTCTTGAGAAAAATTCAACCTACTTTTACCTGACAACTACCGAAAGCCTTTACTATTATGCGGCTGTAATTTTAAGTCTTATTGGAATCTACCTTGTATACGCCATTTCTCATCTTATCTATTCGCTGATAACAAGAGCAAAGCACAACGGCGAAAAGACCAAAACCTATATTGACAACGCTTTTGACGACTGATATGACAGGACTTTATATTCACATTCCGTTTTGCAAACGAAAATGCCCCTACTGTGATTTCTATTCGCTCGAAGGGCAGGGGACAAAAACCTTTGACGCTTATATCTCAAGGCTTATAAAAGAAGCTCAGAGCTACAATCCTGAGAACATCAGCGTTGATACAATTTATATCGGCGGCGGAACGCCAAGCCTTTTGAGTGCGGAGCAAGTCGCCACGCTTTTAAACGCATTAAAAGAGAGCTTCAACGTTTCAAATAATGCTGAGATAACACTTGAAGCTAACCCCTCGTCGGTCGATGAAAATAAGCTTAGCGGTTATTTAAACGCTGGAATTAACCGCCTGTCCTTTGGAATACAGTCGGCTCTTGACGATGAGCTTTTAAGACTCGGCAGACTTCATAACTTTGAAAGAGCCAGGGAAGCGGTAACTCAAGCGCACAACATCGGCTTTAAAAACATTTCAGCCGATCTGATGATAGCGACCGAAGGGCAAACGTCCGCCCGCTTAAGGCAATCTGTTTTGTCGCTCACCGAACTTCCAGTTCAGCACATTTCCTGCTATATGCTAAAGATTGAGGACGGCACGCCATTTTCAAAAAGAAGCTTGTCCTTGCCTGACGATGATGAAAGCGCAGAGCTATATTTGACAGCTGTAAATGAGCTTAAAAGCTCAGGCTTTAATCAATACGAAATTTCAAACTTTTCAAAAGAAGGCTTTGAAAGCAGGCACAACTTAAAATATTGGCAGGGAGAAGAATATATAGGACTCGGCACTGCAGCCTATTCCTATTTTGAAGGTGTGAGATTTCACAACGAGCGAGATTTGAAAGCCTACTTAAATGGCGATGATATAAGACAAATTGACGAGCGTAATATTGATAAAGCGGAGGAATATATCCTGCTTTCACTCAGACTTTCAAAGGGCGTCAGTTTAAAAAAATATATTTCTCTCGGCGGAAGCGATAAGCTTTTACAAAAGGCAAAGGACTTGCCTGCAAACTTAATAGAAATAAACGGCGACAATATACATCTGACAGCAGAGGGATTTTTGGTTTCAAATGATATTATCGCACGACTGCAAACATAAAAGAGATAAAAGAGGAGGAAACGGTTTTGAAAAAGAGATTTATGACAGTTGCACTGGCAGCGCTTTGTCTTTGCACAGCAGCATTATCAGGCTGTTCTGATGAGGAAGCGTCCGAAGAGATTCAGGTTCCAATTTTAGAGGAAGGAGATATTTCCTTTGAAACAGTATCGGCTGAAATTGGTACAATAAGCGAAACTTATACGCTTGACGGCTCTTATGAAAATCCGTATCTTGTAACCGTTTCAAGCTCCGTTTCTGGAAAGGTACAGTCTATGTCAATGGAAAACGGTGCTTCGGTAGAAGAGGGCGACGTTTTGATGACAATCACATCAGACGAAATCGACCAGGAAATTGAGGAGCAGCAAATAAGGCTTGATTCAGCGCAGCAGACATATAATACTTTAGCTTCAACTGCTGATATAACCTCAGCTGAGCTTGAAAGCGCAAAGATTGATATTGAAATCGAGCAAAACGAAATGGACAGACTCGAAGCTATCAAGGACAGCTACAGCATAAAGGCGACTGCAAGCGGAAAGATTTCACTGGAAACAGGCTACGAGGATACGTTTGCTGTCGGAAAAAATGTCAATGATGGCCAGTACATCTGTACAATAAGTCCTGACGGCGGAAATGTACTGTGCGCAAGGACAAATACCAGCGAAGCATTAACGGACGTTAATTTCGGAACTACCGCTACTGTTACCAACCTGAATTCTGAGGTCGGAAGCGGAACAGTAAGCGACATCATCTATAAAGAAAACGGCGATTATTCAAATTATTGCTATGTAATCGACCTGAAGGACGACGCCGATTTAAGCTATTACGATAACTTGAAGGTAACCCTTACAGCATACACCAAAGAGAATGTTGTTCTGGTTCCGACCGATGCTATAAGAACCATTTCTGACGAAAGCTATGTTGACGTTCTTATAGACGGAGTCAAGGTTCAGACTGCCGTTGAAACGGGAATTGTCGGTGACTCGCAGACTGAAATTGTAAGCGGTCTTACAGGAGAAGAGGAAATCATCACAGGATAAGCTTTGAAGTAAATAACAAGCTTCGCTTTAAGCTTGAAACACAACAGGGAGGAACATAATTATGCAAGAAACCATTGATAATGTCTGGCTGAAGAGAATACTTGCTCTTATCAATCTGATATACGTTTTTGTAATTGGAATTTTCACTTATGCGTCGTTTTTATATACGCTGGAGCTTAAAGAAGAAACCTATCTTGGCTTTGCTGTAGCGTATATAGTAGTAAGCATCTTGTTTATGGTGCTTATGATTCTGACAAGGCATAACTTAGTCACAAGAATAATCGGAATACTGCTTCCGCCGCTTGTATTTTTGCTGACCATTTTCAATCTCGGAAACTGGCTGCTTATAATACCTGCTTTCGTAGTTGCAGTAGTAGTGTTCTTTGTGTGCAGCAACAACGCCACGCTGAAGGTAATTTTAGGAACAATCTACCTGCTCGTTTACGTTTTAGGACTGATACTTGTGTTTGTATTGAACTTCCTTTTCGGCGGCTCAAATACCGTTGAAACGATGCTTGACGCCGAAACTCTTTCAGACCCTGATAACGCGGCGGTTTACGAAATCTACGCTGACGTAATGGACGATATAAATTCCGTCAACTATACAGAGGACGGCGAAGATAAGAGAATTTCCCCCGACGGTACAAAGATGTACTATCTCGCCGACGTTCAGGACAACAACACAGGAAATCTTGTTTTGTATGTAATCCCTTACGGAAACGACAAGGACTTCCAGTTCTTTACTCTTAAAGAAAAGGGCGTTCGCTATACCGTTTACCGCTTTGGCTCAAGAGGAGCAGTACCTCTTGAAATTGCGTGGGTCGACAACGATACTCTAAAGTATCAAAGACGTGACGGAAAGGTAGAGGAGTCTACTATCATAATGCCTGAGAAGAACTACTTTGAATTTTTAGGAATTAACTAAGTGCAGATACAAAAATACAGCCGCTCGCTTGAAAGTCAAGTGAACGGCTGTATAATTTTGCTTTTTTTAATTTTTAGTATCTTTTCATAAAATCAGCGCAGGCTGTAACCCAGTTAGCGTTTACTGGTAACAGCTGATAGGAATCGTACATTGTGGTTTCGTCGCAAAGGCTGAGTCCGTGACCGCCCCACTCGTAAATGTGCGCTTCAAATGGAATCTTGTACTTTGACAAAGCGCTCATATACAAAAGCGTATTTTCAATCGGTACGCAGTTGTCGTCTGCTGTGTGCCAGAGGAACGTTTCAGGCGTTTTGCCAGAAACCTGATTTTCAAGCGAAAGCTTAGCGCGGAGCTTATCGTCGCCGCCGTCAGCCAAAAGGTTTAAAATAGAACCCTCGTGAGTGTATTCTCCGCTCGTTAAAACTGGGTAGCATAAAACCGACTTGTCAGGCTTAACCTCTTCCTCGCTTGCGCCAAGGTAAGACAGAATTTCCTTATCGTGATAGAAGTTTGAAACGCAGCCTGCAAGGTGAGCACCAGCTGAAAATCCCATAACTGAAATCTTGTCAGGGTCAATATAAAACCGCTCAGCGTTTTCTCTTATATATTTAAGCGCCGTCAACGCTTCAAGCAAAGCTGTCGGGTACTTTTTCTTAACGCAGGAATATCTTAAAACAAACGCCGCAATTCCCATTCCTAAAAATTTAAGAGCGACAGGCTCCGCCTCTCTGTCCGAGCAATAGTCGTATCCACCGCCTGGCAAAACCAGAACAGCAGGGTATGGCTTGTTGTGAATTTCTTCGCTCGTAACAGGCGAATAAGAGGTAAGCGTCGGGCAAAGTCCCTCGTAGTCGATACCTGCCTTTTTGTAATCAACCTCGATGTTTATCTGTTCGTAAATCATTTGTTTTATCCTCCCTTATTGAAGCTTTAAAAGTCACAATCATTTTACCATATTCGGGCATTTTTGTAAATACGTATTGAAAAAAATCTGAAATTATAGTATACTTGAAGTAACGCAGATTTTCCAAAGTGTAAGACTTTCAGGAAAATCGCTTTTTCAAGCGGAGGTAAAAATGGACTTACAACAACTCAGAGAACAAATAAACGAAATAGACGAGCAGATTTTAAAGCTTTTTGAGCAGCGAATGAATATCGCTTCGCAGGTAGCAGATTATAAAATTAAAAACGGACTTCCTGTTTTTCAAAGCAGTCGGGAGCAGGAGATTATAGATAAGGTCAGAAGCAACGTGCCACATGGGCTTGAAAACGGCGCAGAGGTTTTGTATAACACAATAATGGACATTTCAAAATCCCAGCAGTATCAGGAGCTACTTCCAGAGTCCGCTTCAATCGACTACGAGCCGTTTGACTTTTCAATGGTAAACAAAATCGCCTGTCCGGGAACTTACGGCTCCTATTCGGAAATTGCTGCAAAGCAAATTTCATCAACTGCCGACATTGCTTTTTATAACACCTTTGACGACGTTTTTGAAGCTGTTATAAACGGCGAGTGCGACTATGGCATTCTGCCTATTCAGAACTCAACAGCTGGTTCTGTAACCCAGACTTATGAGCTTATGAAGCGTTATAATTTCTATATCGTCGGCGGAACAAGAGTAAAGGTCGAGCATTGCTTAGCCGCAAGGGAAGAAACCCAGTTTGAGCAAATTGAAAGAGTTCTTTCCCATGAGCAGGGTTTGATGCAATGCAGCGAATTTTTAAAGGAAAACGCCTTTAAGACAAAGGAATATGTAAACACAGCTCTTGCCGCTGAATTTGTAAAAAATTCTGATAAGCCATATGCTGCAATCTGTTCTGAGGACTGCGCAGATGAAATGGGTCTTAAGATTCTTCGTCGTGATATTGGGAATTCAAGCGACAACTACACGAGATTTATTCTGATTTCAAAGAATATAATGGTGACAGACGACGCTGATATTATAAGCGTTACTCTTTCAACTCCTCACAGCAGGTCAGCTCTGTACAGACTTCTTACAAAGTTCTCCGTTTCAGGACTTAACCTTTTAAGACTTGAAAACAAGCCGATTGCCACTAAGGACTTCGACGTAATATTCTACCTCGATTTTGAAGGCTCGGTCAAGAGCAGGGAGGTAGTAAGCCTGATAAGCGAGCTTTCAAGCGAGCTTTCCTACTTTAAGTTCTTAGGAAATTTTAAAGAGATATAATTTCAAATAACTATTGACAAATTCTAAAATCTGTAATACAATGTATTACAGAAAGGAGTGCGAAATTATGGCTATTTCATTACGACTAAGTGATGAGGATACCAAGCTTTTCAAAAGCTATGCAAAATTGCACAACATTACTATTTCGGAGCTTGTCCGTCAATCTGTGCTTGAAAAAATTGAGGACGAATATGACCTGAAAGTATATGAAAAAGCTATTGCCGAATTTGAAAAAGATCCTGTAACTTATACTCTTGCTGAAGTGAAAGAGGAGTTAGGATTGTGAAATACAAAGTAGTGTTTACTAAAGAGGCAAAAAAACAACTCAAAAAGCTCGATAAATATGTTACTGCACTTATTGTCAACTGGATGGATAAAAATTTAGAAGGCTGTGAAAATCCCCGCACTCATGGAAAGGCTCTAACAGCAAATCGAAGTGGTCAGTGGCGTTATCGGATAGGTGATTATCGACTAATAGCAGAAATCCGAGATGATGAAATAATTATTCTTGTTTTAAGCATTGGTCACAGAAGAGATGTTTACGATGGCTAAGAATTGCAGAATCCTCAAAATTTAACCAAACAAAAAAGAAGCTTAAAGAACACCAGTTCTTTAAGCTTCTTTCCATAGAAGAAGTATATAAAACTCTTAACCCATAGTTTTACGATATTGTGTTGGCGACATTCCTTCGTACTTTTTAAAGGTAATGCAGAAGTAGTTACAGTTGTTGTAGCCTACAAGCTTTGCAATCTCAGCGATATTTCTCGGTGAATTTGCAAGCAAAACCTTAGCTTCCTGAATCCTCTTCTTAGCAACGTATTCCATTGGTCTGCAGTTGAGCTTCTTTCTGAAAAGCCTGCACAGATGCTGCGGAGAAATAAGAGATGCCTCGCACATTTTCTCAAGCGTCAGCTCCTCAGCATAGTGAGAATCTATGTAGTCTAAAATCTTAGTCATTGGCGAACGCTCCTTGACAACAGTAGGATCGCCGTTTGACTTAGCAAACTTGAAAAATTCAAGAATGAAGGAATACAGACTGCCTGCCGCATACATCGAGCCGTAATATTCATCTCTTGTGAGAGAATAGTACATCTCATTGAATAGCTTGTCAAGCTTAGCAGAGTTTCCGATCAAAACCATTCTCGGCTTGTCAAGTCCAAGCTCGGTAAAGAGGTTCTCAATAGCAAATCCGCCCATAGCAACCCAACGTGTCTGCCAATCCTCGTCGCCTGAGGAGAAGTATTCGTGAGGTGCGTTGGCTGGAAGATAAAATCCCATATTCTGTGGAATTTTATACGACTCGCCGTCGATAACAAGCGTACCCTCGCCTGCAACAGTATAAATGATTTGTGGATGTGAGTAGCCGTGATCGCGAATAACGTGACGCTCACACTTTGTTTTGCCGATTGCGTGAAGATAAACTGGTAGTGCTCCCTCACAACCGGTTTCGTTCTTGACAACGGGATATGCGTAATACGAATCGCCGTTTTCAGACATTTCCTTTGCAATAAACATCATTAACCCTCCAATAATGTAACACATTTAATAAGGGGGCTTACCCCTGTATTATCAATTATTATGACACAAAGCTAAGCTAGTTGAAGACTTAACTCCTCTCATAAATATATTAGCAGAAATCTAAGTGAAAGTCAACAATAATTCGCCGATTTTTCTAAAAAATTTTGGATTTTGAGAACAATACCGTGCTAAATTTTGAATAAATTAACCTGATTCCGATAAAGCGTAATTATTTCTATAGGCATAAATTTATCCCATAAACTGATTGCATTGTCAGTTTATGGGATATTAGCAAAAATGTTATTTTTCTTGAGCTTTTAATAAATCTCTGATTTCCTTCAGAACGTCGAGATCGCACTCTTCAATAACCTCAGGCTCTGGTTCTTCGTCTTTCTTCTTGTGCTGAGCAAGCTTTCTCATAGCGTTGATGCCCTTAACCAAGAGGAATATTCCAATAGCGATAATAAAGAAGCTGATGATTGAATTGATAAAGCTTCCTATACCGAACTGCCCGAACAGCTTCCACGAAGCGAAGTCGTCGCTGACGCCGCAAGCGTTAAGGATAATGCCGATGAACGGAGTAAGAATGTCCTCAACCAAAGAATCGACAATTGCCTTGAAAGCAGAACCAATTACAACGCCGACAGCCATGTCAACTACGTTGCCCTGTGAGATGAATTCCTTGAATTCGTTGATAATTTTCTTCATAATAAGTCCTCCTTGAAGTTATATAAATTGATGAGCTGAATTGCTCATTATTAACAGATTAAGTGGTGTTCTCTACCGCCGCTGGCGGCAGGGAACTTGAAGTTTAGATGAGCCGAATGCTCATTGTTGGCAGATCAAGTGCTTTTTACCGCCTGCAGCAGGCTAAACTGCTAAACTGTTAAAATAAGTCTATCAGCACAAAAGCCGACAAATTACAACACCGCAAAAGCTTTTTTAAAAAATTTTTTTACATCTATTTCCTTAAATAAACAGCGGATTTTTTCAGACAATAATGATGAAAGGAGTGATAGCAATGCAAAACCAGAATTCACAGAACTCAAATTACAATCAGAATCCACAGAACAAGCAAAGCCAGCAAAATCCACAGAACAGGGAGCCAAATTGCGGACAGAACAAAAACAGCAACCAGCAGAGAAACAGTAAAAATCCTTGCAACAGAACACCAAATGGTGGCGAAAATAAGGCGCCGAACAACAGCCTTAACAGAAATCAGAACTCTTCCCACAACAATTTTAATAATTAACGCAGCTGTTGCTGACCTTGTTTTTTGGTCCGAAGATTTTCCTTCGGACCTTAATTTTTGTGAATTTTGACGAAAAAACTATGCAATTTCCGCCATTTTAAGCCTCAATTTTTGTGTAAAAAGTCACACTTTGTAATTTCCTCTTTAAAAAAATCGAAAAGTATGGTACAATATACTTGGCTTTTAGTGTACTGACGGACGAGTTTTTTCGAGGCTTTGAAGCAGACGCTTTGCCAGACCTAAAAAGGCAGCATTGCCTTTTCTTTTGGAGGAAAGAAAAATGTCAAAAAATATATGGAAAAGTCTGAGGTATAAAAACGTCGCCATAGTGCTTGCAATTATCCTGCTGATAATTCTTATAATCTGCGCTTCCTGTTCAAGTGATACTGCAGAGGTTGATCCGAACGCTACAAAGGTTCAGACAATTGCTGATAATACATCTTCGTCTGATGAATCTTCATCTGCGTTGTTTGAGTCGTCAACCGTAACGTCAGTTACAAACTCTACCGCTTTAAGCTCAGGAAATCTGGTGGTTGTAAATGACGAGTATCCATTAGATACCGATTTAAGCGACAGCGTTGTTTCGCTGATTTCCTATAATACCGACGACGACGGAAACAGATTGTTTTCTCTTACCGACAGCTCGGTAACGGCTACCGAAACCGCCGCTAAGCAGCTTAAATCTATGATGACTGACTTTTATGCTGAAACTCAGAACAGCACACTCTTTATCGCAAGCGGTTACCTTTCATCTGACGAGCAGGATTCTGAGCCTTTTGAAGCTGGAAGCAATGACGTCGGAACTGGTCTTTCGCTTTCTTTAGGAACCTGGATTGATTCAACAAGAGGTGACTACGACGGCTCTGGCGACTTTGAATGGCTGACAGAGAATATGTCAAAATACGGCTTTATCACAAGATATACTGATGATAAAAGCTCAGTTACAGGAGCGGCAGGAGACCCGGCTCTTATCAGATATGTCGGACTTCCGCACGCAGAGCTTATGGAAGAAAACGACTTCTGCTTAGAAGAATATATCGAGTTTATAAAGGCCTATACTTACGATAATCCGCTGCAGCATACAGCTTCAAACG
The DNA here is from genome assembly GCA_021199305.1 of Ruminococcus sp. Taxonomy (GTDB): domain Bacteria; phylum Bacillota; class Clostridia; order Oscillospirales; family Ruminococcaceae; genus UMGS1601. The sequence goes on from JAJQIH010000004.1 coordinate 54,291, forward strand.
GAATCAGCTACGCTGTTTACTATACTGAAATGAAAAAGGGCAACACAACAGATATTGAAATTCCAACCCAGTCGGACGGAACCGAATACACTCATTCGATTTCAGGAAATAATATAGACGGCTACATCGTAACTGTAGCTCTTGAAAAGACAGAAACCACAACTACTACAACAACCACTACTACCACGACCGCCGAAGCGACAACGGCGAGTGAAGCTGATGCAGACGCCGATGCTGAAGATACAACTACAACTACAGCAAACGGCGATACAACCACAACGACTGCATTTATAGAAACCGATTGATAAATTTAAGGCTGGCGAATAACGTCAGCCTTTGCTTTTTTATGTTTTTATGTCAGGCAGACTTACAGAAGTGCTTTTCTATGAGTTAAACCAAAAACCTTAATGATATTTTGGTGAAAACTCTTTCTTTTTTGAAAACATTATGCTATACTATACGCAGAAGCAAATGAAGGCGCTTCTCAACATTATTTGAGCAAGATTTTTCTTGCAAAAAGTTTCAGAACTTTAGGAGGCATAAATGCTGGATTATAAAGGTGAAAAATGCTTGTCCTGCGGCAGAGAATTTACAGACGGCGACGATATAGTCGTTTGTCCTGAATGCGGTACGCCGTATCACAGGGAATGCTATTTAAAAGAGGGTAAGTGCATAAACGAGTCGCTTCATGCAAGCGGCGAATCGTGGAGAGCTCAGGGTTCAGACGAGGGCAAGGTAAAGTGCCAGCGCTGCGGTGGCTTAAACGGCGCAGATTTTGAATACTGCTCTCATTGCGGCTATCCGTTAAAAGCGGAGGATACCGAACGCCCGTTTAATAATACTTCCACTAACCAGCAGGGCGCTTACGGAAACACAGGAAATTATGGAAATGGTCCTTATGGCGGATTTGGCGGACAAAGAGGCTTTTACGGCGGCTTTGGAAGCGCTCCGCAAAGCTCCGACCCGTTTGAATTTTACTGCAAAAACTATGGAATTGATTCAAACGACAGAATTGACAGCATTGGTATAAAGGAATACTTTAAGTATCTTCGTTCAAATCCAATGTACTACATCACGAAATTTTTGAGGTTTTCTAAAGAGGGAGCAAAGAGGTCGTTTAACTTCTGCGCATTTTTCTTCCCACACATTTTCTTCTTCTTCAGAAAAATGTATAAGCAGGCGACCGTTTACCTGACCATTTCAATAGTCACAACCATAATTGCAGATTGGTTTATGATGTCTTATGTCGACACATCAACCGCTACTACCTATACAGAGCTTGCTAACGCTATGATGCAAAGCATGAATACAACTGCAGGCTTTTGGGTAATGTTTGGAGTTTCTGCGTTCTCGATAGTCTCGCGAGTGATAGCGGGAATATTTGCAAACTACTGGTACTATAAAAAGGCGACGAAGGACGTAAATCAGATTGTAACCGAGCCGCTAGAAAATACCGAGCGAGATGTGCTGATGGCAAGAAAGGGCGGAACAAGCTTTATGTATGCGCTCTTAGCTTACTTTATAGCAAATAGCGGTGTGTCAATTTTAATGAGTTTGTTCTTTTAGGACTTGACAAATTTCAGATAGTGTGATACAATACTTGAGTTATCCTTGCTTGCATTTTGTTGCAGGCGAAATCCAGAAGGAGGTGTATTGTAATGGCAAAACTTACAGAAAACTATGAGGCATTGGTTGCTTTCAGCGCAAAGCTCGCTGAGGAGGACTTAAACGCTCTTGTAGAAAAGTTTGGCGGAATGATTGAGGCTAATGCTGAAAACGTTTCAACTGATGTATGGGGCAAGAGAAAGCTTGCTTATGCTATTAACTATGAAACTGAGGGATATTACGTACTTTGGAGCTTTACTTCAAAGCCTGATTACCCAGCAGAGCTTGAGCGTGTTTTAGGCATTCAGGACGGCGTGTTAAGATACTTAGTTACAGTTAAGTAGTGTTGAAGAGAGGAATGTTGTTATGTTAAATCGTGTTATATTGATGGGTAGAATTGCCCAGGACTTAGAGCTCAGACAAACACCAAGCGGTTCAAGCGTTCTGACTTTTAGTATTGCAGTAGATCGTGGATACGTAAAGCAGGGCGAAGAAAGACAAACTGACTTTATTACTTGTGTTGCGTGGAATCAGCGTGCTGAATTTATCAACAATTATTTTTCCAAGGGAAGAATGATTGCTGTTGAAGGACAGCTAAGAACAAGAAACTACGATGATAAGAATGGCACTAAGCATTATGTAACTGAGGTTTTGGTTGACAGCGTTTCCTTCACAGGAGAGCCAAAGCAGCAGGGTAGCAGCAGCTATTCACAGCCAAAGGCAAATGCTGGCGCTCCAAGACAAAGCTACGCCGAAACAACACCGAGCAACGAGCCGGTGTCTATTGGAGAGCTTGGAGATTTTGAAGAAATCTTAAGCGACGACGGCGTACCGTTTTAATCAGAAATCATTTACCAGAATTTTCGGAAAGAGAGGAATTTGTCATGGAAAGAAATGGCAGACAGTATAGAAGACCTCGTAAAAAGGTTTGTATGTTCTGTGTTGACAGAGCTGAAAAGATTGATTACAAAGATGTTGCAAAGCTTAGAAAATGCATGACAGAGAGAGGAAAGATTCTTCCTCGCCGTGTAACAGGAACCTGCGCTGCTCACCAGAGAGAGCTGACAACAGCTATCAAGAGAGCAAGACACATTGCGCTTCTTCCATATACAGCAGAATAAGCATATTAAGTGGTAACGATCAGGCACAGAGCAGAGATAAATGTTCTGTGCCTTTGTTTTTTTGTTTAGAGAATTTATCCACCCCCGCCAACGGCGGGGGTGGAATAAGAGAATATCGGCACAGAGCTGAGGGGAGTGTTCTTGTATCTTTTGTGAAGCTGCTCCCGCCGCATTATATTGTGATTTTCCCATTGAGGGGGAGAGAGCAACACCACTTCATTCGACAAAAATAAACTGATTTGCTTCCTCGCCTTCGGCGGAGTGGATATAGATTCCCTCAAAATAACATTTGCAATTTCCATAAACAAACTATTGCAATTTTTAAAAAATATGGTATACTATATAGAAATCAATGATGGTAGGTGAAAGAGATGAATGATAGAATTGATATAAAATCGGGTGAAATTTTTTCGCTTCCTTGCGTTGCTATGAGGGATATTGTAATGTTCCCTGGAATGCTTTTGCACTTTGACTGCGCAAGAAACATTTCAATAACAGCTTTGAGAAAAGCGCTTGAAAAGGACCAGAGAATATTCCTGACAGCTCAGAAGGACCTTGTAACAGAGGACCCGAGAGCGAAGGACGTTTTTTCTGTCGGAGTAATAGCTGAGATAAAGCAGATTGTCAAAACTCCCGACGGAAGAAGCAGAGTAATGGCTGAAGGACTTCAGAAGGCAAAGGTTTTGAACCTTTATCTTGCAAGGGATAAATACCTTGAAGCTGAGGTTAAAACGCTTCCTAACTATTCAAAGGAAAAGTACGACGAAGCAGAAATCACAGCTCTTACAAGGGAGCTTAAAAGGCTGTTTGCTCAATACGCTGAAATCTCTCCTCAGATGCCGAAGGAAATTTTCACAGCGATTTTAGGCGCAAAAACTCCAAAGGAGCTTTTGGAAGGAATAATGTTTAACATCGCAATGCCGCTTGAGGATAAGCAAAGGCTGCTTGAACTTAAAACGGTAGGCGAAAAGCTAAACGAGCTGGTGCTGATTTTGTCGAACGAGATTGAAGTGCTGGTGCTTGAAAGCCAGATTCAATCGCAGGTAAACGAGCAGATCGACCAGAATCAAAAGGAATATTACCTCAGAGAGCAGCTAAGAGCAATACATAAAGAGCTTGGCGAGGACGAGGAAATTGAGGACGAAATACATAACTACAATCAGAAGATTGAGTCGCTTGATTTAGTAGACGAGGTAAGAGAAAAGCTAACCTCCGAGGTAAAAAGGCTCGCTAAAATGCCTGCTTCATCTCAGGAAGCTTCAGTTATAAGAGGGTACTTGGATACCTGCCTTGAGCTTCCCTGGAACACGAAAACTGAGGACACAACAGACATTGCAAGAGCACAGAAAATTCTCGACAGAGATCATTACGGACTTAAAAAGGTCAAGGAAAGAATTTTAGAGAATCTTTCCGTTCGTGCGCTTTCAAATGACGTCAAAGGACAGATTATCTGCCTTTATGGCCCTCCGGGAGTCGGTAAAACAAGCATTGCTAAATCTGTTGCCGAAGCGCTTGGAAGAAAGTATGTGCGGGTTTCTTTAGGCGGCGTAAAGGACGAGTCTGACATAAGAGGCCACAGAAAAACCTATATTGGCTCTATGCCGGGAAGAATTATGGCTGCAATTAAGCAGGCGGGAACCAAAAACCCTGTTATTTTGCTTGACGAAATTGATAAGATGAGCAACGATTTCCGCGGCGACCCTTCGTCCGCAATGCTTGAGGTTCTTGACAGCGAGCAAAACAAGGAATTTCGGGATCACTTTATCGAGCTGCCGTTTGACCTTTCAGAGGTTCTGTTTATAACGACCGCTAACAATCTCGATACCGTTCAGCCGCCGCTGCTTGACAGAATGGAGGTAATCGAGCTTACTTCCTATACAAGGGAAGAAAAGTTCAACATCGCAAAGCGCCACATTATTCCAAAGCAGGTTAAGAAAAACGGACTCAACGGCTCGATGATAAGATTTTCAAACGACGTTATTTACGAGCTTATCGACAGCTATACAAGAGAAGCGGGCGTAAGAAAGTTAGAGCGTGCTATAGCTTCACTTTGCAGAAAGGCGGCAAAGGAAATTGTCGAGGGTAACGCTCGCAGAGTAAGCTTTACAGCTTCTAACATCGAGAAGTTTTTAGGACCTAAAAAGTATCTGCCTGATATAGTTTCTGATGAGGCTCAGATTGGCGTTGTAAACGGACTTGCCTGGACGAGTGTCGGCGGAGTTATAATGCCGCTCGAAGCGTTAGTTATGGATGGCAAGGGAAATGTCACCCTTACAGGCTCGCTCGGCGACGTTATGAAGGAAAGCGCACAGATTGCAGTAAGCTATGCCAGAAGCGTAGCTGACAGGTTTAATATTGACAAGAGCTTTTACAGCAACAAGGATATTCACATTCACGCTCCGGAGGGCGCAGTTCCAAAGGACGGACCGAGCGCAGGAGTTACTATGATCACTGCTATGATTTCCGCTCTTTCGGGAATTAAAGTCAGAAGCGACGTCGCAATGACAGGTGAGATAACCTTGCGTGGAAAAGTTCTTCCAATCGGCGGACTAAGAGAAAAAACAATGGCGGCTTATAAGGTGGGAATCAAAACTGTTATAATTCCAAGTGCCAACAAGCCTGACCTTGAAGAGGTTGACGAGGTAGTAAGGTCATCAATTAACTTTGTATACGCCAGAACTATCGACGATGTTCTGGATGTAGCTTTGGTTAAGAGTGACGAAAGTGCATTGAGCGTACCGATATTTCCAAAGCCAAAGGCAAGCACAAAGCCTGTAATGACAGTTTAAGTGGTGAAGAAGATGAACTTTAACAATGTAAAATTTCTGACATCTTACGGAACTTCGTCACAGCTTCCGAAGCCTAGCCGGATTGAAATTGCCTTTTCAGGGCATTCAAACGTCGGAAAGTCTTCTCTTATCAATAAGATTTTCAACCGTAAGAGCTTAGCCCGAGTAAGCGCAACGCCTGGCAAAACCGCAACGATAAACTTTTTCGACTTTGAAAATATTTTCATCGTCGACCTTCCTGGTTACGGCTACGCAAAGGTTTCAAAAAGCGAAAAGGAACGCTGGAACAAGCTTATCGGCGGCTACTTAAACGATACAACCCGCCATTTAGGACTTGTCTTTCAGCTTGTTGATATGCGCCACCCGCCAACGAAGGACGACGTTACAATGATAAACTTCCTTATCGACAGCGAGATTCCGTTTGTTATCGCCCTTACAAAGGCTGATAAGCTGAGCCGAACAAAGCGAGGAGAGCGAATGGAAGCTTTTAAAACCGAAATTCCTTGCTTTGAAGATATTCGCTGCGTTGTATTTTCCGCCGAAACGGGTGAGGGCGCAGACGAAATAAGAGAGATTATCGAAGACATAGCAGCAGATGAGTTTGCCGAAGAAGGCGAAGAGCTTTAAATATTTTTGGCTTAATGGAGAGCAGAGATAAAAAATCTGCTCTCTTTTTTTGAAAATTTACAAAAAGGACTTTACTTTCACGGTTTAGAGTGCTAAAATGTATCTTGAAGCAGGATAAACCTGCTGATAGTATGAATAATTTGTTTGAGGTGTTTGCCATGAACAGTAAACTTATTGACAAGAGTATGGACGATTTGTTTGAAGCTATTTTGTGCCTTGAAACGAGAGAGGAGTGCTATAAATTCTTCGACGATTTATGCACAATTCCTGAGCTTAAATCCTTAGCACAGCGTTTTCAGGTCGCAAAGCTTTTAAACGACAAGCGAGTATATAGCGATATAGTTAAAGAAACCGGTGCGTCAACTGCTACTATAAGCCGGGTAAACCGTTCGATAAATTACGGAAGTGACGGCTATAGCGTAGTTTTCAAGCGCTTGAAGGAAGGACAGGATAAGTAATGTCATACGACGTTTTAGCCTCCTGTTACGATAGCTTTGTGGGCGTTAATTATGACGACCTTTCAACTCTTATTATGTCGGTCCTGCAGTCGTTTGATATAAACGGCGGGGTGCTTGCCCTTGCCTGCGGCACTGGCGAGCTTTCTATGCGCCTTAACAATGCAGGCTACAAGGTTACAGGACTTGACCTGTCTGACAAAATGCTTGAAAGGGCAAGAGAAAAGTGCAACGCTACATTTGTAAAAGGCGATATGACCGATTTTTCTCTTGATAAGCGTTTTAGCGCAGTAGTCTGCACACTTGACTGTATAAACCATTTAAGCAGCATAGAAGATGTCAGAAAGGCGTTTCACTGCGTTTATAATAGCCTTGAAGTCGGCGGTATTTTCGTCTTTGACGTAAATTCACCATACAAGCACAAGGAGATTTTATCGGATAATTCCTTTGTCTATGAGGATAAAGAAAATCTGCTTGTGTGGAGAAATGATTATGACGAAAAGCTTTCAAGGATCGGTATTACTCTTGACCTATTTAAATCTGACGGCGATAGCTACAAGCGTGAGAGCGAAAGCTTTTTTGAATACGACTATTCGCTTGAGGAAATTTGTTCTGCTTTGGAGCAATGCGGCTTTAACGTAATCGATGTGTCAAGCGAGTATGAAATGGAGGAGGTAACTCCTGATACCGAAAGATATTTTATAATTGCAGGAAGGTAAATATATATGGGAAGAATTGTAAGATCAATAAGCGAGGACGCATCTGTTGTATGTTCCGCTATTGACGCTACTGATATAGTAAATGAGATTGAGCATATTCACAAGCCGAGCGCTGTTGTAACCGCTGCTCTGGGAAGGCTCGCAATGGGTGCGTCCTTGATGGGCTTTAGCCTTAAAGGAAAGGACGATACAATAACTTTGAGAATTAACGGCGGTGGCCCTTGCGGAAATTTAATCGCTGTTTCTGACAGCTTTGGAAACGTCAGAGCTTATGTTCAGAATCCAATAGTTGAGCTGCCGCTTAACGATAAAGGAAAGCTTGATGTTGGCGGTGCCGTCGGCAGAGACGGCGTTTTAAGCGTCGTTAAGGATTTAGGACTTAAAGAGCCTTATGTAGGACAGGTTCCTATTGTAAGCGGTGAAATAGCTGAGGATATAACAAGCTATTTCGCTACAAGCGAACAGGTTCCTACTGTTTGTGCACTGGGCGTTTTGGTAAACCCTGATCTGTCTGTAAAAAAGGCGGGCGGCTTTTTGCTTCAGCTTTTACCATTTGCGCCAGACAACGCTATAGATATAATCGAGAAAAATATCGCTCATATGACTTCAGTCACCAGGCTTCTGGAGGAGGGTAAAACCGCAGAGGATATATCCCTGATGTCGCTTGACGGCTTGAAGCCAAACGTTCTTGACGACTTTGAAGTAAACTACCGCTGTAACTGTTCAAGGGAAAGAGTGGAAACTGCGCTGATTTCTTTAGGCGTCAAGGAGCTTGAGGAGCTAAGTCACGATGAAAATACAAATATAAAATGTCACTTTTGCACCAAGGAATACAATTTTTCAAGCGAGGACATAAAAAATCTCATTAAAAAGCTTGACAAATAGAAAACGATAGTGTATAATAAACTTCGTCGCTTGAAGCGATAAGTGTGGGAGCATAGCTCAGCTGGGAGAGCATCTGCCTTACAAGCAGAGGGTCACAGG
>JAJQIH010000010.1 GCA_021199305.1 Ruminococcus sp.
TGCTATATATTTTTTTGGAGTTAGTGTAAACTATCATTGACAAGTGGACAAAGCCTCCTCACATTTTGTCCCTTTTTGTCTTGACACAAAAAAAGGCTTATGTTACAATTTAGAATAGGTGACGCAGTATTAACTAGCAAGAACAGCTTTTTGCAAAAAAATCAGAACTTTCAGATCCGCTTGTCTTCGACGGAGTCTTGGATTTTTTGCATCTATTGCATCTATACTGAATGATTGTAATTTTCGCCGCCGTCGGCGGCGAAAATATGCTAGGATTATTGCTCTTGTCGCTTTTGTTTCCCCGAAAACAAAGACAAGGGGAGCTAATTTTGTATGAGAGGAAAATGAAAAGTGAAAAAACCGTTTGTAACAAAGCAACAGATTGAGGAAATTGTAAAGACCTATCCAACGCCGTTTCACATTTACGACGAAAAGGGAATAAGAGAAAACGCAAGGCGTGTAAACAAGGCTTTTTCATGGAACAAGGGATTTAAAGAGTATTTTGCTGTAAAGGCGACGCCAACTCCTAAAATTCTTCAGATATTAAAAGAGGAAGGTTGCGGAGTTGATTGCTCGTCATATACTGAGCTTTTAATGAGCGAGGCTTGCGGCTTTAAGGGCGAGGAAATAATGTTTTCTTCAAACGTAACGCCTGATGAGGACTACCGTCTGGCATATAAGCTTGGCGCAAATATCAACCTCGACGACTTTACTCATATAGATATTCTGGATAAGCTTACAGGAATACCTGAAACTATCTGCCTGAGATTTAATCCGGGCGGAAATTTCGAGCTTCATAACCAGATTATGGACAATCCGGGCGACGCTAAGTACGGCCTTACTAAAGAGCAGATTATTGAGGGCTTTAAAATCCTGAAGGAGAAGGGCGCTAAGCAGTTTGGAATACATTCGTTTTTAGCGTCAAACACAGTTACAAACGATTATTATCCAAAGCTTGCGAGAATTTTGTTTGAGCTGGCAGTTGAGATTCAAAAGGAACTTGGCATTAAGTTCAAGTTTATAAACCTGTCCGGAGGAGTGGGAATCGCCTATAAGCCTGAGGACAAGCCGAACGATATTGAGGTAATCGGCGAGGGAGTAAGAAAGGCGTTTGAGGAAATTTTAGTTCCTGCCGGAATGGGTGACGTTGCAATATATACCGAGCTTGGAAGATATATGCTCGCTCCTTATGGACATCTTATTGCAAAGGTTACTCGCGTAAAGCATATATATAAGGAATATATAGGACTTGATGCTTGTGCGGCAAATCTTATGCGCCCTGCAATTTACGGAGCGTATCATCACATAACAGTTCTCGGTAAGGAAAACGAGCCTTGCGACCACAAGTACGACATAACAGGCGGCCTTTGCGAAAACAACGATAAATTTGCGGTTGACAGAATGCTGCCGAAAATTGACATCGGCGACTATATTTGCATTCACGATACTGGAGCGCACGGCTTCTCAATGGGATATAACTACAACGGAAAGCTTCGCAGTGCAGAGCTTTTGCTTAAAGAGGACGGAAGCGTTGAAATGATAAGACGTGCCGAAACTCCGTCAGACTATTTTGCGACGATCGATTTTACAGGACTTTTTAACAAGTAACGGAGGGGAATAAATTGACGAACGAAAATGTTTTGGTGCTTGACTTTGGCGGACAGTACAATCAGCTTATCGCAAGACGAGTTCGTGAATGTAATGTGTACTGCGAGGTTAAACCTTTCAATAAAATAAGCGTTGAGGAAATCAAAAAGCTTTTGCCGAAGGGAATTATTTTCACGGGCGGTCCTCAAAGCGTTTACGGTGAAAATGCACCGAGCGTTGACAGAGAGCTTTTCGAGCTTGGTTTTCCGATACTTGGAATCTGCTACGGTTCGCAGCTGATGGCGTATACTTTGGGCGGCGAGGTTTCGACCTGCCTTACAAGCGAATACGGAAAGACAAAAACCTATTATGATAAAGACTGCGTACTCTTTTCAAACGCAGATATCAAAGAGCAAGCTGTTTCATGGATGAGCCATACCGACTATATCTCCAAGCTGCCAGACGGCTTTGAATGTGTAGCTCATACAGACAACTGTCCTGTTGCGGCAATGGCAAACAAGGACAAAAAGCTTTATGCCGTTCAGTTTCACCCGGAGGTAAACCATACTGAACACGGACTTTGTATGCTCGACAGCTTTTTGAAGGACGTTTGTGAATGCACTGGCGACTGGAATATGGAAAATTATGCCGAAAAGGCAATTGAGGACATTCGTCAGAAGGTAGGCGACGGAAAGGTTTTGCTCGCGCTTTCCGGAGGAGTTGACAGCTCGGTTTTAGCGGCACTTCTTTCAAAGGCCGTTGGAAATCAGCTTACCTGTATTTTTGTCGACCACGGATTTATGAGAAAGAACGAGGGCGACGAGGTTGAAGCTGCTTTTAAGGATTGGGATATAAACTTTGTCAGAGTAAATGCCAAGGACAGATTTATGGATAAGCTAAGAGGCGTTTCCGACCCTGAAACCAAGAGAAAGACTATCGGCGAGGAGTTTATTCGGGTTTTTGAAGCGGAAGCAAAGAAAATCGGCAAGGTCGATTTTCTCGCTCAGGGAACAATCTACCCTGACGTTATCGAATCTGGCGCAGGAGATGCGGCAACGATAAAATCTCATCACAATGTAGGCGGACTACCTGACTATGTTGATTTTAAGGAAATTATAGAGCCGCTCAGAATGCTATTTAAGGACGAAACGAGAAAGCTCGGGCAGGAGCTTGGACTTTCAGATACGCTGGTATGGCGTCAGCCGTTCCCGGGGCCTGGACTTGCAATCAGAATTGTCGGCGAAATCACCGATGAAAAGCTTGAAATTTTGCAGGACGCCGACTGGATTTTCAGAGAGGAAATTGCTCGTGCCGGACTTGACAGAGATATAAACCAGTATTTTGCCGTTCTCACCAACAACCGTTCTGTAGGTGTAATGGGCGATTTCAGAACTTATGATTACACTCTTGCGCTTCGAGCAGTAGAAACCACCGACTTTATGACGGCTGAGTTTTCAAGAATCTCTTATGATGTGCTAAGCACCTGCTCCAGCAGAATTGTAAACGAGGTAAAAAATATCAACAGAGTGGTGTACGATATAACCACAAAACCACCAGCTACAATTGAGTGGGAATAATCGCCGAAGAGCCGAAAGCCCAGTGTTTATGCGGGTTTTCGGTTTTATTTTTTGAGCGGAGTGTAACAGAAGCGTAACAAATTCAGTGGGCGATAGGGGCACGCATTATGCTATCGCAGAACGCTGGGCGGCATAGCCGCCAAACAGTAGGATTAAAAGATTCTATTCTACTAAAAACGTCAGATTTCGTTGCAAGTATATCAAAATAAAACGCCTCACGTTTTTGTGAGGCGCTTATTGCGCATTATTGAATTTTTAGTATTTTCTATTTTGTCTTAATCTGACAACCCTGGAATTATCTCTTTTAATGTTTTGAGAAAACTCTTCGCCTTTGCCATCGTGGAATTGTTTTGCAAAAACTCAATGCCGCTTGGCGTAATTGCAATATTATCCAACTTAACTGACGGCATACCACCTAGCAATTTTCCTATATGCACGCCCTCAATTTTTTTGCATCGCCGTTTTTAGTTTATAGCGAAACTTTAACACGTCAGAGGTTGTAACATCATCGGTAGAACTAATGTAATCTATCATTTTTCCCCCGATTTCATCATCTTTACAGAACCTGAGTACACATCTCTCAAAATCATCGTAGGTGTCTGGTATGTTTTTAAGTAAGTTTTCAAGCTGAGTTTCCAGTTCTTTTTTCATTCTATTTTCTCCTTGTCGTATATGTTATACTCGTTATAAGATTTGATTTCAAATAAATATTCATAGTCATCAATATATATAGCACCTTCACACTTGCCTGCATAACGTGCATGATATACTGTGTTTATTTCGCTCATCACTTTGGCATATTCCTTTTGAGAAAGTTGTAACGTAGGACACGAAAACCCACTGCTTGAAGTGCCGCTTCCTCCTCCGTCTGTCCACCTGCCGCTTTCATCTCTCGGTTGGTCATCACTATAGTTAATTATACTCCTGTTTTCAGAGGAGGTCAACCCTTTGCTAAGAACTTTTTTGACTTCTTTCATAACTGCTACAATCTCGTCATCGTGATTGCTTGCAGCCTTAGCTATTTGCTGCTGTAATGCCTCATCGAGCTGTGTGTTTTCATTCGGTTTAATCCTTGTGTAGTTAAGCGGTTCGTTCGCCCAATCGCCTTCAAAATCTTCAGATATTTCGCCCAGCGATTCAAACAATATCTGCTTCGCCTTGTTTGGCGTTAAACCGCCTGCGTTGTTACATACAGATAACAGCTTGTAAAGGTCATCAGGGTTACTTATATCAGGCTCGCAGAAATACGCCTCGACATACTTAAATCCGTAACCGTTGAGCAAACGGTTGTTAATCACCCATGCGTGTACGAGGAAAATACAAAAAGAGATGCGAGTGAGTGACGTGCTGGGGGATCACCCCCGCGTGTGCGGGGAAAATTTACCGTTTCACGCTGCCTTGGCTCATCGTCATTAGTAGGTTCACGCAAGTCGGCTGCATCATCTGGTAATTTATATGGCGGCTGTATTTCGTCCCACTCATCCAAAATAAAACCGCCGTCAGGCAACTCTGTAAGTGGCATATATTCACTTCCTTTCAATTACACTATACCTAAACCCGTAATTTTTGGCATTCTCTTTTTAATCGTCATCTACAAGCAAATCTGAACCGTCATCTCCGGGAGCAAGTCCACTCGG
>JAJQIH010000014.1:0-11969 GCA_021199305.1 Ruminococcus sp.
ATAATAAATAAGAAGTTGAAATAAATTGAACCTTGTCGAATCAGTACGCAGGCGCTGGTTCGGCAGTAGGGAAGACCTGCGTGTTTGTTACCAGAAATTCGTTTGATATTTTTTGCTTGATATCTTTTCGACTAATGAAGGAGAATGATTATGGAATTTAAAGCTGTATCTATAAGCGGTACATATTTAACTGTGTGTGTTTGATTTGCGATATGTCCTTTGAGAATAAAGCCAAGTGTATACAATGCGTAAAAGCAGATTGTACAAACTGTGTAATGCACAGTATAACAGATACAAGAATTGCTCCATTTGAAGATGTTTCTCGTAAAATGCAGAAACTGTTCTCTTACTTTTTACATTTAGCTCCAGATATTACCAGCTACTTATCAAAGACAATTCCGGTTCAAAAACACGATGAAATTTTTGCCCGTATGTTTGATGGCAGACACTTTAAGTATCAACATTTTTGTGCATCTAATAAAAATATAGGAAAAGAATTTGCAAAAGCGCACTTAAATGGAGAAGACCTGTGTTACAAGTGCAAAAGATATGTATGCAAGAAGCGCAGACCAGAATTTAAAGAAAGTGACTTGGATTGCTTTTTGCGACACATTCGTAATGCCATTGCACATGGTAGAGTGTCTTATGTTCATGCTGGAAATAGGATTCATGTTGTTTTTGAAGATGAAAATACAACAAGAAATCTATCGGCAAGAATAATTTGCACAAAAGCTGATTTGGAACATTGGAAAAAAGTATTAAGTTGTCCAAAGAATTACACTTAATGTAAGAAGTCGTTTTGTGACAAGTGAAGCTCAGAAGAATTAGAGGTAATACTAATTGAAAAATATTTTGGGCCAATATACAACGGAGGGAATGTTATGAAGAAAAAGATAACAAGTCTACTAATAGCGTTAGCTATGCTTTTGTCAATGAGCGTCTGTCTGCCAACAGTTGTTGCTAGTGCTTCATACGAAGAAATCAATGCAGCTCTTTGCTTCACAACGTCAAACTGGTACCCATCAACAATGGACGGTACAGTAGGCGTTGTAGTAAACGGCGACGGAACTTACACAATCACTTGGGATGTTTCTGAGTACGGAGGAATTTCTGACGCACTTATATTCTGCATTGACTTGAACGATGCATCTACAAATTATCCAAATATGACTGCGGAGCTTAATTCAATTATGGTTGACGGCGAAGAAGTTTCATTCGACGCTTCCAAGATTATCTACGGCGATATCGAGGAAAACGGCAACTACAGAATCGAAATCTACAACACATATGGTGATTCAGAAGCAGATCCAGCAATCGACCCAGACGACATCGATGCTGAGGAAACACTTTCTGTAACTTTTTCTGTTTCTGTTTATGGGGTGGGATATAAAGAGGATAATTATATTTTTACGGTTTTAGATGATGGTACAGCAGAAATTAAAGGTTACACGGGTAGCGCTACTACACTAGAAATCCCCACTATGTTAGGCGGCTATACTGTTACAAGTATCGGTAATCGAGCTTTCTATGCTTGTGATACTCTGACTAGCGTTACTATCCCAGACACAGTTACAATTATTGGCGAACATGCATTTGCTTTTTGTGAAAGCTTAACAAGCATAACTATCCCTGATTCAGTTACAACTATAGGCAGATGTGCATTTGCTAATTGCACCAGCTTAACAAGCGTAACTATTCCTGATTCAGTTATAACTATAGGAGAATATGCATTTTATAATTGCACCAGCTTAACAAGCGTAACTATTCCTGATTCAGTTATAACTATAGGAGAATATGCATTTAATAATTGCAATAGTTTAACAAGCGTAATAATCGGAGATTCAGTTACAAGTATAGAGGATTATGCATTTGCTCATTGCTTCAGCTTAACAAGTATAACAATCCCAGATTCAGTTACTAGCATTGGCAGATATGCATTTTATGGATGTGACAGAGACAAATTAGTCATTTACTGCTACTCGGGTTCATATGCAGAAGAGTATGCAAATAAATATGGTATAGAGTATGTTTTACCAAATGAAAACAAATACTGGTACATGGTTCAGGATGACGGTACAGCAGAAATTGCAGCTTATACAGGAAGTGCCACTGAGATTGAAATTCCAAGTGAGGTTGACGGATATATTGTTACAAGCATTGGAACTTTTGCATTTGATCAATGCACCAGCTTAACAAGCGTAATTATTCCTGATTCAGTTACAAGTATTGGAACTTCGGCATTTATTGATTGCACCAGCTTAACAAGCGTAACAATCGGAGATTCTGTTACAAGCATTGGAAGTTATGCATTCGCTTATTGTGATAGCTTATCAAGCCTAACAATACCAAATTCGGTTACAAGTATAGGTAATAACGCATTTTATGACTGCGACAACCTCGTAATCTATTGCTACTCTGGTTCATACGCAGAACAGTACGCAATAGAAAACGATATAGAGTATATATTATTATATGATTTGGAAGATGGAATGGGCGATATAAATTCTGACGGTAAAATCACCACGGCAGATGTCGGTCTTGCAAACAGTCACGCAAAGGGCGTAAAGCTATTATCTAATGAGCAGTTTGAAGTCGCTGATATGAATAGTGACGGCAAGGTAACGACAGCAGACGTCGGAATAATCAACGCATATGCCAAAGGGATAAGATAAATTTACTTTCGGTTAACCGTACAAAAGCAGCAGGCACTCCGCCTGCTGCTTTGCTCTATAGAGAAAAACAAATAAAACCTAATAAAAAGTTTAATCAATATCTACCCATGCAATCGGTTTCTTTCTCTCGTCCCACATTTTTTAATCTCAAGCCTAGTATCCCCAACGACCCGTTCGCTGGGGTTTTTTTAATCTTCTAACCTCTCTCTGCCTTATCATCATACAAAGTCTGAAAAAGATTACCAAACCCAGTCCTCAGACACCACGTAGTAAAAGATTCTATTCTACTAAAAACGTCAGCATTCTCCTCTCTCTATCCAATAGAAACCCCAATAAAATCCTTGACATCCCCGAATTTTTATGCTATACTTTCCCTGTTAGAAATCAGTCATTTGTTTAAGCGGGCGTTTTGCGCCGCGCGGAAAGGAGTAATTGTCATGACCACTTTATATCTTTTGTACTCTCAGGAGAAAACAAAATAATATTGACAAGCTTCTTTTGATATGACATAGATGTGTTTTAAGGTCGTTTCAGAGGAAACGGCCTTTTTTTGAGCAAAAAATACATAGAGGGTCTATCAGATTGGGAGTGGAAAGGGGAATTATGAGGAAAGAAAGTAAAGAAGGAAAGAAAAACAGATGGGTTATCTCAAACGTGTTGTATGCCTTTAAGTGCGCCTGGAATTGCAAAAAGCTGTATCTTGTAGGAATGCTGCTCTGGGCCGTCATAACCGCATTGGTAGGCTATGTCTGGCAGTTTGCGGCAAAGTATGTAATCGAAGCAATTGAAAAAGGCTGGGACGCAAAGACTGTAATTTACATTGTTGTCGCCGCAGGCGTAATATACGCCGCGCTTTATGTTGTTGAGGTTTGTAGCGAGCAAATACAAGAATATACCGGATCGTATATTATTTACCACTACAGAAGAAAGTATAACAGAAAATTTATGGCAATGGATTTTGAAAAGCTTGAGAACCCAGAAATGCTTGATGAAGCCGAAAAGGCTGGGAAAGGTTGTGATTTTGGCGGAGGAATATTGATAGGACTTTGCAATACCGAGTATTTTCTTAAGGATTTGGTTTCAGCGATTATAGCCGCTGTCGTCGCCGCAACGCTTAACCCGTGGCTATTGCTGGTATTTACGGCAATAGGTTTGATAAAGGCTGTTATTCAGGTAAGAACCAAGGAGGTTGACAAGCGTGAATGCTGGGATAAAATGTCGCCATATTACAGAAAGCTTCGGTATTTAGGACAGGTTCAAAGCGACTTTTCATTTGCAAAGGATGTGCGGCTTTTTAATATGCGGGAGTTTTTAAAGAAAAAGCATATAGCTACAAACGCCGCCGCACACAAGTTGTTTTTAGGGCATAAAAATCGCTGGCTTAAATGGAATGTCAAAAATCTTGCGTTGTCGCTTCTGGAAATGGCTTTGCAGTACGGTTATCTTATATACGCTTTTTGCTTTGGCGATTTAACCATAGCGAATTTTACGCTTTATATTACCGTTATGAACACATATACCAATAGCATTCGGTATCTGTTTGACTATTACGCAGAGCTTAAGAACAATTCCATGCAAATTGACGATTACCGCAATTTTGTAGAAGAAGAGGAGCTTTCGCTGGTAAGGCGTTCAGATTTGATTCCAATACCAAAGAGCGATAAGTATGTAGTTGAATTTAAAAACGTATCCTTTAAGTACGAGGGCGCTAAGGTTTATGCGCTGAAGAATGTAAATCTCACTCTTGAAACCGGAAAGAGCCTTGCTATCGTCGGACTTAACGGCGCAGGCAAAACAACTCTTATAAAGCTCTTGTGCAGGCTTTATGATGTCAGCGAGGGTGAAATACTTTTAAACGGAATAAACATTTTGCGATTTGACAGAAAGGAGTATTACAAGCTTTTCTCGGCGGTGTTTCAGAATGTCGAGCTTTTTGCGCTTAGTCTGGGCGAAAATGTAGCTATGTCTGAAAGAAGTAAGGTCGACGACAAAAAAGCCGAAAATGCGCTTCTGGACGCAGGGCTTAAAGACAAGTACGAATCGCTTGAAAAGGGACTTGATACTCAGATTCTGAAAAACATTTACGAAGATGGAATTGACTTTTCCGGCGGTCAGAAGCAAAAGCTTGCGCTTTCAAGGGCGCTTTACAAGAACGCTCCGATGATGATTTTGGACGAGCCGACGGCGGCGCTCGACCCGATTGCTGAATACGAGCTTTATATGTCGTTTAATAAAATTGTCGGAGGAAAGCTCTCCGTTTACATTTCGCACCGTTTGTCAAGCACACGCTTTTGCGATTCTATCGCTATGTTCAAGGACGGACGCTTGATAGAGAGCGGAACCCATTCGGAGCTTTTGAAAAAGGGCGGAGAGTATTCACAGCTGTTTGAGGTTCAGGCTCAGTATTATAAAGAGCGTGAGCAAAGAGCCGCCGACGGAATGGAGGAGGTGACAGCTTATGTCTGAGAAAGATACAAAGCAAGAAAACGTCACAAGCTTTAAAGTAGCGTTTCTGACAATAAAATACTTCTACAAAATAATCTGGAAGAAATTTAAAAGCTACATTATATACAATCTCCTTTATGGAGTGCTGTCGGCAGTACCTACTCTTTTGCTGATGCTTTTGCCAAAGCTTTTGATTGACGAATTTCAGGGCAACAGAAGCTTTCAGAAAATGGCAATTATAACAGCGACAGTAGTTGTCGCATATATTCTGGCAAACCTTATAACCAATTTTTGCAAGATGCAATACGAAAAGGTTGTCGATAAGTTTAACAGATATTTTGAAGAGCTTCACAAGCAAAAATGTGCGAGCATGGATTTTGAAAAGACCGAAGACCCTGAGGTTTTGAATTTATCCGAAAAGGCGCAGCAGGGACTTGACTGGTACGGCGGAATAGACGGTCTGATCAATCGTGTAACTACTATTCTGACAGGAGCTATTGAAGTTATTACAACTGCCGCAATACTTTTAACCAGCTCGGTCTGGGTATTGCTTATAGTTATGGCATATGTGGTAATCGGCTTTTTCTTTACAAGAAAGCGTGCGTCTATTGAGGCGAATTTAAGCGGGAAGAGTATAATATTCATGAGAAAGGCAGACTATAATTTCTGGCAGACTTATGATTTTAAGTACGGAAAGGATATAAGACTGTACGACGCATCAGGAATGCTTGATGAAAACTGTCGGGAGCTTAATGACCAGATGTACAGCGTTGAGAGCAGATACAGGCACAAGGTTATGGCTGTTTTGTCAGCTTTGCAAATTTTCGATGCTTTAAAATCTGTCGGAATATACCTTATATTAGGTCTTATGGCTTTAGCTAAGAAAATAACGCTCGGTAACTTTACACTTTATTCTTCCTCTGCACTTACCGCTTCAAATGCGCTTAATTCAATGGTAGAAGCTATAAGCTGGCTTACTGTAACGTCAAATTATCTTTATAATTACGTTAAGTTTATGGCAATTGACACAAACTCAGCCTTCGGACACGAAAGCGTTGATATGTCGGCCGACCACGAGATTGAATTCAAGGACGTCTGGTTTAAGTATCCAAGAAGTGAGGATTACGTTTTAAAGGGCGTGAACTTAAAGCTCAGAAAGGGAGAGAAGCTGTCTGTTGTCGGACTTAACGGAGCAGGCAAAACAACGCTTATAAAGCTCTTGTGCAGGCTTTATACAGTCGACAAGGGAGAAATTTTAATCGACGGCAAAAATATAAACCGATACGATTTCGACGAGTATTCAAAGCTTTTCTCTGTAGTTTTTCAGGACTACAAGCTTTTAGCGTTTTCCTTCAAAGAAAATATAGCTGTAAGCGAAACAAGTGATGAACAAAGGGTAATTGAGCTTTCAAAAAAGGTCGGACTTGGCAAAAAGATTGAGGATATGCCTCAGGGAATTGACACTATGATGTTCAAGCAGTTTGACCAGTCGGGAGTTGAGCCGTCTGGCGGCGAGCAGCAAAAGATGAGTATTGCAAGAGCGCTTTACAAGGATTCGCCAATCGTCATTTTAGATGAACCTACGGCTGCGCTCGACCCGATTGCCGAGTACGAAATTTACAAGCAGTTTAACGATATTGTAAGTGGGAAAACTGCAATTTACATATCTCACCGCCTGTCAAGCTGTAAGTTCTGCGACAAAATAGCCGTATTCAAAGACGGCGTTGTCAAGGAGTACGGCAATCACACCGAGCTTTTAAAAATTTCTGACGGCGAGTACCAGAAAATGTTCGCCGTTCAGGCTAAATACTATGTTAATACCGATGCGGTATGATTCGTTCGTTGATATCCCCTGCCTTTAAGGTGGGGGATATTTGCCTGTATCCCACGGAACTCTTAAAAAGCTTACCGCAAGTTAAATCCGCAGCCTGATTTCTCATTCACAAAATAAAACCTCACTCATATTATGTATCAAGGATAGCGAGAGCGCTGTCCAAAAAATTACAGGAGGATACATATATGAGTGAAACAAATTCAGGCGGCTTTAAAAACAGCGTTTGCATTGAAGTTATGAGAGTTTTCGATTCCTGCAGCGATAAGGATTGCTTGGAGGATCTGGAGGTGCTGTTCACATCTGCGGAGGATATTGAAACGATTGAATCGGCAAGCTTTATAAAGTGCAAATGCGTGTCGGTCGTAAACACGGTTTTTGGAATTGAACCGGTACCATTCAACAGGGGCTTCTATTCGGTTGATATTACCTATACGTTTTCGGTTGAAATCGAAGCGTTTGAAGGAAGCGCCTGCGCATCGCAGACGGTAACCGGAACGACGTCGTTCTCCAAAAAGGTAATACTGTTTGGAAGCGATGGCAACACAAGAAGATTTTCTTCAGATGAAATCCAGAATGGTGTAAACCTCGGCTGCGGCTATTCGTCGCTTCCCAAGGCTTCCGTTACGGTAGTTGATCCAATCCTGCTCGACTGCAGGCTTGTTACAAGATTTAAAAACCCGAGCTGTTGTTCAGAGGGCGAATGCTCCTGCTGCCAGTCTGCTGACGGGATAATTCCAACCTCTCAGGGCTGCTCAAAGGCGGTTTATGTGACGATTGGGTTGTTTTCCATTATTCAGCTTTCGAGATTTGTAACAATTATGGTGCCGGCAGCCGATTATTGCATACCGAGCAAGGAATGCTCAACCAACACAGATTCGCCTTGCGAGCTGTTTGAAAAGATTAAGTTTCCGACAAACGAATTTTTCCCACGCTCCCTTGAGGAGTCGGAGCTTGATCTCGGTTGCCCGAAAAGAACGGAGCAGGCAGTAAATCCTGCCGCTGGCGAACCGACTCGAAACGCCGCCGATCAGGAGTAATCAAGGCTTTTAAAAATTATCCCCTGATTTTTAAAGCCCTGGTGACTAAAACGGCTGTAAGTGTCAAGAATAGTTTTGTAGCAAAGATTAAAAACAGGAGCGTGTTAAAATGTCCATTCACAGGGGAGAAATTTATTATGCAGATTTAAGTCCGGTAGTAGGCTCGGAGCAGGGCGGAGTAAGACCTGTGCTTATCGTTCAGAACGACGTTGGAAACAAGCATAGTCCGACGGTAATCGCCGCCGCTATAACCAGCCAGAACTCAAAGGCAAGACTGCCAACGCACATAGCTGTCGGCAGTAAAACCTGCGGACTTCAGAAGGACTCGGTCGTACTTTTGGAGCAGATAAGAACGCTTGACAAAAAGCGGTTGCGTGAAAGAATGGGCGAGCTTGACCAACCATCTATGGACAGAGTTGACAGCGCATTGTCAATAAGCTTTGGACTGAGGTAGCTTTGCGGCAATGAGTTTTCAGATGACAATGTGAGTTATTAAAAATACGTACGTAAAGCTGTTGACAATTTTTGTGAAATAAACTATAATAAACCTATCGGCGTAACAGCAAGAGTAATTTTAGTACATTTTTTCAGAGAGCGCAGGTTTAGGTGCGACTGCGTAGAATGATTATTATGAAGTGCGGCTGCAAGCTGAAACGGGGAAGGGCGATTAAACGCTTGCGTATCCGTTTCCGTAATTTCGCGTTAAGGATTAAGCTATCGCCTTGAAAAAATATATAGAGGCGATCGGTTGAGTTTTTTCGGAGTGGAACCGTAGCTTGAGAATTTGCTGCCTCCAGAAGCGTGAGTAATTGCGCTTTTGGAGCTTTTTTGTTTTTGGAAAGGGAAATGAACTATGGATTTTTTAAACAAAATAGTACGACTTGTTCAGGAAGAGGTGCAAAGCGTCAAGGAGAAGGATCCTGCCGCTAAAACTACTCTTGAAATTTTAGTCAATTATTCGGGACTTCATGCGGTGCTGTTTCACAGAGTGGCACATTGGCTTTATGAAAGAAAGCTTTTCTTTTTGGCGAGAATTGTTTCGCAGGTATCGAGATTTATTACGGGAATAGAAATTCACCCTGGCGCTAAGATTGGTAAAGGTCTTCTTATTGACCACGGAAGCGGAGTAGTAATAGGCGAAACAGCCGAGGTTGGCGACAACTGCCTTATCTATCAGGGGGTTACTTTAGGCGGAACAGGTAAGGAACGTGGAAAGCGTCACCCGACGCTCGGCAACAACGTAATGGTTGGCGCAGGAGCCAGAATTTTAGGACCGTTTAAGGTTGGAGATAATGCAAAAATTGCCGCTAACGCAGTAGTTCTGGAGGAGGTTCCGCCAAACGCAACAGCAGTTGGCGTTCCAGCGAAGATTGTAAGAATTGAAGGAAAAAGAGTTCAGGATCTGGATCAGGTTCATATTCCAGACCCGATTTCGCAGGAGCTCAGAAGTCAGCGCGCAAAGATTGAAAAGCTGGAAGCGGAGCTTGAAAGATTAAAGGCAACGCAAGGGGAAGATAAATAATGAAGGTATACAATACATTAACGAGAAAAAAAGAGGAACTAAAGCCGATAAATGGCAACAAAATAGGAATTTACGTTTGCGGCCCGACCGTTTATAACTATATCCATATCGGAAACGCAAGACCTATTTGTGTTTTCGATGTGTTCAGAAGGTTTTTAAAGTATCAGGGCTATGAAGTAAAATACGTTCAGAATTACACAGACGTAAACGATAAGATTATAAAGCAGGCGAGCATTGAAGGCTCAACGCCTGAAAAGATAGCTGAAAAGTATATAGCTGAATTTGAGCGTGACGCCAAAGGACTTAATGTTTTAGAGCCTGATGTCAGACCGAGAGTTTCAAAGTATATCGGCAAGATTATAGCTCTTATAAAAACGCTTGTCGATAACGGCTACGCTTATCAGGCTGGCGGCGACGTTTATTACAGAACGAGGAAGTTTGAGGACTATGGAAAGCTTTCAAAGCAATCGCTTGACGAGCTTGTTGCTGGAGCGAGAGTTGAAATAAACGACCTGAAGGAGGATCCGCTCGACTTTGCTCTCTGGAAGGGAGCAAAGGAGGATGAGCAGCACTGGAATTCTCCCTGGGGAATCGGCAGACCGGGCTGGCATATCGAATGCTCTGCAATGGCGAAGGACACTTTAGGCGATACAATAGACGTTCACGGCGGCGGCTGTGACCTTATTTTCCCGCACCACGAAAATGAAATTGCACAGTCCGAAGCGGCTACGGGCGTTCAGTTTGCAAACTACTGGATGCACAATGGACATATAAATATAGACAACAAGAAAATGTCAAAGTCGGCAGGAAACTTCTTCCTGACTCGTGACGCCGCAGAAAAGTATGGTTATGAAACGATAAGATACCTTATGATTCAGGCGCATTACAGAATGCCGATGAACTATACAGCCGAGCTTCTGGAGTCTTGTAAGTCGTCGCTTGACAGACTTTACAATTTAAAGTCAGCTCTTGAAATGGCGGCAAAAAATTCTCAAAGCGGAGAAATAAGAGAGCCGCTGACAAAGCTTTTAGAGGAGAAAAAGCAAAAGTTTATCGATGCGCTTTCTGACGACCTTAATACAGCAGACGCCCTGTCAGCAATCTTTGAGCTTACAAGAGAGCTTAATACTTATCTTTTGGAAGGCTTGTCCAGACAGGAAGCGGCCAAGGCGCTTGAGGTATTTCTGGAGCTGACAGACGTTTTAGGACTTTTGTATAATGATAAAAGCGAGCAGATTCCGGACGAGGTTTTAAGCCTTGTCCAAAAGAGAAGCGAAGCGAGAAAGCAAAAGGACTTTGCGCTTGCCGATAAAATTCGGGATGAGATAGCGGGTCTTGGATATATAGTTGAAGAAACCCGTCAGGGAACAAAGATTTCTAAAAAGTAAGGAGCAAAAAAAATGGCAAATAAAAGCAGTTCATCAAACCCGATGCTAAGACCATCGTTTATTAAGTTTTTCAAGTTCTCGCTTATAGCAGTTGTTGTAATAATAGTGATTTATATAGCGGTATCCTGCCAGAGCGACGATCAGGTTGACTACTCGACGAGTGATTTCGTTCAGGTTCAGGAGCCGTCAGACGATACAGACGTTGTTGTTTTTGAAACGAGCGAGGGAACCTTCAAGGCTGTTTTGTACGAGGACGAAGCGCCCGAATATGTTGAGTATTTTAAAGAGCTTGTAAACGACGGATATTTTGACGGCACTTATGTTTGTACAATTATTAAAAGTCAGGAGGGTCTGCAGGCAGGTTTTATAGGCGGAAGCAAAACCGCCGACGGCACTACTGTTGACGAGTCAAATACCGATCTGACAAACCTTGAGGTTTCTCAGAATCTTCTTCCAATAAAGGGTGCGCTCGGCTCACTTTGTTCTGAGGACGGATTGTTTACGTCAGCTAAGGCTGGAAGCCTGGTTACCTTTATGAACGACGTTGTAGTTACTGATGAGCTTGAGGAGTCTATAGCTGAGCTTGACGACGTAAACGGAATGCAAGCGGTAAGCGATATGTTCCTGACTTACGGCGGAGTTCCAAATCTTATGAACGAATATACTCTCTTCGGTCAGGTTTACGACGGCTGGGAAACTTATGATAAAATCTGCGGCTATGAAATCGTAGATGAGGGTGAATCTGACGACGATGACGAAAAGAGCTATCAGCCTGTTTCTGATATTACTTTCGAGAAGGTTTATCTCTCGACTTACGGAGAGCAAAAGCCTGAGGAGTATAGCTTCCCTGAAAAGACAGAGCCTGTAACTGTTGCGATAGATGAGGATGATGAGGAGTAGCTTTTAGGTTCAGGGGAAGCTTGCTTCCTGCACAAAAAGCGAAGCTTTTTGTGAGTTGACAAATGCTGCTTCTTGTGGTATTATATTTGTGCTGTCAGCAACAAAATGTTATTTCTAAGACGTGGAAGCTATATGCAATGGCGTTAGCCTATTGCATAATTCCAATATACA
>JAJQIH010000014.1:12069-56764 GCA_021199305.1 Ruminococcus sp.
AAAAGCGAAGCTCTTAGACGTGGAAGCTTGCTTCCCATATACAAAAAGCGAAGCTCTTAGACGTGGAAGCTTGCTTCCCATATACAAAAAGCGAAGCTTTTTGTATATTGATAAATGCGAGGAACTAGTGTATAATATTAAAAGATTGACAGCTGTACGCTTGAAAATATTTTTTGACAATGGAGTCGAAGCATCTTACAGAGGTGTTTCGGCTTTTTATTGTCTTTTTACCTTGAGCGTCGTACATCAAACAAAATACCCGACAAGGCTGTAGCCTTAAAGGGATTAAGACACAACTTAAAATACTGAGGCTTTAAGCTTTGGTGGAAAGGGTGATTGTGATGGGAAATAATGAGAAGAATGCAAGGCAAGGCCTTTATTCTCCGAAATTTGAGCATGATAACTGCGGAATCGGCGCAGTTGTCAACATCAAGGGAGTTAAAAGCCACGATACTGTTGCCAACGCTTTGACGATTGTTGAAACGCTTGAACACAGAGCCGGAAAGGACGCCGAGGGCAAGACCGGCGACGGAGTAGGAATACTGCTTCAGATTTCTCACAAGTTTTTTAAGAAGGCGGCAAAGAGAGATTTAGGTATAAATCTTTCTCACGAAAGGCATTATGCGGTAGGAATGTTCTTCTTCCCGCAAAATGAGCTTGCGAGAAACCAGGCAAAAAAGATGTTTGAAATTATCGCTTCAAAGGAAGGACTTGAGGTTTTAGGCTGGAGAAACGTACCTTCAAGACCTGAGGTGTTAGGACAAAGAGCGGTAGAATGTATGCCGTTTATTATGCAATGCTTCATTAAAAAGCCGAGAGATGTGAAAAAGGGTCTTGACTTTGACAGAAAGCTGTACGTTGCAAGGCGGGTTTTTGAGCAGTCAAACGAGGATACTTATGTGGTTTCCCTTTCAAGCAGGACGATAGTATACAAGGGAATGTTCTTAGTCGGCGATTTAAGAAACTTCTTTTTGGATTTACAGGACGAGGATTACGAATCTGCAATCGCTATGGTTCACTCAAGATTCTCAACCAACACAAATCCTAGCTGGCAAAGAGCTCACCCGAACAGAATGATAGTTCACAACGGTGAGATAAATACAATCAGAGGAAATGCCGACAAGATGCTTGCCCGTGAGGAAACTATGAAGTCAGAGCACCTCAAGGGCGATATTGACAAGGTTATTCCTGTTGTAAATACAGAGGGCTCCGACTCGGCTATGCTTGATAATACGCTTGAGTTTCTGGTTATGAGCGGAATGGAGCTTCCACTGGCGGTAATGATTACAATTCCGGAGCCGTGGGACAACAACGCTACAATGTCGCAAAAGAAAAAGGACTTCTATCAGTATTATGCTACTATGATGGAGCCGTGGGACGGCCCTGCGTCTATTCTGTTCTCCGACGGAGATATTATGGGAGCGGTGCTTGACAGAAACGGACTTCGTCCTTCAAGATATTACATAACAGACGACGGCTGCCTTATCCTTTCTTCAGAGGTAGGAGCTTTGCCGATTGCGCCTGAAAAAATTGTATCAAAGGAAAGACTCCGCCCTGGAAAAATGCTGCTCGTAGATACCGTTGAGGGCAGATTGATTGACGACGACGAGCTAAAGGAAAGATACGCTTCAAAGCAGCCTTACGGCGAGTGGCTTGACAGTAATCTGGTTGAGCTAAAGGATTTGAAAATTCCTAACGCTAAGGTAGAGGAGCATAGCTACGAGGACAGACAGCGCGTGCAAAAGGCGTTCGGATATTCTTATGAGGAGATTATGACTTCTATTTTGCCAATGGCGAAAAACGGAAGTGAGTCTATCGCCGCAATGGGAACCGACAGTCCGTTAGCAGTTTTGTCCAAGGAACCGCAGCCGCTGTTTAATTACTTCAAGCAGCTTTTTGCGCAGGTTACAAATCCGCCTATCGACGCTATCAGAGAGGAAATCGTAACCTCAACTACCATTTATATAGGTGAGGACGGAAATATCCTTGAGGAAAAGCCTGAAAACTGTAAGGTTATGAAAATCCACAATCCGATACTCACATCTACTGATATTTTAAAGATCAAGAGTATGCACATTCCAGGCTTTAAGGTAGCGGTTATTCCTATTTTATATTATAAGAACACAAGGCTTTCAAAGGCTATAAACAGACTGTTTATTGAAGCTGACAAGGCGTACAACGAGGGCGCTAACATCCTTATCCTGTCAGACAGGGGAGTTGACGAGAACCACCTTGCTATTCCGTCACTCTTAGCGGTTTCCGCCCTTCACCAGCATCTGGTTGTAACAAAGAAAAGAACCTCTTTAGCTATGATTTTAGAAAGCGGCGAACCAAGAGAGGTACATCACTTCGCAACGCTTTTAGGCTACGGCGCAAGTGCAATCAACCCGTATCTTGCTCAGGAAACCATCCACGAGCTTATTAACGACGACCTTCTCGACAAGGATTACTATGCGGCGGTTGACGACTACAATGCTGCTGTTTTGCACGGAATTGTCAAAATAGCTTCCAAGATGGGAATCTCAACAATGCAGTCCTATCAGGGCTCACAGATTTTTGAAGCTATAGGAATAAGCGAGGACGTAATTGACAAGTATTTCACAGGAACAGTAAGCCGAATCGGCGGCATTACAATCAAGGATATTGAGGACAATGTAGATAAGCTTCATACAAGCGCTTTCGACCCGCTTGGACTGGGAACAAATCCTGAAATTGAATCGAGAGGAAGTCACAAGGTCAGAAGCGGAAAGGAAGAGCATCTTTACAATCCACAGACGATTTATCTTCTCCAGCAGGCTGCAAGAACCGGAAATTACGAAACGTATAAAAAGTATTCCGACCTTATTTCAAAGGAGCTTGATCCTGCAAATATCAGAGGACTTATGGACTTTAACTACGCTGAAATTCCGCTTGATATAAGCGAGGTTGAAAGCGCAGAGTCGATAGTTAAACGTTTTAAAACAGGAGCTATGTCTTACGGCTCAATTTCACAGGAAGCGCATGAAACGCTTGCTATCGCTATGAACAGACTTCACGGAAAGTCAAATTCAGGCGAGGGCGGCGAAAGCATTGAAAGACTCCTTACAAAGGGCGAGGAGATCAACAAATGCTCAGCTATCAAGCAGGTAGCTTCGGGAAGATTCGGAGTTACATCAAGATACCTGATTTCAGCAGACGAAATACAAATTAAAATGGCTCAGGGCGCAAAGCCTGGTGAGGGCGGACATCTGCCAGGCAAAAAGGTTTATCCGTGGATTGCAAAGACAAGGCATTCTACTCCAGGCGTATCGCTGATTTCGCCGCCGCCACACCACGACATTTATTCTATCGAGGACTTAGCTCAGCTTATTTACGACCTTAAGAACGCAAATAAGGACGCCAGAATTTCAGTTAAGCTTGTATCCGAATGCGGAGTTGGAACGGTAGCTGCCGGAGTTGCAAAGGCAGGAGCTGGCTGTATCCTGATTTCAGGCTATGACGGCGGAACGGGAGCTGCGCCAAGAAACTCAATTTACAATGCAGGACTTCCGTGGGAATTAGGACTTGCAGAAGCTCATCAGACGTTAATTCGCAACGGACTCAGAAATAAGGTTGTTATCGAAACTGACGGAAAGCTTATGAACGGACGTGACGTTGCAGTAGCTGCAATTCTGGGAGCTGAGGAGTTTGGCTTCGCTACAGCGCCTCTTGTAACGCTCGGCTGCGCTATGATGAGAGTGTGCAACCTCGATACCTGCCCGTTTGGTGTTGCAACGCAAAATCCGGAGCTTCGTAAGAGATTTACGGGCAAGCCTGAGTATGTAGTAAACTTTATGATGTTCGTAGCTGAAGAGCTTCGTGAGTATATGGCAAAGCTCGGCGTCAGAACGGTTGACGAGCTTGTCGGAAGAGTAGATCTCTTAAAGCCAAAGAGCGGACTTACAGGCAAGGCCGCAGAGGTTGACCTGTCGAACATTCTGAGCAAGGATTTTGCTTGCGAGAAGGTAGAGTATTCAAACAAGTCGCTTTACGACTTCAAGCTTAATGAAACGCTTGACGAAAAGGTATTGATAAAGCAGTTTGGTTCAGCGCTCAAAACAGGAGCTAAGAAAAAGGTCAGCGTAAATGTTAAGAATACGGACAGAACCTTCGGAACAAGCATGGGTTCAGAGATTACAAAGAAATATCTTGACACGCTTCCGGATGACAACTACCGTGTAGTTTGTACAGGTTCAGGTGGACAAAGCTTCGGTGCGTTTATTCCTAACGGACTGACGCTCGAGCTTATCGGAGATTCAAACGACTACTTCGGTAAGGGACTTTCGGGCGGTAAGCTTATAGTTTATCCGCCAAAGGAATCCACCTTCAAGGCAGAGGAAAATATCATAATCGGTAACGTCGCTCTTTACGGCGCAACAAGCGGTAAGGCGTTTATCAACGGAGTTGCAGGCGAAAGATTCTGCGTCAGAAATTCCGGTGCTATTGCGGTTGTCGAAGGTGTTGGCGACCACGGCTGTGAGTATATGACAGGCGGAAGGGTAGTCGTTATCGGAAAAACTGGTAAGAACTTTGCAGCTGGAATGTCGGGCGGCGTAGCTTATGTTCTAGACGAGGACAGAGATTTATACACAAAGCTCAACAAGGAAATGGTTCTCTTCTCAGAGGTTACAGAAAAGTACGATATTATCGAGCTTAAAGAGCTTATAGAAGAACACGTTGAAGCGACAGACTCTGAAAAGGGCAAGGCTATACTTGACGACTTCGAGGAATATCTGCCGAAGTTCAAGAAGATAATTCCACACGATTACAAGAGAATGATGACAGCGATTGTTTCTATGGAAGAAAAGGGACTTTCAAGTGATCAGGCTCAGATCGAAGCATTTTATCAGATTATAAATAATAAGTAAGGAGGGGACGCAAATGGGAAAGCCAACAGGATTTATGGATTATAAACGTGAGGACGCTGAGGCATACTCAGTCAAGGAACGTATTAAGAATTTTGATGAATTTCACACACCGCTTTCAAAGCAGGAGCAGGAGCGTCAGGGTGCAAGATGTATGGAATGCGGAGTTCCCTTCTGTCAGTCGGGAATGGTTATCGGCGGCGCAGTTTCAGGCTGTCCGCTTAACAACCTTATCCCTGAGTGGAACGATTTGATTTACAAGGGTGCCTGGGAGCAGGCGTTCAACAGACTTAAAATTACAAATAATTTTCCTGAATTTACTTCACGGGTTTGTCCGGCACTTTGTGAAAAGGCTTGCACCTGCTCGGTTGACAGCGACGCTGTAACGGTTCGTGCAAACGAGTATGCAATAATTGAAAACGCTTATGATATGGGATATGCGTCAGCTAAAATTCCTCAGGTCAGAACTGGAAAGAAGATTGCCGTTGTCGGCTCAGGTCCTTCGGGGCTTGCAGCAGCCGACCAGCTTAATCAGCGTGGCCACAGCGTAACAGTTTTTGAACGTTCGGACAGAGTAGGCGGACTTCTGATGTACGGTATTCCGAATATGAAGCTTGAAAAGCATATAATCGACCGAAAGATTGATATTATGAAGGAAGAGGGAGTAGAGTTTGTAACAGGTGCTGACGTTGGAAATAACGTAAAGGCAGCCGATCTCCTGAAGGAGTACGACAGAATCATTCTCGCTTGCGGCGCTTCAAATCCGAGAGATATAAAGGCTGAGGGCAGAGATGCCGACGGAATTTACTTCGCAGTAGATTTCTTAACCTCTACCACCAAGTCGCTTCTGGATAACGACCTCAAGGAAGGAACCTTCATCAGCGCAAAGGGTAAGAACGTTATGATTATCGGCGGCGGAGATACAGGAAACGACTGCGTCGGAACCAGCATCCGCCACGGCGCAAAGAGCGTTTTGCAGCTTGAAATGATGCCGAAGCTTCCTGACAGCAGAGCTGAAAATAACCCGTGGCCTGAGTGGCCGAGAGTTTGCAAGACCGATTACGGTCAGGAGGAAGCGATAGCTCTTTTCGGAAACGACCCCAGAACCTATCAGACAACCGTCAAGGAGTTTATCAAGGACAAAAAGGGTAAGCTGAAGGCGGCGAAGCTTATAAAGCTTGAAGCGCAAAAGGATAAGAAAACCGGTAGAATGGTTATGAAGGAAATCGAAGGCTCGGAGTATACAGTTGATGTAGACCTCGTGCTGATAGCGGCAGGTTTTCTTGGTTCGCAAAGCTATATTACCAAAGCGTTTGGAGTTACAACCGACCAGAGGTCAAACGTAGCGTCAACCGACGGAACTCACAAGACAAGCGTAGATAGAGTTTTCACCTGCGGCGATATGCATATTGGACAGTCGTTGGTTGTTCGTGCAATCAGAGAGGGAAGAGATGCAGCCAAAGAGGTTGACGAAAGCCTGATGGGTTACACAAACCTTTAAAAAAATCTTAAATTTGCTCTGCCTTCGGGCAGGGCATTTTTTGCCTTTTCAAGCCTTTTGCGGTGTTGCAATTTTCCATTTGTTCTGATATAATTTACTTGTGATAGTGTATTATCATAATGGGGAAATTTTCAGAGAAGGGAGTGGCTTATCAATGAGTGATGGCACCATTAACGAAAACATCAAAAAGCTCGGCTTCGGTTTAATGCGTCTGCCGAGAAACGGCGAAGAGATTGACATCGAGCAGGTAAAGCAAATGGTTGACAGGTTTATGTCTGAGGGCTTTACATATTTCGATACCGCGCGAGTATATCAGGGAAGCGAGGAGGCGGCAAGGCAGGCGCTTGTCGACAGATACCCTCGTGAAAGCTTTCAGTTAGCTACCAAAAACGCCGCATGGGCAAATTGTAAAACAAGAGAGGAAGCTATAGAACAGTTTGAAACCTCTCTTGAAAAGACAAACGCAGGGTACTTTGATTTCTATCTTCTTCACAATCTCGGAAACGACCGCACAAAGAAGTTTGATGACTTCGATATGTGGAACTTTGTAAAGAAGAAAAAGAAAGAGGGAAAAATCAGGCATATCGGATTTTCCTTCCATTCAACAGCAGACGAACTGGAAGAGATTTTAAAAGCTCACCCTGAGGTTGAATTTGTACAGCTTCAGATTAACTACGCCGACTGGGAGGATAAGTCGGTTCAGTCAAGAGCTAATTACGAAATGGCTCGCAAGTACGGCAAAAAGGTTGTTATTATGGAGCCTGTAAAGGGCGGTATGCTTGCAAATCCGCCAGAGCCTGTAAAAGAGGTATTTCGTGAGGCTGACAAGAACGCTTCGTTTGCTTCGTGGGCAATTCGTTTTGCTGCAAGCTTAGACGGCGTTATTACAGTTCTTTCTGGAATGAGTAATATGGAGCAGCTAGAGGACAACATTTCTTATATGAAGGACTTTACCTCAATTACCGACGAGGAAAGAAAGACGCTTGACAAGGCGAGAAAAACGCTTGCCGAGATTCCGCTTATTCCTTGTACAGGCTGTAATTACTGCGCAAAGGTTTGCCCGAAGAATATAGGCGTTTCAGCTTCATTTTCGTTTATGAACACCTATAAGCTTTACGGCGATAAGCAATGGCTTAAAAATCAGCTTGACTGGAATGTCAAGGGTCCGGGCAAGGGACTTCCGTCCGACTGCATAAAGTGCGGAAAGTGCGAGGAAGTCTGTCCGCAGCACATTGAAATACGAAAAGAGCTTGAAGCTGTAGCAAAAGCCGCAGAGTAAGCTTTTTCGATTTCGTAAAATTTATTACACAAGGAGAAAAACTATGTCAAACAATACACTTACAGCTAACAAACCACGCCTGTCAATAAAGGCGCAGGTTCTTTATACAATCGGTGCGATAATTGCCGCAGTAGCGCTTCCGCAGATTTTTCATTTGATCGGAGCAGCTTCTGGAGCGGGAACAGCACCAGGTGAAACCTTTTTACCAATGCATCTGCCTATCATTCTTGTCGGACTTTTAGCAGGTCCTTATGTTGGAGCGATTGCAGGTCTTTTAGGCCCTGTTGCAAGCTTTGCGTTGTCGGGAATGCCTACCGCTGTAATGCTTCCGTTTATGATGATTGAGCTTTGCATTTACGGACTTTCTGCAGGTCTGCTGAGAAATGTTAAAATGCCAAGCCTTGTCAAGGTTTTGATTTCTCAGGTTGCAGGCAGAGCTGTCAGAGCGCTTGCTATAGTAGTAGCAATTTATCTCTTTAACAACACAAATGTACACGTTCAGACAATCTGGAACAGTATTGTTGCAGGACTTCCGGGACTTGTAATTCAATGGGCGCTTATTCCGCTGATTGCATTCAGAGTTGACAGCATAAAGAAAAATGAACAGTAATACTCAAAGATGTATAGAGCTTTTAAAAAGGGAAGGCTTTACCTGCGTGTTGAGTGACGGCGGAAACTATATAAAAAGCTACGAGCGTGGAGTGTCGCCGCTTGTAAAGCTGATTTGTGAAAATAAAAATCTTGCCGGCTTCAGTGCGGCTGATAAAATTGTAGGTAAAGCTGCGGCGCTTTTGTATGCAAAGCTTAAAGTCTGCGAGGTTTACGCCGACGTTTTAAGCGAAGGCGCAATAAGCGTTTTTGAAAAGTATAAAATTTCGTGCTATTGCAGTCAGCCGACAGATAACATCTTAAACCGTCAGAATACGGGCCTTTGCCCGATGGAGCAGGCAGTTTTGGAGATTGACGACCCTGACGTTGCTTTTGAAGCGATAAAGTTAAAGCTAAGCGAGCTTTCAGATATGTAAAAATTCAAGTCCTTCGCCGGATAAGGTGAAGGACTTGTTTTTTAATTAGTCTAATACGTCGTCAACAGCAGATTCAACATCGTCAATGCCGTCCTCGACGCCGTCAGCAATGTCATCTCCTACCTCGGCGGCATCTGATGAAAGCTCCTCCATTCCGTCCTCGACAGCGTCTGTGTCTTCTGTGGCGTCGCTGTCATCGTCGTCGCCGCTTGAATAGTCCATAGAGTCGTCATTGTCGCTGTCGTCAGTTTCGGTTGTTGTAGTGGTAGTCGAGCTTGACGAGCTGTCATTGCTGCTGCTGTCTGTTTTGCTGGTACAGCCTGCAAAAACAAACGCAATGGTAAGTGCCGAAAGTATTACGGCAAGTAGATTTTTCATAAGTTATCACCTTTCCTGAAAAGATTTAATGAGTTTTATCTCAAGGTTATCTTTCTCACAAACGGAAGGATTATACATAAAAAATCTGAAAAGTGGCGGTTTCAAGACCTTAAAAAGTGGCGGGAAATTTTAAAAATGGGTCTTGAAAGTATTGAAAAAAGGGCGGTATTGTGTTAATATGAGGTTTAAGAAAAATGACTTTTAAAACCCAGGGAAACAATAGAAAAGAGGAAGCGATATGAAAAGAATCAACATCAGCGAAAATGGAATAAATATGGTATTTGAGGTGACGGACGAGCAGCAGCTTTTGCTACTTCATTTTTCCTGTCTTGAGCTTGACGAAGCAACACTTGGAAAGTCTCAGCACAAGCAGGCATTTCAGTTTCTGGAGCTTAATGTTTCAGGATTTGACAGACCTTATGAGCGTCACGGCAACAAATATATAGTCACAGCGCCTGGATACAGAATGACCTTCAAGGGAATTGAGGATACAAGAAACGAGCAGGGAAGAGTAGTAAAAGTAAGCCTTGAAGACAAGGAAACAGGACTTGAAACGGTGACAGATATTCAGTTTTACGACGGAGTTTCAGTTGCAAGATTTATAACCACAGTTACAAACAACGGCAGCGAGGTTTACGGACTTGACTACGTTTCGTCATTTAATCTTTCGGGAATTGAAAAGGAAGGTAAAACCTCTCAGGAGGATAAGCTTGAAATTTACATTCCTCACAACTCGTGGTACAGAGAAATGCAATGGAGAAAATATTCTCTTCACGATTTAGGAATGGACGAGTGTATGGAAACGCTAGAACAGCATTCTTCAAAGCCGATAAGAGTTTCAAATGTCGGTAACTGGTCGACTAAGGAATTTCTTCCGATGGCTCTTATAAGAAACAGCGAAACGGATTCAAACCTGTTTTTCCAGATTGAAAATAACGGCTCGTGGTATTGGGAAATTTCCGACTCTGAAGGACATCTTTACCTTGCAGTATCAGGTCCTAATGAGATTTATTCTCATTGGTACAAGGAGCTTAAAACTGGCGAGAGCTTTACAACAGTACCTGTTGCTGTCGGAACGACAAAGGGTTCGTTTGAAACTGCCTTCGGCGAGCTTACAAAGTACAGAAGAAAAATAAGACGTCCTAACACAGACAACGACAAGCTGCCTGTAATTTTCAACGATTATATGAACTGCCTTTGGTCAAATCCTACTGAGGAGGCTGAATACCCGCTTATCGACGCCGCAAGCGAGGTAGGCTGCGAGTATTTCTGCATAGATGCAGGCTGGTACTCCGACGGCTATTGGTGGGATAGCGTCGGCGAGTGGAAGGAATCGAAAAAGCGTTTTCCTCACGGACTCAAATCGCTTACCGACTATATCCGCTCAAAGGGAATGATTCCTGGAATCTGGATTGAGCTTGAAGTTATGGGAATAAACTGTCCGCTGGCGAAAGAAGTACCAGACGATTGGTTCTTCTGCCGTCATGGTAAGAGAGCTTACGACAGAAGCAGATACCAGCTTGATTTCAGAAATCCAGAGGTTATAAAATTTGCCGACGAAACGATTAAGAGGCTTGTCGACGACTATGGAGTCGGATATTTAAAAATTGACTATAACATAGAGCCTGGAATCGGAACTGACGTAAATGCGGATTCGTTCGGCGACGGACTTTTAGGCCACGAGAGAGCATATATTGATTGGCTTAAGAAGACGTTTGAAAAATATCCTGAGCTTATAATTGAAAACTGCTCGTCTGGCGGAATGAGAATTGACTATGCGCTTTTGTCGCAATGCTCAATTCAGTCTGTTTCAGATCAGGCTGATTACAAGTACAACTGCGTTCTTGCGGCAAATTCCCCGAGTGCGCTGACCCCTGAGCAGGCGGCAATCTGGAGCTATCCGATGACCGAAGCAGACGACGAAAATGTAGTATTCAATATTGTAAACTCTATCCTTTTGCGTATTCACCAGTCGGGACATTTAGCAAAAATAAATCCGTCAGGACGTGCGCTTGTAAAGGAAGGAATCAGCGTTTACAAAACAATAAGAGAGGATATAAAGAACGCTGTTCCGTTCTGGAGCTTAGGCTTTGGAACATTTCAGGACGATTTTCTCTCCCTCGGACTTGATTGCGGCGACAAGGCTTATATTGCAGTCTGGAGAAAGGAAGGAGAAGACGACAGCGTAATTCTACCGCTTGGCTTTTCGGCAAAAAGCGTCAGGTGCATTTATCCGTCGTTTAACGAGTGGGAATATTCGCTTCAGTCAAATTCGTTAGAAGTCGAGCTTAAAAAGCCGTATTCTGCTCGTCTGTTTGAAATTGAAAAATAGCATCATAAAAAACAAAAATACAGGAACAGCTATCCACATATTTCCGATTTCAGTGTAAAGGGTTTTGCTTTGAAGCAGGGAAACGCTCGCTGTAATTACTCCCTGTTCGCCTTCACCGAGCGAAGCTGTTACCTGACCAAATGGAGAAATAATGGCGGAAATTCCGCTGTTTGCGCACCGTACTGTGTAGCGGAAGTTTTCAACGCTTATGAGTATTGAGTGGCGAAAGTGAAGCTTTTGTAGGTGAGTGCCAAAAAACCACGAATCGTTTGTGGGAATTGCTATTATTTCACCGCCGTCTTTGACCTCTTTTCGGATTATAGATGGGTATATGCTCTCGATGCAAATACCAACGGCTACAGTAGCGCTTTTAGCTTCAAGCGGCTCTATACTTTCAGCGGAGGAAAGATTTGCAGAGCCTCCGATAATCTTGTCGCCAAAGAGTGAAAATTCACCAAACGGTACAAGCACACTTTTAAGATAAAGACTTGTCCCGGACGGCGAAAAGGCGCAGTAAGCGTTGTAGCGCATTGAATCTTTTGAATAAAAAATTCCGCTGAAAATTTCAGCATCAAGCTTTTCGGATAAAGCGCAAATTTTATCAGCCACGCTGCTTTCACGAAGAGAGTAGGGAATTGCTGTTTCGGGAAGAAAAATCATATCGGCGCCGCTTGCCGATTCTATAAGCTCGCTTAAAGTGTCAAGCGTTTCAGACTTGTCGCTTGAAAGCTTTGATAAGCCTTTAAGGTCGGTCTGAACAGCAGCTACGCTCACAGTGTCGCCCTGGTAGCTTTGATAGTTTATTTTTAAGACGCCGTAAATGGATGTCGACAGAAACATCAGAACTATAAGGGATGCGCATATTACCGATTTCAGGCTAATTAAACGAGTTGAAATAATACACGCAAAAAGCGAGTTTATGGCAACGATTATAAACGTCAGAAAACAGGAGCCGAAAAGGTCGGCTATCTGAATTAAAGCGGGCGCAGAAGTAACGCTTAAAGAAACTGAAATAAGCGGGCAGCCAAATAATGGTATGATACTTACAAGGTATTCGCCAAGGCTGAACATTGCGGCGTACAAAAAAGCGTCGGTAATTCTGTGCTTTGAAAAGCGAAAGATTACAACTGTCGGCAAAATGTGAATAGCTGAAGTTATAACGCTTGTGAGAATCGTCGCTAAAAAAGAAATCAAAACGCCCCAAACAACAGGCAGGTCTATAAGCTTGTAGACAAAAAGTAAAAAGCTAAATCCCAGAAAGTAATAGCTTACAAAAAACGTCGCTGAAATTTTAAGGTAGCTTTTAAAGCTCTTTGCAAGATTTAAAGAATGCAAAAACAAAACAAGCGACACAAGGCTTAAAACAGGCAGGCTTAAAACTGACGACAGCAAAAACGTCGAAACGGCGCTTATAAGGGTATAAAGATAGTATTTTCTTTTCATAAAAGTATATTTGCCAGAACGCAAAAATAAATACAAAAGGTGGGTGACAAGTGTGATTGAAGTTCCGGAATTTGTCAGCGTTGCGATCGAGCGCTTAAACGCAAACGGCTTTGAAGCGTTTGCTGTCGGCGGCTGCGTCAGGGATCTGGTTTTGAAAAATACTCCACACGACTGGGATATTACCACATCTGCTGAGCCTGACGAGATAAAGACGGTTTTTAAAGACTTCAAAACCTTCGATGTCGGTAAACGCTACGGAACAGTTTCTGTAATAATTGACAGTGTAACGCTTGAAATAACAACCTACCGCTCGGAGGGAAATTACCAGAGTCACCGAAAGCCAGAGAACGTAAGCTTTGTAAAAAGCTTAGAGCAGGACCTTAAGCGACGTGATTTTACAATGAACGCTCTGTGCATTCGTGAGTGCGAAATAATTGATATGTTCGGCGGTATAAACGACATAAATAATAAAACAATAAGAGCAATAGGAAATCCTGACGAGAGATTTGCCGAGGACGCTTTGAGAATTTTGCGAGCGCTCAGATTTTCGTCAGTCTCAGGCTTTGACATAGAAAAGGAAACAAAGCGGAGCATCTATAAAAACAGGTGGCTTTTAAGATATATTTCCAGAGAGCGTATAAGGGATGAGCTTTTAAAGCTTCTCTGCGGAAAAAATGTAAAGAGCGTTTTACTTGAATACAAGGAAATAATTGCGGTGGTTCTCCCTGAGGTACGTCGGATGTTTTACGTTCCTCAAAATACACCCCACCATAAATACGACGTTTACACACATACTGTTCAGAGCGTTGAAAATATAAAGCCGGACCCGACGCTGCGCCTGACGATGCTGCTTCACGATATTGGCAAGCCGCAGGTTTTAAGAACCGACGAGAATGGAGTAACTCACTTTAAAACTCATCCTGAGCGAAGCGTTGCTGTAGCGAGAAGGGTTTTAAAAACGCTGAAGCTTCCAAAGGAGCAGGCAGAATACATTCTCTCGCTTATAAAAGAACACGACAACAGAGTTGAAAAAAGCAAAGACAAAATGGTGGAGCTTTTGCTAAGACACGGATATGACAGGAAGTTTTTTGATGACTATTTAAGCGTTCGCTTTGCCGATACTTTAGCTCAGTCTGAATACCTGCGGGATAAAAAGCTTGAAGGCTTAAATGATTTGAGCGAAAACGCTGCAAGCTTTTTAAGCTCAGACAGGGCAGTAGGCATCGCAGAGCTTAAAATTGACGGAAAGGATCTTCTTGAACTCGGGTTTAGCGGCAAGCAGATAGGTGATATGCAAAACCGCCTGGCGAAGGCGGTAGCGTTTGGTGAAATAACAAACACAAGAGAGGAACTGATAAGCTTTGCAAAATCAAAAAAGTAGCAGCCGAACGGCGTTTAATATAATCGTGTGGATATTGACGCTCTTGTGGCTGTGCGTTATTTTTCGCTTTTCAGCAATGCCAGCACAGCAGTCAAGCGAGCAGTCCTCATTCATAATAAGCGTTTTGAACTCACTCTTTAACCTTGATCTTTCGTCAGGGGAAATTATTCAGAAATTCTCCATAGCGCAAAGTATAGATTTCTTTGTAAGAAAGACGGCGCATTTCACCGAGTATGCAATTCTGGGCGTGCTGAGCTTTTTGTCTTTTTCGGAGCTCGGACGCCGTCAGGCGAGAAGGCGAATGTTTCAGTTTTCAGCATCCTTGATTTTTTGCCTTTTGTATGCGGCAAGCGACGAAACGCACCAGCTTTTTGTTTCGGGAAGAAGCGCCGCTGTAAGAGATGTTTTAATAGACTTTTTGGGAAGCGTAGCAGGTGTTGCAGTTATATTACTTGTTACGCTTTTAAAGGATAAACGCAAAAAGCGTGTTGCAAAAGCTTGCTGAACGACCAACAAAATGCTATAAAAATCGGCGTATATTTGCGTAGTTTTTGGACAAAACGTAGAATAATCTGAATCTCGTTAAAAAATTAACAATCTCCTATTGACAAGGGCGATTTATTGCAGTATAATGTAATCGGTAGAAAAATACTGATTGAATTTTTTGCCGGAAAAATCTATGAGAGGCGGTTGATAATTATCGGTAAAGAGGTATCAAAAAGAACTCTTAAACGGTTGCCGAATTACCTGACCTATCTGAAGAGCGAAAAATGCGGCGGAGCGATAAACATTTCAGCGCCTACCGTTGCAAGAGATTTAGGACTCAACGAGGTTCAGGTGAGAAAGGACTTGGCAATAGTAAGCCGAAGCGGCGGAAAGCCGAAAACAGGCTATCTTCTCAGCTCGTTGATTGAGGATATTGAGAGCTTTTTGGGCTATGATAATCAAAAAGACGCAATCATCGCCGGAGTCGGAAATTTAGGAAGCGCATTGCTTTCCTACAAGGGCTTTTCCGAATACGGAATGAATGTTGTCGCAGGATTTGACACCGACGAGAAGCTTATCGGCAAAACTATTCACGGTAA
The DNA here is from genome assembly GCA_021199305.1 of Ruminococcus sp. Taxonomy (GTDB): domain Bacteria; phylum Bacillota; class Clostridia; order Oscillospirales; family Ruminococcaceae; genus UMGS1601. The sequence continues at coordinate 27,377 of JAJQIH010000014.1, forward strand.
GAAGATATACGATATATCCGAGCTTGCCGGAATCGTAAAGGAGTTAAATATCCGTCTTGGTATAATAACTGTGCCGAGTGAGTTTGCTCAGCAGGTTTGTAACGAGATGGTTAAGGGCGGAATTCTCGCTGTCTGGAATTTCGCACAGGTACAGCTGGTCGTTCCCGACGGAGTAATTGTACAAAATGAAAATATGGCAGCATCACTCGCAGTTCTGTCAGCTATGATAGACTGAACCCAGTTTACAATATTTTATGAATAGGAGAGATTCACTTATGAGTAACAAGAAAGAAACTGCTCAGAAGACATTTGACGTTGTTGACAATGTTGAGGCGCTTGAAGCAAGACTTGCGGAGCTTAGAGCGGCACAAAAGGAGTTTGCAACATTTTCTCAGGAAAAGGTTGACGAGATTTTCAAGGCTGCGGCTATAGCTGCCAACAAGCAGAGAATACCGCTCGCGAAGCAGGCTGTTGCTGAAACAGGAATGGGAGTAGTTGAGGACAAGGTAATCAAGAACAACTACGCAGCAGAACACATCTACAACGCCTATAAAAATACGAAGACCTGTGGAATTATCGAAAGAGATGAGGCTTACGGAACTATAAAGATCGCTGAGCCTATTGGAGTTATTGCGGCGGTTATTCCTACAACCAACCCTACTTCTACCGCTATTTTCAAATCTCTTATCGCACTTAAAACAAGAAACGCAATCATCATTTCCCCACACCCGAGAGCTAAGGCTTGTACAATCGCTGCCGCTAAGGTAGTTCTGGACGCAGCAGTAGCAGCAGGCGCACCAAAGGGAATTATCGCATGGATTGACATTCCTTCTCTTGAACTTACAAATATGGTTATGAAGGAAGCTGACATTATTCTTGCTACCGGCGGACCAGGAATGGTAAAGGCAGCTTATTCAAGCGGAAAGCCAGCGCTCGGCGTTGGTGCAGGAAACACACCGGCAATCATCGACGATACTGCTGACATCAAACTTGCAGTAAACTCAATTATTCATTCCAAAACTTTTGATAACGGTATGATCTGTGCTTCTGAGCAGTCGGTTATCGTTTTAAACGACGTATATTCAGCTGTAAAGGCTGAATTCAAGGCAAGAGGTTGCTACTTCCTTACAAAGGCTGAAACTGAAAAGGTCAGAAAGACAATTATCATAAACGGTTCTGTAAACGCAAAGATCGTTGGACAGCCTGCCGCTAAGATCGCAGAGCTTGCTGGCGTTACAGTAGATCCTGATACAAAGATTCTTATCGGTGAGGTTACAAGCGTTGATATTTCTGAAGAGTTCGCTCACGAAAAGCTTTCACCAGTTCTTGCAATGTACAAGGCTAAGGACTTTGAGGACGCTATGGAAAAGGCTGACAGACTTGTTCAGGACGGCGGCTACGGACACACCTCTTCACTCTATGTAAACGCAGTAACCGAAAAGGAAAAGATTGACGCATTTGCTCTCAAGATGAAAACCTGCCGTATACTTGTAAATACACCTTCATCTCACGGCGGTATCGGCGACCTTTACAACTTCAACCTTGCTCCTTCCCTGACGCTTGGTTGTGGTTCGTGGGGCGGAAACTCAGTTTCTGAGAATGTAGGAGTCAAGCACCTATTAAACATCAAGACAGTTGCCGAGAGGAGAGAGAATATGCTTTGGTTCAGAACACCTGAAAAGGTTTACTTCAAGAAGGGCTGTTTGCCTGTTGCCCTTGACGAGCTTAAGAATGTAATGGGCAAGAAGAGAGCGTTTATTGTTACCGACTCGTTCCTTTACAAGAACGGCTATACAAAGCCTATTGAGGATAAGCTCGATTCAATGGGAATCGTTCATACAACATTCTCAAACGTTCAGCCTGACCCGACTCTTGCTAACGCTCAGGAGGGTGCAAAGGCAATGACAGCATTCGAGCCTGACTGCATTATCGCAATGGGCGGCGGTTCAGCAATGGACGCTGGTAAGATTATGTGGGTTCTTTATGAGCATCCGGATGCTGACTTTATGGATATGGCGATGAGATTCATCGATATTCGTAAGAGAGTTTACACATTCCCGAAGATGGGTGAGAAGGCTTACTTTATCGCAGTTCCAACATCTTCAGGCACAGGTTCTGAGGTAACTCCATTCGCAGTTATCACAGACGAAAAGACAGGAACAAAGTATCCTTTGGCTGACTATGAGCTTATGCCGAATATGGCGATCATCGATACTGACAATATGATAAGCGCACCGAAGGGATTGACAGCGGCTTCTGGTATCGATGCTTTGACTCACGCACTCGAAGCTTATGCATCGGTTATGGCAACAGATTACACAGACGGTCTTGCTTTAAAGGCTATCAAGAACATCTTCGGCTACCTGCCAGCAGCTTATGAAAACGGTTCGGATATAATCGCAAGAGAAAAAATGGCTGACGCTTCAACAATGGCTGGTATGGCGTTTGCAAACGCATTCTTAGGCGTTTGTCACTCAATGGCTCACAAGCTCGGCTCTTATCATCACCTTCCACACGGTGTTGCAAACGCACTTCTCATCACAGAGGTTATGAGATTCAACGTAGCGACAGCACCGAGAAAAATGGGAACATTCTCACAGTATCAGTATCCTCATGCACTTGAAAGATACGCTGAGTGCGCTCACTTTATTGGAATTTGCGGAAAGAACGACGAGGAAACTCTCGATAAGTTTATAGACGCTATCGAAGAGCTGAAGGCAAAGGTCGGAATCAAGAAGACAATCAAGGATTACGGCGTTGACGAGAAGTATTTCTTAGATACGCTTGACAATATGGTTGAGGACGCATTCGACGACCAGTGCACAGGTGCAAACCCGAGATATCCTCTTATGAAGGAAATCAAGGAAATGTATCTGAAGGCTTACTACGGCAAGTAAAATGCTCTTGCCAAAGTGCATGAATTTTTGTATAATGTATGTATGATATCTGTTCGCTTTAGCGAAGGGTATATATCGTCTTAATAAAGGAGGATATTGTTATGAATTTTGAGAAGGTACTTGCTGTAAGAAACACCAAAACTATTTACAGAGATGGAAATACTACCGTTAAGGTATTTAACGAGGAGTACAAAAAGTACGATATTTTAAACGAAGCGCTTAACACCGCAAGAATTGAAGAAACAGGACTTAACATTCCAAAGGTTCTGGAGGTTAAGAAAATAGAGGGCAAATGGGCTATCGTTTTAGAGTTTGTTGAGGGTAAAACCCTTCAGCAGCTAATGGATGAGAACCCGGAGAAAATGGATGAGTATCTTGAAATGTTTGTTGATTTGCAGCTTGACGTTCAATCGAAAACCTGCTTCAATTTAAACAAGCTTAAGGATAAAATGCAGGCAAAAATTTCGCAGACAGACCTCGACGCTACAACAAGATACGAGCTTCACACTCGTCTTGACGGTATGCCGAAGCACAATAAGGTTTGTCACGGAGATTTCAACCCATCTAACATTATTGTTTCTCCAGACGGCGAGCTTCATATTCTCGACTGGTCGCACGCAACTCAGGGCAACGCTTCTGCTGACGCTGCAAGAACATATCTGTTGTTTGTTCTTGCAGGAAACAAAGAGCTTGCTGAGAAGTATCTGAATATGTTCTGCGAAAAGAGCGACACAGCCAAGCAGTATGTACAGCAGTGGATGCCGATAGTAGCGGCTTCACAGTCTGTAAAGGGAAATCCTGAGGAGAGAGAGCTACTGTTAAGTTGGGTAAACGTTGTAGATTACGAGTAATCTCAGAAAGGACAGTTCAATGAAAGTTACAATATGTATCGGAAGCTCCTGCCACCTAAAGGGCTCAAGACAGGTTGTCGAGGCTCTTCAGAATCACGTCAGGGAAGCCAATCTTCAGGATAAGGTTGAGCTTGGCGGCGCCTTTTGTATAGGAAACTGCCAGAACGGCGTGTCGGTGACTGTTGACGGAGTTGTTCATTCAGTAAATCCCGATAATGTAGACTCTTTCTTTGAAAACGAAATTAAGTCGAAGGTTTAAACCTGACATCAATTTACGGGGGAAGAGATAAATGTATGGTACAAGGGTTCTTGTTTCAAAGAAAAACGATTGTAAGAATTGTTACAAATGTATTCGTTACTGCCCTATAAAAGCCATAAAGTTTTCTGACAATCAGGCGTCAATAGTTGAGGACGAGTGTATACTCTGCGGAAAATGCTATACAGTTTGTCCTCAATCGGCGAAGGAAATCAGGAACGACGTTGATAAAGTTAAGGAGATGCTTGCGAAAAAGGAAGATGTTTTTGCAAGCATTGCTCCTTCGTTTGTGGCAAATTACGAAAACATGAACATAACGGCAGTTGAAAACGCCCTCAAAAAGCTAGGCTTCAAGGGCGCGGAGGAAACTGCTGTCGGTGCAACAATAGTAAAAAAAGAATACGACAGAATGGTAAACGAAGGCGAGAAGGAAATTATTATTTCCTCCTGCTGTCACTCGGTAAATACGCTTATACAAAAGTATTATCCCGAAGCTATGCCATATCTCGCTGATATTAAATCGCCGATGCAGGCGCATTGCGAGAAGATAAAGAGAGAGCACGAAGGCGCAAAGACAGTGTTTATCGGTCCTTGCATTTCCAAAAAGGATGAAGCTGATAAGTATCCTGATATTGTGGACGCTGTGCTTACCTTTAAGGAGTTTGACGAATGGCTTGTCGAAGAAGGAATCGAGCTTTGCGAATGCGAGGATAAGGTAGCGGGCGGAAAAACCAGACTTTTCCCGACAACTACCGGAATTTTAAAGTCTATGGACTGCGATAGCAAGGATTATACATATATCGCAATAGACGGAATCGACAACTGCATTGCGGCGCTTGAGGATATTAAAAACGGCGAGATGAAAAACTGCTTTATCGAAATGTCTGCTTGTGCGGGAAGCTGTATAAACGGCCCTGTTATGAGCAAAAACTCCGAGAAGCTTGTAAAGAATACGCTTGCCGTAAACAGGTATGCGCCAGAGGACGACTTTGATGTTGCCTCGCCTTCAACCGCTTCGCTTAAAAAGAACATTTCGTTTGTCGGCGTTCGCAAGAATATGCCGGGAAGCAAGGCGATTGAAGAAATTTTACATAGAATGGGTAAAACCCGTCCGGAGCAGGAATTAAACTGCGGAAGCTGCGGATACGATACCTGTCGTGAAAAAGCGGTTGCGGTGCTTCAGGGAAAAGCAAACTTAGAAATGTGTATGCCGTATCTGAAGGATAAGGCTGAGTCCTTCTCCGATACGATAATCGGAAACACTCCCAATGGAATATTGGTGTTGAATGAGGACTTTGAGGTTCAGCAGATAAATGCTGCCGCAAAATCTATAATGAATATAAAAAGCTCGGACGACGTTTTAGGAAATCCTGTTGTCAGAATTTTAGATCCTTCAAAGTTTATGCAGGTTCTTTCAAGCGGCAGAGATATCAGAAACGAAAAGGTATATCTTGCGGATTACAACAAGTATGTAGAGGAAACTATCATCTACGATAAGAGCTATCATATTATAATCGGCATTATGAGAGATGTTACCGAAAGCGAGCTTGAACACGAGAAGCGAATTGAGGACGCACATAATACTGTTGAAATTACCGACAAGGTTATCGACAAGCAGATGCGTGTAGTTCAGGAAATAGCTTCACTTCTGGGAGAAACAACGGCAGAAACAAAGATTGCGCTTACCAAGTTAAAGGAGAACTTAACTAATGAATAATCTTTGTACTGAGATAGGCTACCACAGCATAAATAAATACGGCGAACAGCTTTGCGGCGACCATATTGAAGTAATCGAGCAGGGTGAAAACTCATTCGTAATGGTTTTGGCTGACGGACTAGGAAGCGGCGTTAAGGCTTGTATTTTGTCAACTCTTACCTCGAAGATTATTTCAACTATGATGGCGGCGAATATGAGTGTTGAGGACTGCGTTTCAACAATAGCAGCAACGCTTCCTGTTTGTGACGTCAGAAAAATAGCCTATTCTACCTTTACAATTATCAGGGTGGTCAACAACGAGGAGGCTGAAATAATTCAGTACGACAACCCTCACGTTATTCTTCTGAGAAACGGAAAAAACTACGACTACCCACAAACTGTTACTGAAATTGGTGGAAAGCAAATTTACAGAGCAAAGCTAAAGCTCGAGCTTGACGACGTTTTTATTGCAATGAGCGACGGCGCAATATATGCAGGCGTTGGTATGGAGCTTAATTACGGCTGGCAGAGGGAAAATATAATCGACTTTGCAGAAGCGTTTTACACGAAGGAATATACCGCCAAAACAATAGCTACGCTTATTCTTGACGAGTGCCATCGGCTTTACGGCTACCACGCGGGCGACGATACAACGGTCGGCGCAATAAAAATCAGGAAAAGAGAGTCTATCAATCTTATGATAGGACCGCCTTCAAAGCCTGAGGAGCTTAAAAAAATGCACACCCTTTTCTTTTCAAAGGAGGGTAAGCATATAGTTTGCGGCGGAACTACTTCAAAGCTCGCAGCTGAGTATTTAGGCAAGGAGGTTGTACCTCTGCTTGATTATTTCGACCCGGAGATACCGCCTATTGCAAAAATCGAGGGAGTAGACCTTACAACGGAGGGCGTTATCACAATAAGCAAGGTGCTTGAAAACGCAAAAAGCTACCTCGACTCAAACGAGGAGTATATGCAATGGTCGAGCAAGAAGGACGGCGCTTCGAGAATTTCCCGAATGCTGTTTGAGGAGGCTACCGACATAAACTTCTTTGTCGGAATGGCAGTAAACCCAGCTCACCAGAACCCAAATCTGCCGATAAATTTCAACATTAAGATGAACCTTGTCGGCGAGCTTTCAAAGTGTCTGAAGCAAATGGGAAAAAGAATAAAGGTAAGCTACTTTTAATCGGGCAAAAGCTGAAAATATGAGGATGATTTATGAAAACACGGAAATTTGATACACAGGTTCAATACTTAAAGTACAAGGTGCTGCGTGAGGTTGCTCGTCACGCATGGGACGACAATCTGGTATTTGAGCATTTTAACGATATTGCGAAAACTGTCGTTAAGGGCAAGGAACCTACAATGCGTTGCTGTATTTACAAGGAGCGAGCTATCGTTTCTGAGCGAATCAAGCTCGCTTGCGGCGGAGATAAGTCAAACCCTAACGTAATAGAGGTTATTGACATTGCCTGCGACGAATGTCCTTTGGGCGGCTATAAGGTTACGGAATCCTGTCGAGGCTGTATTGCTCACAGGTGTGAGGACGCTTGTAAGGTAGGAGCTATATCGTTTGACAAAAACCAAAAGGCTGTTATCGACAAGGATAAGTGCGTAAATTGCGGAAAGTGCGCTGCCGCTTGTCCGTATTCGGCAATTCAGGACTTCAAACGTCCGTGCGAGAGGTCCTGTAAGGTTGGCGCTATCAGTATGGATAAGGAAACTTATGCCGCAAGCATCGACAACGACAAGTGCATTTCCTGCGGAGCGTGCGTTTATATGTGCCCGTTTGGAGCTTGTATGGACAAGTCGAGCATTACTGACGTCATTAAAATTCTGAAGGAAAGCGACGGTAACAAAAACTATAAGGTTTACGCTGTTACTGCTCCCGCTATCAACGCTCAGTTTACTTATGCGAAAACCGGTCAGGTTGTAGCGGCAATCAAAAAGCTCGGTTTCCATAGCGTAGTCGAAGCGGCTCTTGGAGCTGATATGGTAGCGCTTGAGGAGTCGGCGGAGCTTGCTGAAAAAGGATTTTTAACCACAAGCTGCTGTCCGGCGTTTGTAGAGTATATCCACAAATTCTATCCAACTCTTGTGCCGAATATTTCGCACAACCTGTCTCCAATGGCGAAAATTTCGCAGTACATAAAAACAATAGACCCGACCTCGAAGATTGTCTTTATCGGTCCTTGTACTGCTAAGAAAATGGAAATCAAGCGTGATGAGGTAAAGGACTTGGTTGACTATGTTCTGACCTTTGAGGAGCTTCAGGCTTTGATTGATTCAAGGGATATTCCAATCGCCGAGCTTGAAGAGGAAGCACTGGACAACGCTTCCTACTTCGGTAGGATTTTCGCAAGAAGCGGAGGAGTTACCGATGCTGTAAAGCAGGCGGTCAAGGAGCAAAACTTAGATATCGAGCTTAACCCTGCCGTTTGCAACGGAATTGAGGAGTGCAAGAAGGCGCTGCTTCTCGCTTCCAAGGGAATAAGAAAAAACAACTTTATTGAGGGTATGGCTTGCGTTGGCGGATGTATCGGCGGAGCAGGAAACTTAACCCACGAGGAGAAGGATGCTAAGCAGGTTGATAAGTACGCCGAGCAGGCACTTGAAAAGACCATCTCAGACGCTGTTTCAATGCTTAAGTAGTACAAAACGGTAAATGTTTTAACTCATTCATTTTTGATAGTGAAATTTGTGAAAATATTTGTTACTTTTGCCCAAATTATAAGGTGCGGAGTTGTAACAATGTACAAATTTTGCAGCTTTTTGTGCAAAATTGGTAGTTGGCGGTTGATTTTTTTGTGACATTTTGCTATAATATGCATATGAGTTGAGTGCTACTGAAGGGGTAGCAAAATCATATATTTTTAATTAAGGAGGTTTTTTCTTTGAAAAAGCTTAAAGAAATGAAAAAGAATAAGAAGGGCTTTACCCTTGTTGAGGTTATCGTTGTACTTGTAATTTTAGCTATTATGGCGGCTGTATTAATTCCGTCACTTGTTGGATATATCGATAGGGCTAATGAGAATACTATTATTTCTGAAACTCGTAATATCACAACAGCAGTTCAGACATTAGCTTCAGAGGCTTACGCTAAGGACTCAAGTGCTACACTTGATTATGGTACGGCACCACTTACAGCTGATGAAATTGAAGAGCTTTGTGAAATTGATGTAGATGGCGATGGTACATTAACGGTTACATTTGAACCAAATTCAGCTAAGATAGCAACTCTTACATGGACAACTGATGGTAAGACCTGTACATATCCTGGATATGATGTAAAATAATTGAACTAAAAGAGCTGCATATATTGCAGAAAATAAAATTTTTTTTACTTTCAGGCAGACCCCTCGCTTTATGCGAGGGGTTTTGCTGTGTGTAGATTTTTTGAAAAGTGTTGCATAATTCGTTGACAATTGTGACACAATATAGTATACTAATAGTGGAGGTGATATTATGAATTTCTACACAGTAAGAGATTTAAGGACAACGCCAAAGAGCATCTGGGAAAATTTAGCTTCTGACGGCGAAGCGGTTATCACAAATAACGGGCGACCAATGGCACTTCTGGTGGATATTTCAGAAGGCGATTTTGAAGAAACTATTAAAGCTGTACGTCAGGCGAAAGCAATGATAGCGTTTAATTCTATGCGAACCAAGGCTGCTGAGCAGGGATTTATGAGCGACGAGGACATTCAGGCTGAGATTGAAGCGGCTCGTAAAGGGGAGTAAAATATGCTTGTAGTTATTGACACGAATGTTTTGGTTTCTGCACTATGGTCGAGAAACGGCGCACCAGCAAAAATAATAAATATGGTGCTGAACGGAAGGCTTATTCCTTGCTATGACTGGCGAATTTTGTGCGAATATCGAGAGATTTTGCTGCGCCCTAAATTTGGCTTTACACAAAGCGAGGTGAACGCACTTCTTGAATGGTTTGAAAGCTTTGGCAGGTCGGTGGTAGCTGAACCTTGCGAGGAGAGCTTTATAGATGAGAGCGACAAGAAGTTTTACGAGGTTGCGAAGTTTTGTAACGCAACGCTAATAACCGGCAACATCAAGCATTTTCCAAGCAAGCCGAATATAGTTACAGTCAGTGAATTTTTAGCTGAATATTAAAAAACGGGGAAGCTTATCTTTTAAGCTTCCCCGTAGTGGTTCAAAGTGTAATTTTCCTGATAACGTCCTCTGAAACATCGAAATACTGAGCGAAGGTTTTTTTGCAGCAGTCGGGATTTAATATGCGAACGCCTGGTACTTTTAACCCAGTCAGCGCAAAGGACATTGCCACTCTGTGGTCGTCAAAGGTCTGAATCACGTTGCCTTCAGGTGTTGACGGGTAAATTGTCACGCCGTCAGAATTTTCTGAAACTTTTACACCGAGCGCTGAAAGGTTCTGAACTATCGCATTTATTCTGTCGCATTCCTGCAAGCGAATGTGAGAAATTCCAGTTATCGTAATTGGAGCGTCAGCAAACGGCGCAATAGCCGCAAGCGTCAGCGCCTGATCAGAAAACGACGACATATCAACAGTAAAGCCGCCACTTAGCTTGCCGTCTGGCGCACCGATAATTTCTGAATATCCCTTGTCGTTAGTAATAAGCTTACAACCCATTTTTTGAAGAACCGTCAAAAACTGCGTGTCGCCCTGAAGCATATCAGAAGTAACTCCCTTGACGGAAAGGCGAATTCCTGAAATTGCCGCTAAAGCGTAAAAATAAGCCGCCGCCGACATATCAGGTTCGATTTCATATTCACGAGCGTTAAAGCTTTCGCTGCCGGAAAATTTGTAGGAAACGCAAGCGTCTTTTGCTTGTACCTTCGGAGAACTTCCAAACGCTTTCATCATTTCAAGCGTCAGCTCAACGTAGCTGAGTCCGTGCGAACCTGTTGCTTCGATTTCAATTTCTTTTTCCAAAGTAGAAGCCGCAATCAGCAGCGCGCTTAAAAACTGCGAGCTTTTGTCGATATTGACAGCAATTTTTTCAGGCACTGCCGCTTTGCCCGCCCCCTTTATTATAAGAGGGAAATGCCCCTCCTCTTCGGTGCAGGTTACTTTTGCTCCTGCGCTTCTGAGCGAATCAATAAGCGGCGCCATCGGACGCTTTTTCATTTGCTCAGAGGAATTAACCGTATACTCGCCGTCTGAAAATGCGAGCATTGCTACTAAAAACCTGGCAGCGGTTCCTGCGCTTCCGACGTAAATTTCCGCATTTTTGTTGGGAATTTCTCCGCCGCAGCCGCTAATAGTAATATCGTAGTCAAGTCCGTTTTTTTGCGAGATAACCTTAAATCCAAGCGTTTTAAGGCACTCGATAAAATACGTAGAGTCGTCGCTTGAAAGACATCCTTTAAGGGTGCTTTCTCCATTTGCCATAGCTGCTATGAGCAGCGCTCTGTTGGTGATTGACTTAGAGCCAGGAACGCAAACCTCAACGCAAGCGTCGCTTTTTATATTTTTTAAAGGCTTAACCTCGTAAAAATCCTTGCACATAAAAATTCTCCAAAACTGTTTTTAGATATTGTAGCATATTTTCCGGCTAAAAGCAAATGGACTGAAATTCAAGCGGAAAATTTGCAGACAAAAAGTGCAGAAACTTGTAAAAATAAAAAGTTTCTGCACTTTATAGCATAAACTTGATTTTTTAAGAAGTTTGTGCTATATTCAAATTAAGCTTTCAAATTAACGATACCTCTTCAATCTATCTTCAATCTTTTTCACATAGAATATTGTGGGAAAAGCTTTGCGAGGTGATATTATGCGGATTTTATTGGTTGAGGACGAAAAGCGAATGTCGCAGGCGCTTGTTGAAATTTTGCGGCAGGAGAAATACGAAGTTGATGCCTGCTATGACGGAGCTTCGGGACTTGAAGCTGCGCTTAGCGGAATTTACGACCTGATGATTTTGGACGTAATGCTTCCAAAAATAAATGGCTTTGAGATTGCTAAAAGAGTTAGAAAGAAATCCATTCGCACGCCGATTCTGATGCTTACCGCAAAGAGCGAATTGGACGATAAGGTAGCGGGACTTGACAGCGGAGCGGACGATTATCTGACAAAGCCGTTTCAGATAAAGGAGCTGCTTGCAAGACTTCGTGCGCTTAGCCGCAGAAATATTAACTCCTCTGGCGGTGTGTTAGCCTTTGGAGATATTTTGCTTGATGTAAATAGTGCAACGCTGACCTGCAGGACAAACAGGCAGTCTGTAAGGCTCAGCGAAAAGGAGCTTCATATTATGGAGTATCTGATTGCAAATCAGGGACAGATTCTGACCCGTGAGCAGATTGCTGTAAAAATCTGGGGATATGACAGCGAAGCCGAGTATAATAATGTTGAGGTCTATATGACATTTACAAGGAAAAAACTTGCGTTTATCGAAGCAGAAACTAAAATAAAGGCCGTCAGGGGAATAGGCTACGAATTGAGGTGCTTTGATGTTTAAACGAACGAGAGTGCGAATCGTTGCAGTTATTATGGTTGTTTTAATAGTGCTGTTTCTGGGAACGCTCGGAATTATCTACGGTTCAAGCTACCACGAGGTCGCAAAAAGCAACGAAGAAAAAATGGAGCGTTACGCAACACTTTTTTCGCTTGACAATCAGCCAGGCAAGCAGTCGCCCTCGGAGGAAATTTCAAACTCATCTGATGAGGATAAGGATTCAAAAGCACCAGAACACACGCCTTTGGAGGAAACGCAGTCCTTTCAGCTGACCACATTTTATTCAGTTGCCGTCGATGAAGAAAATACAGCGTTGGCGGTTGATGCAGGACAGTCGGGAGTTTATGAGGAATCCGAGCTTGAAGAGGTAGCTCTGAGCATTCTTTCAAGCGGGAAAACCAGCGGCACAGATGGAAATTTAATATATACGGTATATGATAAGGATACATATACTCTTGTTGTCTTTATGGACAATACAATCTTCAGCGAAAGCATTTCAACGCTTTTTCGCTACACGCTTATTTTCGGCGGAATAGCTATAGTTCTGATTTTCTTTATTGCGGTTTATCTCGCAAGGTGTATAGTAAAGCCGCTTGAAAAAAGCTACAGCAAGCAAAAGCAGTTTATTTCCGATGCAGGTCATGAGCTGAAAACGCCCGTATCGGTGATAAATACTAATTTAGAGCTTTTGGAGCGGGAAATCGGTCAAAGCAAATGGCTTGATAACGTCCGTTACGAAAATGAGCATATGGGTATACTCGTTGAACAGCTTCTGGAGCTTGCTAAAACGGAAAACGTTGCGGTAGCCTTTGAAACACTCGACTTCAGCCGTCTGGTAAGCGGCGAAGTGCTGGCACTTGAAAGCGTAGCGTTTGAAAAGAAAATAAATGTAACTACAGATGTTGACGATTCTTTAAATGTGAGCGGAAACGTAACACAGCTGCGTCAGCTTGTTACAATTTTAATAGATAACGCCATTGAGCATAGCAATGTCGGAAGCGAAATTTCAATAAGCTTAAAGGAGCAGCATGGAAATGTCAAGCTGTCAGTTGTAAACGACGGCGAAGAAATTCCCGATGAGCAAAGAAGCGAGCTGTTCGACAGGTTTTACAGAGCCGACGACGCCAGAAGTACAAATAACAACGAAAAGCACTACGGACTGGGACTTGCCATTGCAAAGGCGATAGTTACGGGCCATAAGGGAAAAATCAGCGTTTCGTGTTATAGCGGAAAGGTTCAGTTTTGCGTTCTTTTGCCAATTAAAAAGTAAAGTACCGATATTTAAAGATTTCAATAAAACTTCAATTATTCTCCTGTATACTTGAGCTATCAAATATACAGGAGGTTTTATTTATGACTTTCAAAAAACTATTAGCAGTTCTTTTGTCATTAGCTTTAATGCTTTGCTGTGTGGCTTGTTCAAGCGATTCAGGCAGCGTAAGCGACAGCGCAGACAGCACAGACAGTACAAGCAGCGACGAAAGCAGTGAAGAAGAAGTAGAAGAAGTAAGTGAAGAACAGTTATATATTGAAGAAACGCTGAATATTGCCAACAATAGCGAGCTTACCTGGACGTACAGCTCGGACAGCGACGCATGGGTTATGTCTATTGTGTCGGCGGTAGCGTATCCTGAGCTTGCCGACTATCAGGGCGTGTCGGTAGCCGTTCCTGGAGCGTATATAACAGGAATTGATACCGACGGCGACGGAACAGCAGACATTACAGCTGACAGCTATTCGGAGGCAGTAAACGGAACGCTTGTAATCGACAATGATGCATCGGTTACTTCCGAAAACGGACAGATTTATACAGCTCAGACGGCGCCTGTTATAATCAATACAGGAGCGGCAGGCTACAGCGCACAGGAAAATCAGCTCGCTTCAACTTCAAATTGCGCAAACGGCTATATTAACGTCGCTTGCGGAAACAGAGGAAAGCAGTCGACTGCTGAGGATGAAGACGGAAACACCTATTATACAGGCGACGCTCCTGATTGCCTTGTAGACCAAAAGGATGCTATCCGTTTTGTAAAATACAACATTCTTCTTGGAAACCTACCAGGAAGCACAGAGTATTTTGTTTCAACAGGTGGTTCGGGCGGCGGCGCTCACGCAGCTATGGTTGCGGCAACTTCAAACAACTCGGTATATTACGACTACGAGATTTCTCAGGGCGCAGTAGGCGTTTATGAGAGAAGCGACGGCAGCTATTCCACAAAGGTTACTATTGGCGATACAAGCTATGAAATTTTCGACGGAGTCTGGGGATGTGTTGCGTATTCAGCAATAACCTCTCTTGCGGAAGCTGATATGGCAATGGCATTCGAGTATTATCTGGACGCTGATTACAGCTTCAACACAGAGTTTCAGAAGCTACTGGCTCAGTACCTGTCAGAAGAATATATGACATATATAAACGACCAGAACTTAACTATAGAGGAATCAGCTGTTGGATTTGATTTAAACGATGACGGCGATACTGACGACACAGTTGAACTGACTATTGAGTATGATGAGGATGGATATGCCGATACTAACGGCTATGGCGGAACCTATCTGACTCTCTATCTTTGTGAGTTTGTTTCTAATCTGCAATGGTATGTTGACAACCTGGATTATGACGACGGCTGGACATGGTTTGACTCTGACGGAAATGCGTTGAGCGATGAAGAGGTAGCTGCAATGACTACAGCTGAAAAGGCTCAGGCGTTTATCGAAGGCAGATACGCTCAGGGCTCGTCAGGCTCCGGCGGAGAAATTGGTGGAATGGGCGGCGGCCCAACGGGCGATTTACCAGACGGAGATTTACCGGATGGCGACCTTCCGGACGGTGATTTGCCTGACGGCGGGATTGATATTGATACAGCCGATACCGACAGCGATGCAGTAGATACAGTAACGTCGGGAATGGGCGACGAGGTCGGAACGCCTGATGCTGGAACGACACAGGGAACAGGCAGCGGAATTGACTCGTCAAATTACAGTACCTTTGAAGAAATGCTTGAAGCATATCAGTCTGACATCGAAGAGGTAGAAGCAGGAGATGAGTACGGCAACAATCAGGTTGAGCTATACAACCCGTTAAATTATATTGGAGCTGATACAACCGAAAATCCGACCTGGACGAGAATTATGATGGGAGCTTCAGAGGGCGATATGTCGATGTTCTCATCCTTGAATCTTCAGATTGCCTGGCTGAATGCCGGCACAGATGCTACAATAGAATGGCAATGGGACGGCGGTCACGTTCCGTCTGAAATTTTTGGCGAATCTCTCTCGCTGACTATTGATACAAAGTACGGCGAATACGTTGACGGAGCTGTAAGCGTTACGAAGGCGGAAGCAGAGGCTCAGACTACCAACGGCAGCGCAACAGAAGCGACAGGCACCGACCTTTCAGACTGGGTAAGCGTAACTGACGACGGAGAGGTTTCATTCTCTTTGGCAGACGCTGCTTCTTACAGAACAAGCGGCGCAAGCAAGGCAGTACCTGGTTTTGACGGAATTGATTACGGTCAGGAAACTTACGAATTTGGAAGCGAAACGCAGGATGCACGACACTTTGACAAGTACGTTTTGGATGTTCTGACTGAGCACGCAGAAGAGCTCGCCGAGCTATTTAATTCAGAAAGCTAAGCGTGAAATAAATAAAAAACTCGCCCACCTGTTTAACAGGTGGGCGATGTGTTTTCAAATTTAAATTACTTGTTTGCAATAGCTGCCTGAGCTGCTGCAAGTCTTGCAATCGGAACACGGAAAGGTGAGCATGATACATAATCAAGACCAATCTTGTGGCAGAACTCTACAGATGTAGGATCTCCGCCGTGCTCTCCGCAGATACCAATGTGAAGGTTCGGATTTACAGGCTTACCAAGCTTGATAGCCATATCCATCAGCTTGCCAACGCCTGTCTGGTCGAGCTTAGCAAATGGATCGTTCTCGTAAATCTTAGCGTCATAGTATGCTTCGAGGAACTTGCCAGCGTCATCTCTTGAGAAGCCGAATGTCATCTGTGTAAGGTCGTTTGTACCGAAGCAGAAGAAGTCAGCTTCCTTAGCAATCTCGTCAGCTGTAAGTGCAGCACGAGGAATTTCGATCATTGTACCAACTTCATACTTGAGGTCGATTCCTGATTCAGCAATAATAGCGTCAGCAGTTTCAACAACGAACTTCTTAACGTACTTGAGCTCCTTGACATCTCCAACGAGAGGAATCATAATCTCAGGTTCAACATTCCAGTCAGGATGAGCCTTCTTTACGTTGATAGCAGCCTTGATAACAGCGCTTGTCTGCATCTTTGCAATCTCAGGATATGTTACTGCAAGACGGCATCCACGGTGACCCATCATCGGGTTGAACTCGTGAAGTGAAGCGATAAGAGCCTTGATCTCTTCAACTGTCTTGCCCTGTGCATCAGCAAGAGCCTTGATGTCAGCCTCTTCTGTAGGAACAAATTCGTGAAGCGGTGGGTCAAGGAATCTGATTGTAACAGGATTTCCTTCAAGAGCCTCATAAAGAGCCTCAAAGTCGCTCTGCTGCATTGGTTCAATCTTAGCAAGAGCAGCTTCTCTCTCTTCTACTGTATCTGAACAAATCATTTCTCTGAATGCTGCGATTCTCTCTGGGTCAAAGAACATATGCTCTGTACGGCAAAGTCCGATTCCCTCTGCGCCAAGCTCTCTTGCCTTCTTAGCGTCAGCAGGAGTATCAGCGTTTGTTCTTACCTTTAATACTCTGTACTTGTCAGCCCAAGCCATAATTCTTCCGAACTCGCCAGCGATTGTAGCATCGACTGTCGGAATAATTCCGTCGTAAATGTTACCTGTTGAACCGTCGATAGAAATGTAATCGCCTTCAGTAAATGTCTTTCCAGCAAGTGTGAACTTCTTGTTAGCTTCGTCCATAGTAATTTCCGAGCAGCCTGATACGCAGCAGGTTCCCATTCCACGAGCAACAACAGCAGCGTGAGATGTCATACCACCACGAACTGTAAGGATTCCCTGTGAAGCCTTCATACCTGTGATGTCCTCAGGTGAAGTTTCAAGACGAACCAAAACAACCTTTTCGCCTCTTGCGTTCCACTCTTCAGCGTCCTCAGCTGAGAATACGATTTTACCGCAAGCAGCTCCAGGAGAAGCGCCAAGTCCCTTTCCAACAGGTGTAGCAGCCTTAAGCTCCTTAGCGTCGAACTGTGGGTGAAGAAGTGAGTCAAGGTTTCTAGGATCGATCATTAAAACAGCTTCTTCTTCAGTTCTCATACCCTCGTCAACGAGGTCGCAAGCAATCTTAAGAGCAGCCTGTGCTGTTCTCTTACCATTTCTTGTCTGAAGCATATAGAGCTTTCCATGTTCAACAGTAAACTCCATATCCTGCATATCTCTATAGTGATTTTCAAGTGTTGAGCAAACGTTCTTGAATTCTTCAAATGCTTCAGGGAACTTCTCAGCCATCTGAGCGATTGGCATTGGTGTACGAACACCAGCAACAACGTCTTCGCCCTGAGCGTTTGTCAAAAATTCTCCCATAAGCTTCTTTTCACCAGTAGCCGGGTCACGAGTAAATGCAACACCAGTACCGCAGTCGTCACCCATATTACCGAATGCCATAGACTGTACGTTTACAGCGGTACCCCATGAATAAGGAATATCGTTGTCACGACGGTATACGTTAGCACGAGGGTTATCCCATGAACGGAATACAGCCTTAACAGCTCCCATGAGCTGCTCCTTCGGGTCTGTCGGGAAGTCAACGCCAATCTTAGCCTTGTATTCAGCCTTGAACTGACCAGCAAGCTCCTTGAGGTCGTCAGCTGTAAGCTCAACGTCCTGAGTAACGCCCTTCTTAGCCTTCATTTCATCGATGAGTTCTTCAAAATATTTCTTTCCAACTTCCATAACTACGTCGGAATACATTTGGATAAATCTTCTGTAGCAGTCCCATGCCCAGCGAGGATTTCCAGATTTCTTAGCCATAACCTCAACAACAGTTTCGTTAAGACCAAGGTTTAAAATTGTGTCCATCATTCCAGGCATTGAAGCTCTTGCTCCTGAACGTACTGAAACGAGTAGAGGATTTTCACTGTCGCCGAATTTCTTTCCTGTGATTTCCTCCATTTTAACGATGTATTCATTGATCTGTGCCTGAATCTCATCGTTGATCTGTCTGCCATCCTCATAATATTGAGTACAAGCTTCAGTTGTGATAGTAAAGCCCTGAGGAACAGGAAGACCGAGCTTTGTCATCTCAGCGAGGTTTGCGCCCTTACCGCCGAGAAGCTCTCTCATGTTAGCGTCACCCTCTGAGAACAAATAAACCCACTTTTTGCTCATTTGGTATCTACCTCCAAAAAAATTTTTGTTTCGCCGTATAGCCTTAAAGCGTCGGCTACGGACTTACAATGATTATATCATAAAAAAACATAAAAAGCTAGTCCTTTTGTGCAAGTTTTGAGAAATTTTTCTAAAAATCAGTCCTTTGTTTTCTTCTGTTTTTTGCAAAAGGCAAAAAAATTATGGTGGGTGTTGTAATGAAGCGATTTTTATTGTATAATAAGGATATGATTTTAAACGATTTAACGGTGTGAATACAAACATTTCAGAGAATATTTTTTAGAAAAGGACGGGCGAACACTATGAAAAACTCTGTTATTATACTTGCCGGCGGGCAGGGTAAGAGAATGAAGATTGACAAGCCGAAGGTTTTGTGCGAGGTTCTGGGTCAGCCGATGCTCGAATGGGTTATCAAGGCTTGTGAAGCAGCGGGCGAGCGCAACATTTGTGTTGTGCGGGGCTTTGCGGGACATTTTATTACAAACTACCTCAACGGAAGATACCCTACAGTTTTGCAAAGGGACAGATTGGGAACTGGTCACGCTGTTATGCAGGCGGTTGACTTCTTAAAAGAAAATATCGATGGCAGTACGCTTATTCTTTGCGGCGATGCGCCATTTATCGACAAGGAAACTATCAAGGGCGCTTTAAAGCTTCATCAGGAGGAGGACTGCTCAGTAACGGTAGTAACGTCGGTTGTTGACAATCCGTCTGGCTACGGCAGAATTATAAGAACTGAAAACGGAATCGCTGGTATTACAGAAGAAAAGGACTGCACAGATGAGCAGAGAAAAATAAAGGAAATAAATTCAGGCTGCTACTGGTTTAAGACAAAAGATCTTCTGGACGTATTGTTTGAAATAACTCCTGACAACGCTCAGGGCGAATACTATCTGACAGATTGCATAGAGCTTATTATCAACAACGGTAAAAAGGCTGACGCTTATATTTCAAAGAACCAGAACGTATCTCTCGGCGCAAACGACAGAAGAAGTCTTTTAAAGCTCAATACCATTGCCAGAGAGACAAATATAAACAAGCACCTCGACAACGGAATTGAATTTACCTGCACAGACGGCGTAATAATCGGAAACGACGTTGAAATAGGAGCGGGAACTGTTATCCATTCAGGCTGTGTGCTGACAGGAAATACTAAAATCGGAAACGGCTGCGTTATAGGCCCGAATACCTGCCTTTGCGACACAAGCGTTGGATTTGATTGCGTTCTCAATAATGTTCAGGCGCACGAGTCTGAAATCGGAAGCGGCGTCAGAATCGGACCGTGGGTGCAATTAAGACCGGGAACGAAAATTTCCAATAATGTTAAAATCGGCGACTTTGTTGAGATTAAAAATTCCACAATCGGCGACTCAACGTCTGTGGCACACTTAACATATATCGGCGACAGCGACGTTGGCGAAAACGTAAACTTCGGCTGCGGAGTTGCAACGGCTAACTATAACGGCGACAAGAAGTTCAGAACCAAGGTTGGCGACAATGCGTTTATCGGCTGTAACACTAATCTGATTGCGCCTGTTAAGGTCGGAAGCTGCACTTATACAGCGGCAGGCTCAACCATAACGAAGGATATTCCTGACGGCGCGCTTGTAATCGAGAGAAGCGACGCTACAGTAAAGGAAGGCTACGCTGACAGAATGCTCAGGCACAGAGTTGAAAAATTCAACGCTAAAAAGGAGCAGACTTCGGAGAATAACGACAGCGTCGAGGAATAATCTTATGAGCATCTGGGATATATTTAAAAAGGTGGAGAGTGAAAGAGGCTCTCAGAAGCCTGAATATATAATTGCAGGGCTGGGAAATCCAGGACTTACTTATGAGGGCACACGCCACAACGCAGGCTTTATGGCGATTGATAAGCTTTTGGAGGACACATCTTCAAGCGGATTTAAAATGAAGTTCAAGTCAAAATGCACAACTGCTGTTGTCGGCGGTAAAAGCTGTCTTATATTAAAGCCTGAAACTTTTATGAACAATTCAGGCGAAGCGATTGAAGCGGCGATGAGCTTTTATAAAATTCCGATTGAAAGGGTAGTAATAGCGTTTGACGACATTTCTCTTGACGTTGGGAAACTCAGAATCAGAAGAAAAGGCTCTCACGGAGGACACAACGGAATCAAAAGCATTGTAGCGCTTACAGGTTCAGAAGACTTTCCACGGGTTAAAATCGGCGTTGGCAAAAAGCCAAGACCTGACTACGACCTTGCAAAATGGGTGCTGTCTAAGTTTTCAAAGTCAGAGCAGGAGGCTTTGGACTCGGCTCTTACCGCAGCAGCAGAAAGTATAAGGCTTATAGTTTCGGGAAAAATTGACGAAGCAATGAACAAATTCAATTCCTGAAAAGCGAAGGGAAAAACGTGAATATATTTTTAAAAATGGCAGCTCAGGTTCCTTTTATGAAGGAGCTTTCTGACTCTGTTCAGAATAAGGGCTATCCTGTTGCTGTGACAGGGGTTTCAAATATTCATAAATCACATCTGGCTTATGCGTTAGCGTCGCATGAGCCTGTTTGTGTTGTAACGGATACCGAAACGGAAGCTATGCGAATGGTAAAGGATATAAACGCACTTTCGGGTTCTGGTATAGCCGTACTGTTTCCGACCAAGGATTATCTGTTTATACACACCGACGGCGCAAGCTTTGAATATGAGCAAATGCGCCTTGCCGCATTGTCGGCAATATCACAGGGAAAAGCTTCTGTTTTAGTAGCGCCTGTTGACGCTGTTATGCAGGGAACCGTTCCCAAAAGTATTTTGGCAGAGCATACATTCACGCTCAGAAAAGGCGATACAATTGATATAGCCGAGCTTTCAGGTCGCCTTATAGGGTCGGGGTATTCAAAGTTTTCTCAGGTTGAGGGAACGGCTCAATTTTCAAGGCGAGGAGATATTTTCGACATATTCGGCGTATCAATGGATGAGCCTGTAAGACTTGAGCTGTGGGGAGATGAAATTGACAAAATTTATACCTTCGACCCACAAAGTCAGAGAAGAACGAGCGAGGTTCAAAGCTGCGTTGTAGCGCCAGCGAGAGAAATTTTATTTGAAGGCGACTGCCTTAAAGATAAGCTTTGCGAGCTTTCAAAAAAGGCGAGAGGAAAATTAGCTGAGAAAATCAGGCAGAGCATCCAAAGCGATACAGAGCTTTTGTCTGCTGGAATTTCGCTTACAGACCTCGACAGATATTATAACTTGGCCTACAGCACAAGAACGACAGTATTTGATTACTTTGAAGATTCACAGATTGTGGTTTGCGAGCGGGAGTCGGTTTTATCAAGGGCAAAGGCGTTTGCTTCCTCGCTTACGGAGGATCTGAAGGTCCTTTACGAGCAGGGGATAATGACAAAATCTCTTGACGGATTTTACTTGACGACAGCGGAAATAACAAAGCTGTTTGCCGATTCTAAAACTATCTATCTTGATACGTTTATGCGTGGCGGAAGGGTAGAGCTGAAGGCACTTATAAACGCAAGCTGTTATCAGACGTCAGCGTGGAGCGGAGATTTCAAGTCGCTCGTGTCGGAGCTTAAAGCCTTCTGTGGCAGAGATTATACAACCGTTTTGTACGGAGGAAGCGAAAAAACGCTTGATATTTTAATTTCAGATCTTCGTGAAAACGACATTCCCTGCGAACGGCTGAAGGATGACAGCGAGCTTGTCAAGGGGTTTGTTTATGTGACGGCGGGCTCTGTTTCCAACGGATTTGATTACGCAGATGCAAGGCTTGCGCTTCTGACAAGGCTTCAGACTGAAAGCTCCAAAAAGAGAAAAGGCCGCTATAAGGCAGGAGAAAAAATCAATAGCTTAAGCGACATAAACGTCGGCGATCTGGTGGTTCACTCGCTTTACGGAATCGGTAGATTTCAAGGAATTAAAAAGCTTGAAAACGGCGGGGTTTTAAAGGACTACATTACCATTTCATATGCTGGCAGCGACGTCTTGTACGTTCCTGTAACACAGCTTGATCTTGTAACAGGATATGTAGGTTCTGGCGACGACGACAAGGTAAAACTCAATAAATTAAATTCCGGCGAGTGGAAGAAAACAAAATCAAGAGTCAAAGCGGCAGCGGAGGATATGGCGAAGGAGCTTACTGCTCTTTACGCAAAACGACAGCTTTCAAAGGGCTATGCTTTTTCGCCTGACAGCGAATGGCAGAGAGATTTTGAAGAACGATTTGACTATACTGAAACTGACGATCAGCTCAGAAGTATTTCTGAGATAAAGTCTGATATGGAAAAGCCGTACCCGATGGATAGGCTTTTGTGCGGAGATGTCGGCTTCGGAAAAACGGAGGTTGCTTTTCGGGCTTGTATGAAGTGTATGCTCGATTCAAAGCAGTGCGCTATCCTTGTGCCTACTACCGTTTTAGCCTGGCAGCATTACCAGACGGCAGTAAAGCGGTTCGAGCATTTTCCTGTAAGAATAGAGCTGCTTTCACGTTTCAGAACTCCAACCGAGCAAAAGAAGGTTATAAGAGATTTGAAGTCAGGCCTTGTCGATATGGTTATCGGAACGCACAGGCTTGTTCAGAAGGATATAGAGTTTAAGGATTTAGGACTTGCAGTAATCGACGAGGAGCAGCGCTTTGGCGTAAAGCATAAAGAAAAGTTCAAGGAAATGTTCCCGTCAGTTGATATTTTGACCCTTTCAGCAACTCCAATTCCACGAACGCTTAATATGGCGATGAGTGGAATAAGAGATATGTCGACAATCGACGATCCTCCTCAGGACAGACTTCCGGTTCAGACCTATGTAATCGAACACAACGAAGCGGTTATTGTAAACGCAATAGAACGAGAGCTAAGACGTGGCGGTCAGGTTTATTATATTCACAACCGTGTTGAAACTATAAACCATACTGCGGCGAAGCTTTCATCGCTTGTTGACGCAAGAATCGAAGTAGCTCACGGACAAATGAGCGAAAGCGAGCTTTCAAATGTCTGGCGAAGGCTTGTGGATAAGGAAATTGACGTGCTTGTTTGCACAACGATAATAGAAACGGGCGTTGACGTTTCCAACGTAAATACGCTTATTATCGAAAACGCCGACCGCTTCGGCTTAGCGCAGCTTTATCAGCTGAGAGGAAGGGTAGGACGCTCGTCAAGAAGAGCTTTTGCATACTTTACCTTTACAAGAGGTAAGGAGCTTTCAGAAATAGCATCTAAGCGGCTTCAGGCGATAAGAGAGTTTACACAGTTCGGCTCAGGCTTTAAAATCGCTATGCGGGATTTAGAGCTGAGAGGAGCAGGAAGTATACTTTCTTCAAGGCAGTCAGGACACATGGAAGCGGTAGGATACGAAATGTATCTCAGAATTTTAAATGAAGCGATAGCCGAGCAAAAGGGCGAAGCGCTTCCTATATCGTCTGAGGACTGTATGGTTGACATTACAATCAACGCATATATTCCTGATTCTTATATCGAAAGCCTGACACAGCGAATTGATGCATACAGAAAAATTGCGGCAATATATAACGAAGAGGACGCAAACGACGTAATCGACGAGCTTTGCGACAGATACGGAAAAATTCCTCGCTCGGTTGACGGACTTATCGAGGTTTCACTTTTGAGAAACAGAGCATCACAGCTTAAAATTTCTGAAATCGCACAGAGGGGAAAGAATATAAACTTCTATATAAAGGATATTCTTTCTGAGCAGATAACTTCTCTGGCAAAGGTTTATAAGCGGCGAATCAAATTTGTCGACGAAGCAAAGCCATACTTTGTGGTAACGCTCGACGGCGGTCAGAAGCCTATTGAGCTTGTAAGGCAGACGCTTGAAATTATGGAAAAAGCGGCGGAATAAAAAAACAAAACGCTCTCTTAATTCTTTAAGAGAGCGTAATTTGTGAACAAACTGTAAATTCGCTGGGGGGGTAACCTATTGACAGAAAGAATCAAATATGCTATGCTTCTATTTGGAAATTTAAATGTTTTTCTGAGATAAAGAAAGGCGAGAAACAAAGAAAGTGAGGGCAACGAATGAAGTTAAAAAGACTGAATCGAGGACTTTTGCTCGGTGCGGTTTTGCTTGTGGGTACTGTCAGCTTTGTAGTAGCTCAGTCGGTCAGGTTTTCAAAATACAAGCCTGACGTAGAAACCAAGGTCGACGAGTACATATCAGATATGTGTCAGGCAAACATCGACAGCACGAGTGAAGGCTCGACAGAGCCGCTGGTGGAGCTTATAAATAACTACTGGCAAAGCGGCGGAAGTGAAAACGCTTTTGATTACTGGTGCTATACAATGGGCACTACGCTTGAAATGATAAACGATGATTACGACGACGTTTACGGTAAAATCGAAAGCATGGATTATTATCTTAGCAATGTGAGCATTTCTCAATACGGGCAGGACTGTGCAAAGGTAACCTTTGACTGCTCGATAAACGTAGTCTACAACGGAAATCCAATGCTGTATGACTTGGATTATCATTCCTGCTTTGATTTTTCATATCAGGAGGATTTGCCGTCAGAGGATGAAAAGTACGAAGCGACAATTGAGTATTGGGATTGCGGCTTGATTTTACAACTTGACGGCGACGAATGGAAGATAATAAACAGCTGTTCCGGAAGCTGGAGCTGTGGCGAGCCTGAAACGATTGAAGTGGATTCAAGCGAGGAGATGACGGCAGATGAGTAATAATGTGCTTTTTAAAGTAGACCACATAAACAAGACTATTGGCAGCCGTCAGATTCTTCACGACGTTTCGTTTGAAGCGTATGCTGGAGAGGTTTTCGGCTTTTTAGGACCTAACGGAGCGGGAAAGACCACAACTATAAAAATTGCGGCAGGACTGATTTCTGCAGACAGCGGAAGCGTTGAAATTGACGGAGTAAACGTAAAGAAGAATTTTGAAAAGGCAATGTCGTCGGTCGGCGCAATTGTTGAAAATCCTGAGATGTATAAATATCTGACGGGCAGAAAAAACCTTGAGCAGTCCGCAAGAATAAGAGAGGGCGTTACGAAGGAACGTATAGACGAGGTTGTAAGACTTGTAAAGCTTGAAAACAGAATCAACGACAAGATAAGCAAGTATTCTCTCGGTATGCGTCAGCGTTTAGGCGTAGCGCAGGCGATTTTGCACCACCCGAAGGTGCTCATTCTCGACGAGCCTACAAACGGACTTGACCCGGCGGGAATAAAGGAGCTTCGTGATATTTTAAAGGGACTTGCGCACGACGAAGGAATATGCGTAATAGTTTCCTCTCACTTGATGAGTGAAATGGAGCTTATGTGCGACAGAGTCGGAATTATTGCAAACGGAAAAATGATAGGCGTTCACACTCTTGAGGAATTTACAAATGCGTCAAAGGACAACAGCGTTACCATTCGCTTGAGAGTTGATAACCCTGTCCTCGCAGCAAAGCTTGTTTCAGCGTCAAAAATTGACGGCAAGTCTATTGAAGTCAAGCTGAGCCGTGAAAATTCCGACAAGGCCACCGCTCAGATTGTTAAACAGCTGGTCGACGGAATGGTAGAGGTTTATTCTATTACCGAGCCTGAGCATAAATCGCTTGAGGACGCATTTATACAGCTTACCGCAGCACAGCAGGGAGGTGGTCAGATTGGGTAAATTCTTTTCACTCGTTAAAAACGAATATATAAAAACCCTCAAAAAGGTATCGACAAAGATACTCATTCTCCTTGTAATTGTTGCAGCTATTGGCGGCTGTGGAATTATTTGGGCGGAAGAGGCATTATTTTCAAGCTATGACGTTTATTACGCCGATGAAGACCAAGCGCTTGACTACAGCGAAACTTTAGACTGGCTTGAGGAGACTAAGCCTGATGACTGGGAAAGACAGTATGAGCTTTACGAATATTTTGACAGCTTGGACCTTTACTACGGCAAGGACTACGACCTGATCACAATGACGGATATTATTGACGAAGCGGAGCTTACAGACGAGCAGGCTAAAGAGATTTTGGACCCGTGGATTTCAGACGGCGACTGGAAGTCGACACTTGAAGCTATGATTCCGTATACTGAAAGCGAAGCGTTAAAGTGGGAGCTTGAGTACAGAGTTGACAATGATATTCCATATGCTGATGATTGGGAAAACTCCGTAATAGAGGAAATCAGGGAAGCTAAAGCGTCGCTTGACCCTGAGCTTTCTGAAGAAGTTTTGCAGGAATACGAGGATACAATAACGCTCGGACTTTACAGGCTTGAAAATAACATATCGGTAAATCCCGCCGACGGCGAGGACGAGGAGGCTATTTACGACGGCGAAGTTACAATCTGGACAGCGCTTTTCCAGATGTCATCACTTGCAGCTACAGTAATAGGACTGCTTATTATGGTTGTGGCAGGCAGCTGCATAGCTAACGAGTATTCTCAGGGAACTATAAAATTCCTGCTTATAAATCCTATAAAGCGTTGGAAAATTCTGATGTCAAAATACTTTACTGTAATCACATTTGGTTACGTAATGCTGGCATTGATGTTCCTGATAGTTTTGCCGACGGCAGGACTTATGCTCGGCTTTGACGGAATCAGCGCACCTTATCTGACTGTTGAAGCAGGAGAGGTAGTAGAGTCGTCAGCTATGCTTCGGGTTGTGGGAAGCTGGCTGCTTGGAAGCGTAGAGTTTGTAATTTACGCTACTCTTGCAATGGCGCTTTCATCTCTTACAAAGAGCGCAGCTTTAGCGGTAGGACTGAGCGTGTTCTTTATGCTTGCAGGAAATACAATCGTTCTTGTCCTGAATCAGTTTGGAATGGATTGGGCACGCTACCTGCTGTTTGCAAATACCGACCTTTCAGCAGTAATTTCTGGTACGTCTGGCTTTGCAATGCACTCTTTGAGCTTTGCGATTTGTGTGCTTGTAGCACACTTTGCAGTGTTCTTCCTCACTATGTGGGACGCCTTTGACAAAAAAGAGGTTTAAAAGCGGCAACGCAACAATAAAAATCAAGATGTTCATCACTTGAATTAAAAAATCCCCTTGCCTTATTTTAAAGGTGAGGGGATAGCTTTTGCACAAAAAAATCAGACACATCATCAGCAAAAGCCAAAAATAATGTGTCTGACCGTAAAATCAATTAAATTTCAGTAAATCGCTTACTTCATAGCCTCTTCAACAGCAACTGCACAAGCAACTGTTGCGCCAACCATCGGGTTGTTACCCATTCCGATAAGTCCCATCATTTCTACATAAAATAGGTTTACAAATTGGATTATTCAGCATTGAAATTAAGCTAAACACATTATACTTTATTGTCTTATTTCACATTATACAACTTTTTATGCTTGTTTGTCAACCTTTTAATTCACGCTTATATTTGTAGTAGGTATTTCTTGAAATAGAACCTATCATTTGCATAACTTCTTTGTCGTTTAAAGAACCGCCAAAATCTAGGGAATGTCTTGCAATAACCTTCTTTGCTTTAATACTCTTTTGAGTTGTTACAACAGAGCCTTTTTTTCTACCAATTTGTTTGCCGTTAATTTTTGCGGTTTTAATTCCTTCCGCAGTTCTGGCTTGCAAGTCTTTAACTTCTTTTTCGGATTGTTCAAAAGCAAGCTGTATTTGCTTTTTAGCAAGTATCATTAGCACTTTGTTTGTTGCTTTGATATATTCATCAGCAATTTCGTTGCCAACGGTTTGTAATTGCTGGCTAATTGCATTTTTATATGTTTCTGTGTCAATGTGTCGCTCTTTTAGAAAAATGAGGTTAATACCGGCATTGTATAATTCTTGATATTGTTTAAAGCCTTCCTCGGCGTTTCTGCTCATTCTTGAAACGCTGTCAAATATAACAGTATCGCCGTCTTTTAATCGTTTCAATAGTTTTTGCCATTGCGGACGGTCTTGCTTTGTTCCTGTGTATGCTTCCGCATAAATTATTGCGTTGCTTTCAAACGCTTTGATATTTCTTGTTTGTCTTTCAATGTTTTGTGTTGGTTTAGATATTCTTGCATATCCATATAGCATAATAATTCCTCCTAAATCCAGCAATGATAACAGTACCAATGATAACGAGCAGTTAATTTAATACTACAATATCACATATCGGCTTGTTTGTCAAGGGGTTATTTTGGTACTTCCTTATTTTTGATACTCAATTTTTGAGCTTTTCAATCGATTTTCGCCTGCCTTTCGGATTGGTAATTTAATTACCAAAAGATGGACGTTCAAGGAATAATTCAAAAGGTTCGGTAAAACAAGAATAAAAAAATATCGCCCTCAACAAGTGAAGACAATTTGTTCAAGTGTGCTAAAATTCGGACGCTTTCGGTCGGTGTAAATAAATTACTAAACAAAATATGTAAAACTATATTTTGGTTTTCGCAACGCCTAATAGCTTGTTAAATGCAATTTGATAATAAAACAATAATCATATTTTTACCACGATAATGTAAAGCAACACATAAGGGGTTCAGAATGTTTGTCTGATAATAGCAAAATGTTATATACCCCCCTATGTGGCATAACATAATATCTCAAATGCACATTGATAATCTAATAAATCCCTCAATACAATCTATCCTGTTACATAAAATACAAGAACATATGAGAGTGTAATAAAATCCATTCAGTAATTTAACAAAGTATTCTGCATCAGCAGAGAAAATTAAGGGCGTGCATATGTTCTTAGCCACAATACAAACTAACCCACGCCCTGATATTCAATAACACATAACAAAACATTACCTAAAGAAAAACACTTTTACTAGCTTATTCAATTTGAGCGAAGCTCAAAATTGACTTTATATTATGATAATATAATACTATACTAAATATATTCAAGTAATAATATAAAGTTATTATGTAATCTATAATACATGTATTACAGAATATATTTAAGTATATATGTAGTAAAGATTATATGTATGTTATTATATATAAATATAATATAGACGAGACTATATGTAGTATTATAT
>JAJQIH010000036.1 GCA_021199305.1 Ruminococcus sp.
TGTAGCTTGCTATATATTTTTGGAGTTAGTGTAAACTATCATTGACAAGTGGACAGTTATGCTCCCCCCACCCCAAAATTCCCTATTGAAATTACCTGTGACTTGTGTTAAAATATTCTTGTAAAAGCTTTCGCAAGAATGCGACGATAGGGGGATGATTCTTTGAAAACGAGAAATCCAACGCTTGACCTTATAAGAGTTGTATCGGGGCTGCTTGTGTGCGGCGTTCACTTTTTTCTATATACAGGCTTTTATTCTGAGGAATTGACCGACGGTAGTATGTATCTGCCAATATTCGTGCGAACATTTATGGGAATGTGCGTGCCAATGTTTGTAATGCTTACAGGTTACCTGATGAACGAAAAAAAGCTGACAAAGCGGTATTATTCAGGAATTGTAAAAATTCTGGTGACGTATGTCTTAGCGTCCGTTGTGGGAATTTTGTATAACAATCTTTACCTTAAATCGGGATGGTCGGTTAAGGAAGCAATACTGAAAATATTTGATTTCAGTGCAGCACAGTACGGCTGGTATATAGAAATGTATATAGGCTTGCTTTTGCTGATTCCGTTTCTGAATCTTAGCTACCATGGACTCAATTCGAGAAAGAAAAAGCTGGTTTTGATTGTAAGTCTTTGTTTGTTGACAGCTCTGCCGTCATTTTTTAATACCTTTAATTTTACAATCAGCGGTTGGTGGGTAACCCCTTCAGTTTCTAACGAGTATCAGGCGCTTGTACCTGATTACTGGGTAATTATTTACCCGATTACCTATTATTTTATCGGCGCTTACATAAAGGAGTATCCGCCAAAGCTCTCAAAAACGAAGCTGTTTGTAATATTGATGATAATAATAAATCTGCTCACAGTTTATAACTACTATCGTTGCTGGCACGCAAGCTATCGTACAAATATAATGACCAACTGGCAAAGCTTCCAGTTTGTAATTACAACGCCGTTTTTCTTCTCGCTGCTTTCAAAAATAAAGCTTGATAATGCACCGAAGGCTGTGAAAAAAGTTCTGGCGAAGCTTTCGGATATAACGCTTGGAACCTATCTCTTGTCGTATATTTTCGACAGAACAATTTACTACGATTATTTCGGGAAATGGGTGCCGACGTTTTTGGAGAGGTTTGCTTATTATCCGCTGCTGGTGCTGATGATTTACATTCTGTCAGCCGTTTCAGCGTTTATATTGAGCCTGATTTCAACGCCGCTCACCAGATTTATATTATTTGTAATCAGGAAAATTGGCGAGCTTATATCGAAAATCAAAAACAGAAAAAGCGGCTCGGATACGCAAGATGCCAAAGTCGAAGAGCCTGTACCAGCCGAATAGTCTTTAAGGAGATAAGCTAAATGGAAAACAAATACAACATGACTAAGTCAGATAATATACTTGCTGCAAAAAGGCTTTTGGTTGATGCTGTATATAAAAGCGCAAACCTGGAGGGAATTGCCGTAACATTTGCTCAGACTAACGACATATTAAACGACGTGAATGTTTCAAACGTAAAGCCTTCGGAAATTTCAAAGGTCTGTTGCCTGCGTGACGCCTGGAAATATGTAATTGACAACATAGACGAAGAGCTGACGCTTGGCTTTATCGAAGAGGTGCATATTCTTGTTGCAAAGAGCGAGCTTGCACACAATGAGCTGGGAACGCTGAGAACTGACAATGTTATGATAAGCGGAACCTCCTGGCGACCAGAGCTTCCCGATATGACAAAGCTTTATAACGAGTTTACAAAAATTCAGAAAATTGACAACACAACCGACAGAGCCTTAACGACCTTGCTTTGGATTATGAAAAAGCAGATGTTTAAAGACGGCAACAAACGTGTAGCAACAATGATTTGCAACAAGATACTTATAGAAAATGGCAATGGAATTATGTCAGTTCCTGTTGAGCTTGACGGTACGTTTAAAACGCTCCTGGTAAAATATTATGAAACTGACGATATGACCGAAATAAAGCAATGGGTATATGATAATTGCCTGGATGGCGTTTAATTTAAATTCATAAAACTCAACCCGACAGACCAAAAATCTGTCGGGTTTTCTTTTCTTGCAACAAAAAAGCGTCCCGCCTAAGCAGGACGCCAAAGCGT
Source organism: Ruminococcus sp. (assembly GCA_021199305.1). Lineage (GTDB taxonomy): Bacteria > Bacillota > Clostridia > Oscillospirales > Ruminococcaceae > UMGS1601. The sequence continues at coordinate 2,111 of JAJQIH010000036.1, forward strand.
GTTTATTATTGCTTGTTTAAAAGAGCGTGAATTTTCTTTGCAGGGTCTATAACCTTTTCGATTGACATATCGTGGTTTAAAGCCGCAATAAAGTAGGCAATATACTTTGAAACGTCAACCTCGTGGAACCATTCTCTTTGCAAAAGCTGTGGAGTCCGGTAAGTGAGGTTTGTGCCGAATACGCCGTCAATTATTCCTTCCTTGTTAGCCTTGTCGAAGGTTTCAAGACCGTTTGTAAATATAGCGTAAGTAGCGTAAGCGTAGATCTTTCTTGCGTTTCGCTTCTTTAGCTCGTAAGCTATATCAAGAACCGATTCTCCTGAGGAAATAATATCGTCCGCGATGAAAATATCCTTTCCGGCAACGTCATTTCCCATATACTCGTGAGCTACAATCGGGTTTCTTCCGTTTACAATAACCGAATAGTCACGGCGCTTGTAGAACATTCCCAGGTCAACGCCCAGAACTGATGCGTAGTACATATTTCTGTTGATAGCGCCCTCGTCAGGTGAAACTATCATAAAGTGATCCTTGTCAATAGTCAGGTCGCTAAGGCTTTTAAACATAGCTTTCAGAACCTGGTAGGAGGGGATTACGTTATCAAATCCCATCAGCGGAATTGCATTCATAACCCGTGGGTCGTGAGCGTCAAAGGTTAAAATGTTTGAAACTCCCATCGATTCAAGCTCCTGCAGCATAACCGCACAGTCAAGTGATTCACGATAGCTTCTCCTGTGCTGTCTGCCGCCGTAAAGAATAGGCATTATTACGTTGATTCTGTGAGCCTTTCCGCTTGCAGCCTGAATGATTCTCTTTAAGTCCTCAAAGTGGTCGTCAGGCGACATCGAGTTGATGTTGTTAAACAGCTTGTAAGTGCAGCTGTAATTTCCAACGTCAATTAAAATAAACAGGTCCTTTCCTCTGACGGTCTGGTGAATAATTCCTTTTCCGTCGCCGGAAGCAAATCTCGGACAGGAAACATCAATCAGATAATTGTTCTCTCCAAGTCCCGATTCCTTCGCCCAGTTTACGAGATAATTGTGTATTTTTGTGCCCGTTTCCTTAAACGAATCCATAACAATCAGCCCGAGCGGAGCGACCTGCGTCTGTTTGTCAAACAATGTAGCGTTTTCCATTGTATTACCTCACTTATATTGATTGTATTTTTAACAAGGGTACACCCTCAGATTTAACAAATTAAAGCTTCAAGCTTTCTAGAAAATATCCTGCTTTTTCTTTCTTGCACGCCGCACGTTTATAAAAATCGTAAAGGCGATTGCCAGAATCAAAAGGGTAGGAACAAGCCAGACGGATTTCGACTTTTCAATCTTTATCTGATTCCAGAGCTCCTGAACGTAAGCGTTTGTATCCGACGAAAGGTTTACAAAAACCTCCGTCTTTTCGCTGAGGTATGTTTCGTCAGGACATCTCAGCTCGTTGTTCAGTGTTTCCTCGTCTAAAAGTGCGGCAACTCCGTCGTGAACGGTTGTGTAGCAGATGTAATCTGTGTTTGTATAAGCTATCTGAACCTCGTTCATAAAGTTTATGTACATTTCAGCAGCTTCCTTGTTCTCAGCGCCCTTTGGTATGCAAAATGCGTCGACAAATCGGTTTGTGCCTTCTTCAGGAATACAGTAATCGAGGTCGGGGTTGTCGTCAATCATCGTTTGAATGTCGCCAGCGTAGTAAGGCGCAATAGCCGCCGAACCTCCCTCCATTTTATCAAAAATCTCGTCCATTACATATGCCTGAACGTACTTTTTTTGCTCCTTTAAAAGCTGAGCCGCCTCGTCAAGCTCGTCCTTGTCCTCAGTGTTTTGCGAATATCCAAGATACGTGAGCGCAATTCCGAAGGCATCACGAGGATTGTTAAACATCAGAATCTGTCCTGAATATCTCGAGTTCCACAAATCCTTGTAGCCTGTTATTTCGTCGTCAACCATAGTTGTGTTGTAAACAATTGCTACAATTCCCATTGTGTAGGGAACTGAATACAGATTTTCAGGGTCGTAATCAGGATTTACAAGGTCGTCGCTTATCCATTCAAAGTTCGGAATATTATCGAAGTCTATCTCTTCGAGCATATCCTCTTCAATCATTCTTGAAATCATATAGTCGCTCGGAATTATAACGTCGTAATTTGCGCCGCCGCTTTTGATTTTTGAATACAGCTCTTCGTTTGAAGCGAAGGTTTTGTAGTTGACTTTTATTCCTGTGAGCTTTTCAAATTCCTCATTTACGTCCATATAATCCTCTTGCTCAACCGCCATATATTCGCCCCAGTTGCAGACGTTAAGGGTTATATTTTCATCTTTAAGCCTAGTATAATCATAATCGCTAAGCGCACTTTTGTCAAGTGTCATAACGTCGGTTAACGACGAATCAAGCTCGTCGCTTACCCGTGCCGAGGAGGTTGTTTCCGCCAAATCCTCGCTTGCGTCCTGAGCGCAGCTGCTCAGAATTACAGACAGGCATAAAATAATTGCCAATAATGCTTTTTTCATTTATCTACCTCCCTTGACTCTAAGCGTTCTTAACCGCAAGAGATTCATCTCTTGATTTTCTGAGACTTCTGTTCTCAAGATAATTCTTGATAATCAAAACAGCTATAATAGCAAGGAAAATAATTGTAGATACAGCGTTTATTTCAGGCGAAACCTTCCTTCTGGTCATAGAATAAATTGTAATAGGAAGCGTTTCAACGCTCGAACCGCTGGTGAAATAGCTTATTACAAAGTCGTCAATCGAATATGTCAGCGACATTAAAAATCCGGAAAACACTCCCGGCATTATTTCAGGAATTACAACCTTGAAAAACGCCTGACGCTCGTTACAGCCTAAATCTCTTGCCGCTTCGACAAGACTCGGATTCATTTGCCTTAGCTTTGGCAGGACGTTGTAAATTACATAAGGAACGTCAAAGGCAATGTGCGACAGAATAAGGGTGACAAATCCAAACTGAAAGTTTATAATTCCCTGCATTCCCTTAAACAAGAGCATAAGAGAAACACCCATTATAATCTCAGGATTTACAACAGGAATATAGGTTATGTTCATAACAACGGTTTTTGAAACCTTTTTCATATTGTTGATTCCGATAGCCGCCGCCGTTCCAAGGACAGTCGCTAAAAGCGCCGCCGCAAGGGCGATAATTACTGTGTTTAAAAGGCTTGTAAGAATAGCTTCGTTGTGCAAAAGCTTGGAGTACCATTTTAAGCTGAAGCCTGTAAAGTTTGCTCTTGATTTCGATTCGTTGAAGGAAAACACAATAAGAACAAAAATAGGAATATACAAAAACAGCAAAACGATGTACAAAAACAGCTTTGATAAAAATCTGTTCTTAGTCATTATACAATCGCCTCCTCGCCGCTTGTCTGGTTAAAGATACTCATAATGAGCAAAACCAGAACTATAAGCACCAAAGCCATAGCAGAGCCGAGGTGAGGGTTGTAGGAATTTCCTAAAAATTGCGATTCAATTATATCGCCGATAAGGTCGTTTGTTCCGCCGCCTAACATTCTTGAAATGATAAATGTCGAAACGCTCGGAACAAAAACTGAAATAATACCGGTAGTAATTCCGGGCATAGAAAGCGGAATTGTAATTTTTCTCAATACGTTTACGCTTGAACAGCCGAGATCCTGCGCCGCTTCGACAACGCTCTCGTTAATTTTTGTCATAACCGAATAAATGGGCAATATCATAAACGGAAGGTAGTTGTAAACCATTCCTAAAATAACAGCGCCCGAATTGTTCATAAGATTCAGCGGTCCGATACCGAAAAGTCCTAAAAATCTGTTGATAAGTCCGTTTTCTTCAAGAATTGTCATCCAGGCGTAGGTCCGAAGCAAAAAGTTTATCCACATTGGAAGCAGCACTATCATAAGCATTGTAGACTGCTTGATTTTTGGCATTCTCGAAATAAAAAGCGCAACAGGAAACCCTACCACTAGGCAAATTATTGTTGCTATAACGGCAAAGCCAACTGAACGGAACAAAACGTCCATATAGTCGTTCATAGCCGTAAGATTTGAGAGTGTGAACTCGTTATTCTCCGTTGTAAGCGCAAAGAACACAACAAGTCCGAGCGGTATTATTGTAAATACGCACATCCAGATGATGTAGGGAAGAGCAATAAGCTTTGATTTCATAAGGCTATTCCTCCTTCATCTTGTGCATGATATGTATGTCGAACGGCTCGATGTTCATTCCAATTAAGTCGCCGACATTTTCACATAGCGTCGAGTGAATTTTCCATTTGAAGCCTGCCGCATCGACGAGCATTTCATAATGTACGCCCTTGAAAATTACGTTTTCAACGACGCCTGTAAGCATTCCTTCGCCTTGATTTACGACCTTTATATCCTCAGGGCGAACTACAACGTCAACAAGCTCGTCCGGCGCAAAGCCTTCGTCAACGCAGACAAATTCATTTCCAGCAAATTCCACAAGTCTGTCCTTGTGCATAATGCCGTCCAAAATATTACTTTCTCCGATAAAGTCCGCAACGAATGCGTTTATCGGTTCGTTATATATATCAACAGGAGTGCCTATCTGCTGAATGTTGCCGTCCTTCATAACGATAACAGTATCAGACATAGTAAGTGCTTCCTCCTGGTCGTGAGTTACATAAACAAACGTGATTTCCAGGTTCTGCTGAATTTTCTTAAGCTCAATCTGCATTTCCTTTCTGAGCTTTAAATCAAGCGCGCCGAGCGGTTCGTCCAGAAGCAAAACCTTTGGTCGGTTTACAAGCGCCCTTGCAATAGCAACTCTCTGCTGCTGTCCGCCGGAAAGGCGATTTACGCTTCGCTTTTCAAAGCCTATAAGGTTTACAAGCTCCAGCATTTCCTGAACTCTTGATCTGATTTCCTTTTCGGGAAGCTTCTGAAGCTTCAGACCGAAAGCCACGTTTTCATATACATTCAGATGCGGAAATAAAGCGTACTTCTGAAAGACGGTGTTTACCTGTCTTTTGTGCGGTGGAAGTTTTGAGATTTCCTTATCGCCGAAATACAGCTCTCCGCTTTTCATATTGGCAAATCCTCCGATTATACGAAGCGTCGTGGTTTTGCCGCAGCCTGAAGGTCCCAGCAGCGTTACAAACTGCTTGTCCACGATATCGAGATTGATTCCTCCAAGCACCTCAACGCCGTCGTATTCAACTACAGCGTTTCGCAGACTAATGATTGTGTTTTTCAATTTAGCTATCAGCTCCTTATTTTATTTGGACACCTGTCCAGATACCGATTTTCGCCCCATTGCCAAAGCAACAGAAGCTAAATGCGCAGATGCACATCATATATTGATTATAAAGTATTTTCAAACTAATTACAATAGCCAGAGTCGGATTTTTTCTTCTTATTTGAGAAAAAATTTTGAGCTTCAGGAAACTTCAACAAAGCTCTCTTGTAAGCGAAGCAGGCAGTTCAGTCGAATTTACCAAAAAACGACCTGAAGTATATTGATATTTTTTCCAAAGTGATGTATAATAAACACAGAATGTCCAATCGTCTTATGTCGATAGTCCATTCCGTCTTTCAGCGGAGTTAAATACTTTACCTCCGCTGAAATCCAGCAGAGCCTTCGGCTCAATATATTTATTGAAAGCGTTCACTTGCGAGCTTAAGCGAGCTTATCTCGCTTCGTTCCGCTTTGAATAAACAAAGAATGTCCAATCGCCTTATGGCGATAGTCAGCAATCAGCAGGCAGCTATTAAATATCAATAAATATCAATCGTACAAAAATATGTTAGGAGATAGATCCGTGAGCAGAGTAAGTGCTTTTTTTGAATTTATAAAAGACAAAAAGGTATCATTTATAGGAGTAGGCGTCAGCCACAACGACCTTATAAGGCTTTTTTTGAAAAAGGGGATAAGCGTTTCAATTTGCGATGCCAAAACGCTGGGCGACGAAACGGTTGCCGAAAAGGATAAGTTTTCGTCCTCTCTTTATGATGAGTTTTCCAGAATGGGAGCTGAGTTTTATCTTGGAAAGGACGAGATGATGAAAGGAGTGCTTTCGTCTGACGTAACATTCCGAACTCCTGGAATGTATTTTAACAGCGAGAACATAAAGCTTGCCCGTGAAAAGGGAGTTATAGTTACAAGCGAAACAGAGCTGTTTTTTGAGCTTTGCCCCTGTAAGATTTACGCTATAACAGGCAGCGACGGAAAAAGCACGACTACAACGCTTGTCAAGGAATTTTTCGAGCGTGACGGCAGAAAGGTCTTTTTCGGCGGAAATATCGGCAAGCCGCTATTGAGCCGGATTGAAGAGATTACAGAAAATGATGTAGCTGTAGTTGAGCTTTCATCATTCCAGCTTATTTCAATGAGAGAATCTCCATATGCCGCAGCAATAACAAACATTACGCCAAATCACCTCAATGTTCACGGAACAATGGAGGAATACATTCAGGCGAAGTGCAACATTCTCAATCACCAGAGCGCATTTTCAAAAGCGGTTTTAAATTACGACAACGAAAATACCCGTGCGCTTGCGCCGCTTGTACGTGGAAGGCTCAGCTACTTTTCAAGACAGATTGTGCCAGAAAGAGGAAGCTTTTTATCAGGCGACGGCTGGCTTTGCTACAACGAGCAGGGATGCGTTACAAAAATCCTTCACAAGGACGACATCAGAATCCCTGGAATACACAATGTAGAAAATTTCCTTACAGCTATCGCCCTCACATGGAAGGATGTAAGTCTTGAGAGCATAGCTTCAACCGCCAAGGAGTTTGGCGGGGTTGAGCATAGGATAGAATTTGTCCGTGAGCTTGACGGAGTAAGATATTATAACGATTCAATCGCATCAAGTCCTACAAGAGTAATGGCAGGACTTAATTCCTTTGACAGAAAGCTTATTGTAATAATGGGCGGAAGCGACAAGGGTATTTCCTTTGCACCAATGGCGCCGCTTATACTCGAAAAGGTAAAGCTTCTGATAGTTATGGGCGAAACCGCAAACGCTATAAGAGCGGCTGTTGAAGAATGCGACGGCTTTTCAGAGAGTGATATAAAAATAGTAAACGTAAAGGATATGAACGAAGCTGTAATGACCGCGAAGGAGAACGCTTCAAGCGGCGATATAGTTTCACTTTCTCCTGCGTGTGCGAGCTTTGATATGTACAGAATGTTCGAGGACAGGGGAAATCACTTTAAAAAGCTTGTAAACGAGCTGTAGAAAAGGATGAGATAATGGATTTGAAAAGTGTGCTGTTTGACCTTTGCAGGGCAGACGGAGTAAGCGGCGACGAAACGTCAGCGGCCTCCGTTGCGCTAAGGGAACTGAAAAAGTTTACAGACGAAGCTTTTTCAGACGACTTCGGAAATGTGTTTGCAAAAATTGACAACAAGAAGAATAAAACCATTTTGCTCGACGCTCATATAGATCAGGTCGGCTTTATTGTGAACTATATTACCGACGAAGGCTTTCTGAAGTTCTCGCCAGTTGGTGGAATTGACAAACGACTTCTTCCCGCAACTAAGGTTGAGGTGCTGACAGCGGACGGAAAACTGGAGGGCGTTATAACCTCCTGCCCGCCGCATTTGTCAAAGGACAGCGACAAAGCGCCGTCATATGATGAGCTTTACATTGATGTCGGACTTGGTAAGGATGAGGCAACGGCAAAAATTCCGCTCGGAAGCCGAGTGCTTTTCAAGGCTGAGCCGATGACGCTTCTGGGCGACAGAGTAAGCAGCCGTGCGCTTGACGACAGAGCAGGCGTAGCGACGATTCTACGTGCGCTCGAGCTGGTTGGAACTTCGAGCGAATACAATATAGACGTAGCCTTTTCCTGTCAGGAGGAAACTGGCGAAAGCGGAGCTAAAATGCTGTCGTTTAAGTCTGACTGCGACCTTGCAATCGCTGTAGACGTTTCCTTTGCTTATTCTCAGGGTGAGGACAAGGAAAAATGCGGCGAAATGGGAAAGGGAGCAATGATAGGCATTGCGCCGTCACTTTCAAAAGACTTTTCAAACGCACTTATCCGCCTTGCAAAGGAAAATAATCTGCCGTACCAGCTGGAGGTAATGAGCTCTCAGACTGGAACCGACGCCGATGCAATAGTCGTTTCAAAGGGCGGAGTCAAGAGCGTTACCCTTTCAATTCCGCTAAAGTATATGCACACACCCGTTGAGGTCGTGTCATTAAGCGATATTGAAAATACAGCCTTGCTCATTTCAGAATTTCTAAAGGCGGGTGAGTTGCTATGATGAGGCTATTAAGCGAGCTCTGCCTTTTAAATGGAATTTCAGGAGATGAGAGCAGAGTCCGTGAGTATATAATCAGACAGATTGAAGGCTTTTGCGAATACAAGGTTGACAATCTGGGAAATATCATCGCCTTTAAAAAGGGCGAGCTTACGCCTGGCAAGCGCATTTTGGTTTCGGCGCACATGGACGAGGTAGGCTTTATAGTAAATTATATAAACGACGACGGAAACCTTAAAATTTCGTCCGTTGGAGGAATTGAAGCTACTGCAGCTCTGGGGAAACGGGTTTTAGTAGGCGAAAGTGAAATAAGCGGAGTTATAGGCTCAGTCGCCGTTCATAACCTTTCAAAAGAGGAAAGAGAAAAATCTCCGTCAATTTCAGCGCTTTGCGTTGATATCGGAGCTGAGAATAAAGAAGAGGCTGAAAAGTTTGTGAATTTAGGCGACAGCGTTTGCTTTGAGCCTGATTTTCAGGAAATTGGTAATGGCAAAATACTTTCAAAGGCAATTGACGACCGCTTCGGCTGCGCTGTTATGATAAAGCTTTTGCAGTGCGAGCTTAAATACGACACGTATTTTACCTTTGTGGTTCAGGAGGAAACAGGCTTGCGAGGAGCTAAGGTTGCGGCATATACCGTAAACCCTGATGTCGCAGTAGTTTTGGAAGCGACAACCGCAAGCGATATTCCTGGCGCTGACAACGAGAAAAAGGTGTGCGTACAAGGAAACGGACCTGTTGTGTCTTTTATGGACAGGTCAACAATTTATTCCAGGGAGCTTTACAAGCTGGCATTTGACACAGCGAAGGATATAGGTATTCCCTGTCAGACAAAAACTATGATAGCTGGCGGAAACGATGCAGGCGCTATTCACACTACAAGGGGCGGCGTGAAAACTATCGCTGTTTCACTCCCTTGCAGATATATTCATTCGCCTTCAGGCGTTGCAGATGTAAGAGATATTGAAAGCTCTTACAAGCTTGTAAAAGAGATGTTACAAAGGATTTAAGTTTTAATGATAACGCAGACAAAGGATATAGACAAGAATTTTTTAAAGGGGCTTAAAAGCTGTCATTTTTCAAGAAGAATACGTTCGCATTACGACGCATACAAAACTGACTACGATTTCTGCAGCTTTTTTCTTATAAAAAACGACGAGCAAATAAGGGGCATAGCTTGCGTTTTTAATTCGTCGCTCGTAGTAGCTGAATTTTCAGATCAATCGCTTTCAGACGATGATATTTTCGAGCTTTCCTTTCTTGTGAATATGACAAAGCCTGTGACTGTTGAGCTCGACCCGCTTTTGGCTCACAAGCTGATACACCACATAAAGGACGACTATAACGCAATACCACGAGTGGAGTTTGAATTCAAGTGCAGGGAAGCAGACCCCAACCTTATTGTCAACGAAACGCCAAGGCTTGACGACGTTTATGAAATACTTCAGACAAGCTTTCCGATTATAAGGCAGTCGAGAGATTTGTGGTTGACTGATACCTCACACAGAATAAGGCGAGGTCTTTCTCAAAGCTTTACGCTGTCAGACGTTTCAAGCGCTACCATTCAATATATTGTCGACGATATAGCCTTTGTCGGCCACGTCGCTACAATTCCCTCAGAGAGGGGAAAGCACCACGCAAGAGAGCTTTTGTACTGGATAGGCGATAAGCTTAACGCAGACGGCTTTAAGGTAAGGCTTTACGCAAGGGATTACAACGTCAGCTATTATACCGAAATAGGCTTTGAGCCTGTCAACGAGGACGTTGTGCTGGAGAGAAAAAATTTTGAGGAGTAATAAATAATGCAAGGAAGCTTTGAAATAGATGAAAGCATAAGACTTTTAGCCGACAAGGCTGAAAAGGCTTGTGCTGAGCAGTTTTTGGAAATTGATAAAACAGTACGGCAAAATTCCGAAAAAGTGCTGTATTCGTTTATAAAGAACAGAGTGAGCGAAGCGAGCCTAAAGGGAACTAACGGCTACGGCTATGGAGATGTCGGCAGGGATACAACCGACAGAGTTTACGCCGACGCATTTGGCGCTGAGGACGCTTTGGTCCGCCACACCTTTGTAAACGGAACTCACGCTTTGTCGACTGCGCTTTTTGGAGTTTTAAGACCAGACGACACGCTTTTGTGCGTTACGGGAAAGCCGTACGATACGCTCGAAGAGGTAATAGGACTTTCGGACGAAAAGGGAAAGGGTTCCCTGATTGATTTTGGAGTAAAATACGACGAGGTCGAGCTTTTAAAGGACGGCACGCCTGACTACGAGAAAATTTCCAAAAAGGCGAAATCGGCTAAGGTAATTTACATTCAGCGTTCAAGAGGTTATTCTTTAAGACCGTCGCTTGACGTTGATACAATCGGTAAAATTATAAGCTGCGCCAAGGCTGAAAATTCTGCCGCAATTGCAATCGTTGATAATTGCTATGGCGAATTTGCAGAGGTTAAAGAGCCTGTATCAGTAGGCGCAAATCTGATAGTTGGTTCTCTTATAAAAAATCCTGGCGGCGGAATAGCGCAGACTGGCGGCTACATAGCAGGAGATAAAGAGCTTGTAAATATGTGCGCCGACAGGCTGACCTGCGTTGGAATGGGAAAGGAAGTCGGCTGTTCGCTTTCAATGACGAGGGAGATTCTTCTAGGCTTTTTCCTCGCTCCGCAAACGGTGGGCGAAGCACTTAAAACCTCCGTCTTTGCGTGCAGATTTTTTGAGCTTCTGGGCTTTGAAACGCTTCCGAAGGCGAGCGAAAAGAGAACGGATATTATAGCTTCCATTTTGCTTGAAAACGAGGAGAATTTAACTGCCTTTTGTCAGGGAATACAAAAGGGTTCTCCGGTCGATAGCTTTGTCACCCCCGAAGCGTGGGATATGCCGGGGTACGACAGCAAGGTTATTATGGCGGCGGGTGCCTTTACAATGGGAGCTTCAATAGAGCTTTCAGCCGATGCACCGATAAGAGAGCCTTATGCCGCATGGCTTCAGGGAGGAATAACCTATCCGACAGGACGTCTGGGCGTAATGCTTGCGGCGGAGGAAATGAGAAAGAAAGGCTACATTAAGCTTTAATCAGAATACAGGAGGTTTTTATGGCAGAGGTTTTTACAGTACCGTTAAAGAATATTATCGAGGAGCTTGACCTTGAGGTGGTATATACTCCGAAGGACACGGCGGAAATTCTGATAGACGATAACGACGTCAACCGTCCAGGCTTACAGCTCACAGGCTTCTACGAGTATTTTAATTCAAGCAGAATACAGGTTTGTGGAAATATGGAGTATGCGTACTTGGAGTCAATCGGCGATGCATTAAGATTTCAAAAAATTTCCAAGCTGTTTGAAACGAGAATACCAGCAATTGTAATTGCAAGAGGTCACGACGTTTTCCCTGAAATGCTCGCTTGCGCTGAGGATTACGGCGTTGCCGTACTAAAAACTGAGGACAGCACGACTGAGTTTATCGCAAGCTTGATAGCTTATCTTAATTTGCAGCTCGGTCCGAGAATTACCCGACACGGAGTTTTGATCGAGGTTTATGGCGAGGGAATTTTAATTGTCGGCGAGTCTGGAGTAGGAAAAAGCGAAACAGCAATCGAGCTTGTCAAGAGAGGACACCGCCTCGTCGCTGACGATGCAGTTGAAATCAGAAAGGTTTCAAGCAAGAGCTTAGTCGGCTCATCGCCTGACAATATAAGGCATTTTCTGGAGCTTCGTGGAATAGGAATTATTAACGCTCGCCGCCTTTTCGGAATGGGCGCCGTTAAGGTTACTGAGAAAATCGATCTCGTTATCGAGCTTGAGTCGTGGGATCCTACAAAAATTTACGACAGAATGGGCGTTGACAACGAGTACACTAATATTTTAGGAATCCAGATTCCGTCGCTTACAATTCCTGTAAAGCCAGGAAGAAACTTAGCGATTATCCTTGAGGTTGCCGCTATGAACAACCGTCAGAAGAAAATGGGTTACAACGCAGCACAGGATTTGCTTGACAATTTAGGCTTGCAAATGGACTCCAAAAACACAGTTAAAAACTGGGACACATTTTAATTGAACAGGGGATATAAAGGATGAAAATAATCGCAGATTTGCATACGCATACAGTAGCTTCTACTCATGCGTATTCAACTGTCAGAGAAAATTGTGAGATAGCCGCCGAAAGAGGACTTAGCATAATAGCAATGACAGACCATGCGCCGCTTATGGCTGACGGCCCTCACGAGTGGCACGCAGAAAATCAGCAGATTCTGCCGCAAAAAATAAAAGGGATTTATGCGCTTCGTGGAATTGAAGCGGATATTATGAACGCAGACGGAGAGCTTGATATAAAGCCGCGTATTCTTGATACGCTTCAATGGGTAGTAGCTTCATTTCATAGCTCAGTATACCCGACTGCTACGGATGATGAGCATTTACAGGCTATTGAGAATGTATGCAAAAATCCGCTGGTTGATATGTTCGGACATTTGACAATCACCGATCATATGTTTGACTATACAGAGGGTGCAAAGCTGCTCGCCCGATATGATAAAATAGCCGAGGTAAATGAATCGTCAATCAAAGCTGGTCGCAGCACAAGAAAAAACGCTATTGAGTTTTTTAAAGCCTGCAAGAAGGAGAATGTCAGGATAAGCCTTGATTCCGACGCTCATTACTGTGAGAGCATCGGCGAGCTCAGCATTTGCCGGGAAATTGTAAAAGAGGTCGGCTACCCCGAGGAGCTTATAATAAACACCGACTTTGACTATATCATAAACAGGGTGAACAACAATCATCCCAAAGCGCAAAAAATCATCATCTGAGGTTAATTTATGGAAAACATAGAAGAAATCATTTCTCTTGCAAAAAGCCTTGATCAGAAAGTCGTAAACGACGCTTATCTCAAAGATTATACAACCTTTAAAATCGGCGGAAAAGCTGATGCTTTTATCGAAATAAGCTCGACTGAAGCATTAAAGCAGCTTTTAAGCAGACTTGAGTCTTTAAAGCTTAAATATATGGTTTTGGGAAGAGGCTCAAATGTTTTGTTTGACGACAAGGGCTTTAACGGAGTTATTCTTCATTTAGGAAGCGACTTTGCAAAGGCAGAGTCTTTGGGCAACACTATTACCGCACAGTCGGGAGCGTCTTTGATGAGCGTTTGCAAGCTTGCACTTGACAACAGCCTTTCAGGACTTGAATTTGCTTATGGAATACCAGGTACTGTAGGCGGCACCGTTTTTATGAACGCTGGCGCTTACGGCGGAGAGATAAAAAATGTTCTGACCTCCTGCGAGGTAATTGATAGAAACGGAAATATAAAAACCGTTTTTGCAAGCGATATGGAGCTTTCCTACCGCCACAGCATTTTTCAGACAAACGGCGACGTCATACTTTCAGCCACCTTTACTCTTGATAACACAAAGGAAAGGAAAGAAATCAGCAGCACTATGAACGAGCTGATGTCAAGGCGAAAGGAAAAGCAGCCGCTTGAATTTCCAAACGCTGGTTCAACCTTCAAACGCCCCAAAGGCTATTTTGCGGGTAAGCTGATTGAAGACAGCGGACTTAAAGGCTATACAGTAGGGCGTGCGGCAGTATCAGATAAGCACAGCGGCTTTGTAATAAATTTAGGCGGCGCTACCTTTGAGGATGTAACAAAGGTTATCAGCGACGTTCAGAAAAAGGTTTTAAATGACAGCGGTCAGACGCTCGAATGCGAGGTTTTGATTGTAAGATACGAATAACAGACAAAATAAGAGCAAAGCACAAGAAGGTGAGCAAATGGAATTTACTATAGTAACAGGAGTATCAGGAAGTGGAAAATCAACTGCTATAAATGCGCTTGAGGATTTAGGCTTTTACTGTATTGATAATATGCCGCCTGAGCTTATGTCGAAGTTTGCAACTCTTTGCGCTACCAGCGATCAGAATTTTCAAAAGGTAGCCTTTGTCGCAGACGTTCGGGCAGGCAGATTTTTCAAAGACCTTTACGGAACTATAAAAGAGCTTCGTGAGCATGGCGAAAAGGTAAAGGTTTTGTTTCTGGACGCCGACGACTCTGTTATTGAAACAAGATACAAGGAAACGAGAAGAAAGCACCCTTTGTACAATCAATCCAAGGGAAGCATATTATCTTCGATTTCCCTTGAACGTGATATGCTTGCAAACGTCAAGGGGATTTCCGATTACTTTATAGATTCGTCCTACATCACAGCGGCTCAGCTCAAGGAAAAGGTAAGAAATATTTTTATAGAAAACGGCGACGAGTATATTCAGATTGACATTTGCTCGTTCGGCTTCAAGTACGGACCGATGAGAGAAGCGGACCTTGTTTTCGATGTAAGATGTCTGCCGAATCCGTATTATATTGACGAGCTCAGAAACAAGACGGGACTTTTAAAAGAGGTTTCCGATTATGTTATGCAGTTTGATGAAGCCAAAGAGCTTGAAGAGAAGCTTTTTAACCTGGTTGATTTTCTGATTCCTCTTTATATGAAGGAGGGTAAAAGCCAGCTTATTATAGCATTCGGCTGCACAGGCGGAAAGCATAGAAGCGTAACGTTCGCAGAGAGAATGTTCAAACATTTGAGCGAGCTTCATCCGAGAGTAAGAGTAAACCACAGGGATATTGACAAGAGTACAAGATAGGTTGATATTATGGCGTCATTTTCGCACATGGTAAAAAATCAAATAATTGAAAGCCTTAACACACCTAAAAAGGCGTCCTTTGCGCTTTACGGACTTCTTTGCTTTTCAAAGGTGGTAAGCGAGGGTGAAATACTCTTTTCAACCGAAAACGCTGAGGTTGCAAGTTTTTTAAAAAGCGAGCTTGAGCGGATATGCAAAATCAAGGTAGAGCTTGCTGACGCCGATAAGCGAGGCCACCAGGCGTTTAACATAAGTCTTCGTGATAAAAACGCAAGAATAGCTTTTGAAACGGTCGGCGATTTCAGAAACGGATTGTCAGACAAGAGCTTTCCGACAGAAGGCGTTCGCTACGCTATCGCAGGCGCATTTTTAGCGGTTGGAAATATTACCGACCCGAACAAGGAGTACCACCTTGAATTTGTAGTGCCAAGCGTTGATGCCTGCAACGATTTAGGACTTGCCCTTTTGAATAATTTTTCAATTTTAGCAAAGCATACAACCCGCAAAAACAGCGAAATCGTTTATATAAAAGAGAGCGAGAACATAGAGGATATGCTGACTTTAATGGGAGCTTCAAAAGCCACCCTTGAGGTTATGAATGTAAAAATTCTGAAGAATGTCCGCAACAAGGTGAATCGTGTAATGAATTGCGAAAATGCAAATATCGAGCGAACTGTAAAAGCGAGTGAACAGCAGATTGAGGACATTGAGCTGATTGAAAAAAGTATGGGACTTGATTCTCTGCCCGACGAGCTTTATGAAATCGCCCTTCTTCGGTATGAAAATCCTGAATTTACGCTAAAGGAATTAGGCGAAGCGCTGACTCCCAAAATATCAAAATCAGGCGTAAATCACAGGCTTGAAAAAATAAAGGCAATCGCTAACAACATCAGGGATAACGGAGGAATGTAAGATGATTATTTTTATTTTGTTTGTTTCAATCGCAATTACAGCGTTTGGAGTTTTGCTTATCGTCAAGGTTAAAACTGACATTTCAAACGAAGTAAGACAAAAGGGCGACGATACCGAAAGCTCTGAGGAGGTAGGAACTACGCTTGCTGCAATGGGCATAGTTTTAATGCTTGCGTCAATAGTAAAGCTGACGGGCGGAATTTCCACTTTTGCGTATGTATTTGTATTGATTCTGGACATAGCCTGCATCGTTGCGCTTTTGTTTTTGATAAACAAAAAGCGACAGGCGTAAACCAAAAGACAAAAATCAGAATCTGAAAGGCGGTGTGTTAAATGGCGGATTTTGTTCATCTTCACGTCCATAGCGAATACTCTTTGCTTGACGGTGCTTGCCGTATCAAGGATCTGGTTCAGCGTGTGAAGGAGCTGGGGCAGTCTGCCGTTGCCGTCACAGACCATGGCAATATGTACGCCGCCGTTGAATTTTATAACGAATGCAAAGCAAACGACATAAAGCCTGTAATCGGCTGCGAGGTTTATGTTGCAAACAGAACGAGATTTGACAAGGTAAACCGAATTGATAAAAACTACCATCTGGTTTTGCTTTGCGAAAACAATACGGGCTATCAGAATCTGATTAAGCTTGTTTCCTTAGCGTATACGGAAGGCTTTTATTCAAAGCCGAGAGTTGATTTTGAGCTTTTGAAGAAGTACCACGAGGGACTTATCTGTCTTTCAGCTTGTTTGGCGGGAGAGGTTAATCAGAAGCTTTTGAACGGCGATTTTGAAGCCGCTAAGCAGACAGCTTTAGCTTACCGTGATGTTTTCGGAAAGGATAACTATTTTTTAGAGGTCCAGAATCAGCTTTTTCCCGAAGAGGAGAGAATTATTCCGCTTCAGTATGAGCTTTCAAGGCAGACGGGCATTCCGCTTGTAGCGACAAACGACGCTCACTATATCCGTCGGGAGGACGCACAGGCGCAAAGAATACTGATGTGCATTTCAACTAACACGACTATAAACGACCCGAAGTCGCTTGAGTTCCCGACGGACGAGTTTTATATAAAGTCGGGAGATGAAATGAGCGAGCTTTTTAAAACTCACGCAGAAGCGATTTACAATACCGTCAAAATTGCCGAAAGATGCAATGTGACGTTTGAGTTTGGCGTAACAAAGCTTCCGTACGTTAAGTTTGAAGGCGTTGACGACAATGAAGCCTTTTTCGTGAATATGTGCCGGGAGGGGCTTTACAGAATTTATAAAACCCCAAGCGAGGAAGCAAAAAACCGCCTTGAATATGAAATTTCGATAATCAGGCAGATGGGGTATATTGATTACTACCTCATAGTCTGGGATTTTATAAATTACGCAAAGACAAATAAAATTCCTGTCGGCCCCGGAAGAGGTTCAGGAGCAGGAAGCCTGTGTGCGTATTGTATAGGAATTACAGCTATCGACCCTCTGAAGTACAATCTTCTTTTCGAGAGGTTTTTAAACCCTGAAAGAGTTTCAATGCCTGACTTCGATATTGATTTTTGTATTGAGGGCAGGCAAAGGGTAATAGATTACGTTTGCCGCCGATACGGCGAGGACCACGTAGCGCAGATTATAACCTTTGGAACCTTAGCTGCAAGAGCCGCAATAAGAGATGTCACAAGGGCAATGGCGCTGTCTTACCAATTCGGCGATAAAATTGCAAAGCTTATTCCAAGAGAAATAAATATAACACTAAAGTCAGCTCTTGAAAAATCTCCTGATTTAAGAGAGCTTTATAACAGCGACGCTCAGGTAAAACAGCTTATTGATACTGCTATGAAGGTTGAGGGAATGCCCCGGAATTCATCAACCCACGCCGCTGGAGTTGTAATCACAAAGGAGCCGGTTGACAGTTATGTTCCGCTTCAGAGCACCGACGGACAGATTGTAACTCAATACACTATGGGAGTGCTTGAGCGGCTAGGACTTTTAAAAATTGACTTTTTAGGACTTCGCAACTTAACTGTCATAAACAACTGTGTAAAGCTTGTAAATGAGTTTGACCCAGACTTTACTATAGAAGGCATTCCATACGACGATAAGGACGTTTATAAAATGTTCTGCGAGGGCAAAACAGGCGGCGTTTTTCAGTTTGAAAGTGCTGGTATGACTTCAACTATTGTGAAGCTCAAGCCTACCTGCCTTGAAGACCTTATCGCGGTAATTTCCCTTTACCGCCCTGGCCCGATGGATTCTATTCCGACGTATATCAGAAACCGCCACAACCCGAAGCTTATAACCTATAAAACTCCGCTTCTGAAGGATATACTCGACGTTACTTACGGCTGTATAGTTTATCAGGAGCAGGTAATGCAGATTTTCAGAACGCTTGCGGGTTATTCCTACGGACGAGCTGATATTGTAAGGCGAGCAATGGCAAAAAAGAAGCACGACGTTTTAGCCTCCGAGCGCAAGGCTTTTGTGTACGGTGAAAAAAATCCTGACGGAAGCGTAAATTGCAAGGGTTGCGTAAACAACGGAGTTGACGAAAAGACAGCAAATGAAATTTTCGACGAGATGAGCTCGTTTGCTTCTTACGCTTTCAATAAATCTCACGCTGCGGCTTATGCGACCGTTGCCTACCAGACGGCATATTTAAAATGCAAATATTTCAAGGAGTATATGGCTTCTTTGATGACAAGCGTTCTCGGCGAGGGCGGAACCAAAATGCTCGAGTATATTAAAATCTGTGAGCAAAACGGCGTTGCGCTTTTGCCTATAGATATAAACGAAAGCGGCGAGGGCTTTACCGTTAGCGGAAATTCAATCCGATACGCTTTGCTTGCTATAAAAAGCCTTGGCAAGGGAGTAATTCAGGCAATTATCAGCGAGCGGGAGCGAAATGGTAAATTTACCTCCCTTCAGGATTTTATCGAGAGAACGATTGATAATATAAATACAAGGGTAATGGAATCGCTTATTAAAAGCGGAGCTCTGGATTGTTTTGGAAACAACAGGCGTGAAATGATGAGTGCCTTTGAAATGATAATGAAAAGCGTTGATGAGGACAAGCGTAAAAACGTCGATGGTCAGCTTGACTTTTTCGGCAGCTTTTCAGATACTTCAGGCACTTCGCAAATGGCGATACCGACCCTCCCTGAATATCCGCTTAACGAGCTTTTAGCTTATGAGAAGCAAACTGTCGGAGCTTATATTTCAGGTCATCCGCTTAAAAGCTTCGATGAGCAAAAAAGGATTATCGGTCTGCCCGACTTTTCTGATATAGTGCTGTCTGTAAAAAATGAGGACGGCAGATATAAGGACGGAGATAAGCTTCAGGTATTCGCTATGATTGAAGCTTCAAAGCCTTTTCTCACAAGGCAGGGAACCAATATGTCGTTTATTACAGCATCAGATGCTTCAATGGAAATTGAAATGATAATGTTCCCCAATTTGTATTCCGAGAAAAAGCAGCTTGTTTATGACGGCTCTTTAATTTTTGCAAATTGCAAAATCAGCATTAAAGACGACGAGGATCCAAAGCTTATAATCGAAAGCGTAGCTCATGCCGATGAATTTGAAAAGCTTCTTCACCTCTGGATAAGACTTCCGTCATTTGATGAGAATAAGGTGTCAGAATGTATGAATGCTCTGAATGAAGCCACGGGAGATATGAAGGCTGTATTTTACTTTGCCGACAGCAAAAAGCGCTTGTCGCCAAAGAACTTGTCGGGCGTATCACTTGATGAGCAGATGCTCACAAAACTCAAAAGAATAGCAGGGGAAGGAAATGTTAAAATATCTTAAAGCAACGGTGCTTTAAGGGTAGAAATACAAGGAGATGGTTTTTTGTCAATAAAAGTTACAAGGGAGGAAATCGCTAAGGGCGCAAGCCTGACCTGCATAACTGACGGGAAGTTCAAAACGAACTTGGCGGTTATAAGGTTTGTTTTGCCGCTTGACGAGCGCTACGCTTCGGCAAACGCCTTAGCAGCTCAGCTTTTAATCCTTTCGCACAAAAAATATACGGGACTTACAGCAATTACAGATTTTACAAACAAGCTTTACGGAGCTTCTATCGGAGCTTCAAACTTCAAAGTTGGCGACAATCAGGTAATTGCATTTACAGCAAACGCTATAAGAGATGAATATGCGCTTGACGGCGAAAAGCTCTTTTACGAGCTTATAAAGGTGCTGCTTGAATGCATCTTTGAGCCGCTCGAATTTGACGATAAGTATTTTGATCTGAAAAAGCGTGAGCTTATAGATTCGATCGAAAGCGAAATAAACGAAAAGCGCAGCTATGCCGTTTCAAATGCCAACAGGTACGCTTTTAATGGCGAGCCTTATTCGCTTTCACCAAACGGAACAAAGCAGTCTGCCGAAGCTCTCACTAAAGCACAAGTGACTGCGGCTTATAAGAACTTACTCCAGAACGCAAGCGTTGAAGCTTCAATTTCAGGCGGTGGTGATTTTGAGGATGCAAAATTCCTTATAGCTAATGCTTTGAAGAGCAGAGGAGAAGCGCCAATCTATCCATTCGTAAGCTTAAGCCCAGCAAAGGCTGAGGTCGTTCGGGCTGAGGACTCTTGTGAAATGAACCAGCTTAAAATGGTAATGATTTTTAAAACCGACTACAAAAATGACTCCGCAAACGGCTTGTTCGCCGCACTTTTAGGTGGAACTCCATTCTCAAAGCTGTTTATGAACGTAAGAGAAAAGCTGAGCCTTTGCTACTATTGCGTTTCCCGAATGATTTACGAAAAGGGCGCAATGATGATTGACAGCGGAATCGATTCGGGTAATCTTACCGCTGCTTACGATGAGATTCTGAACCAGATAGAGGAAATCAAAAAAGGCAACTTCACAGACGACGAGCTTTACAATACAAAGCTTGCAATGAGGGGAAGTATGAAAACCGTTTACGATTCAGCTTCCGACCTTGCGGCATGGTATTTTACAAGGCACGCAAGAGGAAAGACGAATCAATCGCCCGATGAAGCGCAAGAGGAAATGTTTGCCGTTACAAGAGAAGAGATTATCAAGGCTGCAAACAGCGTTATGCTCGACACAGTTTATACTCTTAAAACCAGCGGAGGTGATAAGTAATGCAGGGAGAAATTATTACCAATAAAATCACAGGCGACAGCTATAAAAAATTTCACCACCCGTCTGGCCTTGATGTACTCGTTTGGGAAATGCCAGGGTTTTCAACTACTTCTGCGTTGTTCGCTACAAAATACGGCTCGATAAACACTCGCTTTAAAACGAAAAACGATGCTGATTTTGTAGATGTCCCCGACGGAATAGCTCACTTTTTAGAGCACAAGCTTTTTGAAAACGAGGACTGCGACGTTTTTGAGCTTTACGCAAAAACCGGCGCAAACGCCAACGCATATACAACCTTCGACCACACAGCATATCTTTTTGATTGTTCAGAAAACTATGCCGACTCGCTGAGAATCCTGCTCGACTTTGTTCAGAAGCCGTACTTTACTCAGGCGACTGTCGACAAGGAGCAGGGAATTATCGGTCAGGAAATTAAAATGTGCGAGGATTCTCCTCAGCGCCAGGTGCTTTTCAATCTTTTGAAAACTCTCTACAAAAAGCACCCTGTCAGAATAGACATTGCAGGAACGGTAGAGTCGATTGCAAAAATTGACGCTGACCTTTTGTACAGGTGCTACAGAACCTTCTATAACCTTCACAATATGGTTTTGGTAATAGCTGGAAACTGCGATGCAGACGAGGTAATAAAAATCTGCGACGAGGTTCTGATCCCAGTAGAAGATATAGGACTTGAAACCGACTTTCCTGCAGAGCCGATGGAGGTAGAGGAGAAATACATCGAGCAGATAATGCCTGTCGGACTGACATTATTTGAAATCGGCTTTAAGGTGCCCGCCTGCAAGGGCGAGAAAATTGTAAAAACCGAGCTTGAATCAGCAATTTTGCTGCAGCTTATAATGGGAAGCGGCTCTCCGCTTTATAAGGAGCTTTTCGACGAAGGACTTATCAATTCGCAATTTTCTTCCGAAGTATTTTTCGGCGAAGGCTTCTTTACGAATTTAATAGGCGGCGAATCGAGTGACCCGCTTGAGGTCCAAAGAAGAATTTACAAGGAAATCGAGCGCTATAAAGCGGAAGGCTTTGACGAGGAAAAGTTTAAGATTATAAAGAACAGTATGTACGGTTCAATGATAAAGAACCTGGAAAACGTAGAGTCGTGCGCAAGCACAATGCTTTCAGCATACATCCTCGGAGATTTATCAGCTTTCGCACCTATCGAAACGCTTTCTCAGGTAACCCTTGAGGACCTGCAAAACGATCTGGATAAGCTGTTCAATATAGATAGCTCAGCAATTTCAGTTGTAAAAGCCAGATAGACATATTTTTAACCGAAAGGAATGGTTTCAAAATGACGCAGATTATTCAGACGCTTTCTAAGGTTACGGTAAAATTTCCGAATTTTGGAAGCGAGGACAACATTTTAAAATCGGGAATTACCATCGACAACGTGCTTTTTAAAATTCCTGGAACTGATTTCAGCATTTACTGGTACGGCTTTTTGATAGCTTTGGGAATTTTACTTGCAATGCTTTATGGCTTCAAAAAGGCAAGGAAGATAGGACTAAATCCCGACAAGGTTACGGACGTTGTAATTGGCGGACTTATCGGTGCGATAATAGGTGCCAGAGCTTATTATGTAATTTTCAGCCTTGACAAGTATGTTGTCGACGGCGAAATTCAATGGGCTGATATTTTTAGTGTTCGTGACGGAGGACTTGCAATTTACGGCGGACTTATCGGCGCTATAGTTGTCGGCGGCATTATTGCAAAAATAAGAAAGTGCTATCTGCCTACTTTGTTAGACCTTATCTCACCATGCTTTCTGATAGGTCAATGTATCGGCAGATGGGGTAACTTCTTTAATCAGGAAGCCTTCGGCAGCAATACAACTCTTCCGTGGGGAATGTATTCATCCAAAACCATATCATATATCGCAGAGAACTTTACAGACGGCTCGGTTGATTCACTACAACCTGTTCACCCATGCTTTTTGTATGAATCCTTGTGGTGCCTGATAGGCTTTATTCTGCTTCATTTTCTGTTTAAAAAGAGAAAGTTTGACGGAGAAATTTTCCTGCTATATATCGGCTGGTACGGTCTTGGAAGATTTTTCATTGAAGGACTGAGAACAGACAGCTTGTATCTGTTTAACATCAGAGTTTCTCAGCTTGTCGCAGGAACCTGCGTGCTTGTATCTATCGTTCTGCTTATCATCTTCAGAAATCTGGCGAAACGAAACGAAACGAAGCTCTATGTCGACAGAACCGAATCCATTATCAATCTTGCAAGCTACAACGCAAAGGTACTTGTCAAGGCTGAAAAGAAGGAGCTTAAAAAGAAGGTTGCCGAAGCTAAGGAAACGGGCGTTGGCATTACCGATATTACAATGGAATATGAAGAAAAGTTCGGCGACAGCAAGAAGGAAGTCGCTTACCTTGAGGGCGTTGAAAAGCTGATTATCGAGAAGGCTGAAGCTCAGAGAGAAAAGGAGCAGGCTGAAAAGGAAAGCGAAATCAAGGAGGATGAAAGCTCCATTTTGCTCGACGACGAATACGACTCTGAGAAAATAGACGAGCTTGAAGCGCTTGATAAAATTGAAGACGCTGTCGAAGATGTTGATGCGTCGCTCGACGACGATAAAGCGGAAGAAGTAAAAGAAGAGGTCGAAGAGGCTGAAAAAGCTGAAGAATCAGATAACACAAAAGAATCAGACGATACTGAGGAGGAAGAATAATGGGTAAGATTATAGACGGAAAGCTTATTTCAAAGGCTGTAAAGGACGACGTTGCAAGAGAAACGGCGGAGCTTAAAAAAAGCGGAATAACCCCAGGTCTTGCAGTTATAATCGTCGGCGAAAATCCAGCTTCTCAGATTTACGTAAGAAATAAACAGCGTGCCTGCGAGGAGGTCGGATTTGAATCCTTTAAGTATGAGCTTCCGGAGCAAACCTCTCAGGAGGAGCTTTTAGAGCTTGTAAATAAGCTGAACAAGGACGATAAAGTAAACGGAATCCTCTGCCAGCTTCCGCTTCCGGGCCATATAGACGAGAGCGTAGTAATTAACAACATTTTACCAAAGAAGGACGTTGACGCATTTCACCCTGAAAATGTCGGAAAAATAATGATCGGCGACTATTCGTTTTTGCCCTGTACTCCTGCTGGAGTTATGGAGCTTATTGCATCTACCGGAGTTGATATTAAGGGCAAGGAGTGCGTAGTAGTAGGAAGAAGTAATATTGTCGGAAAGCCAATGGCAATGCTTTTGCTTCACAAGAGCGGAACTGTTACAATCTGCCATTCAAAGACCAAGGATCTGAAGTCCGAGTGCTTAAGAGCTGATATTTTAGTAGCTGCAGTTGGTGTCAGAAAGCTTATCACAGGCGATATGGTAAAGGAAGGCGCTGTTCTGATCGACGTTGGAATGAACAGAGATGAAAACGGAAAGCTTTGCGGAGATATTGATTTTGAGTCTTGTAAGGATAAAGCTTCGTATATTACGCCAGTTCCAGGCGGAGTAGGACCGATGACAATAGCAATGCTTATGAGAAATACTCTTACCGCCGCAAAGGAGCAAAACGGAATAGGTAAATGAATTGTTAACAATTTGTAAATTCTATTTACAAGCGACTGATTTTGTGATAGAATTGACAAGGTTGTGAAAACCGACATACCTTATCTCGGTTGTGGGCGATTGCCGATTTTCGGATGTGCCGAAGCCCTCTACTGAAATAACGGAAAAATTTTTGAAAGAGGTACTGAAATGCTAAGAAAAGAAGAAAAAACAGCTATTATCGAAGCTAACAGAAAGCACGAAACAGACACAGGTTCTCCAGAGGTACAGATCGCAATCCTGACCAAGAGAATCAACGACCTTACAGAACATCTTAAGGTCCACAAGAATGACCACCATTCAAGAAGAGGACTTCTTAAAATGGTTGGTAAGAGAAGAAACCTTCTCAACTATTTAATCAAGACGGATATCAACAGATATAGAGCTGTTATCGAAAAGCTCGGTATTCGTAAGTAAGTTTGTACTGATAAGGCAGCAGCAATTTATACTTGCTGTCTGCCTTTTGGTATATATGAAAGTTTTGTTTTATGCAGGTGTGATTAGCATTAAACAGAGGATTTGGACAGGTTTCAAGTTTTGTGTTTATTGCTAAAGCTCCTGCAAAATGAAAAGGAGTTATGTTTATGTTTGAAAAGTACAGAGTGTTTGAAACTACATATGCTGGAAGACCGCTTGTAGTCGAAACAGGAAAAACCTGCGAGCTTGCTAACGGCTCTTGCTGGGTACGCTATGGTGAAACTGTCGTAATGGCGAATGTTACGGCTTCCGCAAAGCCAAGAGAAGGGGTTGACTTTTTCCCGCTTTCTGTTGACTATGAGGAAAAGCTTTATTCGGTTGGTAAAATCCCAGGTTCTTATTTAAAGAGAGAGGGTAAACCGAGCGAGAAGGCAATTCTAACTTCCCGAATGGTTGACCGCCCTATAAGACCACTTTTCCCGAAGGATATGAGAAACGACGTTTCTGTTGTCATGACTGTTTTGGCTGTTGACCCTGACAACTCGCCTGAAATCACAGGTATGATTGCTACTTCAATCGCTATTTCAATTTCCGACATTCCGTGGAACGGACCAATCGCTGGAATCTCCGTTGGACTTGTCGACGACGAAATCGTTTTGAATCCAACTCTTGAGCAGAGAGCTAAAAATCATCTTAACCTCACAGTTGCAGGTACTGCTGAAAAGATCGTTATGATTGAAGCAGGAGCTGATGAAGTTCCTGACGACGTTATGCTTGAAGCAATCTGCAAGGGACACGAGGAAATCAAAAAGCTTGTTGCATTTATCGAAGGCATCAGGTCTGAGATTGGCAAGCCGAAGTTTGAATTTGAGTCGCAGGAGGTTGACCACGAGCTGTTCGACGCAATTGAAGAATTTTGCGGCGAGGATGTTAAGGCTGCCCTTGACACAGACGACAAGAATATAAGAGAAGCAAGACTGAATCCTATCAAGGATGCAGTTCACGAAAAGTTTGATGCTGACAACGAGGAAAGAATCCCGATGATCGACGAGTGCATCTACAAGCTTCAGAAGAAGATTGTAAGAAACTGGTTGCTTGAGGGTAAGCGTGTTGACGGAAGAAAGATTGACGAAATCAGACCGCTTGCGGCTGAGGTTGGACTTTTACCACGTGTTCACGGTTCAGGAATGTTTACCCGTGGACAAACTCAGGTGCTTACAATCTGTACTTTAGGTCCTGTAAGCGACGCTCAGCGTCTTGACGGAATCGACGAGGAAGAATCAAAGAGATACATCCACCACTACAATTTCCCGTCCTACTCTGTTGGCGAAACCAAGCCTTCAAGAGGCCCAGGAAGAAGAGAGATTGGCCACGGCGCTTTGGCTGAACGTGCGCTTGTTCCTGTAATTCCTGACGTTGAGGACTTCCCATATGCTATAAGAATGGTTTCAGAGGTTCTTTCATCTAACGGTTCAACCTCTCAGGCTTCTATCTGCGGTTCAACCCTTTCTCTGATGGATGCTGGTGTTCCAATCAAGGCACCTGTTGCTGGAATTTCCTGCGGGCTTATCACAAAGGAAGACGGCTCGTTTATGACAATGGTTGATATTCAGGGCCTTGAGGACTTCTTTGGCGATATGGACTTTAAGGTAGGCGGAACCAAGAAGGGTATTACAGCTATTCAGGTTGACATCAAGGTTGACGGCTTGACTCCTGAAATTATCAAGGAAGCTTTTGAGAAAACTCATAAGGCAAGAGAATATATACTCGATGAAATTATGCTCAAGGCAATTCCTGAGCCAAGACCGACAGTCAACAAGTGGGCGCCTAAGATGCTTGCTACAAAGGTACCGGTTGACAAGATCAGAGAGGTTATCGGTTCAGGCGGAAAGGTTATCCAGAAGCTCTGCGCTGACTTTGACGTTAAGATTGACATTGAAGAAACGGGAGATGTTTTCGTATCAGGTCTTGATATGGACAAGGCTCAGGCTTGTATCAGCGTTATCAATACAATAGCTAACGACCCTGAAATCGGCGCTATCTACAAGGGCAAGGTTGTAAGACTTATGAACTTCGGCGCATTTGTAGAAATCGCTCCTGGTAAGGACGGTCTGGTTCACATTTCAAAGCTCGATAAGCAGAGAGTTGAAAAGGTTGAGGACGTTGTTTCCGTCGGTGATGAAATTGTCGTAAAGGTAATGGAAATTGACGACCAGGGAAGAATTAACCTTTCAAGAAAGGATGCTCTTGCTGACATCGAAGCCAAGAAAAACGCTGACAAGCAGTAAAAGCAACAAAAGAATTTACAAACAGCCTGTGGCAATAAAGCGTCACAGACTGTTTTTTGTTTACCTCTTGAAAAAGAACGACAAAGAGTGTAAAATATATTTAGTGCTCTGCTGTGTCAAATTCGTTTTCACCTCATAAAATGATAGCAGAGGTGGTTTAAATGAAAGCGTTGTTAATGAGCATAGTGCTTATATTGTTTGTAGTTATGCTGATTTACATTGTCAGCTGTCTGTTGAGGAACGTTAAAAGCGGCGAAAAGAGTGTCGGCTTTCTGATAATTCCAATAAACGACAAAACACAGCATATCTCAAGGGGAGTCAAAAAGGCTTTCTGGGACGAAGCCTTCAAAGAGGATAAAGCAAGGAGCATAATTTTACTGAAAACTGAGCCAATAGATCACAAAACTCAGCTTTTGTGCGACGAGCTTGCAGCGAGCTATAAGCTTGTCGAAATATGTGACATTTCCGATTTTTTAGAAAGAATTAAGGAGTAGTATGGAAGAACAATTACAGGAGCTAAGCGGTAGCGTTGACAGCATAGTTTATATGAATGAAAACAACGGCTACTGCGTTTTTATACTTGACAACGGTCACGAGCCTATAACGGTAGTAGGGGAGATCGGCGGAGTTGACGAGGGCGAGGAGCTAAGACTTATAGGAAAGTACATAGATCATCCAAAGTTCGGCCCCCAGTTTAAAGCTGAAACCTGCGAGCGAAAGCTTCCGTCAGACGTATCCGCAATAAGAAAGTACCTTGCAAGCGGCGTTATAAAGGGAATAGGTCCTGTGCTTGCAAAGAAGATAGTTGACAAGTTTGGCGAGGAAACCTTTTACATAATTGAAAACGAGCCTGAACGGCTTACTGAGATTGACGGAATTACCTCCAAAAAGAGCAAAAGAATCGCAGAGGAATTTGCGAGTTTAAGCGGTGTGAAATCGCTTATGCTTATGCTTTCAAATTACGGAGTGAGTGCTTCTTACGGCGCAAAGGCGTGGCGAAGGTGGGGTGCTGACTCCGAGGACGTTATAAATCACAACCCTTATTCGCTTTGCGGCGACGGAATTGAGCTACCTTTTTTGAAGGCTGATTCTATAGCGGCGCAAATTGAGCTTCCGTATGATAACTCTGACCGAATCAAAGCGGGAATAAAAAACGTCCTTAAAGAAAACGCAAACGCAGGTCATACCTGCCTGCCAAAGGACAAGCTCAGGCAGACAACAATGGATTTTTTAAGAATCCCTGAGGAGCTTTTCGAGCAGGCGTTATCTGAAGAGCTTGAAGAGCAGAATCTCTGCTTGTTTTTGAAAAAGCAAAGGAAGTTTATCGCCCTCAAAAGCTTGTTTGTTGCAGAGGATTATATTTCACGCAGACTTTGCCTGATGAAGGAGCTGTCATATGACAGCAGGATAAACTACGACGACGTAATAGACCTCGTTGAAGAGGAGTTTGAAATAAAGTACGAATCCCTTCAAAGAAAGGCGATAAATACCGCTCTCTCGCAGGGCTTTCTGGTGCTGACTGGCGGCCCGGGAACAGGAAAAACGACAACTTTAAACGCTATAATTTCGCTTTTTACCCAGCAGGGATTAAGCGTTATGATTACAGCGCCAACAGGCCGCGCCGCAAAGAGAATTTCCGACCTTACAGGCTATGAAGCAAAAACAATTCACAGGCTTCTGGAGGTAAGCTTTACGTCGGACGAAATGCAAAAGTTTACCAAAAATGAGAGCAATCCTCTTGACTGCGACGTGCTTGTAATCGACGAAATGTCAATGGTAGATGCTCAGCTTTTTGAAGCGCTTTTGCGGGCAATAAAAATGACCTGCAAGCTTATAATGGTAGGCGACAGCGACCAGCTGCCGTCGGTAGGTGCTGGAAATGTTTTAAAGGATATTATAGACAGCGGCGTTGTGCCGACTATTGAGCTTAAAGAAATTTTCAGACAGGCGCAAAAAAGCTCGATTGTCGTAAACGCACACAAAATCGTAAATGGCGAGGAAATAGACTTAAAGCGCAAGGACAGCGATATGTTCTTTTTCCAGCGGCTTGAATTTGACGACCTTCAGGAGCTTATAGTTGATCTGGTTTCAAACAGGCTGCCTGCGGCTTACGGCTATACAGCGAAGGACAATATACAGGTGCTTTCACCAACCAGAAAGGGCCCGTCTGGAACGGTCGAGCTTAACAATCAGCTCCAGCTTCGACTTAACCCTCCGAGCAGGAAAAAGCCAGAAATAAAAACTCTTGGAACCACCTTCAGGGTGGGCGACAAGGTAATGCAAAACAAGAACAATTACGATATAGTCTGGAATAAGGACGGCGAGCAGGGAACAGGAATTTTTAACGGCGACATCGGCACTATTATTGAAATTAAAAAAGCTATCGGAATACTCAGAATTGACTTTGACGGAAGAGTTTGTAATTATCCGTCAGCTTCTCTTGAACAGTTAGAACTTGCATATGCCACGACTGTTCACAAAAGTCAGGGTAGCGAGTTCGACGTGGTAATTCTTGCTATTCTCGGCGGATATGACAAGCTGTATTACAGAAACCTTTTGTATACTGCCGTTACAAGAGCCAAAAAGCTGCTTATAATTGTAGGCTCGTCGCAAAGAGTAAAATATATGATAGACAATAACAGGCGAACGCTCAGGTATACGCTTTTGAAGAATATGCTGTTGATTGACCGCTCGAAGGAGCTTGACGATGACGAGATTTAGAAAAATCAAGCGATTTATCCTTGACATTTTATACCCGAACCGCTGTCCGCTTTGCGAGAAAATAATCCGCTATGACGAGCTTGTGTGCGATGATTGTAAAAAGGCTATAACGCCCACCGATGATTTTTGCAAGCGCTGCGGCTTTAAAAAATGCGACTGCGCAAACAAAAAGTATTACGACTCGGCTTTGAGCGTCGGCGTGTATGAGGGAAGGCTCAGAAGTGCGCTTTTAAGACTAAAGACGTTGAGAAATGACGAGCTGAGTGAATTTTTCGCCGAAAGCATATCCGAAAAACTGGGAGATACTAAGCTTGATGCAATTGTGTTTGTTCCGATGACAGCAGAAAGAAAACGCAAGAGCGGCTTTAACCAGTCCTGCCACCTGGCAAAAGCTTTATCAAACGATCTGAACCTTCCACTTATAAAGAATGCGCTTGTAAAGGTTAAAGACTATAAGCACCACGAGCTTACAGGCGCTCAAAGAGAGGTTGAAGTAAAGGGCGCATATATAAAGGGTAAGGCTGATGTCAGCGGAAAGCGGGTAGCCTTAGTTGACGACATTGTAACAACAGGCTCAACAATGAACGAGTGCGCTCGTCTTTTAAAGGAAATGGGAGCGAAGTCTGTAACAGCTTTGTTTGTTGCAAAAACTGCTGACGACTTTATCTGAACGCCACTGATTTGCACTGATAGCAGATTGAATAAAAATGCGTTCAAAGTAGTGAAAAGTTTGTGAAAAAAACTCGGTGTCAGCACTTGTAAAAAGACACGAAATATGGTATAATTTAGGCAAAATGTAATAATGGTATGTTAGGAGAGATGAAACAGATGTTAATGTTAGCTGAGGAAATGACTTCCAGTTATGTTGCGGCTGTTGTCATAACGGGATTGGTCGTTGTATTTTCTGCGTTGCTGATTCTTGTAGCACTTTTGTATCTTATGGGCGCAATTTTTCACAGGAAGAAAAAGCCTGCGGATGCCGCAAAGCCTGCATCAACCGCTAAGCCGTCGCCTTCAGCAGGCGCTACAATCATTAAGGCGAGCGATGTCGCAGTAGTTGAGCAAAACGGACTAAGCGAGGAAATTGTTGCTGCAATTTCTGCCGCTGTCGCAATGATCAGCGAGAGCAGCGGAAAGAAGCTTTTAATCAAGAGCATTTCAAGGTCTGGAAATAGCAGAAGCTCTTGGTCACAAGCTGGAAAGATTGACAACACGCGACCGTTTTAGTTTATGAAAGGAACACAGTTGAGATGATTGAAAAATTTTTAGATACCCTTGTCGATTTAGCCGCTGAATCTGGTATTGCTGGATTTTTGGCTGACGGCGGTTGGAAAAACCTGATAATGATCGGTATTTCGTTTATCTTTATGTATCTGGCTATCGGAAAAGGCTACGAGCCGCTGTTGCTTTTGCCTATTTCCTTTGGAATGATGCTTACGAATCTTCCGTTTACTGAAATGTATCATCCGGAGCTTTGGAACATTTCAGGCGGTGCAACCATCGACTATGGAGAGATATTGCACGAAGGCGGACTTTTGGATATTTTATATATGGGAGTCAAGCTTCAGGTTTATCCGCCGCTTATATTCTTGGGAATCGGCGCTATGACTGACTTTGCTCCACTTATCGCAAACCCGAAGAGCTTTCTGCTTGGAGCAGCGGCTCAGGGCGGAATTTTCTTAACGTTTATCGGAGCTGCACTTTTAGGCTTTAATGCTGCGGAAGCTGGTTCTATCGCAATTATCGGAGGAGCAGACGGACCTACCGCTATTTACGTTTCGTCGAAGCTCTTGACCGGCGACAATGCAAGCGGAGCGATTGACACGGGAACTATCGCCTTGGCGGCGTATACGTATATGGCGCTAGTGCCGATTATTCAGCCGCCTATTATGAAGGCTCTTACAACTAAAAAAGAGCGTCAGGTTAAAATGGGACAGCTAAGACCTGTTTCAAAAACCGAGAAGATTATTTTCCCGATAGCCGTTACAATAGTAATTGCGCTTCTGGTTCCTTCAGCAGCACCGCTTGTAGGAATGCTGATGCTTGGAAATCTTATGAAGGAAAGCGGCGTTTGCGACAGACTTGTCAAGACTGCTCAAAACGAGCTTATGAACATAATCACAATCTTTTTGGGAATTTCAGTAGGTGCTACCACAACGGCTGATAAAATTCTTAACACGAAGTTTTTGGGAGTTATTTTGCTTGGTGTTGCGGCGTTCTGTCTGGGAACAGCGTCAGGAGTTCTGTTCGGTAAGCTTATGTACATCTTCACAAAGGGTAAGGTTAATCCGCTTATCGGTTCAGCAGGAGTTTCGGCTGTACCAATGGCAGCGAGAGTTTCTCAGAATGTCGGTCAGAAGGAAAATCCAACCAACTATCTGCTGATGCACGCTATGGGACCAAACGTAGCTGGAGTTATCGGCTCTGCGGTTGCAGCAGGTGTGCTGTTGAGCATTTGCGTATAATTTGAAGTTTAATGAAATCTCCCACACATGACCTGTGCGGGAGATTTTTAATTTCTGTTTTTTTAAGAGAGGGAAGCTATGAGCAAGAATAATTTCTTCGCAATGATTTCAAGAATGAAATATATAAACAGGTGGAGCCTTATGAGAAATACTGTCACGGAAAATCTTTCCGAGCACAGTCTGGAGGTAGCTTTTATAGCGCACCTTTTGTGCCTTATAAGGAATAAACGCTTTGGCGGAAACGTCAACGCAGAGCGTGCGGCGGTAATCGCTATGTACCACGACACGACCGAGATAATAACAGGGGATCTGCCAACGCCTGTAAAGTATTATAATAAAGACATTCGTGAGATTTACGGAGATATTGAAAAAAACGCCGCTGACAAGCTTGTTTCTCAGCTGCCGGACGATTTAAAGGATGAGTATGAGGAAATCATTTCAGGCGGTGACGACGATGAAATAAAAAGCCTTGTAAAGGCAGCTGACAAAATTTCTGCGCTTATAAAGTGTATTGAAGAAAGACAAATGGGAAACAAGGATTTCCTGCAAGCCGAGCAGTCAACCCTCAGAAGCATAAAGGCTATGAACATTAAAGAAGCTGATGTCTTTTTGGAGGAGTTTGTCGAAGGCTATGGCTTGACTCTCGACGAGCTGACAGAGCAGTAAAAAATGAGAAAAAATAAAGGTGTAACTCAAATTGAGCTACACCTTTTTTGCTTGTATTTTAGTTATTGCCTGTTCTTTGTCATATAAGATAACGTCAACAGGCTGTCGCCTAAATGTACGTTTTCAACCACAATACCGTCGAAATTGACGTTTAAGTCAAAGTGTGAAAAGTTCCAGAATGAAGTAACGCCATTATCGATAAGCTTCTTAGCGACGTCATATGCTGCCGTTTTAGGAATGCACAGCACCGCAGTGACAGGCGCAGTTTTCTCACAGAAGCCTGAAAGATCATCCATGTGCATAACCTTAATTCCGTTGACTTCCTTTCCGACAATTTCTTCATCAACATCAAAAAGACCTATAAGATCAAAGCCACGCTTTTGAAAGTTAATCTGCGTTGCAAGCGCCGTACCGATGTTTCCAACGCCGACAAGTATTGCCTTTAATCTTTCGTCAACGCCCAGAATTGCACCAATTTCCTGACGCAAATCCGAGATATTGTAGCCGTAGCCCTGATGTCCGAAGCCTCCAAAGTTGTTTAAATCCTGCCTGATTTGCGAAGCCGTAAGCTTCATCTTGTCAGCAAGCTCTTTTGAAGAAATCCGAACCTTACCTTCCTGACTTAACTCTTCAAGATACGAGTAATATCTCGGCAGTCGTTTGATGACCGAGCGTGAAATAATTTCCCTTCCCATTATAATCCCTGAATCTGTTGCTTACTTCGCCATAAGATTGTCAAGGCGAGCTCCGATTTCTTTTAAGAAGGTCTCGGAATCAACCTTCCTCTTGTTTTCAAGGCTTGAAAGAAGATATAAATCCCCAGTCATAACGCCGTCCTCAATCGTTTGAATTGTAGCCTTTTCGAGCTTGTCAGCAAAGTCTGTCAAGTCGTCAAGTCCGTCAAGTTCTCCTCTTTTTCTTAAAGCTCCGCTCCATGCAAAAATTGTAGCAACAGAGTTAGTAGAGGTTTCTTCGCCCTTGAGGTATTTGTAGTAGTGGCGCTGAACCGTTCCGTGAGCAGCTTCGTATTCGTAAATTCCGTCAGGCGATACCAATACAGATGTCATCATAGCGAGCGAGCCGTAAGCTGTTGAAACCATATCGCTCATAACGTCGCCGTCGTAGTTCTTACAAGCCCAGATGTATCCGCCGTTTGATCTTATAACTCTCGCAACAGCATCGTCGATAAGGGTATAGAAGTATTCAATTCCCAGAGCTTCGTACTTTTCCTTGTATTCGTTGTCGTAAATTTCCTGGAAAATATCCTTGAATCTGTGGTCGTACTTCTTTGAAATTGTATCCTTCGTAGCAAACCAGACGTCCTGCTTTAAGTCAAGTCCATAGTTAAGACAAGCTCTTGCAAATCCCGCAATGCTGTTGTCCTTGTTGTGAAGTCCCTGAATAATTCCGTCTGAATCGGAAAAATCATAAATCTCCTGTCTTGTTTCGTTTCCGTCCTTGTCGGTAACAACAAGCTCCGCCTTGCTGCCCTTGTCAACTCTCATTTCCGAGTTCTTATATACGTCTCCGTAAGCGTGACGGGCAATAGTAATAGGCTTTGTCCAGGTAGGAATATACGGTGAAATTCCCTTGACAATAATTGGCGTTCTGAAAACTGTACCGTCGAGTATAGCACGAATCGTTCCGTTCGGCGACTTCCACATTTCCTTCAGGTTGTACTCAGGCATTCTTGCAGCGTTAGGCGTAATCGTAG
The DNA here is from genome assembly GCA_021199305.1 of Ruminococcus sp. Classification (GTDB taxonomy): domain Bacteria; phylum Bacillota; class Clostridia; order Oscillospirales; family Ruminococcaceae; genus UMGS1601. The sequence goes on from JAJQIH010000036.1 coordinate 36,794, forward strand.
CACATTTAACCGCAACGCCGTACTTCTTGGTAGCTTCAGCCGAATCAAACGTAACCTTGTCGTCCGTTTCGTTTCTGTGAGGAAGTCCTAAATCGTAGTATTCTGTTTTGAGGTCTACGTGAGGGAGAATAAGAATATCCTTGATCCATTTCCAAAGTATTCTTGTCATCTCATCTCCGTCCATTTCAACAAGCGGTGTTGTCATTTTAATTTTTTCAGCCATTATATTTCCTCCTTTATTCAATCCAGTACCAAAGCACGAAAATCTGAGTTGAGCTTTCGTCAACCGAAATAGCTCCAGGGTTGAAAGACTTTGTAGCGTTTTCGTCTATGTATTCTTCAAAGCTTTCGTACTGATCGCTTCCGGCGTAATCGAGCGCAAAGCAAATTCCGTCCTTTTTGGTATACTTCATACTTTTTCCTTCAAGGTCGGCAGCATAGTCGTTTATGTCAATAGATTTGCAGCTTTTGATGCTCTTGTAGCTTTCGTCGTTTACTAAAAGCAAATCAGCGCAAAGCTTATCGCCGCTTGAATAAACTGTAATTTTATGCTCGTCGTCGACCTTAAAGGTGTAAATAATATCGTCGCTTGAAACGCCAACTGCCTCCTCAACGCTGTCGCTGAAGCCAATGTAGTTTGTCGTAATCGTTATCAAAGCGTATAAAGCTAATGCTAAGATTACAAGCAGTACCACAATGGTAATTATCCGCTTGACAGGCGACTTACGCTTTGGTTTTTTACGCCTTACCGTCTGCGGAGTCCTCTTAACCGTTTGCGGCTGCTGTGTCGAAACAGGAACCTTTACCTCTCTGTAGATAGGATTTCCGCTCGAATCGTAGCCTGCTATTTCACGTCTGACGATATATTTTACATTTGTATTATTATCCATAGCTAGTTTTTACTTGTTCAGCGATTCTCTTGTGTAGTCAAGCAAGCCTCCCGCTAAAATTATATCCTTGGTTCTTCCTGAAAGCTCACAGAGTACAGGAATCTCAACATTCTTGGACTTGTTCACAAGTGTGAGAGTTGTCTTACCGTCAATTACAGCTTGTCTTACATTTTCAAGAAGCAACACGTCTCCCTGACCGATCTTTTCGTAATCGTCCTCGTTTACAAATGTAAGCGGCAGGATTCCTGCATTTATGAGGTTTGCTCTGTGGATTCTTGCGAAGCTCTTGACGAGTACCGCCTTAACGCCAAGGTAAAGTGGAGCTAAAGCCGCGTGCTCACGGGATGAGCCTTGTCCATAGTTTGAACCGCCTACAATAATGCTCTTGCCGAGTGTAAGCGCTCTGTCAGGGAATGCTTCGTCACAAACTGCAAAGCAATGCTTTGAAATTGCAGGAATGTTGGAACGAAGCGGTAAAATCTTAGCGCCAGCAGGCATTATGTGGTCTGTAGTAATGTTGTCGCCAACCTTCAGAGAGCAGGAAGCTTCAATTGTATCAAGAAGCGGTGCTGTCTGTGGGAAAGGCTTGATGTTCGGACCTCTTAAAACCTCAACGCTGTCCATTTCCTCAACAGGTGCCGGGTCAACAACCATATTGTCGTTTATTACAAACTTTTCAGGAAGCTTGAACTCAGGCATTTCGCCTAGCGTTCTCGGGTCGGTAAGATAGCCGTTTAAAGCTGAAACTGCTGCAAGCTCAGGAGAAACGAGATAAATCTGTCCGTCCTTAGTGCCTGAACGTCCCTCAAAGTTTCTGTTGAAGGTTCTCAATGAAATTCCGCCCGAGTTAGGAGATTGTCCCATACCGATACAAGGGCCGCAGGCGGACTCTAAAATTCTCGCTCCTGCGTCAATCATATCTGATAACGCTCCGTTTTGTGCAAGCATATTAAGTACCTGCTTCGAGCCAGGTGCAATTGAGAGCGAAACGTCCGGGTGAACCGTCTTGCCCTTAAGAATATAAGCTACCTTCATCATATCCATAAATGAAGAGTTAGTGCATGAACCGATACAAACCTGATCTATTTTCATCGGACCGATTTCGTCTACAGTTTTAACATTGTCAGGTGAGTGAGGACAAGCAGCGAGCGGAACGAGCGTTGACAAGTCAATATCAATAACCTCGTCGTATTCAGCGTCATCGTCAGCGCACAAAGGCGTCCATACTTCAGCTCTGCCCTGAGCGGTTAAAAACTCAAGTGTTGTTTCGTCGCTGGGGAAGATAGAAGTTGTAGCTCCAAGCTCCGCGCCCATATTTGTAATGGTTGCACGCTCAGGAACAGAAAGCGACTTTACGCCCTCTCCTGTGTATTCAATAACCTTTCCGACTCCGCCCTTGACGGACATCCGCTTGAGAACTTCAAGAATTACGTCTTTAGCCGCAACCCAGGGGGAGAGCTTTCCTGTAAGGTTTATCTTAACAATCTTTGGGTATGTGATGTAATATGCGCCGCCGCCCATTGCTACAGCAACGTCTAAGCCGCCTGCGCCTATTGCTATCATTCCAATACCGCCGCCTGTCGGAGTATGACTGTCAGATCCAATCAATGTCTTTCCAGGAACGCCAAAACGCTCCAGATGAACCTGATGGCAGATTCCGTTTCCAGGTCTTGAAAAATAAATTCCGTGCTTTTTGGCAACAGAGCCTATAAAACGGTGGTCGTCGGCATTTTCAAAGCCTGACTGCAGGGTGTTGTGGTCGATGTAAGCGACGCTCTTTTCAGTTTTAACTCTCGGAACGCCCATAGCCTCGTATTCAAGATAAGCCATAGTTCCCGTAGCGTCCTGCGTCAGCGTCTGATCAATTCTGATACCGATTTCGCAACCCTTTTTAAACTCACCGTCCACGAGGTGGTTTTTAAGAATTTTTTCGGTCAAAGTAAGTCCCATAAAATCAATCCTTTCATTTTTATTGCCAGAAGGCGGTATCTATATGTACTATTTTATATTATAATGTCTGGTTTGTCAAGAATTTAACAACTCTAAAAGCATTTTGCCTTGATATATCCGACATTTTCTCAATTTCTGACAATTTTGGGTCAATTGAGATTTAAATATTTGTCACTCCCTTGCCGAGATTTTTACTTTTTTAATATTGACTTTGTCGGCACATATGGTATAATTAAGATGTATATATTCTAAATGTAGAATGACCTTTTCCGACTTGTTTTTGAAAACGTGAATATTTTCCGTTATCCTGCTAAATATACTTAATACGAAAGTTTGAATTAAGTAAAGGCGGCGGTATAATGAAAAACGACAACGGAAATGAAAGCTCTGAAAGCTTCGACAGCGAGCAGGGCGAAAGAATTGAAGGTATTGAAAAGCTGGGTCAGGTTGAGCTCAAGGGTGCCAGGCACCTGATTCATTGCCTTACAATTATCGGTGAGGTCGAGGGGCATTATCTTTTGCCGCCTCAGAATAAAACTACAAAGTACGAGCATATAATTCCAGCACTCGTTGCTATTGAACAGGACGAAAGCATAAAGGGCGTTGTTATAATTTTAAATACTGTCGGCGGCGATGTTGAAGCAGGTCTTGCTATAGCCGAGCTTATTGCAAGTATGAAAACGCCCAGCGTGTCGATTGTTGTCGGCGGAGGTCATTCTATCGGAGTGCCGCTTGCTGTCTGTGCGAAGAAATCGTTTATCGTTCCAAGCGCAACTATGACAATTCACCCTGTAAGAATGAACGGACTCGTTTTAGGAGTTCCTCAGACGCTTTCGTATTTTGACAGAATGCAGGAGAGAATTATACGATTTGTTACTGACAATTCAAACATTTCATCAGACAGGTTCAGAGAGCTTATGATGAAAACCGGCGAGCTTGTTATGGACGTCGGAACCTGCCTTGCAGGTGAAAGCGCAGTCAAGGAGGGATTGATTGACAATCTCGGCGGACTTTCTGACGCAATAGAATGTTTGTATGAGCTTATCGAAAGCGAGGAGCAGTAGCAATGTTTCACACGATTTTAAACATTTACGATGTATTCAAGCCGTTTGAAGAAACGGTTTTGCGGGAACAAAAGACATATAACGGACATTTGGTGGACGTCGTTAAAATGGGTGAGAATGAATATATAGACAGACTCTATTCGACAGACCCGTTTGACTATCTGAACAAAGATATTTATCCATTTAAAAGAATTTAACAGGAGGCAAAGAAATGTCATTACTAAATACAATTTTTCAGGCGATTATTCAAGGCTTAACAGAGTTTCTGCCAGTTTCAAGCTCAGGACACCTGTCGCTGTTTCAGCATTTTACAGGCAAAAGCGGCGAGGGCGCTTTGCTCCTGTCTGCGATTTTACATTTAGGAACGCTTGTAGCGGTTTTTGTCGCCTTCAGACAGACAATCTGGGATCTTATAAAAGAATTTGGCAGAAGCTGCAAGGACATAGTACATAGACAGTTTTTCAAGAATATGAACGGCGACAGACGAGCAATTATTATGCTTATAGTTTCAACTGTCGTGCTGATTCCGTTTTACATTTTCAAGGATTTCTTTGAAGGCTTTGCTGAGGATACCTCTATCTTCGCCGAGGGAATCTGCTTTTTGTACACTGCCGCAATTTTATACCTTTCCGACAGATGTACAAAGGGAAAGAAAACGCTCGGCGATATAAGCGGAAAGGACGCAGTAACTGTGGGCTTTTTCCAGGCCATTGCGCTTCTTCCAGGAGTTTCACGCTCTGGCTCTACCATTTCATCAGGATTGTTTTGCGGCTTTTCAAGGGAAACTGCCGTAAAGTATTCGTTCATTTTAGGTATACCGGCAATTTTGGGCGGTTGCATTGTCGAGGTTAAGGATGCGGCTGAAACCGATATGACCTTCAGCGCAAGCTATATAGTTGGATTTTTCGTAGCGGCTATTGTAGGAATCGCCGCAATAAAAATGGTAAACTGGCTTGTAAAGAGCGACAAGTTCAAAGTCTTTTCTTATTATACAGCGGCTTTAGGTGTGATTGTTATTTTAATCTCAATTATTGAAGCTGCTATAGGACACCCATTAAGCTTTTAACAGATAAATTTTCACAGACAAAAGAATCAGGAACAAAAGAGAGAAAAGGAGAGGGAAATGGCTCAGAAGAAAAAGCCTGCAAAGAAACAAACGGCGAGAAAAACGTCGGCAAAAAGCAAGGCAAGCGCTCAAAAAAATACAGTACATAAGGGCGTTCCTGCAGGAATATTCTTTCTGCTGGGAGCTTTGATAGTTGCGCTTACTTATATAAGCGGCGATGCCTTGTGGGGAACTCTTCACACAGCTGTAAGAGGAGTGTTCGGAATACCCCTTTATTTTATCGGCCCGATGCTCGTAATACTTTCCATTCAGATAGTGTTTTCCAAAAACGACAATATAGCCGTTGCAAAGATTATTGAAACGGTGTTTTTCATTTTACTTCTTTGCGCTATATTCCACACAATTATAATCGGCGTTCCAATGCCAATAGATTCAGGCTTTGGCGAGAGATTATCGTCTATCTATGATGAATCCGTAAAGCTTTCCGGCGGCGGAGTAATTGGTGCGCTTATAGGCTGGCCTGTTTCAGCTCTTTTAGGTAAGGTCGGCGGAACCATAATACTCGTGCTTGTAATGATAATATTCCTGATGCTTGTTTTCCATATAAGCTTCAAGGACATAGTACATATTTTTTCAAGACCTGTCAAAAAAGGCGTTGTCGCAATCAAAGAGGACAGAGCACTCAATGCTCAGAAGCAGGAGGAGAGAAGAGTTAAAAGGCAGGAGAGAGAAAGCAGAGTCGATGTTGCCAAATATTATGGCGCAGATACATCTAAACTTGCGCCCGGATTTTCAACTTCTGGAATCGACCACGACCCTGCTAAGTTTATAAACGACGAGCCTGCTGCAAAGACAACTCCTAAGAAAGCAAAAACGACTACAAGTAAAAACGAGCCGGTTTTTCCAAAAAAATCGCCTGAGCTTGAAAAGTCGATTAACGAGTATGAAGAAATTATCAACAGCGCAGCCAAGCGTCAGCAAAAGACTGAGGCTAAAAAGCCTGCGCCCAAGCCCGCAAAGCCTGTAAAGAACGACATTTACGTTGAAAGCGACGGACAAACTTCACTTTTTGGCAAGGAAGATCAAAAGGGAAAATATATTCCGCCGAGTGTCGAGCTGCTTAAATATTCAAATTCAAAGGTAAGCGAAAGCGAGTACCAGAATGAAATCAGAGAGCGTGGAAATACGCTTGTTGAAACGCTCAGAAGCTTCGGAGTTCAGACGAGAATCGTCGGAGTACACAGAGGTCCGTCGGTTACAAGATACGAGCTTCAGCCAGCGGCAGGAGTAAAGGTATCAAAAATCACAGGACTTACTGACGATATAGCTTTAAACCTTGCGGCTGAGGGAATACGAATCGAAGCGCCAATTCCTGGAAAGGCGGCTGTCGGAATAGAAATCGCTAACAAAAAGCGTGACAGCGTATCTATCCGAGAGCTTATCGACAGCGACGAGTTCAGAAACAGCAAGGGCAAGCTTGAATTTGCAGTTGGTAAGGACATTGAGGGAAATATCGTTATGGGTGATATTGCCAAAATGCCTCACCTTCTTGTTGCGGGAACTACTGGTGCTGGTAAATCAGTATTTACAAATTCAATCATAATGAACATTTTGTATAAAGCTTCTCCTGATGAGGTAAAGCTTATACTTATCGACCCGAAGCAGGTTGAATTTCCAATCTATAACGGCATTCCGCACCTTCTGATTCCAGTTGTAACCGAAGCCAGAAAGGCAGCAGGTGCGCTGGGTTGGGCAGTAGCTGAAATGATGAGAAGATACAAGGTTTTCGCCGACAATGGCGTGCGTGACCTTGAGGACTATAACGAATATCAGAAGGACAAGGAGGAGCTTGAACCTATTCCTCAGATTGTCATTGTAATAGACGAGCTTGCCGACCTTATGATGGCGGCGCCGAAAGAGGTTGAAGACTCTATTTGCCGTATAGCTCAGCTTGCCCGTGCGGCAGGAATGCATCTTATAATTGCAACTCAGTCGCCTCGTGTAGACGTAGTAACCGGTCTTATCAAGGCTAATATTCCAAGCCGTGTTGCGCTCAAGGTTTCAAATAACGTGGACTCAAGAGTTATTCTCGACGAGGGCGGCGCAGACAAGCTTTTAGGACGAGGAGATTTGCTTTATAAGCCGGTAGGAATGGGTAAACCGATGAGAATACAGGGTAGCTTTATTCCAACAAGCGAGGTAAGAGCGGTTGTAAATTATCTTAAAAATCTTTCCAGCGCAGAGTACAGCGATGAAATTGTTGAGGATATTGAAAAGTATACGCCGCAGGCTAAAAACGACAAGAACGCTTTGCCGGAAGAAACCGAGCATAGCAACGTCGATGAGAAGTTTGAGGACGCAGTAAAAATTATCGTTGAAACAGGTCAGGCTTCGACCTCATTCCTGCAGCGTAAGTTAAGTCTGGGTTACGCCCGTGCCGCAAGGCTGATGGACGACCTTGAAGCTATGGGAATAATTGGCCCCGCTCAGGGCGCAAAGCCGAGAGAGGTTCTGATGAGCAAGGAACAATGGCTTGAGCGAAACGTAATGAAGGACGAAGTGTAATGGCGAAACGAAAAACCTCTTCAAAGAATACCAAAACTATTGCAACGATAATTGCTGTAATATTGGTTTTGATAGTTGGAGCGCTCGATTATTTCGGCGTTATAAATTTAAGCGACGAGCAGGCTGAAATCTCAGTCAGCTCTACCGCTTCGGATGCTGAAAATACGGTGAGCTTTGTCGATGTCGGACAGGGTAACTGTACCCTTGCAGTTTCAGGTGACAGCGCCATTTTAATTGACGCTGGCGAAACGGATAAGGGCGAGGACGTTGTTTCATATCTTGAAGCTATGAATGTTACAAAGCTTGATTACATAATAATTTCCCACCAGCATACAGACCATATGGGCGGTATGATTGACGTTTTAAACAGCGATATAGAGGTCGGAAAAATCATCATGCCCGAAATTCCCGAAAAGCTGACGCCGACAAGCTATACATATACAAATCTCCTGACTGCAATCGAAGAAAAGGGACTTTCCGTCCGTGCGGCAAGAGATGAGCAGTTTGAGGTTGGCGATTTCACAGTTTCAACCTTCGCTATGGAGGGCGATTACAGCGACCTTAACAACTATTCCGTTGTCACCAAAATAGAAACAGATGCAGGAAGCTTTATAATAATGGGCGACCTTGAAACTACCGCTGAAAAGGAGCTTCTCAGCAAGGATGCTGACCTTTCTGCCGACGTTATTTTAGTCGGACATCACGGAAGCTCGTCGTCAAGCTCTGACAGCTTGCTTGAAAGCGTAAACCCATCCTGCGCAGTTATAAGTGTCGGCGCAGATAATAGCTACGGCCACCCGAACGACGCTACAATTGAGAGAATTGAAAATTATACCGACAGCATTTACAGAACAGATTTAAACGGAACGATTGTTTTTGACTGCGACGGAAAGAACTTATCTATGAACGTTGAAAAGAGTGAATAATTATGGAGCTAAGTGTTTTATCAATCAGCGATGATATTGTAAAGCTTGAAGACGAAGATTTAAAAATTTCATATTGCCGCCTGTCCGAAATGCCGGAAGGAATAAAAGTAAACGATATAATAGAATACAAAAATGGCGGGTACAAAATACTTGCCGAAAAAACAAAGGAACGCAAAGAACAAAATATAAAGCTTTTAAATTCTTTGTGGGAGGATTAAAAATGGAGAGGAATCTTCTAAAGACTTTAAAGGATAATATGAATAGCTGCTCTAAGGGCCACAGGCTTATAACAGAGTATGTCATAAACCACTCTGACAAAGCAGCTTTTATGACAGCCTCCAAGCTTGGAAGGGCAGTAGGCGTGTCGGAATCGACCGTTGTGAGGTTTGCGATTTCGCTGGGCTTTAAGGGCTATCCTGAATTTCAAAAGAGCCTTCAGGAGCAGGTAAAAGCGAATCTTACAGCAGTTCAGAGAATGGAACTGAGCGACGACAGAATTGGCGGAGAAAACGTACTCGAAAACGTAATGACCGCCGACATTGACAGAATCAAGGAAACGCTTTCAGAAATTTCAACAAACGACTTTAATCAAGCGGTCGAAGCTATCGCAAATGCACATTCAATTTACATAATCGGAAACAGAAGTGCCTCTGCACTTGCGTCTTTTGCCGAGTATTATTTAAGCCTGATGTTTTCTTACGTCAAGCGAGTAAAGCCTTCCTCTACCAGCGAAATGTTAGAGCAGGTTATGAAAATCGACGAGCGTGACGTAATTATAGGCTTTTCCTTCCCAAGATATTCAACTCAGACCCGTATTGCGCTTCAATACGCAAGAGATAAAAAAGCGAAGGTCGTAGCCTTTACCGATTCTGACAATTCTCCGCTTGTGCCTTTTGCCGATTATCTTTTGGTTTCGGGAAGCGATATGGCGAGCTTTGTCGATTCGCTCGTTGCGCCGCTTTCGCTTCTGAACGCTCTTATTGTAGCGGTTTCTGCAAAGAAAAAGGATATGATTTCCAAAAACTTTGCTACTCTCGAAGCTATCTGGGAGGAATACAACGCTTATGATACGAGGGAGCAGTAAATGAGTGAAATAATTATTGTCGGCGGCGGAGCGTCAGGTTTGATGGCAGCTATAAAGTGCGCCGAAAAGGGGAATAAGGTTACAGTTTTTGAGCATCAGAAAATTCCTGGTAAAAAGCTTCTTATCACAGGAAAGGGAAGATGCAACGTAACCAACAACAGCGACGTTGATACAATTTTAAAAAATATCCCTCGAAATTCAAGGTTTATGTATTCCGCTCTTAATTCTTTTGACTCAAGCGATACCATGAGCTTTTTTGAAGCTCTGGGAGTGAAACTTAAAACCGAGCGAGGCAAAAGGGTTTTCCCTGAAAGCGATAAATCCTCCGATATAGTCGACGCTCTCGTAGCAAGGGCAAGGGACTGCGGCGTCAAATTTATTTTTGAAGGCGTTCGTGAAATCTTAGTCGAAGAAAACAGGGTAATTGGCGTCAAAACCGCAAAGGGAAAGTATTTTGCTGACGCTGTAATTGTAGCGACAGGCGGCAAAAGCTACCCCAAAACTGGTTCTACAGGAGATGGATATAAATTTGCCGAAAGGCTGGGCATTAACGTGACGGAAATTTCGCCGTCGCTTGTGCCGATTGAGATCAAAGAAAGCTTTGTTGCTTCTCTTTCAGGTCTTTCACTCAGAAACGTAACGCTGAAGCTTTTTAAAGGCGACAGCACAAAGCCTGTTTACGAGGAGCTTGGAGAAATGCTTTTTACGCATTTTGGCGTTTCAGGGCCGCTTGTTTTGACCTCCTCCGCTCATATGGAAAGTAATGCTGATTACCGATACGAAATCGACCTAAAGCCTGCGCTTGACGAGAAAAAGCTCGACGACAGAATTTTGCGGGATTTTTCGCTTAATACAAATCGTGCAATTTCAAATACGCTTACAAAGCTTTTGCCTTCCTCTTTGATTTTGCCAATACTGAAATCTGCCAAAATCGATCCGCAAACAAAGGTGAATTCAGTCACCAAGGAGCAGAGAAAAGCGCTGGTCAAATCAGTAAAGGGAATGAAGCTTACCGTTTCGGGTAAACGCCCGATAGATGAAGCCGTTATCACAAGGGGAGGCGTTGACACAAAGGAAATCAACCCGAAAACAATGGAGAGCAAGAAAATAAGCTCGCTGTATTTTATCGGTGAGGTTTTAGATATTGACGCATATACAGGTGGATTTAATTTACAGATTGCTTTTTCAACGGCAAACGCCGTTTCAAATAATTTCAGTATTTAAAGGATGGGACGAAAATGAGTATAAATGTTGCGCTTGACGGACCTTCGGGCGCCGGAAAGTCTACTATCGCAAGAGCAGCCTCCGAGCGGCTGAAATATCTTTATGTCGATACGGGAGCTATGTACAGAGCTGTAGCGTTTTACGTTTTGAGCAAAGGACTTAACCCTGAAAACAAGGATGAGGTTGTCGGTGCGTTAGCTGGTATCAGCATTGAGCTTAAATACACCGAGCAGGGTCAGAGAATAATCTTAAACGGCGAGGATGTAAGCGACAGTATAAGAACGCCTGAAATTTCAATGGCAGCGTCTGCAGTTTCTGCTATTTCCGAAACAAGAGAGTTCCTGCTTTCTCTTCAAAAGAACCTCGCTAAGGAAAATAACGTAATAATGGACGGCAGAGATATAGCAACTGTAGTTTTGCCGAATGCTGACGTTAAAATTTTCCTGACCGCTTCTGCTGAAACGAGAGCTAAAAGAAGATACGACGAGCTTGTGCAAAAGGGCGAAAGCGTTACTTATGAAGAGGTTTTAAACGACGTAAACCAACGTGATTATAACGATATTCACCGTGATGTTGCGCCGCTCAGGCAGGCGGACGACGCTATTTTGGTTGATTCTTCAGCTCTTACACTTGATGAGTCAATAGATAAAGTGGTAGAGGTAATCGAGAATAAGATAAAGGCTAAAAAGGTGTCAGCCAGGGAAATCCCAGAGGTTCAGCCTGTTGTAAAGGGAGCAAGGCCCCCTCTCTGGAAAAGAATCTGCCACGAGTTTTTACGACTTATCGCAAAGGCAATCTATCATACATACTTAGATCTTAGCTTTGAGGGGCTTGAAAACGTACCGAAGGACGGCTCCAATATTTTTGCAAGCAACCACAGAAGCTATACTGACCCGATTTTAATCTCCCTGAAGCCTAAAGTAATGTTTTCATTTATGGCAAAGGAGGAGCTTTTTGAGAAGAACATCTTCTTTACAATTCTTATAAAGCTTTTCGGCGCATTTCCGGTAGTGCGTGGCAGCGGCGGAAAGCAATCTATTGAAACCTCGCTTGAACGCCTGAACAAAGGCTATAACCTTGTAATTTTCCCTGAGGGAACCCGTTCAAAGGACGGTAAGGTCTTAAAGGGCAAAACAGGAGTTGCCCTTGTTGCCGCAATAGCACAGGTGCCTGTAATTCCAACAGGAATAGTGTTCGAGGGAAAGATTAAATTCAGACGCAAGGTTACTGTAAAATTCGGCAAGCCTGTTATCCCTTCTGAAATCGGAGTTGACAGCTGTGAGAACAAAAAGGTAAAGCATCTGAGAAATGAAATTATGGCTTCAATTACTGAATTAGTTGAAGGAAAATCCGACGAAAGCGAGCAAGAAAATGTTAACAAACTGTAAAATTTTTGTTGCAAAAACCGCTGGATTTTGTTTTGGTGTAGACAGAGCAATCAAAATAGTGTATAATAAACTGGATAACCAAAATAAAAAGGTTGTCACATTAGGACCAATAATCCATAATCAGAGCGTTGTTGACGATCTCAGGCAAAAAGGCGTTGAAGTAGTCGATAAAATAAGCGATGCTGCTGGCTGCGTTACGATAATTCGTTCGCACGGAGTGGCAAAGAATGTTTACGATGAGCTTTTAAGCGTTGGCGCTGAGATAATTGACGCAACCTGTCCTTTTGTTTCCAGAATACATGATATTTGTTTTGAATGCTCTTCAGACGGATATACAATGCTTATCGCTGGGAACAAAACTCATCCTGAAGTTGTAGGAATAGAGGGTCATTGTCAAAACGGTGCATATGTTTTTTCAACTGAGCGAGAGCTTACCGACATATTAAGTAAGCTTGAACCTGACGAAAAAATCGCAGTCGTTTCGCAAACTACCTTTAATGAGTCTGAATGGAAAAAGCTAAAGAGCATTATTTTATCAAGCTTTCCGAATGCGAAAATTTACGATACCATTTGCAGCGCCACCTCAAAAAGGCAGAGCGACGCAAAGGAATTATCAAAAAAAGCTGATGTAATGCTGATAGTTGGAGGACGGAATAGCTCTAACACACTAAAGCTTAAAGAAGTGTGCAGTGAAAATTGCAAAACATTTTTGGTGGAGGACGCAAGAGAGCTTTATGATCTGGATTTTTCCGATGTGAAATTCTTAGGAATTTCTGCCGGCGCATCAACTCCGGCATATATTATCAAGGAGGTAGAAAGAACCATGACTGAGATTCTGAACAATGAAGAGAATTTCGATTTTGAAGAGGCTATTGACAAGTCTTTCAAAAAAATATATATAGGAGCAAAGCTGACCGGTAAAGTAACAGCAGTCAACAAGAGCGAAGCGCTTGTTGATATCGGCGTTAAAAGCACTGGCGTTATACCGTCGTATGAAATCTCAAACGATACGACCAAAAAGCCAGAAGAGCTTTTGGCTGTCGGCGACGTTATCGACGTAGTTGTTATGAGAACTAACGATTCCGAAGGCATTGTAACTCTCTCAAAGAAGAGAGTTGACGCTCTTGTAGGATTTGAAACTGTCAAGAAGGCCAAGGAAGAGGACACTGTTTTAACAGGTACTGTTACGGATGTTGTAAAGGGCGGTATGCTCGTTTCAACAAACGGAATCAAGGTGTTTATCCCAGGAACTCAATCCAATCTGAGAAAGGGAGAAAACCTCGATCAGCTTTTAAAGCAGGAGGTTAGCTTCAAGATTATTGATGTTGATGAAAAGAGAAACCGCGCTGTTGGTTCAATTCGCGCAGTAGTAAGAGAGCAAAGAGAAAAGGCTAAGGCTGCATTCTTAGAGAGCGCAGAAGCAGGTCAGGTCGTTACAGGAACTGTCAAGAGCATTATGGACTACGGCGTATTTGTTGACCTTGGCGGAATTGACGGACTTGTAAGAAAGCCTGATCTTACATGGAAGAGAATCAAGCATCCATCAGACGTTGTTGCAGTAGGCGACGAGGTTGAGGTTAAGATTAAGGAAATTGATAAGGAAACTGGTAAGATCGCCCTCATTATGAAGAAGGAAGAGGACAATCCGTGGGTAATATTCAACAAGAACTACGGAGTAGGACAGGAGATTACCGTTACTATCGTTTCAATCACTTCGTTCGGAGCTTTTGCAAGAATCATCGACGGAATCGACGGACTTATACATATTTCACAGATTGCTAACAAGAGAGTTGAAAATGTAGCTGACGTTTTAAAGGTTGGCGACGAGGTTCAGGTTAAGATTACTGACATCAACACCGAGAGAAGCAGAATCAGTCTTTCAATGAGAGCGCTTCTTCCGGTTGAGGAAGAAAAGCCAAAGGAAGAGCCTGCTGAGGAGCCTGAATCTGACGTTGTTTACTCAACTGAGGATGATCATTCAGAAGACGAAGCACCAGTTGAAGAGGTTGCAGAAGCTGTAGAAGAAGCACCTGTTCAGGACGCAGTTGAGGCTGCAGCTGCCGAAGCTCTTGAAGCTTTAGCTGACGACAAGGACGCTGAATAATACATTTAATAATTTAAATTTTCGAGGGGTAAGTTTTTTCTTGCCCCTCTTTACTTTTTGAAGCATTTGTGATATACTACAAATTGTAGAACAATTATTGTTTGCCCTTTTTTATCGGGCAAATCATCAATATACAAATGACAACGATTTGACAAAAGCAGGTCCTGTTTAACTGAAAGGATTACTATGAAAAAAGAGAACTTGAAATCAAGCACAGAGGTGCCCTACAAGCCAACAAAGAGAAAAAAGGTCAAGCGACACGGTAAGGTGTACAAGGTATTCAGATTTTTAATGATGTTCTTGCTTTCTGTGTTTTTGATAATAATAATCAGCGGCTCGATATTGGTAACTGCGCTTACAATTTACATTCTTAATTTTGCCGATACCACATCTACTATAAGTCTTGATAATATTGAGGTTAATTTCACTACCAGATTTCTGGCGGAAAACCCTGAATATGATAAGGAAGATGAAACCAGCGAGGAGTATGTTCTGTATTATTCCTTAAACGGTAATGGTGAAAAGAGAACGTGGGTTGATATTGAGGATATTCCAATGTTCGTTAGAGAAGCGTTCGTTTCTACTGAGGATGAAAACTTCTACACTCACGACGGAGTTGACTTCAAGCGAACCTTGGGAGCTTTTATAAACGTATTTATTCCGATTTACAGCAGTAATCAGGGTGGTTCAACCATAACCCAGCAGCTTATCAAGAATATCACAGGCGACGACGCTCAGGACGGCGGCGAAGGATACGCAAGAAAAATCCGGGAAATTTTCAGGTCGATTAACCTTGAAAAAACCGCCACGAAGGACGATATATTAGAAGCTTATCTTAATATCGTTCCGCTTGGAAATAACGTCTGTGGCGTACAGGCAGCAGCTAACTACTATTTCTCAAAGGACGTTTCAGAACTGTCTGTTAAGGAAGCTGCGAGCTTAGCGGCGATTACCCGTGCACCTGCGCTTTATAACCCTGTTTACGACTATGATATGAACGTTGGCAGAGCGAACGACTTTATCCTGCAAAATATGCTCGATTACGGAGCTATTTCAACTACCGAGTACCTCGAAGCTTTGGAAGAGGAGCTGGTTGTAACTGGCGACTCAAGCTATACCTCAGCTGTTGACAGCGAGGATAATGAGTATGAAATCACAGGCGTTACCTCTTATTATATAGACGCTGCCATAAACGATGCTATAGCTATTTTAGAGGACGAAGAGGGAATTGACTACGATGCCGCCGAAGAAAAGCTGTTAGCTGGCGGATATACAATATATACAAATGTTGATCTTGAAATGCAAAGCGAGGTTGAAAGCAAGTTCTTGGACTATTCGACCTTCGCCTACTATACCTCTGACGACGACACGCTGAAAGCGGCGTTTATAGCCATGGACTATAACGGAAACGTAAAGGCTGTGGTCGGCGACAGGGGAGAAAAGACGGTTTCACGTTCTTTAAGCTATGCCACAATGGCAAGGCGATCGCCGGGTTCGTCCATAAAGCCGATAGCTTCTTATGCGCCGGCGCTCGATAAGGACCTTATAACCTACTCGACAATATTTAAAGACGAGCCTATTGAAATTGAAAACGAGGACGGCGAGTTGGAGAAGTGGCCTGTAAACTATTCTGAGGACGGCTATTCTGAAAACTGGTCGTACAACAACTATTTTACCTTCGAGATGATTTACAAGTCGTTAAATACCGCCCCTGCTCAGATTGTTCAGGAGCTGACGCCAACCTATTGCTTTAACTTCCTGCAGGACACAATGCATCTTACAAGCTTAGTTGCCAACGAGGACGGTAAAACGGACGACGCTTATTCTCCAATGGTAGTTGGTGAATTTACTTACGGCGTTTACTTAGACGAGCTTGTTGCAGCATATCAGACCTTTGGAAATCAGGGAATGTGGTACAAAGCATCCTTTGTAAACAAGATTGTCGACAAGCTGGGAAACGTAGTTTACGAGAATCAATATGTCGGCGAGCAGGCGATAGATTCGTCTACTGGTTATGTTATGAATCGAATGCTTGAACACGTTATAACCAATTCTTCTGGTACAGGACGTTATGCAAAGCTTGAAAACGTTGACTTGGTCGGAAAGACCGGTACCTCTAACGAGTGGCAAAACCTGACCTTCGTTGGTTGTACGCCTGAATATGTAAGCGGCGTCTGGATAGGCTATGAGCTGCTGACCGAGATTGACAGAAGTCAGTACAAGAACATCGGCGCTATCTGGAAGAATATTTTCGGCGAAATCGCAGATGCCGGAACCGTTACAGAATTTACAATGCCTGATACGGTTGTCGAACTGAAGTATTGTACAAAGACAGGACTTATAGCAGGCAGCAACTGTTACAGCACAGCGACAGGCTATTACAAGGATTCAAATATTCCTGAAACCTGTTCTGGAAATCATTAATATAGGAAAATGGCTATCTGATTTATTCGGATAGCCATTGTTGAGGTTTAATATGAAAATTGTATGTCCATGCCTTTTCGGGCTAGAAAGCGTTCTTTCTTACGAGGTTAAAAAGATAGGCGGAGAAAATGTAGTCGTCTGTGACGGAAGAGTTTCCTTTGAGGGCGGCTATGAAATGGTCGCAAGAGCAAATTTGTGCCTTTCTACCGCCGAACGAGTTTTAATTGAGCTTGGAAACTTTCACGTCGAAAGCTTCGAGGAGCTTTATCAGGGAGTCAAAGCACTTCCGCTTGAAAACTTTATCGGTAAGAACGATGCTTTTCCCGTTAAGGGACACAGCATAAATTCAAAGCTCCACAGCGTTCCCGATTGCCAGAGAATTATCAAAAAGGCGGCAGTCGAGCGCTTGAAGAGCGTTTACGGAGTTTCGTGGTTTGAGGAAAGCGGCGACACCTATCAGATTCAGTTTAATATACTTCGTGACGAAGCTTCAATCTGCCTTGATACGACTGGAATTTCGCTTCACAAGCGAGGCTACCGCAGAAATTCAAACGATGCGCCAATCAAGGAAACGCTTGCTGCTGGAATTGTTGACTTCGCGAGGGTCAGAAGCTCAAGCGTTGTTGTCGACCCGATGTGCGGTTCAGGAACCTTTCTTATAGAGTCGGCTTACAAGGCGCTTAACGTTGCCGTCGGAATAAGAAGAAGCTTTGCCGCTGAAAAATGGGGCAGTATGAATAAAGACTTCTGGAAGACGGAGCGTGACAAGGCGCTTTCTTCAATAGATAAGACAGGGGAATTTAAGGCTTTAGGCTTTGATGTTGACGATATGTGCGTTGACCTTAGTCAGACTAACGCTAAAAAGGCGGGAGTATTTTCAAAGGTTACCGTCAGGCAGCAGGATATTGCCAGATTCAAGCCGATAAAAAACAGCATTACAATCTGCAACCCGCCATACGGTGAAAGATTGCTTGATATAAAAAGCGCAGAAAAGCTGTACAAGATAATGGGGGAGCGGCTTCGTCCTGACAAGGATAATCCGTGCTATATAATTTCGCCGCACGAGGAATTTGAAAAATTCTTCGGCAAGAAGGCTGACAAACGCAGAAAGCTTTACAATGGAATGATAAAGTGCCAGCTTTTTATGTACTTTAAATAGGGGGATTTTTATGTTCGAGGTAGCAAGAAAGAATGAAATTGCAAAGGTCCTGCTTACAATTCTGGGCGGCTTTTTGTATTCAGCAGGGGTAAATTTGTTTATAGTTCCTCACTCACTATACACAGGAGGACTTGTCGGAGTCTGCCAGATTATAAGAACCTTTCTGGTTGACTTTTTGAAGCTTCCGATTGAAAACATTGACATTTCAGGTATACTGTACTTTATTCTTAACGTGCCAATTTTTCTTATCGCTTACAAGTATATCGGCAAGCGTTTTATCTTTAAAACCGCAATAGCAGCCATTACTATGACTATTGCCTTGTCAGTTCTGGTGATTGACGGCAAGCCGCTTGTCGAGGACACGCTTACATCTTGTATAATCGGAGCTATAGTTTCGGGCTTCGGCACAGGAATAATCTTCACAATGACAGCCTCAGGCGGCGGACTTGATATTATAGCGCTTATGTGCTCAAAGAAGTATAAAACACTCTCCTTTGGAAAGGTAAACATAGCGATAAATCTGTGCATTTATGCTATATGCCTTGTAACCTTTAATGCGTCTGTTGTTATCTATTCGGTAATTTATACAGTCTTTTATTCGCTGGTTGTGGACAGACTTCACCAGCAAAATATAAGCGTTCAGACTCTCGTCTTTACAAAGGGCGACGCCAAGAAAATCGAAGCAGAAATTTTTAATTCTCTCGGTCGGGGAGTAACCTGCTGGGACGGAACGGGCGGCTTTACCGACGAGCATACAACCGTTCTTTGCGTCTGTCTTTCAAAGTATGAAATGCCAGACCTTAAAAAGATAGTTTACTCTGTCGACGAGGGAGCTTTTATAATTGAAAACGAAGGCGTAAAGGTTGAGGGGAACTTTTTAAAGAAGCTGTAAGAAACTGCCAAAATGTTTTGCAAAATACTTTGTTTTGTTATGTTACAATAGATAGTTGACAGAAAAAGAAGAAAAACAACTCCAAATATG